>NZ_JBHTGV010000005.1:0-473276 GCF_042675445.1 Cohnella sp. GCM10027633 | reverse complement strand
CAGTCCCAGTGTGGCCGTTCACCCTCTCAGGTCGGCTACGCATCGTCGCCTTGGTGAGCCGTTACCCCACCAACTAGCTAATGCGCCGCAGGCCCATCCGCAAGCCACAGATTGCTCCGTGTTTCCCAGTCCGGTCATGCGACCAAACTGCGTATCCGGTCTTAGCATTCGTTTCCGAATGTTATCCCGGTCTTGCGGGCAGGTTGCCTACGTGTTACTCACCCGTCCGCCGCTAAGCCATCCCCGAAGGAATAACTCCGCTCGACTTGCATGTATTAGGCACGCCGCCAGCGTTCGTCCTGAGCCAGGATCAAACTCTCCATAAAAGTGAAACTTTTATCGAAGAGCCATGAAGGCTCAATCTGTTTTGCTGGTTTGTTCACCGAAGTGAACGATTTTATTACCGTAAATTACGCTCGATGTTCAGTTTTCAAAGAACAAGCCCGAGGCTGTTAACCTCTCGTCCGTGCCTCGTTGTCCGAGGCAGGAATTACATCTTACCGCGTTCGCTCCGCGATTGCAACGAGTAATTTTTACCATTTTCGTTCTCGTTGCCGTCGTTTCGCTTCTCGCGTCCGCCTCGTTGTCCGAAGCAGGAATTACATCATACCCCGTAATTCGACATATTTCAACACGTAAAATTTTCCATTTGCATACTTATTATCGTGTACGCTCAACGCTAGAATATAAGGCGGCGCCTAGCAGCCTAACGGCCGCCCGACACCGCCCATATACCGACTTCCGTTACCAGCCGAGATTTAACGCCTTGCCCGTCTCGATATATGACTTGAAGTTACTCAAGATGATCGGCCAGCTCTGCTTGCTGTTCTCGTACGACGGATGTCCCTCGGGCCACTCGTCGTTCACGAGCGTCAGCTTCGTGCATTCGCCGACCGGCTCGAACGTCATCGTGATTCGCGTCCGCAGCTCCGCGTGATTCTCCCGGTAAGAGGGCCCTGGATGCTCGGAGAAGCTCATCAGCCGATGCGGCTCGAACGCCAGCACCTCGCCGTACACGTGCACCGTCTCCTCGCCGTCGTTGCCGGGTCCTACGTATTCGTAGCCCGCGCCGAGCTCGAACGTCGACCTCAGCACGCTGCCGAAGAACACCGCGCGCGTTCCCTCCGGGGATAAGAAGGCTTGCCATGCCGCTTCGGGCGCGGCGCCGACATAGATCTCGTACTGAACCGGTTCCATGATCGTTCCTCCATTCGAATGTCTATCTCGGCCTCTCGCTTGCATCGGCCGAATCTCCTCTATGGTAGAATAACTAGAAGTGCTAAGTATTGTAAAAACGCGACAGCAACCCTATGAACGGAGGCCTGCACGATGGAACCGAAAACGAGCGATTCGGATAGAGGAATATTGAAAGCCGAAACCGGACGAAGCAACTTCTCCCTACAGCGCTATGAACCGTCCCCGGAATTGGCGCCCTTCGTCGAGCATTACTGGATCGTTCGCTGGGACTTAACCGGACGTCCGCCGTTCCGGCAGACGATTCTCTCGTATCCGAACGTGAATCTGTCGTTCGAACAAGAGAACGGCGAATCGTTCACCGGAGTCTACGGCATTCCTCGCCGCACGTATACTCGAACGTTGCAAGGCGTCGGCGCCGTGCTCGGCATCAAGTTCCTGCCCGGCGGCTTCTACCCGTTCTGGAAGCAGCCCGTATCTCGGCTCACCGGACGAACGTTCGGCGTGCTCGACATTCTCGGCTTCGATCCGGGGTCGTTCGAACGACGGCTATTCTCGCTGGATTCCGACGATGCCATCGCGCGGATGGGCGAGAGCTTCCTTCGGGAACGTCTTCCCGAGCCGGACGACAACGTCGAACTCATTCGGCGCATCGTGCAGGATGCGATCGACGATCGCGGCATGACGAAGGTCGAACAGATCTCGGATCGGTTCGGCATCGGCCCGAGAACGCTGCAGCGGCTGTTCGGCCGATACGTCGGCGTGAGCCCGAAGTGGGTCATTCAACGCTACAGACTCCAAGAAGCGGCCAAGCTCCTGGAGGAAGGCGGCCGAATTGACGGCTCTGCCTTATCCCAGGAGCTTGGATTCTACGATCAAGCGCATTTCATCAAACAATTCAAAGCCATTATCGGCGTAACCCCGGACGCGTACATGAAGTCCGTAACGTAAGCCGTTCGTTACTTCTTCGCTTTCACCATTAAATAGAGGAAATACGGCGCGCCGATGACCGCCACGACGATGCCGGCCGGCACGCCGGATGGCTGCAGGATGGACCTGCCTATCGTATCCGCCGTAATGACGAGCAAGCCCCCGATGAACGCCGAGGCCGGAATGAGGACCTGATGCTTCGGTCCGATCAACCTGCGCGCCAGATGCGGCGCGAGCAAGCCGACGAAACCGATGCTTCCGCTGACCGCCACGCAAGTGCCCGCCAACCCGACCGCCGCCGCGAGCAAGCCGACTTGCTCCTTGGTTACGCGTGCGCCGAGACTTCTCGCCATCGACTCGCCGAGATTAAGGACATTGATCGTTTGCGCCTTTAACCATACGTAAGGCAGCAGAACGAGCAAGAACGGCAGCAACGCGAGCACGAAGCTCCAATCCTTGCCCCAGATGCTGCCCGCCATCCACGTGGCCACGAATTGATACTGCTCAGGACTGATCCGCAGCGTGAGCACGATCGTCACCGCGCTAATGCCCGACGTTACCGCGACGCCGTTCAGCAGCAGCCTTGTAGGCGACAAGCCTTTGTGCCGCCGGTACGACAACAGGAAGACGAACGTCGCCGTGACGAACGCGCCGAACCAGGCGATAACCGGCAGTACGTACACCGGTGCTGCGGCCGGCGACGCGTAGAACGCGACGAACAATAGCACCATGAGTCCCGCCCCCGCGTTGACGCCCACGATACCAGGGTCCGCGAGCGCATTGCGCGACAGCGCCTGCAGCACGCAGCCGGAGACGGCCAATCCCATTCCGACGAGCACGGAGATGACGATTCTAGGCAACCGGAACTCGAATAGGATGAGGTTCTCGTCGGCATCCCCGCCCCCGAACAACGTACGGATGACGTCGAAAGGAGACAGTCTCGTATAACCGGTATTCATGCTTATGAGGAAGACAAGGACGATTAACCCGCCCAATGCGGACAATACGACGATGTTGCGCCGGCGCTCGCGGAGCTGCGCCTCGGATCTTACGATCGGTTCTCTCATTACAGCTCCCTCTCTTCCTTGGCGGCCAAGTAGAGGAAGAACGGCACGCCGATGATCGCGATCAAGGCCGCGACCGGCGTCTCGGACGGCGGGTTCACCATTCTCGCCGCGAGATCCGCGAAGATGACGAGCAGACCGCCGAGCACGGCGGAGCAAGGAATGATCCACCTGTAGTCCACGCCGACGAGCCTGCGCGTCAGATGCGGCACCAAGAGACCGACGAACGAGATCGCGCCCGCGATCGCGACGGCCGAGCCCGCCATAACGACGACGACAAGCGTCCCCGCGACCTTAACGAAACGCGTGTCCAAGCCGAGCCCTCTCGCGACGTCATCGCCCAAGCTGAGCATCGTGATAGAACGCGACAGGATCAGAGCGCAGATGAACGCGATCAACACCCACCAGAACACGAGCTTCACCTGGCCCATCGAGATGCCCGCCAGTCCCCCGGCATACCAGAAAGCGAGATCTTGCCCGATACGGAAGTAGAGCGCGATGCCCTCGCTGAGTGCCGTCAGCATCGCCGTGATCGCGGACCCCGCGAGCACGAGCCGCAACGGCGTCATGCCCCCTCTGGCCGCCGCGCCGATCGCGAACACGAGGGCGGCACCCGCCCCTGCGCCGAGGAACGCGAACAGAATGAGCTGCGCGTACGGCATGCCCGGGAAGAACGCGAAGCAGAGTGCCAGCATGAAGCCCGCGCCGGCGTTCAAGCCGAGCAAGCTGGAATCCGCCAGCGGGTTGCGGGTCATCCCTTGCATGATCGAGCCCGACACCGCGTAACAGACGCCGACGAGCGCCCCGCCGAGCACTCTCGGCAGGCGCAGCTCTTGAATGATCTGATGCTGGGTCAGATCGGGATTGAAGCGGAAGATCGCTTCCCAGACGGTAGCCACTTTAATATCCGCCGCCCCGTAAGACACGCAGATCGCGGCGCCGAGCGCGAGCAGGATGATTCCCGCGACGAGCACGAACGTCCCCGTGAGCGGCCTCGCGTATATTTTGCTTCTGGCGTCTGCGACCAAGGAAGGATCGACCGAAGTTGAACGTTTACGACTCATGATTGCCACCTTATCGTTGCGCGACTTCTATTATGTACTTGAATCCATTGTAATTGATAATCATTCTCAACGTCAATGACGGATCGGCGCTCTCGGCCACTATTATCGTTCAAAATTGTGACAGGTATGATCGCGAAAGACAAGTTATCTTCATTCGCTGGTGCATATTTCCTAACGGAATGACGGAACCTATAGCCAAAAAAAGGATGCATGCGCATGGAACTGGCACAATGGCTGGACGAGCGCCTGCGCGGACGCAACGACGTTCACTGCCAGACCATCGATAAAGGCGCGCTTCGCTACTCGCTCTATTACCTATCGGGCGCTATCGACCTGAGCATGCTGCAAGCGTACGTCCTGCGCCCTCTAATAGAAAGACCGATTCATGACGCCGGCATAACCGTCGCCGACATGTTCGTCCTCGGAGCCTTCTTCCCGACGCCGAACGCGGTCGCCAAGACCGGCGAGGAAGCGATGGGCGGCTTGCTCGAAGGGCAAGCATTGCTATGCGTAGCAGGCCGGACGGATGGCATTCTGTTCCCGTTCCACCAGACGACGTCGCGGTCCATCAGCGTGTCGGACAACGAGAAGACGATCCGCGGACCGAAGGAAGCGTTCGTCGAAGACATCTGGATGAACCTGTCTCTCCTTCGCCAACGCGTGAAGAGCGGCAAGCTCCAGGTCCGGCAATATTCGTACGGAACCGAGTCGCGCACGCTCGTCATGCTGCTGTATCTGGAAGGAGAATGCGACCCGAAACTGGTCGATAACGTGAACGCCAAGCTGGAGGCGATCCCTCAGTTGGATCGCCTTCAGGGCAGCAACGTTATCGAAGAATACTTGGATACCCGCTTCTCTCCGTTCCCGACCCTGTTGAATACGGAACGGCCCGACGTCGCCGCGTCGGCGCTCTTCGAGGGCCGCATCCTGATCTTGACGGACGGAACGCCGAGTCAAATGATCGCTCCGGCGACGCTGCTCGCGTTCATGCAGTCCGCGGAAGATTATTACCAGGGCTTCTTCTTCAGCAGTTGGGTCCGCATCCTGCGTTATCTATTCTTCTTCGTCAGTCTCATCTTGCCTTCGGCATACGTAGCGATCACGACGTTCCACCCGGAGATGCTGCCTTATAACCTGCTCATCTCGATCGCTTCGAGCCGCGACATCGTTCCCTTCCCCGCGATCGTCGAAGCACTGATCATGGAGCTTGCGTTCGAAGTGATGCGCGAAGCCGGGCAACGCATTCCGACGATGATCGGGCAGACGATCTCGATCGTCGGAGCCATCGTTCTCGGCCAGGCGGCCGTGCAAGCCGGCATCGTCTCCGCGCCGATGGTCATCATCGTCGCGTTCACGGGAATCTCCTCGTTCATGGCACCGCATTTCTCGATTACGCTCGGCATTCGTTTTCTCCGGTTCGCGCTCCTGTTCACGTCGGCGATCTTCGGCTTGCTGGGGATGCTGATCGGCATCTTCTTCATCTACATCCACCTGCTGTCCCTCGAATCGTTCGGAACGCCTTACCTGTCCCCGTTCGTTCCGTACAAGAAGAAGCAGATGAAGGACGCATGGGGCCGGGCGCCTTGGCCGAAGCTGATGCGCAAACCGGGCAAAGGCAACTGAAGAAAGGAGCGGTGATCCGAATGGATCGGCAATCGGGGCTCGGATTCCGCTGGGCGAGACTATGCATGGCGATCGCGATATGCACCTCGTTAACCGGCTGCTGGTCCAAGGAAGAGCTGAACGACCGAACGTTCATCGCCACGCTGCTCGTGGATCGCACCGACGAAGGAGAGACGGAAATTTCCGCCCTGTTCATGTTGCCTAACCGGATATCCGCAGGGCTCGCCCCTACTCCGAGCGAGAAGCCGTATACCGTCGTGACCAGCAAGGGCCGGGACGTCGCCGAAGCGATCCAGAACATACAGGACGATCTCCCCCGATCCGTGAACTGGGGACAAATGCGCGTCATTATCGTAGGAGACAAGTTCGCCCGGGCGGGCATGGACGCCTTGTTCGACCATCTCGTCCGCGCGCCCGACTTCCGTCTTCGCGTATTCGTCTTCTATTACAATGGGTTGGCCAAGAACCTGGCCAAGCTCGAGACCGTATTCGAACGCACGCCCGCCGAGATCTGGCGGGAAGCCGCCCATATTAAACGCGTCCCTCCGGTGACGATCCGAGACCTTCTCTACTCGTATTGGAACAATCTCGGAGACGGTTATCTCCCGGAGCTCGACATGCGAACCCTTAAGCCGCCGAGCGAGGACAAGCCGATTAAGTGGTCGGGCATCGGCGGCGCGGCGCTCATGAAGGATGCCAAAGTCGTCGGCCGATTCGAGGCTGACGAGATGAAAGGCATTCTGCTGCTGGAGGACCGCGTGCGGGAAATGATCGTGACGACCGACTTGCCGGACGGCGGCCTTCTTAGCGCCAGGCTATTCGACGTGAAGCCGTATACGACCTCCTACCGCCAGGGCGGAAGCGTCCGTATTCGCGTCTCCATCGACGCGACGGCCGATCTGATGTCGATCCAATCCGGCTACGACCTCAAGGATCCCAAGAACATCGCCAAGCTTGAACAAGCGCTCGATATGCGCCTTCGGGAGCTCGCGGAATCGGCCATCGAGCGTGCCGACAGCCATCGGGCCGACGTGTTCCAATGGAGCGAATTCGTGAAGTACAAGTATCCGGCGCTCTGGAAGGAATGGACGCCGCGCCTGCGCGAGAACTTGGCCATGAACTTGGAGGCGGAGATCGTTCCCCGCGTTCATCTGAGAAGCACGGGCGTTAATCGCAGTTCGAAACAATGAAGAAGGAGGGATCCGCCGCATGCTCCTGCTCCTATTGGCTTTCGCCGTCATCGTCTATCGCCAGGCCGCCCAACTGCGCCGAAGCCAAGGGGCCAAGCGCGACAAGCTGATCAACTTCGCGGTCACCGGAATCGTATTCACGTACGGCGTCCTCTCCTTGCTCTTCCCCGGCTGGACGAGCCCGAACGAGCCGATTCGCCTCGTGTTCGAGCCGGTACAACGCTGGATACTGCAAATTCCTCCGGAGCCGGGTACGAACCAATGAACGAGAAGAACAGCATCACGAACATTCAGATCGGTTCGCTCGCGTTCACCTTCGTATTCTCGACGTCGATCGCGTTCCTGCTCAGCCCGTTGGCCGGAGAAGCTTCGACGGACGGCATCTGGTGCTTGATCGCCGGCGGAGTACTGGGGACCGCATTCTCCGTATTGGCGATGCGCTATGCGATCAAGAAGCCGGGAGCTTACTTGGGCGTTCAAGGCAAAGCGATCGTCGGACGGGCGGCCCATACCGCGATCTTGCTGCTCGTCGCGTTCTTCCTCCTGCATCTGGCGGCGTTCATTCTCCGGGAATTCACCGACTTCTTCGTCCTGACCTATCTGCGCGAGACGCCTCCGATCGCGGTGTCCGCCCTGGTCATGTTGGCGGCGTGGGCGTTGACGCAGGCCGGCGTGTCCGCCGTCTTCCGGTTCGCTCAGGGCACGTTCCTGTTCATCGGCTTGTTCTTCCTGGTGAAGCCGCTGTTCTTCGTCGCCGACATGAATATGCCGATCTGGCACGAATTCATCCGCTTTCACGACTGGCGAACGATTGGTACGCAAACTTACTCCATTCTCCCCTGGTTCGGAGAGCTGATCCTGCTGGCGTTCATCGTTCCCCAGTTCGCCTCCCCCCGGCGCGCGAGTCGGGCCATATGGATCGGTTCGTTAGCCGGGATATACATTCTGATCGCCGAGTACGTACTCGTCATGATGTTCTTCGGACCGAAGCTTACCGCGACGCTCATCTATCCGGCGCTCGAGCTGGCGGGATTCGTCCATCTGGGCGATTTCATCCACAACATGGACGCGGTCATCGTCTCGATCTGGATCACCGCCTTCTTCATTAAGCTGAGCATTCTGTTCGCCGCGGGAACGTTCGTCACCTCCCAAGCGCTTGCGCTCAAGGACTACAAGCCGATCGCCGCCCCGCTCGGAGCCCTCGTCGTCCTCGTGTCGATTCATCAGGCGAAGAACCCGTCCGATATGTCCGATTTTTTCGCCAGTTGCTGGTCCACGTACGCGCTAGCCTTCGAGCTGTTGCCCTTCGTGTATCCGCTCGTCGCATGGGCAAGGCGCCGGTTCGTCTAATGCAAGGTACGCCTACATACATTGATGGAAGAATACTTCCCGAACGGAGGGCTTTCATTGACGATGCAGGCGGGAGACTCTCGAATCTCGATTCGAGAAGAACACCTCTTCTGGCTCGAGGTGCTCGAGGATCATGCGTATTTCCTTCGCGATTATATGTCGCCGGCCGAGACGCAGTGGTGGCAGGAAGCCGACCGCTACATCGCCGCGTTCCATCAGGCCGTGCGGCAAGCTTCCCGATTGCCGGCGGACGCCCCCGCGTCTTCCGAGCCGATGATCGCGTTCGCCCGGCAAGTATACCCGCTCGCCGACGGGTATTGCAGACTGGAAGGACATATTCAGAATTTGCGCTTATGGAACCGGGTCAACGTGAATCTGACTCCGACTTACTTCAACGGCACGATCGGGGAAAATCGGGAGTACTTGCGCCAGCTCGGTTATTGGATGCAAGGCGCTCCCGCCGAGCCTCTGACGCTAACGGAGCTGTTCGATCTGTGGCTGGAAGACCAACAAGGACACGCGCTGCTGCTGCTCAATCATCTGGATCCCGTCGAGCGCCGCCTCTCCTTGGAGGCCGAACGGTATGCCGGCGTCTTCGGAGGATACCGCATGACCAACTACGCGATGGAGGAGTTTCTTCGGTTCACGCCGCCGGGATTCCCTGCCCAACGTTACTTCGCGGGAGAAGTGCTGAAGTCGACGATGGCCTTCTACCGTTTCGTGCAGGGCATCGTCGTCCAGTATGCCGACGCGACGGTCCTCTCTCGCGCGACGCTGCGCTTCCTGGAGCATCATTTTCCCGAATCGTGCTACTTCATGCGCAAGCTGGCCCGCTTCGTTCCCGACGCCCCTTCGTTCGCCGACTGCCCGCTGACGAAGCCCTCTTATGCGGCATACTAACAGAAATTTAATATTTATTAGATAAATTTCTTAATACGCTCCGCCTATTCTTAGAGTAACGGCAATCGTCGACAACAAGGGGATCGGGTGAAGCGAGCATGCATAAGGTGGTAGGCATCGGAGAATGGATTTGTTCGGATAACGCGGCGGAGACCGTCGTCACTTACGCGCTCGCGACGTGCGTCGCGGTGACCGCTTATTGCCCCGTGCGCAGAACGGCCGGCATGATTCACATCCTGCTGCCCGCCCCCCACTCGAAGGACGACGAACGGCAACGTCCGAGCCGGTTCGCTTCGACGGGCGTCCCCTTGCTCATCCAATACATGACCAAACGGCTCGGGTGCCCGAGCGAGACGTTGGAAGTCCGCGTATACGGCGGCGCCGCTTCGGTCAAACGCCGCAATCCGTTCAAGATCGGCAGCCGCAACGTCGAGCAAGTTCGCCAGGAGCTGCGGAAGCTGGACATCGCGCCTCGATACATCGACGTCGGCGGCGGCATTAGCCGCACGCTCGAGATGAGCGTCGCGACCGGCGAAATCCGCATGAGGACGCTGCCTCTCTCTTCGTAAGGCTTCATACGCTAAGCCTCGCTCCGATCATACGCAGCCCGACTCGCGATTATCGCGGGTCTTTTTTGGCTGTGCGCCTATTGCGCCGCATGTATTCCACGGTTTGGAGACATCCTGAGTAAAATCCTCGCCTTCCTGCAATCGTCCAATTGACTTCCGGCGAAGATGAGCGGATAATACTTCGCATGCGAAATAATCGAGGAGAATGAATCTTGGACGACAGTCAACGCTTCTTGCAAATTCTGCAGTCCCATCGGGAGCTCAATAAGACGTTCTACCAACTGCTCCAGAGCGCGGCGAACCTGCACGGCATCACGCCCGTCCAGTTCATCGTCCTTGCGCATCTGGCCAGGAATCCGAACATCCGCCTGTCGGACCTCGCGGAACGAATGAACCTCGGCAACAGCACGATGAGCGGCATTATCGACCGCATGGTCAAGGCCGAGCTCGTCTCGCGTGAGCGCACCGAGGCGGATCGCCGGGCGATGACGTTGAATTTGACGGAGAAGGGACTAACGCTTAGGCAAGAGACCGAAGCGACGAAGATCAAGTTCCTTCAGCCGCTGCTGCAGCTCTCCGAGCGCGACCAACTGGAATGGCATCGCATCCAGCAAGACATCATTCGCATTCTAGATCAAGTCAGAGAGGAAGTGCCTCACCACAATGGCTAACATGGTATCCACGACGATTCGCAGAGGGCCGATCATGGCCGCTCTGATTCTTGCCGCCTTCGTGGCTTTGCTCGCGCAGACGTTATTGAACGTCGCCTTGCCGGTCATGATGAAAGACCTGGACGTCACCGAGAACACGATCCAATGGCTGGCGAACGGCTACATGCTCGTCAACGGCGTGCTCGTGCCGATCAGCGCCTACTTCATTAATCGCTTCACGACCCGACGCTTGTTCCTGGTCGCCGCTTCCTTGTTCGCGGCCGGCACGGTGTTATGCGCGGTCTCCCCGACCTTCGGCATCCTGCTGGCCGGCCGGCTCGTTCAAGCCGCGGGCGCGGGCATCCTCATGCCGCTTATGTCGATCGTCGTCCTCACGATCTTCCCCGTAGAAGAACGCGGCAAGGCGATGGGCATGATGGGCATCGCGATGATCTTCGCGCCGGCCGTCGGACCGACGCTGTCGGGCTGGGTCGTCGAGCACTACGACTGGCACGTGCTGTTCTACATCGTGCTGCCGCTGGCTCTCATCGCGCTCGCGTACGGCGCTTACGCGATGAGGGACGTCATTCAGACGTCCAATCCGAAGCTCGATATTCCCGGCGTCATCCTGTCTACGCTCGGGTTCGGCGGACTGCTGTACGGCTTCAGCGACGCGGGAAGAGACGGCTGGGACAGCGCGACGGTTATCGCGTGCTTGGCGGTAGGAGCGGCCTCCCTGCTCATCTTCATCGTACGTTCGCTTCGGACCGACAAGCCGCTGCTCGAGTTCCACGTGTTCAAGTATCCGATGTTCTCGCTCACGACGCTCATTAACGCGATCGTCACGATGTCGATGTTCTCCGGCATGATCCTGCTGCCGATCTTCCTCCAGAACGTGCGCGGATTCTCGCCGATCGAATCGGGGCTGCTCCTGCTGCCGGGCGCGATTCTGATGGGCATCATGTCCCCGGTGACGGGAATGATCTTCGATAAAATCGGGGCCCGCTGGCTCGCCGTCGTCGGCCTGCTCATCACCGCCTTCACCACGTACGAGCTGAGCCACCTGCACGTCGATTCGACTTACAACCATATGATGCTTATCTACACGCTGCGGATGTTCGGCATGTCGCTCCTCATGATGCCGATTCAGACCGCGGGCCTGAACCAGTTGCCTCGCCGTCTGAACGCGCACGGCTCCGCGATGTCCCAGACGCTCCGGAACGTCGCGGGCGCGCTCGGTACCGCCTTGCTCGTTACGGTGATGACGAACCGCGCCGGGGATAAGACGGTCGAGCTCATCGCCGCCAACGGCATCGATCCGACGGATAAGGCCGCGATGGGGCCGATCGTTCAGGAAGCGACCACTTACGGCATTAACCATTCGTTCATCGTCGCCATGTGGATGACGATCGCCGCTCTCGCGCTCGCGTTCTTCATCAAGAAGGTGAAGCCCGCGGAGGAACCGGCGGTCAAGCCGCTGCCGGATTTCGACGAATAAGCGGTTTGCCATGTACGTATGCACAAAAAAAGGTTGGACGACGGCTTGAAGCCGTTGTCCAACCTTTTTGTATCTCTTGGGGCGATCAGCTGCCGAACAGCTGCTTCTTCAGCTCGCGGTTCCGCTCGGCGAAACGGTCGTTATGGGACGATACCATGCCCCACGCTTCCGCTTCCGGCGCGATGAACTGCTTCGCCTTGTTGACCGCGTTCGCCGCGTCCTGGAACGCGCCTGCGATCAGATGCAGCTTGCCGTCGTGCGCGAGCAAGTCTCCCGCCGCGAAGACGCCGGGTACGGACGTCTCGCTCATCGGCGTCCCGGCGATGTTCCACTCGTCCTTCATGTCGATGCGAACCTCGCTGTTCTCCAACAACGTCCGGTCGCGGTCGTAGCCGTGGCTGATAATAATCTCGTCGACGGCGATCTCCGCGAGAGAGTCGTCCTCGTTGTTGCGCAGCACGACGCGGTCGATCGCCTCTTGGCCCGTCTGCGCAAGCAGCTTCTCCAGCTCGGTGTTGAGCAGGCAGACGACGCCGTTCTCGCCCATTCTCGTGACGTCGGCCTCGTGTCCCTTCAACGAATCCTTGCGGTAGGACAGGATGACCTGCTTCGCGATCGGCGCGAGCTCGTTCGCCCAGTCGATCGCCGTGTGGCCGCCGCCGGAGATGAGCACCGTCTTGTTCTTGAACCTCGAGATCGACTTGACCGTGTAGTGGAGATTGGCGACTTCGTAGCGCTCCGCGCCTTCGAGGTTCAGCTTCGTCGGCTTCAGGATGCCGTAGCCGATCGCCAGGATGACCGTGCGGGAATAATGCGTCGCTCCGGAAGACGTCTGCAGGACGAAGGTGCCGTCTTCTTCCTTGCCGATCGACGTCACCTTCTCGCCGAGCGCCAGCGTCGGATCGAACGTCCGTCCTTGCGCCACCAGTTGCTCGATGAGCTGCTCGCCGGTAACCGGCGTGAGCCCGCCGACGTCCCAGATCATTTTCTCCGGATAGACATTGACCTTGCCTCCCAAAAATTCCTGGAACTCGATAATCTTCGTCTTCATCTCCCGCAGCCCGCTATAGAAAGCGGAGAACAGCCCCGCGGGACCGCCCCCGATAATCGTTACGTCGTAAACGTCTCTCTCGCTCATGTCGCCCACTCCTTGTATATGAAGGTAATTACGTTCCGAATTGCGCTTGGTGAAGACGGCTGTACACGCCTCCGGCCGATACCAGCTCCCGATGGCTGCCTTGCTCCGATATGCCCTGCTCCGTCACGACGACGATGCGGTCCGCGTTCTTGATCGTTGCCAGCCGGTGCGCGATGACGAGCGTCGTGCGCCCCTTGGCCAGCTCCGCGAGCGATTGCTGGATCTGCGTCTCCGTCTCGGTATCGAGCGCGGAGGTCGCTTCGTCGAGGATGAGAATCGGCGGGTTCTTCAGGAACATCCGCGCGATCGCGAGCCGCTGCTTCTGCCCGCCGGACAGCTTGACGCCCCGCTCGCCGATGATCGTCTCGAGCCCTTCCGGCTGCGAACGGATGAAGGTATCCAACCGCGCCAGTCGAGCCGCTTCCCAGATCTGTTCCTCGCTCGCGCCGAGCTTGCCGTACGCGATATTGTCGCGCACCGTTCCGGAGAACAGGAACACGTCCTGCTGCACGATGCCGATCTGCTCGCGAAGCGACGCGAGCTTGACGTCGCGGATGTCGACGCCGTCGATGCGGATCGACCCGGCGGCCGCTTCGTAGAAGCGAGGCAGTAAGCTGCACAGCGTCGTCTTGCCGGCGCCGGACGGTCCGACGAAGGCGACCGTCTCGCCCGCGCGGATCGTCAGGTTAATTCCCGCGAGCACGTGCGACTCGTCCTCGTAACCGAACGAGACGTTCTCGTAGCGGATGTCCCGCTGCAGCCTGCCGATGTCGCGCGCGTCCGGCTTGTCGGCGATATCCGGCTCCGTGTCGAGCAGTTCGGTATAGCGCTTGAAGCCCGCGATGCCTTGCGGATAGCTCTCGATGATGGCGTTGATCTTCTCGATCGGCCGGAAGAACACTTGGGTGAGCAGCAGGAATCCGATGAACTCCCCGTACGAGAGCTGGCCATGAATGACGAACCAGGTGCCGCACACCATGACGAACAGCGTGACGAAGCGCATCATCATGTAGCTGATGGAACCGTTCTTGGCGATGAGCTTGTAGGAGAGCAGCTTGGTCAGGCGGAAGCGGCTGTTGTTCGCTTGGAATTGGGCCTTCTCGTGCGCTTCGTTCGTGAACGCCTGCACGACGCGAATGCCGCCGACGTTGTCTTCGATGCGGGCGTTGAAGTCGCCGATGTCCGAGAACAGCTGCTCGACCGCCTTCGTCATCTTGCCGTTGAAGTAGACGACGAGCCAGATGATCGCCGGCACGACCAGGAACGTCAGCACCGCGAGCTTCCAGTTGATGAACATCATGAGCGTGAACGAGCCGAACAGCGTCATGATCGCGATGAAGAAGTCCTCGGGACCGTGATGCGCCATCTCGCCGATCTGCATCATGTCGTTCGTCAGCCGGGAGATCAGATGGCCGGTCTTCGTATTGTCGAAGAACCGGAAGCTCAGCTTCTGGACGTGCTCGAACAGCTTCTTGCGCATGTCGGTCTCGATGTTGATGCCGAGCATATGTCCCCAATAGTTCACGATATAGCTGAGGACCGTATTGAGTATGTAGAGCGCGAGCAATCCGATGGAAGCCCATACGATGATCTGCCAATTGCCGTCCGGCAGCAGATCGTCGACGAAGCGGTTGACGACGACCGGGAACGCGAGCTCCAGCAAGCCCGCGAACACCGCGCAACCGAAGTCGAGCAGGAACAGCCCCTTATAAGGCTGATAATAAGCGAAAAATCGTTTAAGCATGACTCCGAATTCACCTCTGTTGAATAGGCCTGCCTGCGCTGGGACCGCGAAGCGCCGAATCGTGACGGTAGACGCGTTCGATCCTTGTCATTAGAATGGTTTAATCGTATCATATTCTCATTGAGAATGAAAATCATTATTATTCAAAATCGCGAAGAATAGGTAAACGTACAAGAGCCAACAACGCGCAAACGGCGGCACAGGATCACGCCCTGTAGCCGCCGTTGTCTTATCCTCTCCGCCCCGTCTCTACCCGAGCGCCTCGCGCAGGTGCCGGCCCGTATGCGAGCCGCGGACTTGCGCGACTTGCTCCGGCGTGCCTTCGGCCACGACCGTGCCTCCTTCGAGGCCGCCCTCCGGCCCGATGTCCACGACCCAGTCGCATTCGCGGATCAGCTCGAGATTGTGCTCGACGACGATAACGGTGTTGCCCGCGTCGACGAGCCGGTCGAGCAGCACCGTCAGCCGCTTCACGTCGGCCGGGTGCAAGCCTGTCGTCGGTTCGTCCAACAAGTAGAGCGTATGCTTCTTCGTCTTCTTGCTGAGCTCCTTGGCGAGCCGGATCCGTTGGCCTTCGCCTCCGGACAGCGTCCGCACCGACTGCCCCCAGTGCAAGTAGCCGAGGCCGACTTCGCAGAGGAGGCGGATCGTCTCCGCCATTTTATCGTTACCGTTGAATATCCCGAGACTCTCCTGCACCGTCATGTCCAGCAGATCCGAGATCGAATACCCCTCGTACGTGACACGAAGCACCTCGTCTTGGAACCGGCGCCCGCGGCAAGCCGGACAGCGCACCTCGATATCCGGCAGGAAGTGCATGTCCAGCGTCAGCACGCCGAGCCCCTGGCAATGCTCGCACCGTCCGCCCGGCGTGTTGAAGGAGAAGTGCTTGGACGTCAGCTTCCGCTTCTTCGCCTCTGGCAATCCGGCGAACAAGTTCCGCATCGCGGTGAAAATATCCGTATAAGTCGCCACGTTAGAACGCTGCATTCTGCCGATCGGCGACTGGTCGACCGAAATCCATTCGCCGACTTCCTCCGTACCCTCGATGCCGTCGCAGCCGTCCGGACGCAGGTTGCCGTTCGCCCCTTCCGCGAGCAGGTCGAACACGAGCGTCGACTTGCCGGAGCCCGACACGCCCGTCACGGATACGAGACTGCCGAGCGGGAACGAGACGGTCACGTTCTTCAGATTGCGCGCATGGGCGTTGATTACGGTCAGCGATCGCCCGGTACCCGCTCTGCGTTTCCGGTTAACCGCGTAGCCCCGCTCCTCCCGCAAGTAGGCGCCCGTCACCGAACGCTCCGCCTGCATGAGCTGCTCGAGGCTTCCTTCGCCGACGACTTGCCCGCCGAAGCTGCCCGCGCCCGGTCCCATGTCGATGACGTGATCGGCCGCCCGCATCGTCTCGATGTCGTGCTCGATGACGAGCACCGTGTTGCCCATATCGCGCAATTGCTTAAGCACCTCGATCAAGCCCGCCGTATCTCTCGCGTGCAGGCCGGCCGTCGGCTCGTCCAGAATATACAGCACGCCGGTCAAGCCCGACCCGAGCAGAGACGCGAGGCGGAGCCTCTGGGCTTCGCCCCCGGACAGCGTGATCGACTGCCGGTTCAGCGACAGGTAACCGAGGCCGAGGTTCAGAATCCGCTTCAGGCGGGACGGAATCTCGTCCTTCACGATCGCCTCGACGAGATCCAGGCTCTGAGCCGGCACTTCAGCCGGAACGCGTCCCAACCATTCGAGAATCGCCTCTAGCGGCCATTCCGCGATCTCTTGGATCGCCGCTCCCGCGACCCGAACGGAGCGAACCTCCGCCTTCAGCTTCGCCCCGCCGCAGTCCGGGCACGTATGCTGGCGGAAGAACGCCGCGCTGTTCAAGCCTTCCGCCTCTCCGCCCTTCTCCTTGTAGCGACGCCAGATACCCGTCACGATGCCCTCGAACTTGCCGAGCGTCACCGTCTTCGGCGGCTTCGCGCCCGGATAATGCCGCATGAATTGCTCGCTCTCGACGCCGTAATAGAGCAAGTCCCGTTGAGCTTCGGAATACTCCTTGAGCGGCAGCTCCGGATCGAAGGAGAAGCCGTAATGCTTCGCCGCCGCGTTCAGGATATTCCCGTAGTATTCGACCATCATGTCGTAGAGGAACGTGACGCCGCCTTCTTTTAGGCTTTTCGACGTATCGAATACCGCTTCCATCCGCAATTGCGCCACATGACCGAGGCCGGAGCAAGGCTCGCATGCGCCTTCGTGCGTATTGAACGAGAAGTGCGGCATCCCGAACCGTTCGAGCGTCTCGCCGCAGTGCGGACAGTCGACCGTACCGTGCGGCGCCTCCTCGTCTAACGCGATGTCATCCGCCGCCTGCGGAATCGGCGGAGGCACGTCTCCTCCGCACTTCGGACACGGGCGATGCCCGGTTCGCGAGAAGATCGCCCGCAAGTACGTGTAAATATCGGTCACCGTACCGACCGTCGATCGCGGATTCCGGTTCGTGACGTGTTGGCCGACGCTGATCGACGGGGACAATCCCTCGATCGCCTCGACCTTCTGCTTGCTGATGGAGTCCGACATCATCCCCATCGACTCCATGTATTGCCGCTGGCATTCTCGCTGCAGCGTATCCATTGCCAACGTAGACTTGCCCGAGCCCGAAGGGCCGGTCAGCACGACGAGCTTGTACTTCGGAATATCGAGCGACACGCCCCGCAAGTTGTTCTCCCGCGCGCCTCTGATGCGAATGTAATCCTTCATTCTTTGTTCGCCTCCCGTGTTTCTCGATCGATTACCACGCAAGGTCATTGTATAACATTAATGCAAATGATAAGGTTAGGTATAAAATACGTCGATATTTAAACTTCAACTTTACTATGGTGCTTCAATGTTTCACGAGAGGATGGAACCCGTCTTGCCTATTCGCCCGATCGACATCGCCCGCCGGCTGAACGTCAGCACGAGCGCGCTTCGCCATTACGAAAGCTGGGAAGTCCTCCCGCCGATCGACCGCGGCCCCAACGGCTACCGGATTTACACGGAGACGCACGTCGCCTACTTCGAGTGTATACGCTCCATGTATCCCGGATACGGCATGACGCTTACCTGCAACGCCCTTCGTCTCGTCCGCGACGGACGCATGGACGAGGCGCTCTGGTCGCTGAACGAGCAGCAGGCGAAGCTATGGCAGGACAAGACGATGACGGAGAAAACGATTCAAATGCTGGAGACCCGGGAGCTCGACGAAGTGGACGCCAAGTCGCGCCGGAAGGGGTTAACGATCGGGGAAGTATCGGAAGAGACGTCGATTCCGGCGTCCGCCATTCGGCACTGGGAGAAGGAAGGGCTGCTGACGCCGGATCGCGATCCGCACAACGGGTACCGGACGTTCACGCGCTCCCACGTGCGGCAAGCGCTCATGATCCGCACGCTGCGCAACGCCGGTTATCCGCTCGACGTCGTCAGCCAGGTCATGCGCGAGCTGAACAATAACCAGCTGGAGCAAGCGCGGCGAATCGCCAGAGAGTCGCTGAACAACATGTACGCGGCATTGCGTCATCAACTAATGGGCTCGCACGATCTATACAAGCTGTGCCGGATGAGCGGGCTGTCCGACAAATTCGCTCATCCGATGCCCAACCCTTATCTGAATTGGAGTTAGAGCGATTTGGTCATGAGGATTTCGAGCGCTTCGCCCTCGAGCAGAAGACACCCGGCATCCTTATAACCGAGCTTACGATAAAAGTGCTGCGCCTCTTCGTTCGACAGCGTCGAGGTCATGACGAGCGGGAAGCCTCGCCTCCGCAGCTCGTCTTCCCAATGCAGGACGGCGCTCTTGCCCAAGCCTTGTCCCCGGTACGGCTCGTCCAGCCACAGCATGTTCATGAATGGCGTATTGTCCCAGAAATACCCGTAGCGCAGCCAACCGATCGCCGCGCCGTAGGCATCGCGAATCATCATGATTTCGCCGTTATCGATCTTGGAGTCGATCAGGTCGGGACGCACGTGACGATCCCTCGAGCGAATATACGCGGAATCGCCGCGCGTCGCCGGTTCGATAATCATCTCGATCACCTCCGCCTTATGGTATAATAACTCTCAATTTATGGATAGAGGAGTGACGTAGGCGATGTCTCATTACTTGTTCAAACAACTGGCGTTCGTACGCGGCGGCACGGTTAAAGCGATCGAAGGCGTAACCGAGGAAGCGGCGGACATCATCCCGGACGGCTTCCGCAACAGCATCCGCTGGAACCTCGGCCACGTATACGTCGTGCTGGAGCGGTTCGCCTTCCATTACATCGGACTGCCGCTTCAATTGCCGGACGGCTTCAAAGCGCTGTTCGAATACGGCACGACGCCGCTGAACCCGCCGGAAGGCGTTACGCCCCCGACGCTGCCGGAGCTCGAAGCGCTGCTGCGCGGCCAGCTGGCACGCATACAGGAAGCGCTCGGCGATCGGATGCAGCAAGCGATCGAGCCGCCGTACACGACGTCGACGGGCATCACGCTTGCGTCTTCCGAGCAATTCCTAAGCTTCAACCTCTATCACGAGGGCATGCACCAGAGCGTGATCAAGCAGTACAAGAAGCTGATCTAGATAGCTGGGAATCTGTTATCCCAGCAACGCCAGCACGTACGCGAGCGCCAGGAACAAGCACATCGGGCTATAATACAGCGTATCGTTGCGGCCGAACGCCGTGTTCCGGATTCGCTTGAACAGCCCGAGGTACTTGAACTCGCCGACAGCACGGACGAAGAACACGACCGCGCATAGGATGCAGGCGAACTTGGCGTAACGATCGACGGTCCCTATGATGATCAGGTCCGCTTGGACGAGAAGCGCGGCCGCGGCGACGAGCAATAGTAACGCTACCGCGACCGTCTCCGGCACGCGGGGCTTGAACAATAGCTCCCCTCCGTCCGCCTTCCGCGGGACGGCCGCCGCGCCTCCCCATCGTCCGCCGCTCGCCCAGTACAGATGCAAGCCGCTGACCGCTAGCAAGATCGCCGTCGCTAACGACACGATGACCACTACCATGCGAATCACCCTTTGGATTGGATATTTTCCCATAGTTTAGCACGAACGATGCATATGGGACCGAGCGCGGCGTGACAATCTTGCGACTGTTGCGCTCTTCGGGTCTTCTGCTTATATCCGCATATTCGCATAACAAAGCCCCTCCGGTCCGGAGGGGCTTCTCTTCTTCCGGCTTACGCCGTATACATTGCCTTCAGCTTCGCTCGCTCTTGCTTCGTTACGCCGAGGCCCTTCTCGATGAACGCGTCGATGGAGCCGTACTTCGCTTTCATCTCGTCGATGGCCGCTTGCAGGAACTCCTTCTGAACGCCCATCAAAGTCGAGATGGCGGCAACCACGTTCTCGTCCTTGATCTGCTGCTTAACGCCGTCGATCATCTTCTTGTTCGCTTCGGCGCGGTAAAAGTTGCTGCGCAGGTAGTCTTCCATGACCGTCTTCTCGTCGACGCCGAGCGTCAGCAGGATGATCGCGGATCCGAGACCCGTGCGGTCCTTACCCGCCGTGCAGTGCTGCAGCAGGCCGATGTTCTTCGGATCGTTGAGCAGTTCCATCAATTGCACGTAGAACTTCGGATCGTCGACCATCTGCTTGTTGAAGCCGGCCATCATCTGTACCGCGGTGTCCGCATCCTTCATCATGCCGGAGGCAATCATCGATTGCAGGTCCGCCGTCGAGCCCACGTTGCCGGCGTCCGTACGGACGTACTTCACGCCCGCGATCGTGGGATCCGCCAATGCCTTCACTTCAGCGTCGGTCCGGAAATCGACGTTCGTCTTAATGCCCATCTCCTGGATTGTCTTCAAGTCGGCAGCGGTCAGGTGACCGAGCTCTTCGCCGCGGAACAGCTTGCCCCACTTCACCGTCTTGCCGTCCGTCGTCTTGTAGCCGCCCAGGTCGCGGAAGTTGAACGCGCCTTGCAGTTGCACTTGGCGCTCGGCCGTCGTCGCCGTCGCGCCGTTGCCGGCTTTGATCCAATAGTACACGCGGGATCCCGGCTTCGGATCCGCGGCTACGTAACCGCCGTAGCTCGTCATCGTCGCGCCGAGCAGCTTGCCCTTCGCCTTGATATCGTCGGGCGACGTGCTCCAGTAAATTTTGATCGGTCCGAGGTCTGCGTTCGTTTGCCAACGGATGACGACTTTGCCTTGAGCGTTGCGCTCGACGGTCGCCTGGGTGAAGCCGGCTTTCTTCGCTTGCGTCGTTGCGGCCGGAGAAGCTGCGAACGAAGTCGTCGGAGCGATCGCTCCGAGAAGAATGGATGTCGTCAATACGGCTGCGGACAGCTTCGAAGTTCTGTTCATTGAGTTGATAACCCCTTTGGTAGAGTAGTTGTCTACAAGTAGAGTACAACTTGAGTATTAGCGAGATGTGTCGCGAACGTCAGTGGAATGTTAAAAAGGAGCCCCTCTCGCGAGACTCTCGCGAGGGGCTCCTACGGACAAGTATGGATTAGTTCAAAGAAGCTTTCATGAAGATCGCCAGCATCTTGGCCGTCTCTTCGCGCGTCGCGTTGTCCGCCGGAGCGAAGAAGCTGCCCGACACGCTAGCGCGCGTCTTACCGTTGATGATACCCGCTCGTTGCACCGCCTTCGCCGCTTCCAGCGCGTACGGCTGGACGTCGGCTTCGTCGGCGAACGTTACGGCTGCGGAGGTCGTCGGCAGCGTTACGCCGATGGCCTTCGCCAGTCGCACGATCATCGTCGCCATTTGCTCCCGCGTAATCGAGGATTGCGGAGCGAACTTGCCTGTCGCTACGCCGTTGACGATGCCCGCTTGCGATGCCCATTCAACGGATGCCGCGTAGTATGTGCCCGCAGGTACGTCTCCGAAGCTGCTGCCGCTATACTTGCTCAGGTCCGCGCCGGCGATTCTCGCCAAGATGAGCGTGAAGTCCGCGCGCGTAACTTGCGCCGAAGGCGAGAACGTCGTGTCGTTAACGCCTTTAAGGATATTCCGAGCCGCCAAATACGTGATGTAGTCTTTCGCGAAGCTTGCGTTCGTATCATCGAAGGATACCGAGTTATAGCCCACCGCGTATTGCGAGAAGTGCTTGACGCCGAACGTCAGCTTGCCCGTCGCCGCGTCGTATGAGCCGTTCGGTACCATGACGATGTCGCCGTTGTCCGCGATGTAGTAGATAACGATCGCGTTCAAGTCTTCGCCGGCTTTCGGGGTGTATGGCACGTTAACCGTAACCGTTCCGCCCGCGAAGTCCGACACCTTGTTGCCGCCTGCCGTTACCGTGAAGTCGAATACCGGACGGTCGCCGATCGCCGCTATAATCGCGTCTTTCGCGCCTGCAGGCGCACTGGCCGCAACGTCCGCCGCGCTCGTCTTGACGATCGCGACCGAGACTTCGCCGCTGTTCGCCGCGCCCGCGATCGTATCGATCGTCTTGCCGTCGAACACGAGCTGACCGATGCCTGCATCGATCGCGACAGCGCCCGCGCCGCTGCTTGCCACTTGCTTGAACGAATCCGAAGGCAGATTGATCGTCGCTTGCTTCGCGCCGGCGTCTGCCGTCGCTTTGAATTCCAATACCGTATTCGTACCGTTCGATGCGATCGCCTTCAGCGCCGCGTCGATTTGTTCTTTATTAACCGTTGCCGTCGCGTTGCCGTTCGCGTCGGTCTTCGTAGGCACTTCCGTCTTCACCGTCGTCTTGCCGCCTTCTGTGGAAGAAGTCGGTTCGTCGGTCTTCGGCGGCGTGACCGGAGTCGTGGATCCGCCCGTGTTGCCTCCCGTATTACCGCCGGTATTACCGCCCGGCAGAGGCTGACCTTTCAGATCAACGATGCGCCCTTGCGTGCTAATGTTGACCGTGCCAACCCGATCTAGATGCTCCAGGAACACTTCGTAATCCGGCATATACAGCTCGTAATATCTGCCGGCGTCCTTCGCTTGCTTCAGCGAGTAGTAGAAGTCGCCTCCCGCCGCCGTGAACGAGTTCGTCGCGAGCATATAGTACGCGTCCGGATCGACGACGGAATAGGAGCCGTCCGCGTTCTGAATTTCGACCTTAACGACTCTCGATCCGTTAGACGTAATCGTTCCCGCCGACTGGTCGATCGTCTGCTTCGCCTTCGTCGAATCGTAATAGAACTTCATGCCCGCCACGTGCGCGAATCCGCCCCGTTCCGCCGGCGCGTCCGCGACGCCGTTCTCGAGCGCGAGAATCAGTTCGCGTCCCGTCACCTTCACCGCGACGATGCTGTTATCGAACGGCATAAGCGTCCGAACTTGACCCAGCGTAATATCGCCGGCCGGAATGCCCGTGCGAATGCCGCCTCCGTTCTGAAGCGCGATATAACCTTTAATCGAAGACAGCTCGGAGGTTGGAAGGAGCGCGCTAATCTTCGACTTCATCGCTTCCCTCATGCCGTCCGTAATCAGATTGCCAAGGTTCGTCTCCTCTTGGCGTACGACGCGCTTCATCTGGCCGTCGATCATGCGTTCGTACACAAGCTGAACGTTCGTCTTGCCGACGACCTCCGACATGAGCTCGGCAATCTCCGCTTTGTATACGTCCAGCTTCGCTTTCGCGACCGAATCGTCCGCATATCCGGCAACCGGAATCAACTGGCCGTCCCACGACTTCAAGACGCCATCCGTATCGAACACAGCATCCAGCTTGCCCAGGTTATCGCCGTATTCGCCTGCCTGCACGATTACCGTCGGTTCGTCCGCCGCGTTTCTCACGACGGGCTGATCCAGCTTCGTATGGCTGTGGCCGCCGACGATGATGTCGATGCCTTCCACTTCGTCAGCCAGGATCCGATCGAACTCATATCCGATGTGCGACAACGCGATGATCTTGTTAATGCCTTCCGCTTTCAGTGCCGCCACCGAAGCTTCAGCGCTAGCAAGGTAATTCTCGAACGACAGCGTATCGCCCGGGGAAGAGATGCCGACCGTTTCTTCCGTCGTCAAGCCGAATACGCCGACTTGTTCCCCGTCTACGCTGAGCACGACGGACGGATAGATGTGAGCGTCCGCGATCGGATTGTCGATTCCTCCGATTTCGTTCTTATAGATACCGTTCAGTCCCGTGTTCGCGCTGTAATCGATGTTCGAGCTGACGACCGGGAAGCCGGCGGCCTTAATGAACCGCTCCAACGCCGCAGGGCCTTTGTCGAACTCGTGGTTACCCGGCACCATGGCGTCGTAGCCGATCAAGTTCATGAACTCGAGATCGGCCATGCCCTCGTACTTCGTGAAGTACAGCGTACCAGAGAACACGTCACCCGCATCCAGCAAGATCGTGTTCGACGTCCGGTTATCCTGAATCGCCGTCACCCGCTTCGCGACTGTATCCAAGTGCGCATGCGTATCGTTCGTATGCAGCACGCGCAGCGTGAAATCTCCACCGCCCGTGCCGTCAGCCGGGGATATCGTTACCGCAACTTCGGCAGCGGCATAACCGTCCGCGCTTACTGCTTTAATCGTTGCCGTGCCTGTTGCTACCGGCGTTACATTACCGCTTGCGTCTACCGTTGCCACAGACGTGTTAGAGGACGTCCACGTTACCGTCGCGGAAGGCGTTACGGTTGCGTTAACCTTCTTCGCCGCGTCGCCGACTTTCAGGGAAACAGCGGTTTGATCGAGCGTGAGCTTCGTCACGTTCAGTTGCATCACGGCGATCGTACCGCCGACTTCGTTCGCCACGAGCACGAGCGGCAAGCCCGTCGGGCTGTCGGAAGCCGAGATGAATTCGACGCCTTCCGGACCGGTGTCGGCATTCAGGCCTTGGCTGAAGTCGCGAGTGTTCGTGTAGTTCAAGAATACGGGGCTGAGCGGGTTCGTCACGTCGTACGTCATGACGCCGCCGACGCGCTCAAGCCCGATAAACGCGAGCGCCTTGTTGCCTACCTTGCCGACCTTGACGTATTCCGGCTCAGGTCCCTTCTTCGCGCTGCGGTTGTCCATGGACGTGCTGCTGTTGCTTGCGTTGAAGTTCGCCGTTACCCGGTTCGCGGTAATTTTCTCGAAGTCGTTGCCGCTGTCGTATACTTGCTCCAGCGTGTCGGCGTTATAGATCGAGAACGACCGGCCGCCTCCCATATAGAAGCCTTGGTCCAGCTTATCCGTGTTGATCTCGACGTTCTTGTAACGCGAGCTGCCGCCGACTTTCCCATTGTTCGTGAAGCCCGGCCAGTCGGCCGTCGCCTCCCCTTCGTTAGCCGTGAACAGGTACGTTCCGTTCTCGTTCGTATACGCGTCGATGCCGTCCGGCATGTACATGCCGTAGTAAGGCACGTTCTCGAAACGAATTTGACCGTCGTTAACGAGATCAAGGGAATGGTTAGGCAAGCTAAAATCTTTGTACCCTAAGCTTTTCACGCTGATAACGCTCTTGCCGCTAATGTCGATCGTCGCGATGGCGTTATTCTCCTGCAGGGAGACGTAAGCCTTGTTGCCCGAGATCGCGATATATTCCGGCTCGAAGTCGTACGCCGCTTGGGCCTTCGTGCCTCTGGTCAATAATGTAGGTGCTGCCGTGATTGCGCCGTTCGTGGAAACCGAGCGGATATGAACGTCGTCGGCAATGACGCTCGTGTCGGTGAATTCAACGTTGGAGAATGCAGGAGTTTCCGTCGTAAGATCGACGATCGTAACGCTGCCTTTCGGATCCCCGTTCGGATGGGACGCGCCGTCCGCATCCTTCAAGCGAGGCTCGCCTTCGTTCGCCGTCAGCACATACTTGCCGTCTTTAGTCGAAGTCACCATATCCGGTTGTACGCCGGCATCATATTTTGCTTGGAAATTGCCCTCATAGTCTAGCGCGAGGATGATTCCGTTCGCCGAATAGTCTTTGGCTTGAATCGCCAGATAAATCCGATCGTTCTCCGTATTCACGTTCACGCTCGAGAAGTCGCCGTACTCGAAGCCGGGAACGCTCGGCGTCAACAGGTCTTCTTTAATGCGCACGCTCTTGTGAAGATTCGTCGTGCCGTCGGCGTTGATGTCGACGATATCGAGCTTCGGCGGAACGGATGCTCCGTTGACCGAGTAGAAACGCTTATTCTCGGGGTTATACGCCACGATCTCGGCGATGCCGCCGCTATCGCTCGACTGACCGGCTTGGAAGCTGCCGATCTTCGTTACGCTGACGAGGTCGGGACGATCTCCTTCGACGACAGCCGGCGTTTGGCCGAATTTCACGACAGCACCCGTGGAGTTGTTCACTTCCGCAACGGCGATATATTCTCCGTTCGTAGCGGTAACTTTCTTGTCTGCCGGCAAGTCCGTGTAACCAGTCAGTGTATCGCCGACGTTCGGTACGGCAGCAGCCGTTGCGCCTAAGCTCTTATAGACGAGCTTGTTCGTTCCGCCGATCGTATCGTCGACGAAGATCGTCGTCTGCGTCGTGTTCGCCGTACCGTAAGCGTCGCCTGCCGAGACTGTCAGCTCAGGTGCCGGAATCGGCGCCGCGCTGAAGGCAAGCAGGGTCGCTCCTTGAATTTCTTGCGAGTTGCCGTACAGGTTGCCGCCCGACTGGAGCGCGTTGGACGTAACCACGACCTTCAACGGAATATCGCCCGTTACGTCGCTGTTCGCCGTTCCGCTCAGCGTAATCGTAACCGAATTGGTCGCGTTGTCGCCCGTCGCGGATACCGCAAGGCCCGGAATTTCCGGCGTGACGTAGACGGAGCTAGTCAAGTTGCCGCTATACACGGTGCCCGTTACGCTCGAGAGGTTGACCTTGAAGGAATCGTTAGCCGGGTTAACCGTTCTCGCGTCGTTCATCGCGATCGTGTTGTCGGAGCCTTCGACCGTGCCGCGAATGAGCGGCTCGACCGGAAATTGGCTGCCGCGCGGGGCGATAACGCCGCCGTCGGCAGCATCCAGCACGACGAAATCGACGCTGTTCGCATCCGAATCGTAACCGTTGCCGTACCCGGTGCTCGTACTCGTCGGCGTAATGACGGTTCCGGCATCGTTCACGCCCTTGCGAACGAGAAACTTCTTATAGGATAGGTCCGCCGGCCACGCGCCCGTCGACGCCGCGTTCTCGTAAGCCGCCGGGCCTGCGGACGTTTTGCCGAAGCCGACCAAGTCGACGATACCGTTACCGCTGGACTGAGCGGCGGACAGAGGAGTCGAGCTGCTCACGAGCGCGACGACGCCGCCGTTCTTGCTCAAGTGAGGGAAGGAGCCGGAAGCCGTCACGTCCGGATTGTTTACCGCCTTAGACGTCTCATTCGTTACTCCGCCGCCTTGGTTGCCTTTTATCAGGAAATAACCATGAGCCGGGATCGTCTGGTTCGCGCCGAACGCGATGACGTTCCAGTCTCCCGCTGTATAGCCGACGGGAACGTATTGAATCGAATAGTTATCCAGAGCAACCGGATTCTCCGTCGGATTATACAATTCGATATAGTCGTGCGTATAAGTGGATGGACTCGAAGCATTGTCCTTGCCGCCGGCGTACACTTGGCTGATCACGACGTGATCGGCATTCGCGGCAGCCGAAGCTTGTCCGTTGAATCCTTGCGGGATTACCGTAATGAACAACAATGCAACGGCCATGGCTAGGCCAATGAATCTCTTCCTTCGGATGAACCACTTCGCCATGAGATATCCTCCTCGATTGGTCTCGTATTTCTTCAACGTTCAAACTCTACCAAACGACTATTATTGAGATGTGCGAATAGATGAGGAGTTATGTAAAAAGTGGCTCGCGCGGCGTCTTCTCGACGGAATCTTCAATTATTCCTACTAATTCGACAATGTTCACTATGCTAACGTCAGACTTTACATTACAATAATGAAAAATGGCTGATGTTAACATTCATGACACCGAGGCTAGCGAAGGGGTTCCTTATGAATAACCGCAACGGTACCGCAACAGGCGACGACGCCGTACCTTCCACTGCACCCTTAGGCGAATTACACGCCTACTTCCAACCGATCATCGCGCTGGAGACGCGCGGCATCGTCGGATACGAGACGCTCGGCAGGCATGCCGTGGACGGGACGATCCGCAGCCTCGGCCCGTTCTTCACGGACGCCGGCATCTCCGTGGCCGAGCACGTGCGCGTGGACAGATTGCTGCGCGAGCAAGCGCTCGGGAAGCTGAGCGCTATGGCCGATCCTCCCGTTCTGTTCCTGAATCTGAAGCCCTCGTGGATCTATGACCAGTACGTCAAGACGGGCGAACTGCATACCTTGCAGTTGCTGCAGAAGTACGGCGTCGATCCGCGTCGCATCTGCATCGAGATTACGGAGGAAGAGTTCACCGGCTCCATGTCGGAGTTGAACCAGATCATCAATCTCTACCGGGAGAGCGGTTGCCAGATCGCGATCGACGACGTCGGCTCCGGCTTCAGCAACTTCGACCGGATCGCCCAGATTCAGCCGAACCTGCTGAAGATCGATATTCACTTGATGAAGAAGAGCGCCGTCCACCAAGGGTACCTGGGCGCCATGCGTTCCTTCTCGACGTTGGCCGAGCAGATGGGCGCCTCGCTCTTGGTCGAAGGCGTGGAAACCCGCGACGACTTGCGGCGGGCGATCCAGATCGGCGCGCGATACGTGCAAGGCTACCTATTCTCCCCCGCGGTCCCCGGGTTCATCGCGCCGGACGCGTTCACCGAGCTGATCGAGGCGGAGCTAGCGGATCACCGGGACCGGCTCCGGGAGTCGCAAGCGCATTGGGACGAAGTCGGCACCGCGCTCATCGAGTCGGTTCGCCGGTCCGATATCGAACAGGAGATGTCCCGTTCCCCGCTCGCCGCCGATCGCTCCGTCTCGGCAGATCCGGCAGACCAGGCGGACGACGCGATACGGGCGATGCTCGGCAGTCTGGACGAATCTTGCCACCGCGTCTTCCTATGCACCAACACCGGCATTCAATTGTCCTCCAACCACGACAGGAGCCACGGCGGAGAATGGCGCGTGCAGAAGCAATACCGCAACGCCGATTGGAGCTGGCGCCCGTACTTCATTCCGCTGCTCTCGCGCGGCAAGTCCCGCACGGAGGCGATGTTATCGCCGCGCTACTCGGATCTGGACACGCGAAAGTGGATCCGCACCGTCTCGATTCCGGTCGGGAGCGAGTACATTCTACTCATCGACCGTTCCGACGACACGAATTGAGGTGAGGCGCCGGATTAGTGCCGTCTCATAACGCTATTTCGCCATACGCCGGCCTCACGCCAATTTAGTGCTGTCTCATAACGCTATTTCGCCATACGCCGGCCTCACGCAAATTTAACGCTGTCTCATAACGCTATTTCGCCATACGCCGGCCTCACGCAAATTTAACGCTGTCTCATAACGCTATTTCGCCATACGCCGGCCTCACGCCAATTTAGTGCTGTCTCATAACGCTATTTCGCCATACGCCGGCCTCACGCCAATTTAGTGCTGTCTCATAACGCTATTTCGCCATACGCCGGCCTCACGCCAATTTAGTGCTGTCTCATAACGCTATTTCGCCAACTGTCGCCCGGCCGCCCATTTAACGCTGTCTCATAACGCTATTTCGCCAACTGTCGCCCGACCGCCGATTTAACGCTGTCTCATAACGTTATTCCGCCAACGGTCGCCCGACTGCCGATTTAACGCTGTCTCATAACGCTATTCCGCCAACTGTCGCCGGACCGCCGATTTAACGCTGTCTCATAACGTTATTCCGCCAGCGGTCGCTCGACCGCCGATTTAACGCTGTCTCATAAAGCTATTTCGCCATACGCCGACAAACCGCCCATTTAACGCCACCTCATAACGTTAATCTGCCGCAGCAATCCGGAGCAGGCAATCGACCAAACCAAAAAGACCGGCTTCCCGGGGTCCACGCCCCGAAAGCCGGTCTTCACGCTAACTCCGCCCCACGCACCACCTGCCCGCCTAGTCCAACCATCCATTCTTCGCCGCGATGGCGATCGCGTCGACCCGATTCTTTGCTTCCAGCTTCTGAATCGCTTCGGACCAATAGTTGCGCACCGTGCCCGCCGTCAGGAACAGCACGTCCGCGATCTCGCCCGCGGACATGCCCTCCCGCGCCAGCTTCAGCACCTCGCGTTCGCGTTCCGTCAGCGGATTCTCCGACTCCCAGAACGACAGCGCGAGTTCGGGACTGATCGCCCGCTTGCCGGCGTGCACGTCCCGAAGCGCCGCCGCGAGCTCCGCGATCGGCGAATCCTTCAGCAGGAACCCCTTCGCCCCGGCTTTCATCGCCCGCTGGAAGTACCCCGCGCGGGAGAACGTCGTCAGAATGATCACGCGGCAAGAGTCGTTATCCGCACGCAGCCGTTCGGCGACGTCCAGTCCCGTCAGCAGCGGCATCTCGATATCGAGCACGCACAGCTCCGGCTTCAGCTCCCGAATCATCGCGAGCGCCTGTTCCCCGTTCTCCGCTTGTCCGACGACTTCGATGTCCGGCTCCAGATCGAGCAGCGCGCTCAGCGCTCCCCGCAGCATGCCTTGATCCTCCGCCAAAATAATCCTCATCCTACATCCTCCCCGAAGATGCCGCGTTAACCTTCGGCACCGTAATCGTAAGCCGAGCCCCTTGTCCTTGGGGCGAATTCGGCGTCAACCTCAGAAGCCCGTCGACCAGGTTCAACCGCTCCTGCATCCCTCGCAGGCCGTTGTGGCCGTGAGCCGGCAATATTCCCTGTTCGTCTCGACCGGCTAGACCGACGCCGTCGTCGGCGACGGTCAGCACGTACCGTGCCGGCTCCTCCGCCCAAGCGATCGTGCACAGGCGAGCGCGGCTATGCTTCACGACGTTCGTGACCGCTTCGCGCATGCACATGCCGAGCAAGTTATCGAGCAGAGGACTAAGCGCGATGCTATCGAAGTCCCCTTGCAGCTTCACGCCGATAGAAGCGGCGGCCAATATGCGCTTGGCGTTCGGCAGCTCTTCGAGAATCGTCACCGCGCTCATATCGGTCACGAGATCCCGCACCTGCTTAAGCGCCGCGCGGGACGTCGCCTGCACGTCGCGGATTTCCTGCTTCGCCCGCTCGGGCTTCGCGTCGATCATTTTCTCCGCCAATTCGCTCTTGAGCGTAATCATCGTCAGCGTATGGCCCAGCGTATCGTGCAGCTCGCGAGAGATACGCTGCCGCTCCTCGCTCTTGGACAGCCGCTCGATCTCGTCGTTGGCGAGACGCAGCTGCATCCTTAACCGCCGCGAACGCCGGCCGATCAGCATCGCGACGGGAAGCAGCAGCATGGCGAGAACCGCGGGCAGCAAGCCCAGGAAGTCGTCCATCGTCCGCGTCATTTCGTACCGCCATACATCGAACCCGAACAGCATGAACATGCCGGACAGCGCGATGCCGATCTGCCGCGTCGTCGACAGCATGCCGAGCAGCGACGCCGTATAGAAGCCCATGTAGACGAAGCTCTCGTGATAACGCCAGATGAAATAGCCGATGATGAACAGTTGAGCGACGATGCAGGCCAACCGCCATTGCTCCCGCACGAAGCCTACGATATGCGAAGCGGCGAACGCGACGATGAGCGGGAAGCCGACCCATTGCTCGACCGGCGCCTTGTCCGCCACTTCGGTTATCGGGAACAGCAGATAGACGAGCCACACCATCGCGAACGCGAAAGGCGGCCCCCCTTCGGGCCGCTTTAGAATCATTTCGTGAATTGTCGACAGTCGCTTCATCCTTACACCGCATCCTGTTTCTTCATGACGTAGGAAGAGATCGCGAGGAAGACGGCTACGTAAGCGATCAAGATAAGCACGCCGTTCCAGTTAACCGAAGCGCCCGCGACCGCGTCCCACGCGCCTTGGCCGAGCCGATACGTCGGCAGCGCATGGGCGATCTTCTGCATCGTATCGGACATCGACTCGGTCGGGAACCAGAGTCCGCCGAGGATGGACATCCCCATGTAGCAGATCATCGACAGCACCTGCGCGAAGTCCGCGTTCTTCAGCGAGCCGATCAACGTGCCGATGCCCATGAACGAGAAGCCGCCGATCCAGATGAACAGCCCGCTCGTGATCCATGCCGTCGCCGATAGGTCTACATGCTTCACGAAGCCGCCGACGAGGAACATGATCAGAACGATGCAGAGGTTAATGAACCCCTGAGCCATGACCTTGGACACGACGTAAGACCACGACGGCAGCGGCGTAATACGAAGCAGCGAGAGCCAGCCTTGCGAGCGTTCCTTCGACAGCCGTTGGGCGAAGGACGTAAGGCTCGCGCCGACGACGCCGTAGACGGTCATCGACATGAGGTAATACGAGCTCCAATCGACGTTGCCGACCTGCGTATCGTCTCCGACCGTGCTCGTGAAGATGAAGTAGAAGATGACCGGCATGATCACCGAGAAAATAACGAATCGACGGTTGCGAGCCGTGCGGAGCAGCTCCGCCTTGCACTGGGCGAACGTCGCCCGCATCGTAATCCCATTCATGTCAGTGTGCCCCTTTCTGCTGAACGAGCGCTTGGAACGCGTCTTCCAAGCCGCCGCTCTGAATTTCGATGTCCCGCATATCGAAGCGCCGTTCGATGAGCAGCGCGATCAACCGGTCGGTATCGCCGCTATGCAGCTTCGCGCGGCGGCCGTTCCATTCGACGTTCGTCACTCCGGGAAGCGCGCTCAGCAGCTCGGTCGTAACCGAAGCTCCGGCGGTGAACGAGATGACCCTGCCCGTCGTCTCCGCCTTGATCTGGCTCGGCGTGCCGTCGGCGACGATCCGTCCTTCGTTAATGACGACGACCCGGTCTGCCAGACTGTCGGCTTCCTCCAGATAGTGCGTCGTAAGCACGACCGTTCTCCCTCTGTCGGCCATCGTCCGGATCGTGTCCCAGAACGTCTGCCGCGACGTGACGTCCATGCCGACGGTCGGCTCGTCGAGGAAGATGACTTCCGGATCTCCGGCCGCGGCGAGCGCGAAGCCGAGCCTGCGTTGTTGTCCGCCCGAGAGCGCGGTGGCCATCTTGTCCCGCTCTTTCTCGAGGCCGGAGATGCGAAGCAGTTGCTCCAACGACTGCGGCTTCGCATAATAGCTGCGGAACAGGTTGATCGTCTCCGCCACCTTCAGGCTGTCGATGACGCTGACGTCCTGCAGCATCGCCCCGATCCGGTCGCGCACCCGGATATCCTTCGGATCGCCGCCGAGCAGCTTCACGCGGCCGGAAGTCGGCTGCCGCATGCCGAGGATCATCGAGATCGTCGTCGTCTTGCCGGCGCCGTTCGGCCCGAGCAGCGCGAACACCGTGCCCTTCTCCACCTTCAGCGACAGATCGTCCACCGCTTTTTTACCCTTGTATATCTTCGTGACCCGCTCTAGCTCGATTGCCGCGTTCATCGTTCATCACTCCTTATGCACCCCATCTTACCGCATCGCCGATCGCCTTCCCACGCATTATAGTCATGAGTTGCGCATGATAATTATCATATCGGCGATCGGCGGACGCATAGGAAAAAGCCGCAACGGCGCTCTCTGCAACCGTGCGACTTCATCGGGAATAGCTCCTCAATAATAAGGCGAGATCAGCAAGTAGACGATAACGCCGGTGCTGCTGACGTACAGCCAGATCGGCATCGTCCATTTGGCGATCTTGCGGTGGCGCTCGGCCTTCATCGCGAAGCCGAACAGGGCGCTGATGAGCGCGAGCGGCACGTTCACGATGGCCAGCAGAATATGCGTGACGAGAATGAACAAGTAGATGGATTTCAGCCACTGAGCCCCGCCGAACGTCGTCGGTTCCGTCAGGAAGTGGTAGACGACGTAACAGACGAGGAACAGGAACGTCGTGCCGAACGCCGCCAGGACGAAGGCGCGGTGACGCGCGATATTGCGCTGCTTGATCGAGATCAAGGCGATCAGCAGGAACGAGAAGGTGAACAGATTGAATACGGCGTTGAGAAAAGGAAGGATCGTCACGTCGAACCCGACGGCTCCCTCGTAACCGGGCAAGAAGAAGAGCGTTGCGATTATTCCGATCAGAACGATCGAGAAGATGACGATGATCGGCAGCATTTTGTTCGTGTTCATAGGCGCGGCAATGGCTCCTTCGTTCGGATTAACGGGCTACTTGCGCTTCTTCGCGGGCTTGTTCTCGTTCTCCCGCGCGTTGAACTTGACCATGTCCGCGATGAGAGCCGTCGGGAGCGGCTCGCTCATCGGCAACTGTACGGCGGACTTCGATACGGCGTAGCGCGACAACCGCTCCTTGAACGCCTCGAACACCGCGAACGGAGGCGGAAAAGACAGCGAGTAATGCTTCGCGTAAGCCGAGTAATAGATCAGCTTGCCGTGATGCTCGAATACCGGAATCTGATAACTAATCGCTTCCGTCGCCTCGGGCACGGCTTCCTTGACGGTTCGCCGGATCAGCTCCAGCCCTTCCTGGACTTCCTTCGGAAACGTACGAATATACTCGTCCGGGTTCTGATAGTCCGTCTTCGCCACGCGCTAGCCCTCCCATTGACATCCAGTTATTAACGCTTTGGGTACAAGTATATCGCGTTTTCCATGCGGCATCAAACGACGCGACCCGCTGCTCGGGCGAAGTCTTTTCCCGAGAAGACGACCGCCCGTTGACTTTTTCGGTCGGTCGATTTAATATTTGATTAAGTAATCAGTATTTTAAGTAAACGAACAAATTATGAGGAGGAACACGTTCATGAACGATACGAACAAATCCGCATCCCCCGAAACCTCGCTCTCGCAAAACGACTTAAGATGGCTGTCTCCCATTAGCGCGCTCATCGGCATGGCCGCGCTATGGGCGGTCTGGCACTTCTACGGGGACGCATTGGACGATCCGGAGTTCCGCTGGTATCATTGGATTCAACCGATTCTAATGACCATCGGCAGCTTAACGGCGCTCGCCGCCGCGCCGATCCTGGCGACCGGTCGCAAGAGCGGCTGGGAATGGTTCAAGCTCGCGCTGTCCTTCATTCCGATCATTCTCGCCGCTCGCCTGGTCATCGTCGTCTTCGTCGTCGCCGGCAAAGCCGCCGGCAAGCTGTCCGACGGCTCGTTCTTCGAATGGCTGAGCGACGCGAATCCGGTTAAGCTGACGATCAATATCGCGATTATTATCTTCATCATCATGCTGGGCTGGCTAAGCAGGAAATCCAAGTCCGGCGCAAAGGAGAACAAGGATGCCGACGGGTCCTAATCCGGGAGATAAACCTTCCTTCATCACCGAAGCGCGGCGCGCGCAGATGATCGAAGCCGCCATCGTCACACTCGACGAGATCGGCTTCGCGAACGCGAGTCTCGCCCAGATCGCCAAGCGGGCGGGCGTCAGCACCGCGCTTCTGTCGTATCATTTTCAAGACAAGAACGACCTGATGGATCATACGCTCATGACGTTGCTCCACGAGATGGTGACGTACGTGGGCGCGCGGGTGGAAGCCGCGGAGACGGCGCGGGAGAAGCTGCACGCGTACATCGCTTCGCATCTCGCGTACCAAGGCACGCGGCCGAAGCACAATGCGGCGCTGATTGAGATTATCTTCCATGCCCGAACGCCGGACAACGTTCCTTACTACAAGCTGGAAGACGACGGCGAAGAAGACCCGATGGCCGCCATGCTCAAAGGCATCCTGGCCGAAGGGCAAGCAAGCGGTGATTTCGGGCCGTTCCTCGTGCCGGTCATGGCCAGCGCGATCCAAGGCGCGATCGGCGAGCAACTGGCCGGAACGTCGATCACGTCCGGACTCGACCTGGAGACGTACAGCGCCGAGGTCATCCGCCTGTTCGACAAGGCTCTCGCGCCGTGAAACGTAATGAAAGGCCATGAACGCCGAAGAGCCGGAGCCCCTCGTAAGGAGGAGTCCCGGCTCTTCTTACCATATAGAACATCGCTTAACGAATCGGCGGCACGTTGCCCATCGACACCGCGAGGCGGTTCCAGCTGTTGATCGTGATGATCGCGCCGACGAGATCGCAGATGCCCTTCTCGTCCCAATGCTCGCGCAGGCGGCCGAACAGTTCGTCGGATACGCGGTTCGAAGGCAGCAGCGTGACGACTTCCGCGAGCTCGAGCGCCAGACGCTCTTGCTCGGAATAGATCGGCGCTTCGCGCCAAGCGGGCAGGCAATGGATGCGTTGCTCGCTCTCGCCGCCTTGGCGGGTCTCGTGCGTGTGCATGTCGAGACAGTACGCGCAGCCGTTGATTTGGGATACGCGGATCTTCACGAGCTCGAGCAGCTTCTTATCCAAGCCGGCTCCGCGGATATATTGCTCCAATTGCAAGATGTGTTGGAATAAGCCCGGCGCGACTTTTACGTAGTCGATTCTTTGTTGCATGGGGTTGTCCTCCTCGTGATTCGGTTATTGTGTTGCTTACCAAACCTAAGACAATGTAGGTTCCCCGTTTGTGACGCCTCTAAGCAAATTCACGTGGACGAGCTTATCCGGGTTCATAATCATGTAGACGGAGGAGATTCGTCCATCTTCGTCCCCGACTACGGTAATGACCCGTATGAAGTCGTCCTTACGGTACATCAGCCCGCGTTGACCGTTCACGAACACCTCAGCCCATTCTCCCCGATAGGCTCCCTTCGCGGAGAGTCCTTCGAAGAACGCCGCCACCCGTTCGCGGCCGTAGATCGGGTTGATCGCCGCGCGCACTTTGCCGCCGCCGTCGGAGACGAGCACCGCGTCCTCGGACAGGCGGGCGATGACCTCGGTGAAATCCCCGTCGCGCGCCGCCTTCAGGAACGCCTTCATCCAGACGAAGACGTGCTCAGGCTCAGGTTGGGCCGTCTGTTGCGGCGCATCCTTAAGCTTGGCCGCCGCGCGAGACTGCAGCTTGCGGCAGTTCGCTTCCGTCTTGCCCAGCATCGACGCCAGCTCGTCGTAACCGTACCCGAACGACTCGCGCAGCACGAATACCGCCCGCTCCGCCGGCGTCAGCCGCTCGAGCATGACGAGCCACGCGTACGAGACGTCTCCGTCGCTGTCCAGCCTCGCCTCGGGTCCTTGCTCGGCCGACTCGATGATCGGCTCCGGCAGCCAAGCTCCGATATAGCTCTCCCGGCGCCTTCTGGCGGACTTCAGAATGTTGAGGCACCGATTGACCGTCAGCTTCGCCAAGTACGCTCCGGGATACTGCATCTCGACCGGTTCTCCCGCCGCCAGCTTCGCGAAGACGTCGTGAACCGCGTCCTCCGCGTCGGATACCGAGCCGAGCATGCGATAAGCGATGCCTTTCATCCGGCTTCCGTGTTTCATATATAATGCGTCATACATGACGTACACCTCGATCCGCGGTGCGGGCATAAGAATCCCGCTATCCTATAGGTTCCGCTTAAGCTCCGTTTGTGACGGTCCCGGCGCATAAGGAGTAACTTTATTTGGCCTTGATCCGTTCCTGCACCCGCTTCGGCGCGACTTTCGCCGCCTTGCTCCCGAGAAGCTTCCAATACTGCTTATAATGCGTCTTGGCGTCCGCCTTCAGTCCGAGCGCCCACTCGGCGTCGGCCAAGTTCAAATACGCGACCACGCGATCCGGCGCCAGCTTGACGACGTTCGCGAGCAGCGGCTTCGCCTCCTTGTTGCGTCCGGCGAGCGTCAGGAAGTACGCGTAATCGTTCAGGATGGCGACGTACTTGCCGAAGCCGATCGTCGGCTGCATGGCGAATTCTTCGGACGAGCCGACAATGTCAGCCTTCGTCAGCTTGCCGTCCTCGTACCGGACGCCGAACGCGTCCGCATACTGGCCGAGTCCGTAAGCGAGATAGCGGATCGCCGTCTTCAAGTCTTGCTGATAGAAGCCCAGCGCCTTCTGGTGAGACAATAGCAACGCCGGCCCGGCCAGCTCGAAATATTCCTGATAGAAGGCGGGATACGACGCCGCGTCGGTTTCGTCCAGGCGAAGCAGCCCGGCGATGTCCTTCTTGCGAATCAGCTCGCCCTTCTTATCGAAGTACGCTTGGGAAGGATCGTCGTATTCATGCACCGCTACAATGAGCTTCTCGCCGTTCCATTGCAGCTCGGCATTCGATTCGAACGCACGGAACGGCGCCTGCGTCCAGACGATCAAGCGATCGTTATCGGTCGACAGCTCCAGCTTGCCCATGTTGATGAATAGGGCTCCTTCTTCGCTCGAATCGGCGCTGCCGAGCAACCGCATGCGGGTCAGATTCGCGTCGGCGGCCAGCAGCAACAGCTCGATGCCCGTCTCCTCGCGGTAGACGAACGATACGAATTGCCTCGCGTAGCCGGCGGGCACTCCGCCGAGGAACACTTCCATAAGGCGGCTCGCGTCGAGCTCCGAGGCTTCGGCCTCCGATAGCTTCAGCTCTTCCGCGATGAAGCCGAATAACTTCTCGGCGATCGCGACGTCGTCGACGTCAATCGGCTGCTTGACTGCCTTAGAAGCTGCCACGGCCGGTGCTGCGATCGCGGAACGCGCCGGTTGGACGGGTACGCTTGCGAACGCAAGGGCGAGGGCGATCCCTGCGATGATCGACTTACGGGTCATGCGTTGACGAACGGACATGTGCGACTCCACCTTTTCTTTAACCGTGCTTAAGATTAATGAGGTATCGAAAGTTTCGAACGACCGCGACGTCTGCGTAACGAGCACGACGAGAGTGATCGTAGAACGCGGCCGGAAACTTGAACGAATGGCCGTAATCCCAGTCGTGCTCCGCAACCTCGTCGCCCCAATACGCCGCCTCTTCGGGCAGATGCGGCGAGCGCCTCGCCGGCACGAGAGGCAGGCGGTCGACCGGCGATGCGAGCTTGATCGGGTCGTCGGGCGGGATGCTCCGGCTAGCGCGGAGCGCCTTGGCGAGCCGTTGCAGCGGAACGACGCCTCTCTTGAACTGGGCAGCGTAACCGAGGTCGTGCAGCAGGTTGAGCGCGTGCGAGTAAGTGAGCAGATGACCGATCAGGTCGTGGTGCGCTTCCGCCCGGTAGATCGTTACGAAGGCGGCAAGCTCGCCGAGCACGAACTCGGACAGTTGCTCGGGCCTTTCGATGTCGGGCATGCCGTCGGACGGCTCGATGACGAGTCGCTTGACTTCGGATGCCGTGTAGCCGAGCCAAGATCGGCCCGGTATCGTTCGCTCGAACGAGCCGATAAGTTGCGCGATACCGTCAGGCACATCCTCGCTTACCTCGCCGCCCAGCTCCCGAATCGCCCGCAAGCTATGCGCCGCGTAGATCGCGTTGTGGCCGACCCAGTGCAGCCCGTCGATCGTCCGCTCGAGCGCGGCGACAATGACGGCCTCGGCTTCGGCGGCGTGGACGAGGCGCGATCCGCCGTCCGTCTCGAAGGCCGGCAACGCGTGACGTCTTACCATCTCCTTCGCCTGCTCCGTTAGACGTCGCGCGGCTTCCGGATCGATTCGATCGTCTCGCGCGAGATCGTATGCCGCGATCGCGGCGGCGCCGTAGTGCGCGTGCCAGATGTCGCCGGTGACGGGCTTGCACCGCGCGATGATCGTTAGTCCGTCCTGCAACAACGTCTTATTCACGGCTTCCTCCCCCGATCGCTAATCGCAAAAAGAGCGATCCTACGCGGATCACTCTTCGGCGTTTTTCTGGATTTTGCTCGGGTTGTTGATCTTGTACGGGACCGGATGCTTGAGCAGCTTCTTCGCCGCGATCTTCCCGTCGAACGTCAGCTTGTCGCCGACCGCCAGCTCCAGCTTCTTCAGCGTGGCGCTATGGCTCGACCAGGCCAGCCCGACCTCGATCTCGGGATCGAGAATCGCGACTGCCTCGTAGATGACGACCTCGTCCTCTTCTTCGGTGAAGTGGTTCGGCACCTTCGCGAACTCCTGAACGGTCGCCGTCATCTTCACCTTGTCCTCCGGCAACTGAAGCTTCTGCTTCTTGCCCGGCTTGGCGGCCGGCTCCTTCTTCGGTTCCGCCGCCGCGGGCGGAGCCGCCTTGACCGGTTCCGGCGCCGCCGCTGGCTCGGAGGCAGCCGGCTCTGCCAACGCTTGCGCCGCGACTACCGGCTCGCCTTCACCGCTTGCCGCGCCTTCGGCCTCGCTATCCGCTACGGCCCGGCTGCCGAAGCTCGACGCCTGCATCTCCTTCAAGAAGGACGGGTGGATGCAATGACGCTGCCCGCTCTCGAACGCGATGACCGCCGTGAACGAATCGACGTAGCCGACGATGCTGCAGCCCCAGGCTTGTCCGGCCCTCTTGTACGTGAACGCCTTCGTCTTGGTCGCCTTGTCGGACAGCAAGCCCCATTCCCGGCATTTCGAGATTTCCTCGTCTTCGTTCTCGAACGGCGTGTAGCCGCTCGGCTCGATCGCGAATGCATGCGCCATCGTTCAGACCACCTTTTATCGACGTTTCCATATATCGTTCATTTTACCGTTATGCATGGGGGAATTCAATGAGGTTGCTTTGTCTGGTTACCCATAACCAAAACCTCTTGCATTTATAAATAATCGCAATTTGTCGCACCGCCTCTCCCATGATACGCTTCAATAGCAGGGTAAATTTATAGGAATTATTACAATTCATAAGGAGGAGGCGCCGCTATGTTGCTATCGCAAATACTGCCGACGGTCGCCCGCATGCAGCCCGATCGCGATGCCATGAAAGATCGACATGGTTCTTACACCTACGAACAAGTACTTTGTTACGCGAATAGCGTTGCCTATGGACTACGGGAGCTTGGTGTCAAGCCTGGCGATCGGATTGTTCTGCTTAGCGACCCTTCCCCCTCTCTCGCCATCGCGGAATGCGCCGCAATCGCCATCGGAGCGATACCGGTTGGAATCTTCCCCGGTCTAGCGCGAGATGAAATTGTCCAGATCGTCAGAGATGCCGACCCGATTGCCATCGTCTACGATTCGGAGAACGCGAAAATCTCCGAATGCGTGGAAACACTCTCCATTATCCACCCCATTCCCGTTCGTTCGACGCAATCCCGCCCTTCCATCGCGAGTTTCATCTCAGACTCCCCTCAACTAACCCTATGGCATCAAGCATCGCCCGACGATGTCGCGCTCATTATCTATACCGGCGGAACGACCGGCCGTTCCAAAGGCGTCATGCACTCGCACCGCGGCATCGCCAGCTGGTCATTCCTGAATCCGGAGAGAGGCGGCGGACACAACAAGACGAAGAAGTCCCTCGTCCCGAACCAGGCGCACCTGACCGGACAGTTCATCTTGTGGACAACGTTGTTCGAAGGCGGTTGCCTTGTCTACCCGGACACGTACCCGCTGCAAGCGGAAGAAGCCGTGCGGCTCATCGAGCGCGAACAGCTGAAATCCATCGGCACCGTCGGGTTGCTATTCAAAGACATCGTTCGCTTGCTGACGCAACGGGACACGCCTATACCCTACGTCGAAGGCATTTCCTGCGGCGGCACTCCCTTCGGCGAGACAACCTTCAAGCAAGCGCGCGAAGTATTCCCGAACGCCCATCTGATCGAAGTATATTCGCAGACGGAGAGCGGTCAATTCATTAGCTTCGTCTCCATTAACGACTGTTTTGCCCTAGGCACCCCCGACCGAATCCTATCCGTAGGGAACCCGAAGCATACGGAGTATTGGGGACAACGGCCTTTCGAAGTACGCATCGTCGACGAATCGGGCCAAGATGTGGAGGAAGGGGCCTTCGGCGAGGTCATCTGCAGAGGAGAACAACTCATGCTGGGGTACTGGAACAATCCCGAAGAGACGAGCAATGCGCTGCGGAACGGATGGTTGCATACGGGCGATATTGGCCAGTTCGACAAGGACGGCTTTCTATATCTGCTGGATCGAAAAAAAGACATCGTTATCGTAGGCGGCTCGAACGTATACGGCTCGGAAGTCGAGGAAGCATTGAGCACGCATCCCGCGATCGAGGAGGTTGCCGTCATCGGAACGCCGCTGCCGGACGATGGCGAAGAGGTGACCGCAGTGATCGTAGTAAAAGAACATGCCGAGCTGTCGTTAGAGGAGCTCAGGGTCTGGTGCGCCGGCCGGCTTGCGGTCTATAAGCTCCCTACTCGATTAGCGATTACGGATACGCTGGCCAGAACTTCGGTCGGCAAGCTGAACAAAGCGGAAATTCGCAAGCCGTATTGGCAAGGGAGAATGCGAATGATCAACTGACCGTTGCGTCATGGGTACGAATCTTCGTATATAGAGGCTGAAATACGAACAAAGACGCTGCGCGAATCGCGGAAAGCGTCTTTGGTTCTTAATAGTCTATCTCTCTACTTCCAAGGATCGGCCGGCTTGCGCGCCGCCTTATGCTTCTTCACGAGCTTCGGCAAATGCTTGATGCCCCGAATCATCTGTCCCTTGCACAGCGGACATTCCGGCGCGTCCGACGTCGCCAGCTCTTCCCGCGTCCAGGCTTTGCATTCTTTGTCTACGCAACGCCAGATCGGCACGGCCTGCAGGTCCGGCTTCGTTTCGGTTTCCACGCGTTCTTCCACCCCCAACGTACTGTAAAATGCCCCGATCGATACCCGGCGATTTGACGAATCATCGGGACGGCGCATAGCCCGAAGACGGCACCCCATCTCCGGGCAGACTGATCTATTCTACTCGCATACGCGCCCGAAAGCAAAAAAGCAAAGCGAGGCCTCACATCTTCCCGTGAAAGCCCCGCTTCAAGAGCGCGTTGCCGATCAGATTAACGATGCCGTATAGCAATACGGACATCAGCGCCAGCATGCAGATGCTGACCATGACCATGTTCATCTGGAACACTTGCCCGCCGTAGATGATGAGATAGCCGAGTCCCGCCTTCGAGGACAGGAACTCTCCCATCACGACGCCGACGAGCGTCAGTCCGACGTTCACCTTGAGCGTCGCGATCAGGTTCGGCACGCTGGCCGGCAGCATGACCATCCGCAGCATCTGCAGCTTGGTAGCTCCGAACGAATCCATCAACTGAAGCTTCGTGCGCGCGATGTCCTTGAAGCCGTTCTCCACCATGATGATCGTGACGATGACCGAGATCGCGACGGCCATCCCGTAGACGGAATATCGGTCGCCGAGCCAGATGTAGAAGATCGGCCCGAGCGCCACCTTGGGCAGCGCGTTCAGCACGACCATATAAGGCTCCAGCACCTTGGAAGCGTAAGTCGACCACCAGAACAGAACGGCGATCAACGTGCCGAGCGCCATCGATACGACGATGCCGATGATCGTCTCGGTCGCCGTCACGCGGGCATGCATGAACAGGGAGCCTTCGAACGCCAGCTCGCGGAACGTCGTCGCCGCCTTGGACGGCTGGCTCGTAAGCAGCGGGTCGATCCATTTCAGCCTGGCCGCCAGTTCCCATAGTCCGAGGAATGCGACGAGCAGCGCGAGGCGCGACAGGACGATCCCCGCGCGCGCCCGCTTCTGCAGCTTCTTGTACCGGACGTATCCCGGCGACGGCTCGTTATCGCGCGGTGACGACATGGCCATCGAGATCCTTCCATATGGAGTTGAAGTATTCGTGATACCGGCCCGCTTCCCGTTTCTTCCACGGGGATAGGCCCTCGCCTTCCTCGAACGAGATCGGATATTCGGCGATGATCGAGCTCGGACGCTTCGACATGACGAGCACGCGGTCGGCCATGCTGATCGCCTCCGAGATATCGTGCGTGACGAGGATCGCGGTCTTGCCTTGATCCTTGATGATATGGAACACGTCTTCCGCCAGCGTTAGGCGGGATTGGTAGTCGAGCGCGGAGAACGGTTCGTCGAGCAGCAGAATGTCCGGGTCGGTGACGAGCGTCCGAATGAGCGCGACCCGCTGGCGCATGCCGCCGGACAGCTGCTCCGGACTGTGTCCGGCGAAGCCCGCCAACCCGTAACGCTCCAGCAGCTCCCGCGCCCGAACCAGCGCCCTTCCTCGGTCCAGCCGCCGGATTTCCGCGCCGACGAGCAGGTTGCTCAGCACGTCGCGCCATTCGAACAGGTGGTCGCGCTGCAGCATGTAGCCGACCTTCGGGGAGACGCCCGACGTTTCCCGGCCGCCGACCAACACCTTCCCGGACGTCGGCTTCAGCATGCCGGAGACGAGGGAGAGCAGCGTGCTCTTCCCGCAGCCGCTCGGTCCCACGATGCTGATGAACTCTCCCGAGCCGATCTCCATGTTCACGTCCCGGAGCGCTTCCGTCTCTTGCTTCGGCGTAAAATAGCTGAGTCCGACGTCATGCACTTCGATCTGCTTCATGGCCGGTTACTCCGTATCGATCTTCTTCGCGTAGGTCATATCGACGACGGCGTCCATATCCGCGATCTTCTCTTCCGCCTTCAGCACGCCGTTCTCGACGAGCACCGCTTGCAGCGTATCGAACTGCTCCCGCGTCATCACCGGATCGGTCGTCCATGTGTCCTGCCCCTTATACCGCTCGATCGACTGGATGATCAGATCGCTCGAAGTGCCCTCGAAGAACGGGGCGAGCGCCTTCGCGATATCGTCGTCGGACGCGGTCTGCAGCCAAGCGGCGCCCTTGGCGACAGCGTTGGAGAACCGCTGGATGACGTCCGGATGATCCTTGATATAGTCCGAAGTCGCGACGTACGACGTCTCGGGGAACGCGCCGAACGCTTCGCCCAGCGATGCCGCGTAATACGCCTTGCCTTCCTTGACGAGCGTCGACGCGACCGGCTCGAACAACTGGATGAAGTCGCCCTGGCCGCTCGCGAACGCGCCCGCCATCGCCGGTGCCGCGATGTTGGTGACGACTTCGGCGTCCGTCACCCCTTCCTTCAGCAGAGTGGAGTTCATGACCATCCCCGGCGCGCTGCCCGTACGCCACCCGATGACCTTCTTGCCCGCCAAGTCGCTCCACTCGAACGAATCGAGCTTCTCGCGGGACAGCAGGAACGAGCCGTCCTTCATCGTAAGCTGGTAAAATATTTTGAGCGTCTTATCGCCCTTCTGGTTGTGAATGTAGATCGCCGTCTCCGGACCGACCATCGAGATGTCGGCCGTGCCCGCGAGCAATGCGGCGGCGCCCTTATCGGATCCTTGGGCGGTGTTGAGGTCGAGCGCGATGCCCTCGTCCTCGAAGAAGCCTTGCGACATGGCCGCATAGTGCGGCGCGTAGAAGATGGACCGGATTACCTCGGAAAACTTGACGGTTACCTTCTCGGACGACTTGTCGTTGCCGTCCCCTCCGCAAGCGGCCAGCACGACGATCAACGCGGCGGCGAGCGACAGCATGGCGGTCTGTCTCCATCGCTTCATGGCGAGTCTCTCCTTCTCCTGAATCCCGTTGTAGGATCAATCTATGTCATTCGCCCAGACAGGGTTCGAATTTTCCTAACATATTCCATCGAACGGAGGATTTGAGCAAGCTCAAATAGACGGATATACGAACCGGCGATCCCTCGCAAGAGGCGATCGCCGGTTCGTCGTTATTCGGCGGCGATCGAATTCTTGCACGAAACCCGAAGCGACTCATAGTATGGAAAAAAATAGGCCGTATCGCGCGCGGAGGGATCATCGATTGGCTGATCGTCTTATGGTCGTGGCTCATCCCGACGACGAGAGCATATTCGGGGGAGCGTTGTTGCTGGGGGATAAACGCTGGAAGGTGATCTGCGTCACCAACGGAGATAACGAATCGCGAAGGCGCGAATACGCGAAAGCCATGGCATTCGTGCAGGCAGACTATGAAATATGGAACTATGAAGATCGGTACGACGGCGACTTCGATCGTACGCGGCTAAGCCGGGATATCGAGCGGGTACTTAACGAAAGAACATATGAAATGATCGTAACGCACGGCTTGAACGGAGAATACGGACATCCCCAACATATCGCCTTGTCCGAGGTGATGCATCGGTTAGTCAAGAACAATCTGTACGCGTTCAAATTAAGCGATCGAATATTGGATTTGAACACTTTGCGCGCCAAACTGAAGCTTCTTCGCGTTTACCGAAGTCAAGACATTGAAGCCTACAAGAAGTATGTCGTCTACGAAGGATTGGAAAAGGCGTTCTAATCCGCCCGCTTCGCGATCTTCCTGCGCCTCGTCGAGCTCTTCTTCTTGAACGACGACTTCTGTTTCGATCGATTTCGTTGTTTGCTCCTCCGATGGCCCGTACTCCGTTCATGAATACGACGAGAGGCGGAAGTTATCGACGGTTTGGGATGCGTATCGCCGATCGTCCCTTGCTCGAACATCCGGTCGATATATTGATAGAGATCGGCTACGGTTCTATCGATGTCGCTTCGCAATTCGTTCAGCAAGCTTTCCCTGTCCCGATCGTATCTCTCGGCCAGATCCGATTTCAATTGCTCCAACGTATCCTCCAGTTCGTCGTTCGCAACGGAATGCTCCGCTATGTTTTTCAATTTCGGGGCTTGTTTGACCAGCTCGCGGAATTTGGCGGCCGTACGGTTCGATACGGCCGTCCACTGGAACCGTTCGGCTTGCCTGAACCCGCGTTCGACGAGTTTGCGCCGCAATGCGGCGTTGGACACGAGCTCGACCAGCCCTTGCGCGATTTGGTTCACGTCATGCGGATCCACTTGAATGGCCGCATCCCCGACGATCTCGGGCATGGAGCTGCCGTTGGACGTAAGAACGGGCGTTCCGCATAGCATGGCCTCGAGCGCAGGCAGCCCGACCCCCTCGTACAAGGAGGGAAAGACGAGTCCCTGCGCTCGGTTATACAGACGCAATAACTGAGACTTGCTTATTCGACCCGTATAGAAGACGCGATCCGCAATGCCGCACTCCGCCGCCAGCCCGTCAAGCTTCGCTCTGACGGCTTCCGAAAGCTGATTGACGAACAGCAACCGAACATTCGCGCCGAATCGGGAATGTTCCGCGGCCCGAGCGAACGCTTGAATGATTCTCTCCGCGTTCTTGCGATAATCGGAAGGGTTGAACGCCATTACGTAAGGCTTATCTACAGGGAATAAATGCCGCATTTCTTGCAGATCCGCTTGCTCGAGCACGAAAAAATCCTGGCAGCCTACGCCGATTGCCGTGATGGACTCGGGAGCGAATCCGATTCGAACGAGGTCCTTCCCAGTGAACCTCGAGTTCGTAAACAAATGATCGAAGTTCTTGAGCATCGCCAATTGGAGATGGTATAGCCGCTTGATATTCTTATCCGCCAAGTACACGTCGGGATAGATCAACGGAATAATATCGTGAACAAGAGCGGTTAACCGAACCCGGGGCAACCGATCATGCAAGATGATCTCCGGGAACGGAATCTGCATCGGACTCGGGAAGTGAAAGATATCCAGCCGATTATCCAGAATAAAGTTCGATAATTGAGTCTGATATTGCTCCTTGGTCAGAATGCGGTAGTCCGGCTGAAAGTAATACAGCTGTATATCGGGATGCTCCGATAGATGAGCAATATGAGAAAAAGCATAGTTCCCGATACCGTCGAACGCCACCTGATGCTGGGCGTAGTACATATCGATTCCAACTCGCATCCCTTATACCCCCGCTATCGTTTCAGTATTTCATTCGTCTTGGGAGCGGTTATTCTCGTTCCGACGGTCTTCTCGATCGCCTGGATGAATAGGGCCGCCGAACGTTCCCAGTTCCATCGCATCGCGGTTTCTCGCGCTTGCTTCGCCTTGGCTCTCGATATATCGCGATCGGCGTACGCCTTCCTCATGATCAATTGCAGCGATCCGCCATCCGCTTCCGCCCATAATTGGTCCGGTTTGTAGAGCTGGGTATAATGCAGCGGCTGAGCGGGTACCAAGCGAAAAGGAATCAAGTATCCGTTGCTGGGCTTAATGAAATCGGTATGTCCGCTCCACCCCGTGGCAATGACCGGCGTCTCGCACGCCATGCTCTCCAAGAATGGAAGACCTACCCCTTCGCCTCTCGTCGGCGACACGTAACAGTCCGCGCCGCGGTATAACTCAGCCAATTTCCGGGGGGTCATAATGTCGGTGAACGTTCGTACTCTCGGCGTGCCCGTTTTTCTCGGCACCTGCTGAATCGCTTGCTCGTACCAGGACCGCGGTATGGGCTCCGTCGGCTTCGCGAACGTTTTGATCAGGAGCACGACGGGTTCATGCTCGCCGAATTCTTGCAGATAAGCTTTCAGCAGAATGTCCGGTCCCTTGCGGTGAGACCAGCCGAACACGGATAGGAATACGAACGTCTCCTCGCTCTCTCCAAGCCTCTCCCGTCTCCCGACGGGATGGAACAGGTCGGCGTCGACGCCGTAAGGCGCGATCAATAAGGGGACTTTGGCGCCGCCCTTCAAGAAGGTTTGACGATTGAACTCGTTCGGCAGGATAAGACCGTCGAACTGATTGCAGCCCTCCACCATCTCCGCCGGGGCTTTGGAAGTTTCCCACATGGTACAGCTGAGCGCCTTCGCGAATCTTCCCCGATCTTGCGAACGCCTTTGAACTTCCTGGGTTAACAGGACCTGGTCTCTCTGATTCGGCTTGTTCTCCAATCTGCGCAATCTGTCCAACTCCGATTTATCCAAGGAAACGCTGCGGTCTCCCATGACCTCGATTCTCACGTCGACGCCGGCATCCTCCAACCGACAGGCTAATTGGCGAGCGCAATTGCCGAAGCCCGTTGCTTCGTAGAAATAATTCCGGAAAACAACCTGCATCCTCGCAACCTCCACTGATGGATTACCCGCAGTCGGCAATATATACAGTCATGTGTATGTCGATTATCCGCAATCGTTCTAGACAAACAGACCGGGTGCGGCAATAACATGAAGGAGGGGAACCCCGTGAACGCAAAGCCGTTGGTATTCGCCGACTTCCATCACTCCTCGCTGTTGTACAGTCTGATCATGCTGTTCGAAGGACGCATGAACGGAAGTCTCTATCGTCCCATCGGCTTGGATTGGCATACCCAAGGGTTATGGCGGTTGTCGGACGACCCGGGCGTGGTGAATCAGTATCTGAGCATAGAAGGAGCAACGCCGCTTAAACTGAAGGGAACGATCGCAGGTCTTCCCTACCCTTCCGTTTACTCGTACCAAGACGAAGGATTCGCCCATAAAGCTATTACTTTAGAAGCCTTCTACCGAATGCCGGTGGATATCGTAATCGCTTCGGTCCCCGAGCATATCGAACCTTATCGCCGGCTCTGCGCCGTTCATCCCCGCAAGCCGAAGCTGATCTTCCAGATCGGCAATCCTTGGACTATCGAAGATAGGCAGGTGCGGAACGTGATGTCCAGCGCGCTAGTTAGAGACGTACCTAGCGACATCCATTATATTCGTTATCATCAAGAGTTCGATCTGACCGTGTTCCATCCCGACTTCGCATCCCCGGGCCGCCATATTCACGCCTTCATCAATTGCTTCGCGACGGCCGATCAATATGTTTCGGATTGGAAGCTGTTCGAAGAGATAGAAAGGTTAATGCCCGATTGGACGTTCCGAAGCTTCGGCGGGAACTGCCGGGACGGAGATGCCGCGGGTCCCGCCGAAGTCGCGAGATGCATGAAGAAGGCCAGATTCGTATGGCATACCAAGAACGGCGGCGACGGGTACGGGCATGTGATCTATAACAGCGCCGCCGTAGCGCGGCCGATGATCGTAAGAATGGCGGACTACGAAGACAAACAGGGAATAGAGCTTATGTCGGACGGAATCACGTGCGTGGCCATAGACGGATTAACGCCCGGCGAGATCGCGCGAAAGATCGTCTACTACTCGGATGAACGCCGGTATGCCGCTCTATGCCACAATATCCGCGACAACTTCAAAGCGAAAGTCGATTTCGACCGCGAGGGAAAAGCACTGAAGAAATTCATAAAAAAATTGAGATGACGATTCGTCATCTCAACTCGGTGCTTGAAGCATTAGGATTGCGCTTGCGCCGTCTCCGCCGCGTCCACCTGCAGCCGCTTGATCTGAGACAGGAGGAACAGCCCGGTCAGGACGGTCACGATGCCCGCCCAGAAGAACCAAGACTCGATGCCGAACTTGTCCACGATCGGCCCCGCCAGCACCAGTCCAATCGGCGAAGCGAGCAGCATGACGCTCGTGACGAGCGAGATGACGCGACCGAGCATCTCCGGCTCGAACGCCCGCTGAATCATCGCCATGTACGGTCCGTTGAAGAACGGGGACGCCGCTCCCATCAGGAACGACATGACGACGAACGCGGCGAACGCGCCCGGATCGAGCACGCCGCTGACCGCGCACGCGACGCCGATCGCGACGAGGCTGAGCCAGATGTACGTGACGTCCTTCGCCTTCGACGCCAGGACGGACAACCCCAGCCCGCCTGCGATCATGCCGGCGCTGAACACCGCTTCGACGAGGCTCGCGCTATATCCTCCCCGTCCGAAGTGCGACAGCGTCATGAACGGGAATAGCGTCGCGAGCGGCATGAACGCGATGCTGAATACCGCCGTCGCCCCCGTAATGATGACGACCGGCTTCACCTTGACGAACGCCTGCCAGCCGACCTTGAACTCCGCGGCGAAGTCCTTCTTCTCGTGCGTCGCCGGTTTCGGTTGGTTGATGCGAACCCTCATCAGCATGAGGCAAGCGATCAATGCGCCGAGCACGTCCAAGAACAGCACGACGCCCATGGACGTCGCCGAATAGACGGCGATGCCGAGCGCCGGACCGATGACGGTCGACACCGAGAACACCATCTGGTGCCAGCCCGCTACCCGGGTCAGCTCTTCCGCCGGAGCGATCAACGGAATGGCCGCTTGGAACGACGGCGCATGGAACGCGGCCGCGACCGAGCGGACGAGCAGGATCAGGTAGACGAACGCCAGGCTCGGATCTCCAAAGTAGAAGTATACGCCCAGCAGAAGGCTGAACAACGCGATCGCGGAGTCGGAGACGATCATCGTCTTTTTGCGGTTCATCCGATCCAGCCATACCCCGATGAACGGCCCGAGCACCGCTTGGGGCAGGAACGCGATCATCCCGGCTATCGTTAGCACGACCGCCGATTCCGTCGTCTCCGTCAGATGCCAGATGATCGAGAACTGCACCATCGACGACGTCAGAATCGAGAAGATTTGCCCGGCGAAAATATACGCGAACGCTTTTTTCCAAGGCGTCTGCATGATCAATCCCCTTTATCCCAATCTAGCTTGCCTATCATTCTACGGACGCGAGACAACCTCGTTTCTCTTATTTTATCCAATTCCCCGCTCTCTCAACAGCATGAAAAAGAGACTCCGCCCTATGCGGAGCCCCTCTCCTATCGATGGGATCGATTAGAACTTGCTCTTAATGCTCATTAAATATTTGACGACGACGGCAATCGCGCCGACATAATAGCCCGCTTCCACGATCCAGCCCGTCGTGTCCATAACGGATACGCCTGCCAGGATCAATAGCGCCAGCACGTAGCCTCCGATGTCCTTCAAATGGCCAAGGACGGGTTCGACCGAGATCTTGCCGCCGGTAAGCGATTGGAACAGGCCGATCAGGAAATCGACGGCCATCGCGCCAAGAACGACCCAGAGAGCGACTTCCATCCAGTACGTCAACGGTATAATCGACATTTTGCATCACCTCCTTGAGGGAGGATGGTTGCTCATGTACAGCATATGCGGCACGGCGACAGGTTGTACTCCGCGATGATTGATTTTTACGGCCCGTCCGCGGAAAATGTATAATGAGATACAATCGGACATTACGGAAAGGCGGGAAACGGCTATGGCCTATTCCTACGAGGAACTGGCGCAAGCTTTCGCGAGTACGCCTATCGACGTGCACGGCGTCTATCGGACGGTGCTGGCTCCGGACGAGACGTACGGCGGACACGTCAACCGCCCCACGACCAAATGCGGCTTAATCGTCTGCTTGAAGGGCAGCGCCGAATTCCGGTTCGAGGATGACGATCGGTATGCGATGGAGCCCGGCAAAGCGCTGCTAGGGGGCTGGCGTAAGCGGCTCGAAATCCGTACCGGCGACGAACCGTTCGAATATTGCCTCGTCCATTACCTCCCCTGCGTCGCGGAAGGAGCCGAGCCGGCGAGCTTGACGGACATCACGATGCTCCATGCGGACCTCGTCCAGAGCTGCTTCAGCTGCTGGACCAGCTCGCTCTGGCGGCTTCGTCGCCGGACGCGATGGGCTTGCTGGAGAAGAAGACGCTCTTCTTCCGGTTGCTCAACAACGCCCTCCGATCCGAGCGCCAACACCGGAACCTGGATAGCCATGCGCCGATCGACGAGACGATCGCGTATATCCGAGCGAACTTCGCGCAGCCGCTTACGCTGGGCAGCTTGGCGGAACGGTGCCGCATGAAGCCGAAATATTTCTCCTACCTATTCCGCAAGTACGTCGGCATCGGGCCGATCGATTACTTGATCCAGTATCGGATGAACCGGGCGCGAGAGCTGCTCGCGACGGGTCAATTCTCGGTCGCCGAAGTCGCGAGGAGCGTCGGTTACTTGGATGCCTATTACTTCAGCAGGCTGTTCAAGAAGCACGCTGGACTTCCTCCCGGCGCCGTCGGAGAATATCGCAGAAGAAATCGTCCATTATAAAGTCGGGAATATCTCCATTTCCATTCAAGCCGGGGAATGATAATCTCATCATTGATAATGAGAATCGTTATCGGATAATGGAATTCAGAGAGGATGCTTGACGAAGAATGCGCGCGAAATCACTAGCCCTATGGGCCAGCTTGTTAGTTATCGTTCTAATCCTGAGCGCTTGCGGCTCGAATAACGCGAACGACAATGCCGCGAATAGCGGCAATACCGCTTCGGCTTCCCCGGAGAGCACGGCATCGGCTACGGCTTCCGCTCCCGCGTCGCAAGAGACTAGCGCGTTCCCGCGCACGATCCAAGCGGCGAACGGCGACATTGAGATCAAGGAGCAACCGAAGAAGGTTGCGGTCGTTCACTGGGGCTACGGCGATTCGCTGCTGCTGTTCGACATCCCGTCGGTCGCGCTGGCTCTGCCGTTCACGGAGGCGCAATCGACGCTTCATACGGATAGCTATAAGCCTTACGTGGACAAGCTGCAGGAGCTGAAGATCGTCGGCGAGAACACGGAAGTGAACCTGGAGGCGCTGCTCGCCTACAAGCCGGACTTAATCCTCGCGGGCAACGCGGTCAACAAGGACATTACGGCCGACCTCGAGAAGATCGCCACGACCGTCGTGATCGACGAAGCGACGACGGACGTCTGGTCGAACTGGCCGGCGCTCGTCACGAAGTTCGGCGAAATCGTCGGCCAAGAAGAGACGGCGGCGAAGTATATCGCGGACTATAACGCGCTGCTGCAGTCTTCGAAGGAGAAGCTCGCGGGCTTGGAAGGCAAAGTCGCCTTCCTGCAAGTTCGCGACAAGACGGTATGGCTCCAAGGAACGAATTACACGAAGCAGTACTATGAAGGCATGGGACTCAAGGCGCCGGAATCCGCCGATATCGATATGACAGAAGGCGCGGAGCTATCGCTTGAAGGCTTGAGCGTGCTCGACCCTGACTATATCGTCCTTGGCTACTTCAACTACAGCGATAAGACGATCCCCGCGCTTACCGACGAGTGGGACGACGGCGAAGTATGGAAGAAGCTGAAGGCCGTGCAGAACGGCCATGTGTACGGCGTCGACGGCCAGCTCGCTCTCGGCTACGGTCCGATCGGCAACGCTTACGGCGTGCAGGCGGTACTGGACGCGTTGAGCAAGTAATGAGGGATGATGATATGAAAAACGGAAGCCCGCGGGCTTCCGTTTTTTGGTCGTGCAGGGCTTGTCCTTGATGCGAAGATTAGTGACCCATCGGCTCGCGCGCTTCTTCGCCTTCCGGCGGCTTCACGCGGCGGATGAAGAAGCCGATGACGAGCGCCACGATTCCGATAACCAGACCGATCCAGAACGCGTCGTTGATGCCGGATACGAGCGAATTCGCGATCTCCGCCGGAGCTCCCGGATCGCTCGACTTGTCCAGGTAATCCTCCTGGCCGTTCGACATGATGCTGATGAACAGCGCCGTCCCGATCGCGCCGGACACTTGCATCAACGTATTCAGAATCGCGGAGCCGTGCGCGTACAGATGGCGCGGCAACTGATTCAAGCCGGTCGTCTGCGCCGGCATCATGACGAGCGAGAGGCCGATCATCATCAGAATATGAACCGTGACGATATAGCCCGTGCTCGTTCCCGCGTCGATTCCCGTGAACATCCAGATCGAGCCGACGGTAATCGCAAGACCGGGGATGACGAGCACGCGAGGCCCGAACTTGTCGAACAACGTGCCCGCGACGGGCGCCATGATGCCGTTGATGACGCCGCCCGGCAGCATGATGAGTCCGGACTTGAACGCAGTCATGAGCAGCGCGCCTTGCAGGAGCATCGGCAGCATCGTCATCGTCGAGAACAGCGTCATCATAAGGACGAAGAGCAGAATCGTGACGAGCGTGAACATCGGGAACTTGAACGTCCGCAGATCGAGCACCGGCTCTTTCAGCCGGAGCTGACGCCAGATGAACAACACCAGCGAGACCCCGCCGACGCTGATCGTCCAGATGACTTCCTGATCCGACCATCCTCTCTCGCCCGCGGAGCTGAAGCCGTAGACGATGCCGCCGAACCCGGCGGTAGAGAACAGAATGGACAAGATGTCCACCTTAGGCTTCGTGATCGTGGATACGTTCTTCATGAAGACGGCCGCGAACACGATCGAGAAAGCAGCCAACGGAATGACGAGAATGAACAGCCATTCCCACGACATCTTGTCCAGAATCAGCCCGGACACCGTCGGTCCGATCGCCGGCGCGAACATGATGACGAGACCGATGAGGCCCATCGCGCCGCCGCGCTTATCCGGCGGGAAGATGGCCAATATCGTGTTCATCATGACCGGCAGCATCAATCCCGTGCCTAACGCCTGAATAATCCGGCCGGTCAGCAGCACGCCGAACTCTGGCGCGAACGCCGAGACGATCGTCCCGATCAAGAATAGGGTCATCGCCCCGATGAACATCTGCCTTGTCGTGAACCATTGCTGAAGCAACGCCGTTACCGGGACGAGCACCCCGACGACGAGCATGTAAGCCGTCGTCAGCCATTGGATCGTGGACGCCTCGACGTCGAACGCCTTCATCAGTTCCGGGAACGCGTTCCCGAGCAACGTCTCGTTAAGGATCGCGACGAACGCGCCGATGATGAGCGCGATGACGATCGGTCCCCGTTTGATTTTACTAAGATCCGGCGCTCCCGATTGAGCGCTTGTGCTTGAAGCATTCATCTCTCTCTGTTTCCTACCCTTCTACGTGCGATAATGTAAAATCTACATTTGTATGCGTAAAGCTACAACTGTATAGTTAATAATATACACGCGTCGACATTATTCGCCAAGAACCAGATCAAGCCGGAGTGTAGGCTAATCTACAAAGGAGGCCGAAATGTATACGAAAGACAGGCTAAGCGGCAAGACGGACATGCGGGTGATGCGCACGCGCAAGTTATTATGGAACGCGCTGCTGGACTTGCTCGAAGCCCGCGAATTCGATTCGCTCACCGTCCAGGAAATCTGCGACGCCGCGATGGTGCACCGCACGACTTTCTACAAGCATTTCGAAGACAAGTTCGCCTTGCTCTCCTACGGATTGGCGAAGATGGACGAGCTGTTCGCGGGCACGAGCTACGAGGAACGGATCTTCCACCCGATGCGATTGATGATGCGATTCGCGGACGCGAAGGAATTTCGGGTACTCGCCAAAGCCGCCGGCGAGAGCAGCTTCCTGAACGAAATGCTGACGAAGCACGGAGCGGAAGCGCTCAAGCGGGACATGCTGCGCGCGCAGGCGAACGGCATGAACTTCAAAGTCCCCGTCGAGATGATGGCCGCCTTCTACTCCGGCGCGGCGTCCGGTCTGTGCACTTGGTGGATGAACGACGGGGCGCGCATTCCTCCCGAGCAGATCGACGACTACCTCGGGCTGATGATCAATCGTAACTTATTTTTGCCCGATAAGGCTCCCGAGAATGCGGAAGACGCGGAAGGGCCGGGGACGTCCGCCTAATTAAGCGAATTCCCGGCCCTTTGCGATCTCGTTCGGCTCAATCTCTCGATGCCTCGTATAGCTTCTGCGCCATCAACGCGGGATTCGTGCGGAAGTACGTCATGTGATCTCCGTCGGACTTGATCAGCCGGAACAAGCCGAGGCGGCTCGACATATGCGGACTCCAACCGTAGCCGTCGCCTTGGGGCAGGACGTTGTCTTCCGTCAGATAGAGGTAGCTGCGAGGCATCTGCAGGGTATAGAACTTCTTCAGGTCAAGCTTCTCGAACGCCGGCTTCGCGGGCTCGGGACGGACCTCGGCATAGAGCTGCCGCGCGAGCGCCAAGTCGGACAGATTCACGAACTGCTCCCGGAACACCGGGAAAGGCAGCATGATCGAATCGTCCTTCGACGCCTTCCGGAGCTGCTCGAAAGACTGCTGCACGGGCGGCGGGAATTGGTCCAGCACGGACTGGCCGTCGCCGAGCACGAACCCGTCCATGAACACGAGACGTTTGATCCTCTCCGGCACGAGCTCGGCCGTCTTCTGTACGACGGACCCGCCGAAGCTGTGGCCGACCAGGATGATATCGCGCAAGTCGTTCGACGTGATGTAATCGGCGACCGCCTTCGTGATTTGCGCGTGGGTGACGTTCATGTTCGGGTCGCCGCCGTGTCCGGGGTATTCCGGCACGTAGACCTTATGCCCCATCCGGCGCAGTTCTCCGGCGACGCCGTTCCAGAAGCCCGCGTCCGCCCACGAACCGTGGACGAGCACGAACGTCAGCGGCTGAATCGGGGGATAGGCGCGATACAAGTAGTCGTAAGGGTACTGCGCGTATCCATACGTTCCATTCCATCCGTATCCATACATGAATCATTTTCCTTTCGCGAATGAACGCTGTTTATTGCCTAGTCTATGAGCATTGCGGGCTAGGCGTGTGCCGGCGGCATTAGCGATTTACGCTTGCCTTCGCCTTTAAGCAGGTTTATAATAAGTGCAGATAAGTTTAAGCGCTTTAACTTTTGGGAGAGAGACGCCATGAAGGTAAGCATATTCGACGTCGCCAAGAAGTCCGGCCTGTCCGTCGTCACCGTATCGCGAGTGATCAACAACGCCTCTTCGGTTCGTCAAGCGAACCGGGACAAGGTGCTGCAGGCGATGCGCGAGCTCGATTACACGCCGAACGCCTCGGCGCGCAGCCTCGCCCGCGGCAAGACGGGCATCATCGGACTGACGATCACGACGCTGCAGGACTCGTTCCTCGATTCGGTCGTGAAGGAAGTGAACGACCGGCTGGCGGAGCACGGTTATTTTCTCGCGCTATCCATCTCGAACCGGTACGACGACGCCTTCCACCGCTCCTTGTTCCAAGAGGATCGGGTCGACGGCGTCATCTTGCTCTCTCCGGTCGACGAGGACGAATACGTCATGGAGCTGAAGCGGAAGAATATCCCGTTCATCCTCATCGACAATTCCCTTCGCGATGCTTCCGTGTCCTCGGTCGTCATCGACAACTTCAAGGGCGGATACGACGCGGCGAAGCACCTGATCGGGCTCGGCCATACGGAGATCGCCCATATCGGCGGTACCGAGTCGTTCCTGAGCAGCCGCGAACGGGAACGGGGTTTCCTATGCGCGCTCGAGGAGTCGGGCTTGCGGCCGTATGCCGTCGAGCGCGGCGAGTTCGGGATTAGCACGGGCTATAAGTTCGCGAACCGATGGATCGAGGCCGGCAAGCTGCCGACCGCGGTGTTCGCGGGCGACGACTACATCGCGATCGGCGTCATAGATGCATGCAAGACCGTCGGCATCCGCGTTCCTAGCGACATCTCGATCGTCGGATTCGACGATCAGTTCCTGGCCGCGGAATTCCGTCCGGCGCTGACGACCGTCCGCCAGCCGGCGGAGAAGATCGCGAGCGCGGCGGTAGATCTGCTGCTCTCCGCCATGAATGAGCCGGGCGTACGCCGCGAGACGATTCAGCTGGAACCGGAGCTGATCGTCAGGGAATCGACCGCGCCGCCCAAGACGACAGAACGATAGAGAGCGAGAGTGAGCGCATTGAACTACTATATGGGCGTCGACGGCGGAGGCAGCAAGACGTACGCGCTGATCGTCGACGAGCAAGGCACCGTCGTAGGCAAGGGCCATAGCGGCAACGGCAATCACCAGATCGGTTACGAGGAAGCGAAGCGCAACATCCGCGAATCGGCGGAGATGGCGCTCTCGCAAGCCGGACTGACGCAGCAAGATATCGCGTTCGCCTATTTCGGCTTGGCGGGGGCGGACCGGGAGGCGGACTACCGCATTCTTCGGCCGATGATCGCGGAGCTCGGCTTCCCGCGGCACGCCATCAACTGCGACACGATGATCGCGATGCGCGCGGGCACCGATCGCCCGTACGGCATCGTGCTCATCTGCGGCACGGGCATTAACAGCGCCGGCGTCAATCCGGCCGGGGAGTTCATCCAAGTCGGCGGCTTCTCGTATACGTACGGCGACTACGGAGGCGGCGGCGCGCTATGCGTGGAAGCGTTACGGGCGGTCATCCGGGCGTGGGACGGCCGCGAGCCGGCGACGCTGCTGACGCCGCTCGTGCTGGCGGAGCTCGGCTACGACAGCGTGCAGGCGATGTACGACGACTATCTCGACCACGAGAAGTCGCCGCCGCTGCATCTGGCGAAGCTGTTGTTCGAAGCGGCCGCGCAAGGCGACGGCGTGGCGATTCGCATCTTGCGCGAGCAAGGCGTCGAACTGGGCAAGTCGGTCCAAGCGATCGTGAACAAGCTCGGCATGAGCAACGACAGCTTCGACGTCGTGCTGGCGGGCAGCATCGTCGTGCGCGGCGAAGGCGACTTCGTGCGAGCGCCGATCGAAGAGGCGACGCGGGAAGCGGCTCCTGGAGCGAAGGTCGTCAAGCTGTCGGTCGAGCCGGTCGTCGGCGCGGTATGGATGGCCGTCGAAGCGACGGGCATCGCCTTGCCGGAAGCGATCTATCGGAACTTGCAGCACGTATCGGAGTACTCGTTAGCTTAGACTATGATCCGTGAAGGAGATGGAATAGCATGACACGGTCCACAGGGTTGAAAATCGCCGTCATCGGAGGCGGCTCGTCCTATACGCCGGAAATCGTCGAGGGCTTCATCAAACATTACGGTGAACTGCCGATCCGCGAGCTCTGGCTCGTCGACATCGAGGAAGGCAAGCACAAGCTCGAGATCGTCGGCAATCTGGCCAAACGGATGGTCGAGAAGTCGGGCCTCCCGATCGACGTCCATCTGACGCTCGACCGCAGGCAAGCGATCGCGGGCGCCGACTTCATATCGACGCAGATGCGCGTCGGACTGCTCGAGGCTCGCAAGTGGGATGAGCATCTGCCGAACCTGCACGGCGTCATCGGGCAAGAGACGACCGGCCCGGGCGGCATGATGAAGGCGCTGCGCACCATTCCGGTGCTGCTCGACATCTGCCGCGACATCGAGGAGCTTGCGCCGGAAGCGTGGCTGCTGAACTTCACGAACCCGGCGGGCATGGTAACCGAAGCGATCTCTCGCTACTCCAAGGTGAAGAGCATCGGTCTATGCAACGCTCCGATCGGACTTCATAAATGGCTGATCGGCAAGTACGAAGTCAATCCGCGCGCGATCTATACAGAATTCGTCGGACTTAATCACCTGCACTGGGTGACCCGGATCGAGATCGACGGCGAAGACAAGCTGACTGAACTGCTGGACAAGCGCGAGGAATATTCCGGCAAGAACGTGCCGGCGACCGAATGGGACGCGGACTTCCTGCGCTCCCTGGGAGGATTCCCTTCTTACTATCTTAAGTACTTCTATATGTCGGACGCGATGCTCGCGGAGCAGCTCGAATCGCTGAAGGCGAACGGCACGCGCGCGGAAGTCGTCAAGCGCGTCGAAGACGAGCTGTTCGAGCTGTACAAGGACCCGAACCTTCAGGAGAAGCCGAAGCAGCTCGAGAAGCGCGGCGGCGCGTACTACTCCGAAGCGGCGGTCAACCTCATGGTGTCGCTGTACAACGACAGGCGCGACATCCAGACGCTGAACGTGGCGAACGGCCGGGTGCTCGACTTCCTACCGGAGGACGCGGCGATCGAAGTGAACTGCGTCGTGACCGCTCAAGGACCGCTTCCGTTGCCGGTTACGAAGGTACCTGAGCAAGCGAAGGGCTTGATCGCCGCGGTCAAGACGTACGAACGGCTGACGATCGAAGCGGCGATCACGGGCGACCGCGACATCGCGTTGCAGGCGATGGTCGCGAACCCTCTCGTGCCGTCGGTCGGCGTCGCCAAGAAGCTGCTGGACGAGATGCTGGAGAAGAACAAGGCGTACTTGCCGAAGTTCTTCCAATAGAAGGGATAAGGGCCAGTGCCGGCGAACCGGTACTGGCCTTTGCTCTTTATCCGCGTTATCCGCATTAACATTTCGCGCCGTAAAGCTTGAACAGCCATAAACAATATCGCATTCGGGCAACATAGGGGCAAGCTTCACCGGAGGAGGACGAACCCTATGGCCAGAAGAAGAAAACCGCTCGTGCCCGAAGCCGAGCAAGGCTTGCGAACCTTCAAGGCGGACGTCATGCGCAAGGAAGGCTACGACGTCGATCCGGCGAATCCGGACGACGTGAAATACGAGGTCGCGGAGGAGCTTGGCGTCCCTCTGCATCGCGGCGGCGGCAACGGCCAGCTGACGACCGAGGAAGCCGGCCAAGTCGGCGGCCAGATCGGCGGCGCGATGGTCCGCGAGATGATCCGGCTGGCGCAGGAGAAGCTGTCGCGGCGGGAGTAATAAAAGCATTGCCCCGTGCGGGCTGCAGTCGCGGAGTACGCGGTTGCAGCCTTTTTCTATGCTACGGTCCTCACTTTTTTCTCGACGCCATTTGATTTTTTGTACGATCGTACTAAAATATGAACATGAATATAAAAAATAAATCGACCAATCAAAAAGAGATGTCATTCATCGAAAAAGCCCGTAGAGCTCAAATCGTGGAATGTGCGATTGAAACGATCGCAGAAGTAGGTTACACTCACGCCTCTCTAGGACTAATTGCAAAACGCGCAAATATCAGTAAGGGGGTTATTTCTTATCATTTTGCAAACAAAGAGGAATTATTAGAGCAAATAACTATCGAATACTATATAGCTTGGCAATCCTATATTGCTCCACGAGTAGAAACTCAAAAATCTCCTAAAGAGATGCTTCGAGCGTATATTGAATCCAATCTTGCATTTGTAGCTGAAAATCGGCAGCATGTTTTCGCTGTTATAGAATTGGTTTCTAAAACGATAACCGCTGATGGTAAACTTCAGTTTGCAGCAGACCATGATAAAGCTATTTTACTTCCGATTGAAAATATTCTCGTCCTTGGGATGCAAGAAGGAGTCTTCCGGGAATTTACCCAACCATCGGCAAGGGTGATGGCGTTAACAATAAGAAATGCCATTGATGGGTTCACCATGGAATTAATGAGAAAGCCTCATTTAGATGTTCAGGAATATACGAGAGAACTGGTTACAATCTTCGATATATCAACTAGAAAGTAAGGTGTTGTCAATTTGGAGGGATAACAATGTTTTACTATGATGTAATTTGTTTTAGTTGTAAAAAAACATTCAGCGCGTACGAAGGTTCGCTAAAATATAAGCAAGCAAAGGAAAGAAAGGATAAGTATTTTTATTGCGAAGAGTGCGCTGATCAGATACGCATTGAAGCTATATTGAGTTTTATGAACAAGATAAATCGTAATTATTGATGGTTATCTACAAAACAGCCCCCGACCGCATAAGCGAATCGAGGGCTTAACTTATGACCTGCTAATGCTCCATCACGTCCCTAACAACCGTCCGCCCGCGCGCGGCCTCCAGCCGCCTACAAACTCTGCTCGCTTACGCCCGTCGCCGGATCGAACGTCAGCATCTTCGTCCCGATCTTGTCGATGAAGAACCGGTCATGGCTGACCGTCACGACGGCCCCGGGAAAATGAATTAACGCCTGTTCCATGACCTGAATACTCGTCAGATCCAGATGGTTCGTCGGTTCGTCCAAGACGATGACGGCCGCGCCAGACAACAAGCACTTGGCCAACGCGACCCGCGCCTTCTGCCCTCCGGACAGGTTGCCGATCTGCTTGCTCAGGTCCGCCTCCGAGAATTGCAGCATGGACAGGAACTTGTTCACCTTCTTGCGCGGCGCGTCCAGTCCGAGTCCGTACGTGTTCACCGCGTGGCTGACCGTATCCTTCGGTTCAAGCTCGGCCCACATTCGGTTGAAGTAGGCATAGTCGACGCCCTTCTCCCAGACGATCTCCCCGGATTCGGGCTTCTCTTGCCCCGTGAGCGCCTTGATGAGCGTCGATTTCCCGCTTCCGTTCGGACCTACGATGACGAGACGGTCTTCCTTCTGAATGTCGAAGCTGACGTTCTCGAAGATTCGCCGGCCGTCGTAGGTTTGCCCGATGCCCTTCGCTTCGCACAGCTTATCCGGGAACCGCAGCCTCTCGTAGATATCGGTAATGAGGACGTTGACCGGGTGCGGCTCGATCCGCTTCTTGTTGTCCGCCAGCTTGCGGGAGAGGCGGTCCTTCGACGCCGCCTTCCGGGTCGCGCGGTCGTCGATCGCCTCGACTTCCATGAGAAGAAGCTCCTCCTCCCATTCGAACTGGCGGTCGAGCTCCTTCTTGCGCATTTTCTTCTTCCGGACGTAATCGGTGTAGTTGCCTTCATATTCCTGAAAATGATAGTTCTCGATCTCGATGACCTGCGTGACGACCTTGTCGATGAATTGACGGTCATGCGACACGAGAATCATGGCCCCCTTGAACCGATACAGCCATTGTTCCAGCCACGTGATCCCCTCGATGTCCAAGTAGTTGGTCGGCTCGTCGAGCAAGACGACGTCGGGCTGCTCGATGAGCATCTTGGCGAGCGCGGCGCGGTTCCGCCAACCTCCGGACAGCTCGTCGATCGGCTGATGCCGCGACCGGTCATTAAACCCCAGCTTCGTCAGTACCGTGTTGATCTCGACCGATACGTTCCAGCCGTCCAGATGCTCCATCTGCTCGAATAGCTCCGCTTGCCGCGACAACAACCTGTCCATCTCGCCGTCGTCGGTCGCGATCCCGAGCTTGTCCGCGACATCCTGCAGCTCCCGTTCGATCAGCGCGACCTGCTCGAAGCACGTCTCCAGCACTTGCTGGACGGACATGCTGCCGCTTAACTCGGAGAATTGCGAGAAGTATCCGATCTTCGCCTGCGGGTCGATCTCGACCTTGCCGGACGTCGGCTCCTCCTTGCCCAGAATCAGCTTGAACACCGTCGACTTGCCCGCGCCGTTCCGGCCGATGAGACCGATGCGTTCCCCTTGGCTCAAGCGAAAATAAATATCTCTGAAAATCAGCGAATCCTCGTATTTCTTCGTCACGTTCTCCAACCGAATGACGCTCACCGCGATCCCCCCATTTTCCACTCTACTTGTTCGCCACGTACACCTTCAGCAGCTTGCCCTTGACCGTCGTCGACTTCATCGCTTCGAGCACGAGCTTGCCTTTGCCGTTCAGAATGTCGACGTACGACTCCAGCTCCTGAATGGCGATGATGCCGATATCGTCCGCGGACATGCCCGGAAGATTAGAGAGCGTGCCGACGAAGTCGACCGGTCTCAGCTTCTTCTTCTTCCCGCCGCCGAAATACAGCTTCGTGATGCCTTGGTTGAGCTGCGCGTTCTTGTCCTTCTTGATCGTCGGCTGGGTCGTGACCTTCTTCTCGAAGGACGGCTGCCTCAGCTGCACTTCGTCTGAGGATGGCGCCTTCCGCTTGCGGATCTCGAAGCCGACGTAGCGCTCGATGCTCGCGAGGAACTTGTCCTCGGATGGCAACGCGAAGGAGATCGCCTTGCCTTCCTTGCCCGCGCGTCCCGTGCGGCCGCTGCGATGAACGTAGCTCTCGTTGTCCTGCGGCATATCGTAGTTAATGACGTGCGTGATGCTGTCGATGTCGATGCCTCTGGCCGCCACGTCCGTCGCGACGAGGTAGCGGAATTCGCCTCTGCGGAACGCGTTCATGACCTTGATGCGGTCCTCTTGCTCCATGCCGCCGTGAATCTTCCCGCAGCGGAGACCGATCGTGTCCAATTGCCGGTAAACCAGATCGACCGACTCCTGCGTCCTACCGAAAATAATCGCGCTATCCGGATTTTCCACCACGAGGACGTCCCGGAGCAGCTTCGGCTTGTCCGCGTCCTTCGCCGTCGCGATGAGCGAATGATCGATCAGGTTGTTCTGCGCTCCGCCGCCGGGGGTGGAGATCTCGATATCGATCGGATTTCTCATGTATTGATGACACAGCTTCTCGACGTCCTTCGGAAGCGTCGCGGAGAAGAGCAGCGTCGTCCGTTCCTTCGGAAGCGCTTGGAGGATGCTCTCCACTTGCTCGATGAACCCCATGTTGAGCATTTCGTCGGCTTCGTCGATGACCAGGTACCGGATATTCGACAAGTCGATCGTCCCTCTGCCGATGTGGTCCAGCACGCGTCCCGGCGTTCCGACGACGACATGGGTTTTCTGCTTCAGCAGCGCGGCTTGCTTGGCGAACGGATCTTTGCCGAAGATCGCCGCCGACTTGATCCGCTTGAATCTCCCGATATTCGTCATATCCTCGCTCACCTGCAACGCCAGCTCCCGGGTAGGCGCCAGCACGAGCGCTTGCGGCTTGTTCTCTTCCCATAGCGCGTTCTCGCAGACCGGAATGCCGAACGCCGCCGTCTTGCCGCTGCCCGTCCGGGATTTGACCGCGATGTCCTTGCCTTCGAGCGCGAGCGGAATCACCTTCTCCTGCACGTCCGTAGGCTCCTTATAGCCGAGGTTCTCCAGCGCCCTTAAGATCTCTTCGCTTAATGTATAGTCCCGAAAGCTTCTTGTGGTCATAACAAATCTCCTTCTGTATCCCGTTATCGCATCGTATCCACTCATCATAGTATTCTCGCGTCCATTTTGTACAGTCGAACGAAGATTGCATATCCATAGGCATTGTCGACATTTATCGAATATAATAGTCGTACTAGCAACTTAGCGATGCCTGATCGAGGGGGATACCGCCATGACGATCGACGTTCTGGAACGCAATCATGTGAAAATATTCGGCAAAGGCACCCGTCCGATCGTATTCGCGCACGGCTTCGGCTGCGACCAAGAGATGTGGCGGCACATCGTTCCGAGCTTCGAGGACGACTATCGCGTCGTCTTGTTCGATTACGTCGGCTCGGGCAAGTCGATGCTAGGCGAGTACGATGCGGTGAAATACAACGATCTGCAGGGCTATGCCCAAGACGTGCTGGACATCATGGAGACGCTCGACTTAACCGACGCCGTCTTCGTCGGACACTCCGTGAGCAGCATGATCGGGCTGTTGGCGTCGATCCGGGCGCCCCGGCATTTCGGCCGCCTCGTCATGATCGGCCCGTCGCCCCGCTACGTCAATGACCTCCCCGCCTACTACGGAGGATTCGATAGAGCGGATATCGACGAGCTGCTTACGATGATGCAGATGAATTTCAGAGGTTGGGCTAGCTACATCGCGCCGATCGTTATGCAGAACCACGAGCGCCGAGAGCTGTCGGACGAGCTGGAGAAGACGTTCTGCTCCCGGGATCCGCAGATCGCGAGACAATTCGCGGAGGTTACCTTCCTGTCCGATAGCCGGGCGGAGCTGGATCGCTCCACCGTCCCTTCGCTCATTCTGCAATGCTCCGACGACAGCATCGCCCCGATCGAAGTCGGCAACTACTTGCACGCCCATCTGGCGGGCAGCACGCTGCGGATGATGACCGCCAAAGGCCACTATCCTCAGCTCAGCCATCCCGAAGAGACGACGGCCATGATCAAGCAGTATTTGGACGACTCGCGACTGGGCAAGGGGGCATAAGCCGATGGACATCCAATTGGACCATGCGCCGTGCGGCTACTTCTCCATCTCGGCCGAAGGGATTATCCGATCCGCCAACCGGACGCTTGCGGACATGCTTGCCCGCGAGAGGGACGAGCTGGTCGGCAACCATATCGAGACGTTCATGTCCGTGACGAACAAGCTGTTCTTCCACACGTACTTCTATCCGGTCATGCAGCTGCACGGGCAAGTCAGCGAGATCTTCCTCTCGCTTCGCGCGCGTAACGGATTGGACGTTCCGGTATTGCTCAACGGCGTTCGGCAACAGAGGGACGGCGAGACGTTCATGGATTGCGTCGTCGTCGAGATGCGCAAGCGGCTGGAGCACGAGAAGGACATCATGCAGACGAAGAAGAAGCTCGAGGAGCTCTACCAGCAGACGAACGAAGCGAACATGAGGCTCGAAGCGTTGCACGAAGAGTACGAGCGCAAGCAACGGGAGCTCATGAACGTCAACCACATGCTCGAGACGATGGCGCTGACCGACCCGCTGACCGGACTGTACAACCGTCGTTACTTCCAAGAAAGCTTGCTGGCCAACATCGCGATGTTCCATCGGTCCCAGGCGCCGTTCTCGCTCATTATCCTCGACATCGACCGGTTCAAGTCCATTAACGATACGTACGGCCATCCGGTCGGCGATATCGTGCTGAAACAGCTGGGCCAATTGCTCAAGTCCAAAGCCAGAGAGTCCGACGTCGTCGCTCGCTACGGGGGAGAAGAATTCGTGCTTCTCTTGCCGCAGGCGAACTGGGACAACGCGGTCGCGATCGCGGAACGGTACCGGGCGAGCATCGAGGCGACGCCGTTGGCAGATCTTCGCGTGACGGCGAGCTTCGGCGTCGCGACGATGACGCCTGGGTACACGGACGAGACGCTGATCGGCCAGGCGGACCAGGCGCTGTACCGTTCGAAGGAGAACGGGCGGAACCGGGTTACGCATGCGGGGGAATTATCGTAATAGATAAAGGCCAGGGCACCTGTCATCAGGCGAACCCTGGCCTTATTCGCGTATCGCCGATACCGGAGATTAGTTGAGAAGATCCACGGAACGCAGCAGCTTATAGATCAACGCCGCCGTCTCGGCGCGCGTAGCGGCAGCTTTCGGGCTTACGTCGCCTTGCGCGTTGCCGTTCATCACTTTCAGTTCCGCTAGCATGGCGACTGCGGATCGAGCATAAGCCGCGATCGCGTCCCGATCGCGGAATTGCGCCAGAACGGCCTCGCTTGCGTTGGCTTCATGCCGCAGGTACGCGAGCACGCGGCTTAGAATGACGGCTTCTTCCTCCCGGGTAATCGGCTGATTCGGCTTGAAGCTGCCTCCCTCGTATCCCGTGATGAACCCGCGGGAAGACGCGGCTCCGACAACGCCCGCGTACCAAGCTTCGGCATTCACGTCCGAGAATTTCGAAGAGCCGGAAACCGCGTTCAGCCCCAATCCCGCGACGATCATCTGCGCGAATTCCGCCCGGGTTACGTTCCCGTTCGGTTTGAACGTACCGTCCTCGTATCCTTTGATAATCAGTTTGTTGGCCAATGCCGTGATGTTGTCTTTCGCCCAAGAAGCGTCCACGTCGGTTAGCGCGCTTGTATGTTCAATTACCGTATAGACCGAGTTGTGGTCGGCCTTCAGCACCGCTACCGGCGTGCCCCCGACGGTCGTGAACGTCGTCGGAACCGGCGTCACCGTACCGTCCGAATGAACGATTACGCCTACCGCTACCGAGGGATCGACGGCTTTGTCCAATTCGAAGGAGCGGCTAATATACGTGCCCGCGAAGTCGTTGAGTTCGTACGTCCGATTCGGCGTAACGACGGAGATCGAGAAGCTGACGACGGAAGCCGCAAGCGTACCGTTCGCATCCGCGATCTGACGTTGCACGGTGCTTGCGGGAACGAGCTCGATCGCGATCCGAAGCTCCGCGTCCTCCGCATCCGTCCCCGTCAGCCCGAGCGCTTGCTCGATCGCGGATACGTCCGCCAGCGCCGCGGGAATCTCGTACGTGACGCCGTTGCTCTGGAACACGACCTTAGCATGCTCGTCCTTCTGCTGCAGCGCGGTCAGCAATCCCGGCGTCAGAGAGACGACGGACGTGCCCTTCGTATCGGGGAGAGGGATTACGATGGCTAGGGTATCCCCTTGCGATAATTGATTCAGCAGCTTCTGTTCGTCCACCTTCGTTACGACGACTCCTTCGCCGTTCGTCGAAGTATCGACGGGAGCCACGATCGCGTTATCGCCCGACGATCCGATTAACGCTGCCGTTGCATCGGTCAACGAGACCGGCGGCGGCGGAGCGACAATAACCGGGATCGGAGTTCCCTTCACGGTCAGGACGAACGTCTTCGTAAGCACTTCCGTTCCTTTGGCGATGCTGGCCGTCAACGTGACCGTCGCGTCAGTGCCCGACAATCTTCTTACGACGCCTGCAGCCGTGATGACGGTGTCATTGTCGGTAGACCATGTAATCGCCGAGCCGTGATCGCCTTCGGTATCCAACGTCACGTTGCCCGTCACGCTGCTCGCGGAGTCTCCGGCCGCATATCCGATGACAAGATTACTCTTGTCGTAGGTTACCGCCTCGAGATCCGTCTCGGGCAACGTCTGAACGGTAAGGGTGAACGCCTTCGTCTCTAGGGCGTCCGCTCTCGTCAGCGTAGCCGTCAACACGACTTCGGTCGGCCGTCCGCGAAGTTCGGTTGCCGCACGGTCCCGTCGTTCGCGATCGCAGAGTCGTTCGACGACCAGCTAATAGCGACGCCGTTGTAAGCGCTCGGCAGCTGGAGATCCTGCGTTACCGACGACTCGTAATCTCCGCTTGCATAGGTCGGATGGATATCGGGCCTTTGTTGCAGAATCCATTCCGAGTCGTAGCCGATGACGGAGAGGATGAAGATAGCCGTATCGGTAACGCTATTCCTCGTAATCGTAGCCGTTAATGTAATATTCTGCGTCGCCGATTGCCTCTGTACGTAGCCGGTATCGGATATGACGTTCTCGTTCTGCGATACCCACGTGATGATGGTGTCATTAATGATGTCCGTCGTCGGCAACGTGACGCTGCCCCTTACGTATGCTTGCGTCTCGTCCGTGTCGTAGAACGGAGTCAAGCTCGCTTTCGTATTCGCGACGCGCTCTTCGTCCGTCATTACGACGCGGGGCTCCGTCCCGATTACCGTAATATCGTAGGTCTGATCGGCCGTTGCGTTATTCAACGTAATGTGGGCCGTCAACGTCACGACCGTATCGTTCGGTTGTCTCGTAACTGCGCCCGCGCTCGTGAGAACGCTTGGGTTAGCCGAGGACCAGGTAATGGTCGTTCCATTCATGTCCGAAGGCAACGTAATCGGCACCGTGACCCATCCTTGGCTCTCGTCCGTGCCGTACAAAGGCGTGAGCGCCGCTTGGACTTCCTCGACGATTTGTTGATCGGTGGGCACACCGCGGTATACCGTGCCCGAGAAGAAGTCGGATACGTTCGCGCCGGAAAGCATGATAACGCTGAATTTGCCGACGATACGCGAGCGCAGCATGAACGTGTTCCCGTTATCGATCGCTTCGATGTCGGAAACGGCGCCGGCGAGCTGCTCGTTAATCTCGCTCACGAGCCCCGACATGTCAACATAATCGGTTTCCAACGTAATCGTCGCGACGCGCTCCATGCCGTCATCGACGGCGAACGTCTTGGCATTGCCTCCCGAATAGTCGAAGCTCGCGACGGAAACGCTTACCGCCTCCGCCTTCGTCCCGCCTCCGGCGACGGCGGCTAACGCCATTCCGCTGAAGCTCGTTAGAACCATAGGAATGATAACGAGGATGGATAGTCCTCGTATCGCGCTTTTCCGCTTATTCTTCAATTTGCTGCACCTCGATGGTTAGAATGATTACCTATTAACCCTATTAACTCTAGTAATTATAGCACAGAAAGCCGACGCCTCCCGGCATCGGCTTCCTTCGCTTGCAAGCAACCCCTTGCTTACCCGGCCGCGTCTCAATGAGGCAGCACGTTCGCGTATTTCTTCCTCATATCGTATAACCCGTTAAGCCGTTCCACCGAGGCCTCGTCCTTATGCGCCAACGCCACGACCAGCGCGTCCAGCAAAGCCACGGGAGCGGTCAACGAATGGAACTGCCGGGATTCGCCGCGGCTGACATACAGCACGCAGGTGTTCGCGTCGATCATCGCTGACGTCGTCAGATCGGTGAACAGCACGACTTGTCCGCCCAAATCCTTGACGACTTCTTGAATGACTCTGATCTCCGGCGACTGCCGGAAAAATCCGAACACGACGAACGCGTCGTCCGAAGTCGCGTGCACGAGCGCTTCGAACAGCTCCGAACCGGTTCTCGGCAGCATGACGACCGTCTTGCCGAACCGGTTCAGCCGGAACCGCAGCAGCTCGCTCAGACTGGCCGAGGGACCCGACCCATAGACGTATACCCGCTTCGCGCCATGGAGGAGCCGCACGGACCTGTCGAAGTGATTCCTGTCCAATCGCTGCAGCGTCGCCTGCAAGTACCCGATCTCGCGCGCAAGCATCCGCCCCGCGACGTCCATATCGGCGTCGTCCACCTCGTTCAGCATCCGCAGCATTTTATCAGCGGGGGTCGGAACGGCTTCGGCTTTCTCCGCAAGCTCCATCTTATAGGCTTTGAAATTCGCGTAACCGATTTTCCGCCAGAACCGGGACACCGTCGCGATGCTGACCGACAACAGCTCCGCGATATCCTTCTCCGTCTGGAACGACAGCCGGTCCTCGTGCTGGATAATATAATCGGCCAGCTTCCGTTCGCTGGGGGTGAACGTCCGTTGGAGAGCGAGCCATGGCTTCATCGGCGGCCTCTCCTTTCGTATGTCTTCTCGTTGCTTCTCCTCCCATCATATCACCCGCCCGTTTTCTCTCGCAATCGCTAGAATGTAATTTAATTTTCATAATACATATTAAAATGATAATAATTTTACATAGTCGTACGGTCCCGTAATCTTCCGCGAACATATCGCTTGTATAACCTAGATAGAACGATATTGTTTGAGGAGGAACGTATTCATGAAGCAAACGCAAAATTTGATGGTGTTCGTGCTGTCGATGGCCGTATTCGGACTGTCCGACCTGGTGACGGAGCTCATTCCGGACATCGAGATCGGCCCGGTCGAGATCGGCATCCCGTACTTCGGCTTCGTAGCGCTCGTACTCGTCATGCTGTTCAATCCCCTGTATGCGGCGCTCGGAGCGGCGTTCGGCGAGCTCGTGTTCGGAGACTTGCTCATGGGCGACTTCGGCGGCTTGGGCGAAATCGACGGCTTCCTCGTCTTGTTCCTCGGCCTATGCGTCGCGGGGCTGCTCGTGAAGGATCCGAGCAACCGTCGCTCGATCGCGATCGCCGGCATGATCGGCATCGGCATCGATCAAGCGCTGAGCGGCACGCTCGACGTCATGAAGGTATGGATCGGCGTCGAAGAGCTCGACGCGGTCGACGGCCTGCCCGAGAGCATCGTCATCCTCGAGCTAATCGAGAACAGCATCGAGTGGCTTGTGTCCGGCGTCCTGTTCGGCATTATCCCGGCGCTATACATGGTGCCGAGAATGAACGGCAAGATCGAGCCCCTGATGGGCATTCGCCCTCGCAAGTCGCAAGACGTCTCGCTCGGCGGCGCGGGCCTTGCCGTAGCCATGAGCGCGATACTCGTCATCGGTTTATCCGTCGCGTTCTCGCTCATGAGCGCCTCCATGAACGACCCGGGCGAATGGGCGCCGGACTTCGTCGACCAATACGGCAAGGGCTTCATCTGGGGCGGCATCGGTCTCGCGGCGGTCGTGTCCTTGCTCGTCTTCCTGATCATGCGCCGCAACCGCGGCGGGCACGCTTCCGCGGGAGCATCGACGCGCCATGGCTGAGATCAGCCCCGCGATCGACGTCCAAGAGCTTACGTTCCGTTACCCCGGCGCGGATGATTCCTCATTGAACGGATTAAGCCTGCGGGTCGAGCGCGGGGAATTCGTCGCCGTCATCGGCAGCAACGGCAGCGGCAAGTCTTCGCTGTGCAAGGCGCTGACCGGGCTGATTCCGCACTATTACGCGGGAGAGATGGAAGGCTCCGCGCGCGTCGGCGGCATGGACACGCGGGAAGCCGGCGTCTCCCGCCTCGCTTATGCCGTCGGCTACGTCAGCCAGGACTTCGACTGCCAGCTCGTTCGGCCGACGGTCCGGCAAGAAGCCGAATTCGCGCCGATGAACTTCGGCCATGCCGACTACGAAGAGAGAGCGATGCGCGCCCTGGATCGGCTGGGCATCGGACATCTGAAGGACCGCTATATCTGGCAGCTCAGCGGCGGCCAGAAGCACATCGCGGCGCTGGCTTCAATCCTGTCGCTAGACCCGGGCATTCTGATCGTCGACGAACCGGCCGCCGAGCTCGATCCGTTCCATGCCGAAGCCGTCTACGAGCTGCTGCGGCGGTTGAACGAGACGGAGCGCAAGACGATCGTCGTCATCGAGCATCACGCCGAGTGGATCGCCCGCTATTGCGATTCGGTCGTGCTCGTCTCCGAAGGCCGCGTCGTCTGGAAGAAGCCGGTCGCCGAGGCGCTGTCGCTGACGGAGGAATTAAGGAAGCACCACATCTTCCCGCCTCAAGTGACGCAGATCGCCGAACGGCTCGGCGTGCGCACGGCTGCCGGTCACTATCCGATCAACTTGTCCGAGTGCGCGAGCGCGCTGCGTCCGCTCGCGCCCGAGCCGGCAGCGAACGAGCCCGAGCCCGCGTCGACCCGCATCGGCTTCGCCGAGGCCCCCGGCGACTCTTCGACTCCGCCTCAGGCGGCGCCGTTTAAGCTCACTCAGGCATCGTATGCGTACCCGACGATGGATAAGCGGGACCACGCGGTATTCCAAGAGCTGGACCTCTCCGTCTTCCCCGGCGAGCGCGTCGCCCTCGTCGGCGGCAACGGCGCCGGCAAATCGACGCTCTTGCGGATGATGACCGGACTCGTCAAGCCCTCGGGCGGCACGGTCGAGCTGTACGGCCGTTCGATCCGCAAGCCGGAGGATTCGGCTGGCTTGGCCGCTTATATCTATCAGAAGCCGGAGAGCATGCTGATCTGCGATAACGTCAGAGACGAGATCACTTACTTCGGCCGGGCTCGCCGCCTACCCGATGCCGACGAGCTGACGGACTCGCTGCTCGATAAGCTGCATCTACGGGAGCTAAGCGCCCGCGACGCGCGTCTCTTAAGCGGAGGCCAGCAGCGGCGGGTGTCGCTGGCGATCGGGCTGTCGATGAAGCCGCGCCTGTTGCTGCTCGACGAGCCGACGGCCAGCCTGGACGTCGTCAGCCGCAAGGAGATGGCCGGCTTGCTCGATCGGATCGGCGAGGAAGTCGAAGCGGTCGTCGTCGCTACGCACGACATGCAGCTCGTCGCCGAATGGGCGAATCGCGTCGTCGTCCTGCACCAAGGGCGCATCGTCGCCGATACGACGCCTGCGCGTCTGTTCGCCAGCCGCGACGCCTGGACCCAATGGGGACTCGTGGCGCCGCAGACGGTCGAGCTGTCCAACGAGCTTCGCTGGACTCGACCCGCGCTGACGGTCGAGCAATTCGTCGCCGCATTCGAGCTTGCGCGAGACCGAAAGGAGGCCGTCGCCGATGTCGCTTATTGAACGATGGATGTCGCGGGTATCGCTCGAGCAGCTGAAGATGACGCTGCTGCGCACCGCTTACGGCAATAAAGAGACGCTGCTCGGCCGGATGGACCCGCGCGTGCTCGTCATCTGGTACGCGATCTTCTCGGTCATGCCCTGGTTTACGCACAACAAGACCGTGCTCGTCGGCTTGCTCGCCCTGTCTCTCGGGCTGGCGCTTACGTCGCGGGTCAGCGGACTCATCCTCGGCCTGCTTGCGTTCAGCACGTTCATGAACGTCGTCTACATCGTCATTCTCGCGATGATCCTCGGCGGAGACGCCGAAGCGTTCTTCGCGCTGGCGACGCTCACGATGAAGCTGCTCATCATGGCGTTGGCGAGCATCGCCGTCTTCTCCAGCATCGATCCGGAGAAGCTGAGCGACGCGCTCCTCGCGATGCGCGCCCCCGCGGCGTTCAGCTTCGGGATCTCGTACGGTTACCGCATGATCCCGCTCCTCATGGAGCAATACCAGGAGGTATTCGCCTCCTTCCGGCAACGCGGCGTGCCCCCGGCGCGCAAAGGCCTGCTCTCGTGGAGAGTCGGCATGCACTTCTGCAAGCTGTGCGTGCTGGCCTTCTACCCGACGTTGCTCAATACGGCCAAGCGCGTGCGCACGACCGTCGAAGCGCTCGAATCGAAAGGCTTTCACTATACGCTCGTCAGCGGCGACGCCAGAAGGCTGAAGCTGAGCCGCATGCGCGTACGCGCCCGCGACGTATGGTTCTGCGGACTGACCGTGCTCTACGCCGTCCTGTTAACGGGACTTGGAACGATATACCCGCTGTAACGCGGAGACGTCATAAGGGAAAGAAGGAACCATCGCGATGAACATCGATTTTCACACCCATACGAAACTCAGCAAGAAGAGGGACTTCTCGCTCGACTACTTCCATCGCATGATCGCGGCGGCGCGCAAGGCCGGCCTTCACGCGACGGCGCTGACCGAACACTTCAACACGAGAAACTTCCACGAAATCTACGATACGCTCGATCGCGAGCTCCCTTACCGGGACCACTACTACGACGTGAACGGCTTCCGGGTGTTCTGCGGCATCGAGATGGACATTCGGGAGAAGGGCCACATTCTGCTGATCGGGGAACGATCGGAGATCCGGGCGATCCAACGGACGTTCCAGCACCGCAAGGACAAGAACAACTTCCCTTCGGGACAAGAGCTGTTCGACGAAGCCGACAACTATAACGTCGTGAAGATCGGCGCCCATCCGACCCGGCGATCGACCCCTCTCACCCATCTAAGCCCCGAGCTGCTGAGCCGGCTCGATTTCCTCGACCTGAACGGCCGGGAGACGGCGACGCGCAAGGAGCTAGAGGCGTTCGCGACGAAGCTGAACAAGCCGATCGTCGCCGGCAGCGACTCCCATCATCCGATCCAATTCGGCGCGGTGTTCAATACGCTGCGGGACGATTGCCGCACGATCGACGATATCCGCGACTGCATCCAAGAAGGCCGTTACGGGATTACGGTGTCTCCGATCGTAAGCCTGCGGGTCGGAGCCGCCAAGATGATCAAGAGGACGATCAAGCTGATGGGCCGCGCGTGAACGGTCGAATAGGTTTGGGATAGAAAATGGCGGCTTCGGGGTCATCCCTGAAGCCGCCATTGCGTGTATGGGTTTTATCGTCGCTTCCATGAGCTTTTGCGTAACGCTTGGCTATGCATGTAATCGGTTTTTCGAATCATATTTCGCCTATAACCCTGCTTCAGACGATTGTGTATGAATATTCGAATACATTTCTCGATATCCGGAGCCTCGCATCGATTAAACGCGATTTTTCACATATAACGACGGATTTGCCCCGATTAGCACGAAATATATATGATTAATCATATACAAGTTGAACCCGTACGAAACGACGGTTCCCTATCAATCCAACACGCCGACGACTTGCAGAATCGTGATGATCACCTCGATGACGATGAGCGTCACGATGATCCATTCCACGAACAGTCCCCGAATCGAATGGCTGATCGTCGAGAAGCCCTCCATGATGTGGTACAGCACTTCCGTCTTGCTCTTCATGATGTTGTACCGGTCGTTCAGCTCGAAGAACTCGACCATGCGATCGTAGAACAAGCCCGCGTCGCTGCTCGTCCACGTAATATCCGGCTTATCCAGAATCATGATGTACGCGAGGGTATTGTATTCGTGTCGCACGATCGTCGCGGTCGTCCGCGCCAGCTCCTTGTTGCCGATGCGAAGCTTGCCCTTCTCCAGCCGCTCGATTACGCCCTCCAGCTTGTCGTTAATGCGCCCGAGTTGCTCCTCGATGCGTTCGAGCGCAACGGACTTCGCGATTACGGTCGATATGAGCTCCGGGTAGAAAGGCTCGAATTCCGGCACGACGGCATACTCGTCGGTCAGCTCGACCTCGCCGGAATCGCTCGTGTGCATTCGGTAATCGTCCGTGTAACGATCCAGCGTCGATAAGTCGATTTCCCGCTCGAACGTTTGAAGATACCGCATGAAGGCTTTCATCGCCTTCTCCTGCGGAAGGTTGACGAACACGACGCTGCCGAACGAGAAGGCCATCGCCTGCTGCGTCTCGTCCACGGGTTCGCGGATAATCTTGGCCAACCTGTCTCCCCGGAGAATGAGCGGCTCCTCCCACGTGAACTTCTTGCGAATGCCGCAATCGACGGCGATTCGGTTCAGATCGATCTCGTTCGCGACGGCGAACGCTTTGAACGTAATGACTTGCATAAACAATCACGCTTCCTCTTCGGTGTTCTGCTCGGCCGGGAGCCATTCGTATAAGTCGCGCGCGCTGCACCCCACGGTATCGGCAATCGAAACGGCAACCCTCAAGGGCATGATTCTCTTGTTCTCGATATAGTCGGTTAGACGCTCTCTCTTGTACGACATCTCGCCGGCAAGCTCTTCCAATGTCATTCGCCGTTCGGCTAACCGTTCCTGCAACAGACAGCGGCCCTGTGCGTATTTCATCCGATGATCCGCCTCAACCGCGAAGCAGCGACTCCGCGCCGTCCACGTACAGCGAGTCGCCGGTCACGTGATCGGCTTCATCGGAAGCGAGGAACAGCACGACGTTCGCGACCTGGCGCGGATCGCCCGGCCGATGCTTGAGCGGCATGCCGCCTTCCGGATACTCGACGGGAATGGCGATCTCGTCGACCTCCGGCGTCCGTTCCGTATTCTCGCCTATATTCGTATGGATCGCGCCCGGGCATACGGCGTTCACCCGAATGCGATAGCGCGCGAGCTCCAAGGCGGCCATCTTGACGAACGCCGTCTGCCCGGCCTTGGACGAACTGTACGCGGAGAAGCCGAAGTTGGAGAAGACGCGGTTGCCGTTGATCGAGCTGGTGACGATAATGCTGCCGCCTTGCCGCTTCAAAGGCGCGATCGCGTGCTTCACGCACAGGAAGGTGCCGGTCAGGTTCACCTTCACCGTCTGCTCCCATTCGGCGAGTTCCATATCCTCGATCGGAGACAGCACGCCGTTGATCCCCGCGTTGGCGAACAGAACGTGCAGCGTCCCCCACTTGGAGACGACCCGTTCTACGGCCCGCTTCACTTCCTCCTCGCTGGAGATATCCGCCTCTAGCAACAGGCACTCTCCGCCGATCGCCGAGATCCGCTCCGCCGTCTCTTGCAGGCGATCCTCCTTCAGATCCAGCAATGCCACCTTCGCGCCTTCTTCCGCCAGCCGAATCGCGGTCGCTCGCCCGATGCCCGAAGCGGCTCCCGTTACGAGCGCGATTTTACCCCCTACTCTTCCCACTGTCTCATTCCTCCCGTCTCTATACGTTGTTATCATTACCAATTACCCGAAGTCGCTATGAAAAAACAAGTTTCACAGGTCATAATGTCCACTTCGTCCTGTTGTTCCGTCAAGGCAAAGCTTACAGAATGAGGAGGGAACGCCGGTGAATCGCCTGCTTCGGAAGTCGCTTCGTCCGGCCCCGCATGACCAATCGAGGGAGGAATGTATTGATGATGTATCGCTCGCATCGAAGAACCTTGTCCATCGCATACGCACTTCTGGGCTTGCTGCTCGCCTTCTCCGCGTTGTCTTATCCGAGTCAACCTGTAAGCGCTTCCGAAAAACATAAACCCACGACGGGTATCCAGCAAGTGCAAATGAACACCTCGAAACCCGCGCAATACGGGAAGCTGGAAGTTTCGTTCAATCTTAACGCGACGTATTCGAATCCGTTCGATCCCGACGTCGTCGACGCGGTCGCGGAAATTCGCACGCCTTCCGGACGAGTGGACATCGTTCCGGCGTTCTACGCCTCGGACGAGGCGCCGAACTGGAAAGTTCGCTATGCGCCGCGGGAGCAAGGCAAGCATGAGCTCGTCATCCTGGCGAAGGACGCGAACGGGCTATCCCGGTCGGACGAGCTGAAATTCCAAGCGAAGAAACCGGATGCCGGACGAGGCTTCATGGGCGTATCCGGCGACCGGTTCGTCGATAGCTACGGGAAGCAGCTCACGCTGCTCGGCTCTAACTACGCATGGGGCAACCCGCCGGAGACGCTGGCCGCGATGCCCGAGTACAAGGCTGCGGGCATGAATCTCATTCGCGTATGGCTGACCGCCTGGTGGTCGAACTATTCGCCGGAATACGGTCCGACCTCGACGACGCAGAACGGCATTACGATGACCTACGACGGCATCGGCCAATACAACCTGGACAATATGGCCCGCATGGACGCCTTGATGGAGACGGCCAAGGCGAACGACCTGTACGTCATGCTGACGCTGAACAGCTTCGGCGACTTCTGGTACGACTGGGCTTACCATGCGTACAATCGCGACAACGGCGGCCCTTCCGGCTGGAAGGAGAACGATACGGACTTCTGGTACAACCCGGAGGCGATCGGTTACCAGAAGCAGCTGCTTCGTTATATTTTCGCGCGTTGGGGGTATAGCACGTCGCTCGGCATGCTCGAGTACTGGAACGAGTCGGACAATCGCGTCGATACGTCGGCGGACATCCGCGACGCCTGGCACGAGACGCTCGATACGTACTGGAAAAGCTGGGACTTCTACAAGCGCCCGACAACGACGAGCTTCGCCTGGAAGGACCACGCGGAGCAACATGCGACGCAAGATTCGTGGGACGGCCTCGATACTTTGGACGCCGTCAACATGCATCTGTACGCAGACGATTCCGATATCGTCAACAAGTGGGAGACGAACTTGAACGCGCTGAAGCCGTTCGGCAATCGCCCCGTGTTCCTCGGGGAAGTCGGCAAGACGCACAACGATACGAGCACGGACGCCGAGCTTCTTAACTACGTACACGACGGCGTCTGGGCGCCATTGTTCCGCTCGGGGGCGGCTGGCGCGAACGTGTGGTGGATCTTCGAGAACGGGTTCGACATGCCGCAGCCGTACAAGGATCAGTACAAGCATCTGGCCCGCTTCATTCAGCCGGAGGAGCAATATCTGATCAACATGCCGCACGTCGATTACGGCGCGCAGAGCAACGGCACGAAGGTCGGCGCGTTCCAGGACAAGACGCGGGCGATGCTGTGGATCAACGATTCGCAGTCGCCTTACGACGCGGCTCAATCTCGAACGGTAAGCGGCATGTCATTCACGGTGCCTGGCCTCGCCCCGGGAAACTACCAAGTGACGTTCTACGATACGCATACCGGAACGACGATTCAGTCGCGCACGGTCGCCGCCGGCGCGCAAGGCGTGCGTCTCGACGTGCCGAACTTCGTCCGCGATATCGCCGTCAAGGCGAGCTTGACGGGCAAACCGACCAAGGACAAGGACGATCCGTCCAAGCCTGCCGGATTGACCGCCTCTTCGATATCGGCGGATACGGCTAAGCTTAGCTGGAGCGCTTCTACGGACAACGTCGGCGTAACGGGATATCACGTCTACCGGGACGGAGAGCTTGTCGGATCGACGGGCGGTCTGGCCGCGACGTTCAAGGATACGCTGCTGAAGCCGGATACGGCTTACGCGTACACGGTCAAGGCGATAGATGGCGCGGGGAACGAATCCCGGGTCAGCGATAAGCTGAAGATTCGCACGTCGGCCGCGGATATCGCGCCGCCATCGGCGCCGATTGGGCTCGTCTCGACCGCGCGCACGACGGATACGATCGATCTGTCTTGGACGGCTTCCGCGGATAACGTAGGGGTAGCCGGTTATCTCGTCTATCGAGGCGATGCGCTCGTCGGCACGACGACGGGTACGTCGTTCCAAGACAAGGCGCTTCGCCCTGGCATGACGTACGGCTACACGGTGAAGGCGAGAGACCGCGCATGGAACGTGTCCGGCGCCGGCAACGCCGTCTCGGTCGCGACCGAGAGCCCGGTCATGTCGGATAACCTGCTGCTCAACCCGGACTTCGAGACGCTGGCGGACGGCATGCCCGTAAGCTGGAGCTGCGAGCAGTCCTGGTATTGCGCAGGGGATACGGCGGAGAAGCGCGGCGGAGAAGCCTCGCTCCGCGTGAGCGGCGACACCGGCGCTTGGTTCGGTATCGCTTCCGCGGCCGTGCCGGCCGTCGCGGGCAAGACGTACGCGATGGACAGCTTCGTGAACGTCTCCGTGAATAACGGCACGACGGTCAAGGTGCGCATGCAATTCCTCAACGCGGCGGGCAGCATTCTCGAGGAGCGGACGGTCAAGACGTACAACGGCACGACGTCCGGTTACGATAACGTGTACGGCGCCTTCGTCGCTCCGGCCGGTACGGGGAAGGTACGGGTATATATTTACCTCGAAGGGCTGAATACGACGATCAACTTCGACGATTTCTCGATCCGGAGCTACGGCGAAGGGACGGAGGAGCCGGAAGAGCCGCAAGGCAACCTGCTGCTGAACGCAGGCTTCGACGACCATAACGACGCATGGAAAACGGCGATCTGGACGTGCGAGAAGGATTGGCTATGCCAATGGACGGACCAGACGAAGCGATCCGGAACGGCTTCGATGAGAGTGTTCACGTACGGCGCGGACTGGTTCTCGGTCTATCAGGACGCCTTGGCTTCGCCGGGCAAGACGTACACGCTCGACGGCTACGCGCAAGTCTCCGCGCTGGACGCCGGCACGCTTCAGGCGAAGCTCGTCTTCTACGACGCGCAAGGCGCGCAGCTGTCCGAGGAGTGGATCAAGGATTACGCCGCCGTCACGGCCGGCTTCGAGAACGCGCACGGCGGGAAGACGGCGCCGGCGGGCACCGCGAAGGTGCGGGTGCTGCTGTACGCGAACGGCTTGCATGGCGACGTCTATCTCGACGACTTCTCGTTGACGTCGGATTAAAATAAAGCCGGAACCCTCTCTTTGGGGTTCCGGCTTCTTCGCTTGCTATTCCTGCGGCCGCGGGCCGGCGTCCAGTCCCGTCGAGGCGACCGTCTTGATTAACCGAATCGCCAGATCATCATGCACATGGATCTGACAAGATAACCGGATGGCGGTATCCTCGATGCCTTTGTTCGCCCGAACCGTCGCTTCCGCTTCGCCCATCTCTCCTGCATCTCCGGACAATACTTCGACGGCGCACGTCGTGCATCTCGCGTTGCCGCCGCAACGGTGCAGCACGTCGACTCCATCGTCTTCCAGCGCCAGTACCAGCTTTGTGCCCTTCTCGGCTTGAATCTCTTGCTTGCCTTCTACTTGAATTGTCGGCATTGGATAGTCTCCTTTGATGTTCGTTCCTACCAGTAGCTTAGACAAGTCGGTACGGCCGCCATTCGCGTCAACCGATTATTCTACGCACTCACGCTCACGCGGTTGCGGCCGCCGTGCTTGGACGCGTACAGCGCCTCGTCGGCTCGTCTCAAGAGCGCGTCGAGCGACTCTTCGAATCCGATCGCGGACTCCGCCACGCCGAAGCTCGAGGTGACGGCGAGCGTGCCTTTCGCCGTCTGGAGCGGCGCGGCCTCCATGACCGTACGCAAGCGCTCGGCTACCTCGCCCGCTTGCTCCAGCGTGCGAGACGGCAATGCCAGCACGAATTCCTCGCCGCCGTAACGAGCGAACAGATCGTCGTCGGCCAGCGCTTGCTTGCAGACGGAGACGACGTGCACGATCAGCTTGTCCCCCGTGTCGTGTCCGTACGTATCGTTCACGCGCTTGAAGTAATCGATATCGAACAGAATGACGGCGAACGGTTTGTCCTGCTCCCGGCATTGCAGAAGCAGCTCTCGTCCGCGGCTCATGAACTGCGCGCGATTGTAGATCTGGGTAAGCCCGTCGTAGAACGCTTGCTGCTCCAGCTCACGCTGGAGGCGCTTCAACTCCGTCACGTTGATGAGCAGAAGCAGATTGCCCGCCGGCTCTCCGTTGCGTTGCCTCAGGATCGACGAGCGCACCTCGTACACTTGCTCCGCCCCTTCGGTCGTCCACGCGAGCACTTCAACAGCGGCGTCCTGATCGCTCCGATGAGGCAGCAGCGATTCCGTCAGCTCCGGCCAGACGTCGTCCAGCTTCTGGCCGATCATCGGCCTCCCGTGCGAATGGATCATGCGGCTGACCGCCCGGTTATAGTCGATAAGCCTTCCCGACGAATCGAGCACGATGAACCCTTCTCCCATGCTGTCGAAGATCGATTCCTTCGCGATCGGAATGACGGTCAACATTCTCGTCGAGACGATCGCCCAGATGTATAGCGCCGATGTAAGGCACATGCTCATCGGCACGGGATCGAGGCCGGTCGGCGTGACGCCCATGCGGTAGACGATGCCCGCCGCCATCGGAATCAGCTGTCCGCAGATCAAGGTGAACAGCTGCAACCGGTACGCCTTCCTTGTCTGCTTCCATCTGCGCAGCAGCAGCACGACGCCCGCGACCGTACAGCTGAACATGAACAAGTCGTGAACGGTATACCACTGTCCGCTGACGACCTCCAGCACGTGGGGAGTCGCGTTCTCCTTGAATCCGAACGACTTGTAGTACCACGGGTGATAATCGCTCGTCGCGACCATGACCCAAGTGACCGCCGGTATGACGAATAACGCCGCGGTTGCCGCCCGGGTTATTTTCCGTCCCAAGTAATGAAGAATGATCATGAACGCCAGCGGCGCGAAGGTTGCGATCCCGACGTACTCGATGATCGTCCATCTCTTGACCTCTTGAATCGTGTCGCTGGACAGCTCGAAGGTGTATCCTAACGAGTAGATCGTGAGCACGAGCGTGTAGAAGAAGAACGGGCGCGCGGCCGGAATCTCTCTTCTGCGAATGAATACGTACAGGCACAGGAACAAGTTGAAAATGCCGGAAATACCGACAAGAGTAACGTATAACCTCGTCTGGGAATCCACTGCAATCCGCCCGCCTTCGTAGGTCTCAATGCAGTAATGGTAACACAGCTAATTAACCCGTGGGTATAAATCTTTATTCGAGACGAGACCGTTGCACGAGCCTTCTCGCTTCGTGCCGGCCTTGCACCTGCAGCTTGTTCAGGATGTTCGATACGTTATTGGCGACGGTCTTGACGCTGATATGCAGCATCGCGGCAATCTGCGCGTTCGTATCCCCGCTGGCGATGCGCGATAGAATCTCGGCTTCGCGCCGGGTCAGCTCGGAGAAGGCGGGAACGCCGGGCAACCCTGCCGGCTCGGTTTCCGCGTCCGCGCTCGACGCCGGGGCATATGTCGCGAAATAACGCATCATTCGCTCGGCGATGCCCGTGCCGAAGACGGCGCGGCCGCTGCCCACCATTCGGATCGCCTGCAGCAGCTCCTCCTCGTCCGCGTCCTTCAATACGTAGCCTTTGGCGCCGACGCGCATCGCGGTGAATACCGACTGGTCGTCCCGATGCATCGTCAGCATCAGCACCTCGATGCCCGGAAACCGTTCCTTGATCGCCTGCGTAGCCTCGATGCCGTTCATCCCGGGCATGCGAATATCCATGAGGATCAGATCCGGCATCAGTTGCTCCGCAAGCTCTATCGCCGAGACGCCGGTAGCGGCTTCTCCGACGACCTCCAGATCGTCCGTCATCGCCAGCAAGCCCCGCACCCCGCTCCGGAACATCGGATGATCCTCGGCAATTACGATTCTCATCGTCTCTCTCCCCCTACAGCGGCAGTATCGCCCATACTCTCGTGCCGCCCGCGGCAGGCCGCTCGATGCCGCACTCGCCGCCTATCTCCGCGGCCCGCTCCCGCATCGAATGCATGCCGATGCCTCCTGTCAGGCCGACGCCGGCCTGCCCGATCGCCGCGCCGATGCCGTCATCCGATACTTCGATACGTAAACGATTCACGTCGTCAATATACAGCTTTACCTTGCACGCCGAAGCTTCCGCATGCTTAACGACGTTCACCATCGATTCCGTCAAGATCCGATAGGCGGCCACCTCTACGGCTGCCCGAAGCTCGGGAAGCGTCGGCGGGCAATCAAGGTTGAACAGCAGCCGCCTGCTTGCCGCTTCGCCCGGCACAAGAGATGCCGGCTTAGACAGCTCCTCCATGCGCGCCTCGATCGCCCCGATCAAGCCCAGTTGATCCAGCGCGGGCGGCCGTAGATCGTTCACGAGCGAACGCATGTCTTGAACCGTCGTCCGTATGACCTTGCCCAGCTCGTCGAGCATGGCGGTAGCCGCGGCTTTGTCCTTCTCCACGTACTTGCGGGCGATCGCCGCGTTCAAGGCGAGCGCGGCCAGCCTCGGCGCGAGATCGTCGTGCAAGTTGTTGCGGATGCGCCGGCGCTCTTCCTCCCGCGCCAGAACCAGCCGCTCGCGCGATTCCTGCAAATCCTCGGCCAACCGCCGCATGCCGCCGAGCATATCCGCGTTGTTCAGGAGCGGCCCCGCATGGCGCAGCATCACGTCGAGGAACACGTTGTCCTCCGAAGAGAAGGCTTCCCCTGCCGAGCGGCTCGCCGCATAGAGCGTGCCGAGCGTTCTGCCGCCATAGATGATCGGGTATTCATGCAGCTCCATTGCCTCGCTTCGCGTCCCGGCCTCGGCAATGATCGCCTCTTGGCCTTGGATGCCGATCGAGATGCCCGCATACGGCAGGCGCAGCGCCTCCTTCACCTGCCTTGCGATCGCCTCGAGCATCGCTTCCGGAGCCATCGGCCGCACCAGCTGGTTGCCCAACTCGAGCAACACGGCGTAAGGATCGTCGTGCCGGCCTTTCAACAATCGGTTCACTTGCCGCTGAAGCCATTCCTTCAACGGCGCGAATAGCGCCGCGACGAGTCCCGTCGCGATCAAGGAGACGACGAAATGGTTCAACGAATCGAACAGCGTACCCAGATAGAGCACGACCGCCGCGTAGAGCAACGCGACGGTGACGGTCAACGCTCCGTACAGGAGCGTCCGCTTGACCAACGGGTTGATCGCCCACAGCCTGCTTCGCAGCACGGCGAACGTAAGCGTGACCGGGATCGCCGACAAGCACAGATGAAGCGCGACGTTCAGGTAGATGAAGCTCGTCGCCCGCCCGTCGTAGAAGTTCGGGTCGAACAACAGGCTGATCGCGGCGAACCCGACGAAGCTGACGGTCACGCCGTAGACGACCCACTTCGTCTGCTGCCGCTGCTCGGGCGAGGACACTCGCCTGAACCGGTACGATTGGGCATAGATGAGCAACGCCGTGGTAGACATATACCAGGCGAACTGGACGTATTCCGGCTGATCGAACCGCGCCCAGATATTGCCTCCGTAGAAAACGTTCGCGACGTCCACGAGCGCGATGGCGGCCATCGCGTATCGCGACCAGGCAGGAACGAACTTCCCGTTCGGGAATAACAAGCAGAATAGCGAGATCGCGATCCATCCGATGGCCGATACGACATGGAACCATCCGCGCGCGAACGAGGCGCTCTCCGTGCCGACCATGACCAAGGAAGGGAACGACGTGCCGAACGCGACCATCGCCAGCGCGGCGAGCAATCCGATCGGCTCCCGCGATCCTTTCCACAGCATGATTCCCGCAGCCGCGTAGAATACCGCCGTGAACGAACAGTCTACGATGATGAACAGGAGCGTAGCGGAATGGACCGATAGCTCCGACGAGTCGAAATTCAAGGCGGGAACGGACAAGCCGCAGCCGTTCGGGATGCATTGCGTCCGCAGCGCGTCGTAATAACCCGGAATGCTGCTTACGTACAGCGCGGCCGTAACCGCGAAGAAGAGGCCGATGAGCAGCCGATACGTTCTGATTGTATCCATAGCTTCATTATAGCGAGGGCGTTGGAACCTGAATATGCTCGAGCGGATTTTTCCCGGAACGGCGCGGGAATTTCCCGGTTTCGGGAATGCGCGACTTCCCGTTACGTCGGGAAGCTGTTCCTCTGCCGTCCGGGAACGCGTGCCTTGTATGATAGTCGCAAGAAAAAGTTTCGGAGGGAAAATCATCGGATGAACGAATCGAGAGTTATTCAATGGTTGGGAATGATCTGTTTGCTGGCGGGAGTCGCGCGGATCGGCATGACGCCTACGTCGTTCGCCTGGGGGACGGACAGCATGCCGGAGCTCGTCTTCGGGTACGCGGCGTGCATCCTCATGTCGGTCGGCTCGATCGCGATCTACTACGTGCAGGCGAGAGAGACCGGCGTGCTCGGCTTCGTCAGCGCGCTCGGCATCATCGTCGGCAACATCGTCACGACGGCGCTGCTGTTCATGTCGTTCGTCATGGAGCCGAATGCTCCGGAACCGGACAGCGTTGTCGTCGCCATCTCCGGCATCGGCAGCATGATCGGATTGACCGGAGGCACGCTGTTGTTCACCATCGTCACGTTCCGGGCGAAAGTATTCCCTCGCTGGGTCGTCTACCTGCTCGTCCTCATGCTGCTCGCCATGTTCATTCCGATCGCGGACAACAAGCTGTTCGCCTTGTTCTGGGGGCTGACGTACGTCGGCATGGGCTACTGCATCTGGACCGGCAGGCTGAACCCTCGCGCCGTGCGGGAACAGAGCGATTCAGGCAACGCGGCCGTCGCTTAGCGGGTAGGCGTTGAAAAAGGCCGTTCCGTTAGTCGTCCAATTAGACGACTGTCGGAACGGCCTTTCGTTCTATCGGCTCAAGTGCCGCAAAATGTACGGTAAGGTCCCGCCGAGCAAGCCGGCGGAGCCGCATACTCCTCTTGCTCCGGCGCACGGTCGTGGTCGTACGGCTTAGAGAGCGCGGCGAGCAAACGCTCCATGACGGCATAATCGCCTCGGCCCGCCGCTTCGAGCGCTTCCTCCACTCGATGGTTACGGGGAATGACCGCGGGATTGCTCGCGCGCATTCGCAGCTTCGAGTCGTCCGGCGACTCCCGCTGTCTGCCCAGCCTCGCTTGCCACCGCTCTTGCCACTCCGCGAACTCAGGCGTTCCGAACAGGGCCCCGTCGTCCCTCGTATCCCGCGTCAGCTCACGGAACGTATTCGTGTAATCCGCCCCGACCTTCTGCATCTGATTAAGAAGGTCTTCGACGAGCGCTTCGTCCTGCTCCTCTTCGCCCGCGAGCCCGAGCTTCGCCCGCATGCCGCCGATCCAATGGCGGTTGAAGTGCTTCGCGTAATCGGCCAGCGCTTCCTCGGCGAGCTTGATCGCCTCTTCCTCTTCCGCGTGCAGCAGCGGCAATAACGTCTCGGCGAACCGCGCGAGATTCCAACCGCCGATCGATGGCTGATTCCCGTAGGCGTAGCGGCCGTGCGTATCGATGGAGCTGAATACGGTCGCCGGGTCGTAGGCGTCCATGAAGGCGCATGGACCGTAGTCGATCGTCTCGCCGCTAATGGCCATGTTATCGGTGTTCATGACCCCGTGGATGAACCCGACGAGCTGCCACTTCGCGATGAGCGAAGCCTGACGCTCGATCGTCGCTTGCAGAAGCGCGAGATACCGATGCCCGCCCGCGGCGATGTCCGGATAATGCCGCTGCAGCGTATAGTCCGCCAAAGCGCGAAGCTCCTCTACCGATCCCCATACGGAAGCATATTGGAAAGTCCCGACGCGAATATGGCTGGCTGCCACGCGGGTCAGCACGGCGCCCGGAAGCACGGTCTCGCGATAGGTCGGCTCGCCCGTCGTCGCGACCGCCAGGCTGCGAGTCGTCGGAATGCCGAGCGCATGCATCGCTTCGCTGATGATGTATTCGCGCAGCATCGGCCCGAGCGCGGCCCGGCCGTCGCCCCGCCGGGAATAAGGCGTCGGGCCGGGGCCCTTCAGTTGGATATCGAACCGCTCGCCACGCGGCGTGAGATGTTCGCCGAGCAGCACCGCCCGGCCGTCCCCCAATCGGTTGAAATGGCCGAACTGATGCCCCGCGTACGCTTGGGCCAGCGGCTCGGCCCCATCGGGAATCCGGTTGCCGGCGAACGTCTCCGCGCCGACGTCGCCGCGCAGCGCCTCCGCGTTTAATCCGAGCGCCTCCGCCAATCGCTCGTTCAGGACTGCGATAGCAGGCGCCCGGACAGGCTCGGGATTCTGCCTCGTATACAATATTTCCGGTAAGCTCGCATAGCTGTTGTCGAAGTTCCAACCCGGCTGCCGTGCAGCTTGTTGCTCCGTCATCTTATCCCCTTCTTTTCCGCGGTTAGGTTTGTTTCTCATTATACCCTTTCTTCCCCCGTAACGCAGAGCTAGGCTTCCGCATAGGATGTTGCATGAATATGCGGCTATCGTCAACTTGAAACGGAGGGTACCACCATGAGCTCGCAAATCCCGGCGAATCAGGCGAACCAAGCGCTGCAAGGGGCGCAGACGGTTCAACCGAAGCCGATCTATCAGTGCGATCACAAATTACGCCAGACGCTGCGATCCGTTCACGACCATCTTCATCAGCTATGCGCCGCCCATACGAATCGGCCCGTCAAGGTCGAGACGGTCGACGGCGACGTCTTCGAAGGGCACATCGTGCATTGCGACAAGGGCATCGTTTACTTGTGCCTCTCGAACGAAGGCGCGGCACGAGGGTTTTTCCCTGGCCCCGGTTTCGGCGGTCCGGGCTTCGGCCCTGGCTTCGGCGGTCCCGGGTTCGGCCCCGGGTTCGGTCCGGGTTTCGGCCCCGGCTTTAATCCGTACGGCAACGCCGTGCTGCCCCTCGTCCTGTTCAACCTGCTTGCCATCTCGCTGATCTAACCTATGCGAAAGGAGTGATCCGCATGGCCTTCATGCCTCCGTTCGGTCCGCAAGGCGGCACGCAGCCGCCCACTTCGCCGCCGCCTTCCGCGGTTCCGCCGAAGCCGATGACGGCGACGTTCGCCGTCGACCCGGGCGCGATTGCAGGCTGCCTGTTCCGCAATACGTATATATGGCCGCGCAACGGTCAGGGCTTCTGGTTCTATCCCGTCTTCGTCGGCCGGACGTCCGTCTCGGGCTTCCGCTGGAACGGCTTCTTCTGGATGTTCTCCGGCTTCGACCTTCAGCGCATCGAGTCGTTCACTTGCTACTAACCGCCGCAATCGGGAAGAGCATGCGAGAAACTTGTCTCGCATGCTCTTCTTCGCGTCTCGTAGCTTAGTACTTCTTGGAAAAGTCGACCAAGTTGCGCAATCGCCCCGTCTCGCCGGACAAGTAGGTGCCAAGATTCGAGACGAATAGCCTGACGAGCCGCTCCGTGTTGCGTACGGTCATGCCGCCGGCATTGTGCGGCGTAAGGATGACGTTGGGCAATGCCCAGAGCGGATGTTCCGCCGGAAGAGGCTCCTGCTCGAACACGTCGAGCCCGGCTCCCGCGATATGCCCTTGCGTAAGCGCCGCGACCAGATCGTCCGTCCGCACCGTCGCCCCGCGACCGACATTAATGAAATAAGCGCTCCGTTTCATGACGGCGAACCGTCCGGCATCGAACAGATGGCGCGTCTCGTCCGTCAGCGGCAGGATGTTGACGACGTAATCCGCTTCCCGCAGCGCATCGTCGAGGCGGGCCGTCTCGAATACGGCGTCCGCCTCCGGCATCGGGCCACCCGAGCGGCGCACGGCCAAGACGCGCATATCGAACGAGCGCGCGAGCCGCGCCACTTCGCGGCCGATCTCGCCGGCTCCGACGATCGCGACGGTGCCTCCGTTCATCTCCGTAAGCGTCGCCGGGCTCTCCCATGTCGCCGTCCGCTGGTTGCGAACGGCTGTCGCAATGCCGCGCGACAGCCCCAGCATCATCGCGACGGCCGTCTCCGACACCGACTTCGCGTGCACGCCGCTCGCGTCGGTCAGCAGCACGTTGCGCGATTCCACCAGATCCAGCGGCAAGCTGTCGATGCCCGATGACCAGCTCTGCAGCCAGCGAAGCTTCGAGCCTTCCTGCAGCGAGATCTCCTTCACCTTCGGATGCCCGCCGAACACGATCTCCGCCTCCCGGAAATCCCCCTCGCCCGGCGCGGCATCCTGGCTGAATCGAATCTCGCATCCCGGCGCCGCGCGCTTCACGGCCTCCCGTTGTTCCTCGGTCATATCGAACAAACATAGTATCGTTCTCATTCGGTTACATTCCCTCCAGTCAGGATAATCGACAAATGCGTCGGCAATAACTTAACCTATCATAGCGTGAATACAACGTTAATGAAAAATAAATAGACAGTCATTCTTTAACGAATGACTGTCCGCTCCTATCACCCAACAGCTATTATCTGACCCGCAGAATCGCCGCTTGTTGTGTCCCAAGCCATTGAACGTCCAGTCCGATTTCCTCCGCGAAAAACCGCAAAGGCACGAACGTCCGGTTTTTCGAGATGAACGGCGAGACGTCCATGTCTTTCACGAAGTCGGCGCGGCCTTCCTCCGATCGGCGTATATCTTTGCGACCGATGTTCAATTCGATCGTTACTTTATCATCGGATAAGAGCACTTTACTGCCGTCTTCCGAGAACTCGACCTTATAACCGAGCGCTTCGGCGATCTGACGAACGGGCACCATCACTCTCGCATCCACGAGTCTCGGCTTGGCATCGAACGATACGACGGTTTGTCCGAGAACGACGCGAATTTCATCTCCGTACGATATACCTGCCGGAAGCGAATACGGAACGATTCGGCGAATAGCGTCATTGCCGGAATCCGCGACGTAGATCGTACCGTCCGATGCGATAGCGACGCCTTGCGGCGTATCGAACAGAGCGCTCGTTTCCGTTCCGTCGCGCATTCCCGATACTCCTTGAACTCCGTTGCCCGCCAAAGTCGAGACGATTCCACCCCGCAAATACCGTATGGCATGATTCATGGAATCGGCTATGACCAGTCCGCCCTTCGCGTCCAAAGCTATCCCTTGCGGAGAACCGAACAACGCTTGGGAACTTGTCCCGTCCTTGTAACCGCCTTGGGCGTAGAGAGCGTCTTCCTTGTACTTCGGACTCGTGCCGGCAACCGTGACTACCGTACCAAGGGTTAGATCGATATAGCGAATTCTATGATTGCCGGTATCGCTAACGAATAGATTGCCCTTCGCGTCGATCGCGATACCGGATGGCTCGTTGAATAGCGCAAACGAGAGGTCTCCGTCTCGGTAGTCCCCTGCCTTCTTCACGACCCCGGGGTAGACTTCCACGACTCTGCTCGATATGGCGTTCAACGTCGTCGTCGTTCCATCCGGCTTGATTCGCCGGATCGCGTGATTCAACGTATCCGCTACGTATACGGTCCCGTCTCCGGATACCGCGATTCCCTCCGGATGTTGGAAGGAGGCCGCCTCTCCCATGCCATCCTTGCTGCCGATGACTCCGTTGCCGGCCAACGTCGCGACCTTACCGGTCGGATAGATCCGCCGAATGGAATGATTATCGCTATCCGCAACGTATAGGCTGCCATCGGGGCCGGCCGCGATCGCGGACGGAGAACGGAACATGGCCGTATCCCGGTTTCCGTCCGCGAAGCCGCCTGAGGGATATCCGTTCCCGTCACGGAACAGCAAGCCTGCCAGACCGGCGAATGTCTCGAATTCCCCGTCTTTCAGCCGTCCGATATGATGATTATCGACATCCGCGACGTATAGAGATCCATCCGTCCCGATCGCCAATCCTTCGGGCATCCGGAGGTCGGGGCGACGATCGCCCACCTCGTTGCCGATAACCGTTGATACCTGTTGCATGACTTGTCCGCGGTCGTTAAGCAAAGGCGCGCGCGAATTTGCTGCGCCATTCGCCAATGCTTCGGTACCGGAAAAGATCATTATCGTAACGACGGACGCCTGTGCCGCTAATCTTAATAATTTCATATGAGCTCCTCGATGACATTTTTGAACCCGCGACTAGTTTCCTACAGAAATCGCCGCGGGCAATCCGACCGCTCCGTTCGTTAATTCCATCAAGGTCTCTCCGGCTTTATCTACGAATCTCGCGTAGACTAACCGAATCGTACCGGTTCCGTCCGCGATGAAGGGGACTGTCGCGATGACACCATCGGCAATTTCGGCTGAGGTAGTCGTTCCGTAGAGCGTCGCGGCGTATATCGTTTCCGTTACCGGCCGCCCGTCGACGATCGCGGTTACGTTACGAATCGCGTCCACGCTGCTCGCAGAAGAGAAGAAGCTATCGTTCAACATCCGCTCCTGCGAAATATCGCCCCGGATCCCGCTTTCGGCAACGAAATGAAACTCCACGGCATAGAACGCCTTAGCGCCCGTGAATCCCCTGAGTTTAATCGCTACGTCGACACCTTGCGCCGAACGCTGTCCGCTTGCCGATATTGCTGGAGCGACTTCCGACGGGCCGGATGTACCCGGTTGCAAGGGACCCGGCGTCGAAGGACTCGACGCCGCCAGCTTATCGCGATCCGTTAAATATCTCGCGAGTTCCTCGGCGTTTAATCCCCCGACGTAGGATTGCTCGGCTTGACGTTGAAGTTCAGCCAACGCCGTTCGATTCGCTTTCGCTTGCGCTTCGCTCTGAGTCACGATTCGGTTCAGCGCGCCTTGAAGCAAGTCTGTCAGTCGTTGCTCCAGCGTCGACCGGTCGGCTTCTTTCTCCCGTTGCGAGGCCGATAATCTTGCCAGCTCTTCTTCCTTCCGCTGCGCGGCTTCGGGATCAATCCCCGCCTCTAGGTCGAGAGGCGCCACTTCCCGGATATCGATATCGCGTTCCGTCCCTTGAATGCGTTGATTGGTCTCTCCGATTAGTTTCAAGAACTCGGCCGATTCTTCCGGGTGCATGCGGACGGAAGCCGCGGCGACGTTGGACAACAATCCCTCGATGTTGGCTTTGACTCGTTCCAGCATCGCTTCGTTCGGCACCGATAAATCCGAAGTCACGCCGTCCCGTTCGACACCTTTCTGTTCGCCGCTCGTAACGGAAGTTGCCAATTGCCGAATGAACATCTGGTTTTCTTCAAGGATAGCCGGAGCGCTCACGATGAATGCCCGCAAGATGTTCGTATCCGATTGCGAAACCACGCTCGATACGTCCATGATCCCCACGCCGCTATCTAACCGATCGGGGAGATCCGCCGTGTCTACGTTCAACTGCTGCGTAGGGGCTAAAAGCACGCTTGAACCGAGTTGTCCATCCGCCAGCGTCGCGGTTACGAGTCCGGAAGCGACGCCCACGTACAGCGTGCCGTCGGCCCTTACCGTAACGAGAAAGTTCGTGCCTCTAGCTTCCAACTTCGCTCCCGGCGTCTCTACGATATCGGTCTGACCGTTTTGTAGCCCGCGAATCGAACTCCACATCGAACCTTTACGAATCTTGATACCGAATTGCCCGCTCTTCAGCTTCGAGATCACGGCCTTCGAATCGGACCCTAGCGTCCGATCGGACTCCGGTTTCGCGACGCGGAACGCCACGCTTGCTTTGTCCCCTGTCGTCAAGGTGTCTCCTTGCCGCAACGGCATGTTGACGAAAGCGGGAATCGGATGCGATCCCCCAGCCGGCGTTACGGTGACAACGCCGCTTACGGACGTAACCCAAGCGGAGGGAGTTGCTTGCGCGTAAGCCGTACTTTCCAAACCGCCGGCAAGCAGAACGATTCCAAGCAGCAACGCAACAACCGTTTTCAGTCGTCGAATCATTTCTATTTCCCTCCTTGCAGGCCGCTCAGCGCGGACTTTAAGCTTAACAACCGTTGCTGTTGCGCAATGAAAGAGATCTTGCGGTCCAGGTCGTCCGAAGCGGACAGGCGATCCCTTGCCTTTCGCAAATGACCGTTCGCCTCGTATAATTGGCCGTTATGTACGAGTAGATCGCCGATCAGCGCGTCCGCTCTCCATTGGTGTATCTCATGGTTCGCGCCAACAAGCCCTCTATACGTATCGAATCCTTGCGCGGAATGACGCGCATGTTCCATGGCACGGCCTAGCAGCTTCTGGGCTTGTACCATCGCAATGCAGGCCAATTGATAGTGCGCGTCGGGGAAATCCGGGTGAATGGTCAACGCTTTGCGATAGCATTGTTCCGCCGCATCGAGTCGGCCCTGCGAATAGTGAGCTCTGCCCATCAGCATATGAATCTCCGCCATCCGGCCGAAGCGCGGATTATTCTCGCCGAGCTTCACGACGTTGTCGAAGTAGCCAAGCGCTTGATCGGCATTACCGGAATCCATCGTTTCGCGTCCCAGGAAGTACCACCAACCGGGATTATCGGGTTCCTCCTCGGTCATCTTTCGGAGCAAACCGATATTGCGTTCGATTTTATTTTTAAGCGACTTAATGTCGGGTTCGTATCCGTCGTGGTGCAACCGAATGCGTACTGGTTTGTGCAGCACGTTGGAGGTGTAGATGCCTTCCCGCTCGGTCGCGAGCTGCTCGTGAATTCTTCCGCTATACCGTAGTCCTCTATTCGTCGGGAATATCCGCGACACGGAAAACTCCATGATTTCCTTGCCGTTGACATGATTGACCAGGCAGGGTTGCAAGGAAGGGATGAACTTCATGGTATCGAACATCCCCGCGGCGATGCGAACGATCTCTCTGTCTTCGGATTCCAGCCACTCGTCCGCATCCAGCCAGAATACCCAGTCGGATGTCGTCCGCGCCAGCGCTTCGTTGCGCAGCGCGGCGAAACTATCCTCCCACTCCGTCTGATACAATTTCACGTCGGGGTATTGTCGAATCAGCGATAACGTTCGATCCGTCGAACCGGAATCGACGACGATGATTTCATCGAACGCTCCAAGAATGCTATTCAAGCAACGCTCGATGCATCTCTCTTCGTTTTTGACGATAATGGCGGCGGTCACCGTTACCTTAGGCACTTGAAGCAATGTCTCGATATCGGGGCGTCCCGCGCCGCCGGGCACTCGGTCCAGCTGCTGCTTCATATGAGGCATCCACTTCGCTTCGGGATCGAGCAAATACGCCCGATTGAATAGCGACTCCGCTGCACGGCCGTAACCTTGCATCATTAAGGCTTCGCCCAGCAATACCCAACCTTGACCATCGATCGGATATTGCCGGACATGGGCGATGCCCAATCGCTCCGCTTCTGTATAACGACGTGCATGAATATGATCGGCTATCGCCTGGTGACTTGGATGCATGCGAAGTTCCTTTCCTTCGATCGGAATTGACGACCGGATTCGAGATTATCGATTCAAGATTATTGATTCAATCTTACGGAACAAAGCGTCCATGAATAACCATCGGTCGCCATGATTCTGAAGACGAGCGTCGTCGATACCCCGGAGAAATAGAGTACGTTGCCATCTATCCAAGCCGAATACGCGCTAGAGTAGGGGCCAACGAATGTATAGGCAAGTCCGTCCCCGTCGCGATCAATGAAATAACTGCTCAAATCAACGGAAGCGAAAGTCCCCGATGCGCTAACCGGCGGCTGCGCCACCGCCTCCGGCGCGAAGTTGATGGAGTACGTCTTCTCCGCATACAGCCCATGGCTATCCGTCGCCCTCACCCGGAACGAAGTCGGCCTCGTCGGCGTTCCGCCGATATGCAGCGTCGAACCGCTGATCGACACGGACATGCCGCTGGCAGGGTTGGGTCCGTCCACAATGGTAAACCCGACCAGATCGCTTGTGCCGTCTCGGTCGTGGAATTCATCGTAGAGACCGAAGAAATCGGTCGCGTATGCCGTGCTTGTCGGGTTATAGACGACAATTGCATGGGTATTCCACGCGGTCGGCGCGTAATTGATAGCTGCAAGACTTACCGTGTTGAGTACCGTGTAGTTGCTGTAGCTATCCCGTGCCCCGACTCTCAACTCGACAGGCCGCGAGATTCGACCGTCGACATACAACGAGCTACCTGATATCCATGCCGCGTATGCACTAGAGTATGGGCCGGCGAACCAATATTCGAGCCCGTCTCCGTCGCGGTCGATGAAATAACTTCCAAGATCGATGTTCGTGAAATCACCGGACGGAATTATCGGAGGCTGCGCCACCGCTTCCGGTGTGAAATTCAGCGTGTACGTTTTCTCCGCGTACAGACCTTGGCTATCCGTCGCCCGTACCCGGAACGACGTCGGCATTGTCGGCGTTCCGCCAAATTGCAGCGTCGAACCGTTGATCGATACGGACATGCCGCTGGCAGGGTTCGGTCCGTCGACGATCGAGAAACCGGCCAGGTCGCTCGTGCCGTCTCTATCGTTGAATTCATCGTAGAGACCGAAGAAGTCGGTCGCGTAAGCGGTGCTTGTCGGGTTATAGACGACGATCGCTTGCGTATTCCATGCGGTCGGCGCGTAATTGGTAGCTGCAAGACTTACCGTGTTGAGTGCCGTGTAGTTGCTGTAGCTATCCCGTGCCCCGACTCTCAACTCGACAGGCCGCGAGATTCGACCGTCGACATACAACGAGCTACCTGATATCCATGCCGCGTATGCACTAGAGTATGGGCCGGCGAACCAATATTCGAGCCCGTCTCCGTCGCGGTCGGTGAAATAACTTCCAAGATCGATGTTCGTGAAATCACTGGACGGAATTATCGGAGGCTGCGCCACCGCTTCCGGCGTGAAGTTGATCGCGTACGTTTTCTCCGCGTACCGTCCCTGGCTGTCCGTCGCGCGCACCCGGAACGTCGTCGGCATTGTCGGCGTTCCGCCAAATTGCAGCGTAGAACCGTTGATCGATACGGACATGCCGCTGGCAGGGTTCGGTCCGTCGACGATCGAGAAACCGGCCAGGTCGCTCGTTCCGTCTCTGTCGTTGAATTCATCGTAGAGACCGAAGAAGTCGGTCGCGTATGCCGTGCTTGTCGGGTTATAGACGACGATCGCTTGCGTATTCCATGCGGTCGGCGCGTAATTGATAGCTGCAAGACTTACCGTGTTGAGTACCGTGTAGTTGCTGTAGCTATCCCGTGCCCCGACTCTCAACTCGACAGGCCGCGAGATTCGACCGTCGACATACAACGAGCTACCTGATATCCATGCCGCGTATGCACTAGAGTATGGGCCGGCGAACCAATATTCGAGCCCGTCTCCGTCACGGTCGGTGAAATAACTTCCAAGATCGATGTTCGTGAAATCACTGGACGGGGTTATCGGCGGCTGCGCCACCGCTTCCGGCGCGAAGTTAAGCGCGTACGTCTTCTCCGCATACTGCCCCCCGCTATCCGTTGCGCGCACGCGGAACGAAGTCGGCATCGTCGGCGTTCCGCCGATTTGCAACGTCGAGTCGCTGATCGATACGGACATACCGCTATCAGGGTTCGGTCCGTCGACGATCGAGAAACCGACCAAGTCGTTCGTGCCGTTCGGGTCCGTGAATTCGTTATGCAGCTGAATGTAATCGAATGCGTACGCGACGCTCGTCGGATTGTACACGACGATTGCATGCGTATTCCACGCGGTCGGCGCGTAATTGGTAGCTGCAAGACTTACCGTGTTGAGTGCCGTGTAGTTGCTGTAGCTATCCCGTGCCCCGACTCTCAACTCGACAGGCCGCGAGATTCGACCGTCGACATACAACGAGCTACCTGATATCCATGCCGCGTATGCACTAGAGTATGGGCCGGCGAACCAATATTCGAGCCCGTCTCCGTCACGGTCGGTGAAATAACTTCCAAGATCGATGTTCGTGAAATCACTGGACGGAATTATCGGAGGCTGCGCCACCGCTTCCGGCGCGAAGTTCAGCGCGTACGTCTTCTCCGCGTACAGTCCCCGGCTATCCGTCGCCCGCACCCGGAACGACGTCGGCATCGTCGGGGTTCCGCCGATGTGCAGCGTCGCGCCGTTGATCGATACGGACATACCGCTGGAAGGGTTCGGTCCATCGACGATCGTGAAGCCGACCAGATCGCTTGTGCCATTCGGATCCGTGAATTCGCTATGCATTGGAATGGTATCTGTCGCATACGCGACGCTCGTCGGATTGTACACGACGATTGCATGCGTATTCCACGCCTCCGGCGCATAATTCGCGGCCGCCAAACTGACCGTATTGAGCGCCCCATGGCCGCTCTGGCTGTCGTATGCAATTACTCTCAGCTCTACCGGCTTCGTTATCATGCCGTTGATATATAGCATGCTGCCATTCGTCCATGCCCAATAGGCGCTAGAGTAAGGACCCGCAAACCAATAATCGAGACCGTCACCGTCGCGATCGAGGAAGTAGCCGCTCATGTTAACCGATACAAAGGTTCCCGATGTGCTTACCGGCGGCTGCGCCACCGCTTCCGGCGCGAAGTTCAGCGCGTACGTCTTCTCGGCGTACAGTCCCCGGCTATCCGTCGCCCGCACCCTGAACGACGTCGGCATCGTCGGGGTTCCGCCGATGTGCAGCGTCGAGCCGTTAATCGATACGGACATACCGCTGGCAGGGTTCGGTCCGTCGACGATCGTGAAGCCGACCAGATCGCTTGTGCCATTCGGATCCGTGAATTCGCTATGCATTGGAATGGAATCTGTCGCATACGCGACGCTCGTCGGATTGTACACGACGATTGCATGCGTATTCCACGCCTCCGGCGCATAATTCGCGGCTGCCAGACTGACCGTGTTAACCGCCCCATGGCCACTCTGATTGTCGTATGCAATAACTCTCAACTCTACCGGCTTCGTAATCATGCCGTTGATATATAGCATGCTGCCATTCGTCCATGCCGAATAGGCGCTAGAGTAAGGACCCGCAAACCAATAATCGAGGCCGTCACCGTCGCGATCGAGGAAGTAGCCGCTCATGTTAACCGATACAAAGGTTCCCGATATGCTGATTGGCGGCTGCGTCACCGCTTCCGGCGCGAAGTTCAGCGCGTACGTCTTCTCCGCGTACAGTCCCCCGCTATCCGTCGCCCGCACCCGGAACGACGTCGGCATCGTCGGGGTTCCGCCGATGTGCAGCGTCGCGCCGTTGATCGATACGGACATACCGCTGGAAGGGTTCGGTCCGTCGACGATCGTGAAGCCGACCAGATCGCTTGTGCCATTCGGATCCGTGAATTCGCTATGCATTGGAATGGAATCTGTCGCATACGCGACGCTCGTCGGATTGTACACGACGATTGCATGCGTATTCCACGCCTCCGGCGCATAATTCGCGGCCGCCAAACTGACCGTATTGAGCGCCCCATGGCCGCTCTGGCTGTCGTATGCAATTACTCTCAGTTCTACCGGCTTCGTAATCATGCCGTTGATATATAACATGCTGCCATTCGTCCATGCCGAATAGGCGCTAGAGTAAGGACCCGCAAACCAATAATCGAGGCCGTCACCGTCGCGATCGAGGAAGTAGCCGCTAATATTAACAGAAACGAAGGTTCCCGATGTGCTGACCGGCGGCTGCGTCACCGCTTCCGGCGCGAAGTTCAGTGCATATGTCTTCTCCGCATACTGCCCTTGACTATCCGTAGCCCGCACCCTGAACGACGTCGGCATCGTCGGGGTTCCGCCGATGTGCAACGTTGCGCCGTTAATCGATACGGACATACTGCTGGCAGGGTTCGGTCCGTCGACGATCGAGAAGCCGACGAGGTCGCTCGTTCCGTCTCTGTCGTTGAATTCATCATAGAGACCGAAAAAGTCGGTGGCGTAAGCCGTGCTCATCGGGTTATAGACGACAATTGCATGGGTATTCCACGCGGTCGGCGCGTAATTGGTAGCTGCGAGACTTACCGTGTTATATGCGCTGCTGTAGTGATCCCCTGCTCCGATTCTCAACTCGACAGGATGCGAGATTCGACCGGCGACATACAACGAGCTACCCGATATCCATGCCGAATACGCGCTCGAGTAAGGACCGGCGAACCAATATTCAAGACCGTCCCCGTCACGATCGGCGAAATAACTTCCAAGATCGATGTTCGTGAAATCAGCGGACGGAGTTATTGGCGGTTGCGCCACCGCTTCCGGCGTGAAGTTCAGCGCGTACGTCTTCTCCGCATATAGCCCTTGGCTGTCCGTCGCCCGCACTCGGAAAGACGTCGGCATCGTCGGAGTTCCGCCAATGTGCAGCGTCGATCCGCTTATCGATACAGACATACCACTGGCAGGATTCGGTCCGTCGACGATGGAGAAGCCGACCAGATCGCTTGTGCCGTCCCGGTCGTGGAATTCATCGTAGAGACCGAACAAATCGGTCGCGTATGCCGTGCTTGTCGGGTTGTAGACGACGATCGAATGGGTATTCCACGCGGTCGGCGCGTAACTGGTAGCTACGAGACTTACCGTGTTGTATGCAGTGTAGTTGCTGTAGCTATCCCAAGCTCCGACTCTCAATTCGACAGGCCGTAAGATTTGACCGTCGACATACAACGAACTGCCCGATATCCATGCCGTATAAGCGCTCGAGTAAGGCCCGGCGAACCAATATTCGAGCCCGTCTCCGTCGCGGTCGGTGAAATAACTTCCAAGATCGATGTTCGTGAAATCACTGGACGGCGCTATCGGCGGCTGCGCCACCGCTTCCGGCGCGAAGTTCAGTGCATATGTCTTCTCCGCATACTGCCCTTGGCTATCCGTAGCCCGCACCCGGAACGAAGTCGGCATCGTCGGCGTTCCGCCGATGTGCAGCGTCGAGCCGTTAATCGATACGGACATACCGCTGGAAGGGTTCGGTCCGTCGATGATCGTGAAGCCGACCAAGTCGCTCGTTCCGTTCAGGTCCGTGAATTCGTTGTACAGGCTCACGACATCGGCCGCATACGCAACGCTCGTCGGGTTGTAGACGACAAGAGCATGCGTATTCCATGCTACTGGCTTATAATTGGTTGCCGCGAGGCTCACCGTATTGATCGTCCAGGAATCGGCATAACCGTCCCATGCACTGATACTTAAATCTACCGGTCTTGTTATTTCTCCGTTGACATAAAGCACGCTTCCATACGTCCATGCCGAAAATGCGCTGGAATAGGGGCCCAAGAACATGTAATTCAAGCGATCTCCGTCTCGGTCCAAGAAGTAACTGCTCATGCCGACAGAGACAAAGGTACCCGACGGGATAACAGACGGCTGTGCCACCGCTTCCGGCGCGAAGTTCAGCGCGTACGTCTTCTCGGCGTACAGTCCTTGGCTGTCCATCGCCCGCACCCGGAACGACGTCGGCATCGTCGGCGTTCCGCCGATGTGGAGCGTCGCGCCGCTGATCGATACGGACATGCCGCTGGCAGGGTTCGGTCCGTCAAAGATCGAGAAGCCGACCAGATCGCTTGTGCCGTTAGGGTCGGTGAATTCGTTGTACAGGCTCACGTTATCGGCCGCGTACGCGACGCTCGTCGGATTGTAGACGACGATCGCTTGGCTAGTGAACGCATGCGGAGGAAGATTTATGTATACGGAAGAGGACAAAGACGGGACATAAGCCGGTTCCACCGAGTTTAACAATTTTCGGATATCGCCAGCATTAATCGCCGTGGAACTGGTCTGGATGTATTTAACGATATCTCCGACATCCAGCCTGCCGTCAATGCCGGAATCGATAACGCGAATGACGAACGTATGCGTCTTGCTGCTGCGGCTGTCGTAGACCTGCATGCTTAGATAAGTGCTCCCCTCCTTGAGGGGTTCTATCGTAATGCTATTGCCCGAACTCGTCGTAATTTTGATAATCGAACTGTTGTAAGCATCGATATCAAAGTCGAATTCAGGTCCGAAATCGATTCGGTACTTTTTATTCATGGGAATCGTTACGTATTGAATCGACGTATCGCCCGTCGTAGGCGCGGATGCCGACGCGATTCTCACGATTTGCGCGGTCTGAGGCGACAATACGAGAGCCATCGAAATCGCGACCTTCGTTTTTTTGACGAAACCGAGTTTCTTCTTCCGATTACGAGACATCTTGATACCTCCATAGTTACCAGGTCCTAGATCCTTTATCGGATGTTTTGTATGGAAAATTTAGGGATGCATTCAAATATAATAGAGCCGCTACATATAAAAAGAGCACGCAAGGACCTCCTCGCATGCTCTCATCGCATATGTGGTCAAAGATCAGAATAGGTATACCGCACCATTACATCGATGACACCATTCGCCTTCCAAATTCTATCGATGCAACCCATATACGTTTGCCTTGCTCAACTTGCGCACCGCCGCGACCTCTTCCTCCGACAGCGCCGGCACGTTCGCTGCCGCGACATTACGCAGCAGCTGCTCGCGCGAGCTTGCCCCGGGAACGACAGCGGCGACGGCGGGATCGCTAAGCGAATAGCGTATAGCAAGCTGCGTCAGAGATCTCCCGTCGTTCGTCAGCGGCCGAAGCCGCTCGCGAAGCTCGACCAGCTCCTCCAGCTCGTAGTCCGGTACGCCCTTGACGGGCTCCCGGTTCGCCGCAAGCGCGCCGCTAGCCAGCGGACCGCGAGCGATGACGCTCACTCCCCGTTCCTGCAGCAGCGGAAGCACCGTCTCTTCCGCTCGACGATCGACGATGCTATAGGGGTTCATGACGCTGACGATTCCGGAACGCGCGACATACTCGCGTATGACGTTCGGACGAATCGAAGAGATACCGTAAGCGCGGATCACGCCCTCCTGCTTCAGTTGCTCGAACGCCTCGATTGTCTCTTCGATCGGATCGTCGATCGTGCCCCCGTGAAGCTGATAGAGATCAATATAGTCGGTGCCTAGCCGCTTCAGGCTGTCCTTGACCGCCGATAGAATATAAGCCTTGGACGGGTCCCATGTCCATCCGCTCTGCCCGGGCGCTCGCCGGTTGCCGACCTTCGTTGCCAGCACCACCTTCTCGCGCCGCCCTCGAATCGCCGCGCCCACGATCTCCTCGTTGCGTCCGCCGTCGTACAGATCCGCGGTATCGAGCAGATTGACGCCCTGGTCCAATGCCTCGTGAACGATGGAGACCGCCGTTCGCTCCTCCGTGCCGAGCGACATGCAGCCGAGCCCAATTTCGCCGACGAATAGATCGGAGCCGCCTAACCGATTTTTTCTCATATACGCTTCGTGCCCCTTCCGAGATCATAAAAGGCCGCCGACGTCGTCGACAGCCCCTCTACTGTTCAACTCACCCTATTGTAACCTTACCCTTCGTACGCGCGCATCAACGAATCGAGATCGATCTTCGCCTTCGTCGCGAGCAGCGCCTTCATGACCCGATCCGTTCGAGCCGCGTCGCCTCCGCCGATCAGCTCGTTCAGGTTCGACGGCACGATCTGCCAGGAAACGCCGAACTTATCTTTGAGCCAGCCGCACGCCTGCGCCTTCTCGTCTCCGCCCTCGGACAGCTTGTCCCAATAGTAGTCCAATTCCTCTTGGCCGTCGCAATGAACGATGAACGAGATCGCTTCCGAGAACTTGAAGTGCGGACCGCCGTTCAAGGCGACGAAACGTTGCCCTTCCAGCTCGAAGTCGACGGTCATGACTTTGCCCTCCGAGATGCCTTCGCCCTCGTAATGGGTTTTGCCGTAACGCTTCACGCCGAAGATGCGGGAATTCTTGAAGATCGACGTGTACAGCTTCGCCGCCTCTTCCGCCTGCGTATCGAACCACAGGTTCGTCGTGATCTTCTGAACTCTGCCCTCGCTCATCGTTCCGCCGCCTCTCATTCTGTAAAATAATAGTATTTTCTATAGCATATCAGGGTTAGAAGAGAGAAACAAATCACTGCCATTAAAGCTTAATCACACATGATAATGTTTGAGTCTATAAGGTCCGTAAAACTACGTAAACCTTATCATTTGCATGAATGTACTACAATGGGGCTGTAATGCCATTCGACAATCGGGGAGGAATTCGAATTACGACTATCCACGCTATCGAAACGAACGGCTTGCGCAAGTCGTTCGGCAAGCTGGAGGTGCTCAAGGGCATCGACCTGCAAGTTCGTCAAGGCTCCGTGTACGCCCTGCTGGGACCGAACGGCGCCGGCAAAACGACGATCGTGAACATTCTGTCCACGCTCATGCGCGCGGACTCCGGACAAGCGCGCGTCTTCGGACATGACGTCTCGCGGGAGCCTGATGCGGTCAGGAACCGGATTGGACTGACCGGCCAATTCGCTTCCGTCGACGAGGAGCTGAGCGGGCGCAACAATCTGTATCTGTTCGCGAAGCTGCTCGGTTATGCGAGCCGGCCCGCGCGGGCGAGGGCGGAGCTGCTGCTGGAGGCGTTCGGCTTGGCGGAAGCCGGAGACCGGCCCTCCAGCCAATATTCCGGCGGCATGAAGCGCAGGCTCGATATCGCGGCGGCGATGCTCGCGATGCCGGATTTGCTATTCCTCGACGAGCCGACGACCGGGCTCGATCCGCGAAGCCGCAACGAAGTGTGGAGCATCGTGCGCGCTCTCGTCGCGCAAGGAACGACGGTGCTGCTGACGACGCAATATCTCGACGAAGCGGACCGGCTCGCGGATCGCCTCGCCGTCATCGACGAGGGAACGGTGATCGCAGAAGGAACGGCCGCCGAGCTGAAGAAATCCGTCGGATCGGGCACGGTTCACGTCCGGTTGAACGATCCGGCGAGACGAGAAGAAGCAGCGCGTATCGTAAAGGCCGTACTGGGCGAGACCGCAAGGCTGGACGATGATCCCGCGGCTCTCTCGGCCACGGCGCGCAGCAACGCGCTGGCCGGCGAAGCGCTCGCCGCGCTCGTCAGGGCCGGCATCGAAACCGAACAGTTTTCCGTAGGATTGCCGAGCCTGGACGACGTATTCTTATCCCTGACCGGGAAGAAGACCGGCAACGACAAGGAGGCGTCCGCATCATGAGCGAGCTCAATAGGAACCCCGCCAACCGAACGACGAACGCGCTCCTTGAGCTTCGCACCGCGATCCGACCGCAGCGGCCCGGCAAAGCAAGCGCGATCGGCTCTTTCGTCTGGCGCGCCTGGAAACGAACGATGAGCATGATCGGATACCTCGCCATCGACGTCGTTATTTTCCCGGTCATCTTTCTCCTCATCTTCACCTATCTGTTCGGAGGCGCGATCAGCGGATCGTCCGACGAATACCTTCGGTTCCTGCTGCCCGGCATGCTGATCTATACGGTGACGACGATGACGATCTATATCGGCATCTCGATCAAGACCGACTTGGACCGCGGCGTGTTCAACCGGTTCCGCACGCTTCCGTTCTGGCAACCGGCGGCGATTATCGGCAATGTCGTCGTCAATGTCGCGACTTATGCGGCCGCGATCGTCACGACGCTGTTGATGGGCATGCTGCTCGGCTTCCGGCCGGATGCAGGCGCCGCCGGCGCGGTGCTAGGCATCGTATTCGCCGTATTCTACGCGTTCAGCATCAGCTGGATCTTCGCCTGCATCGGCATCGTCGCCAAGAAGACGGAGTCGATCAACGGCATGTCGTACATCGTCCTGTATCCGCTCCTCTTCACGAGCAACGTCTTCGTCGATACGGACACGATGCCCGACTGGCTCGGCGGAATCGTTGCCTACAATCCGATCAGCCTCGCTTCGACCGCGGCGAGAGGCATCATGCACGGTACCGCCTCGGACGGCGACCTGTACCGGGCGATCGGCTTTCTTGCCGCGTGCATGGCCGTCTTCATGACTCTCGCTTTTCGGCTGTACAGGAACAAAGCCAAGTAAACGAACCGAAGACCGGCCGCGATGGTCGGTCTTCTTGTTTAAATCCGGACCTCGTCCACCTCCGATTCGAGGAATCGGACAAGGAACAAGGCAATACAATCTCGTGAAGAAGCGACAAGGACGGGGTGAAGCCCATGCGCCGCCATAAGCGGCATATCGTAATCGTAGTCGTCCCGATCTCGCCGGCGGCGATCAGGAAGTTCGTGCTCATCGACATCGTAGGCGGCACGGCTCTCTATTACCTGCTCAAGCTGCCGCTTCACTCCGTGCTGGCGGCGACGCTGGGCAGCATGGCCGGTCCGATTCTCATCCGACGCTCCCTGGACCGTCCCCGCAAGCAGCGCTAGGGGTTAACCGATGAGCCGGACGAGAGCCAAGTAACCGAGCAGCGCGACTCCCAGCCAAGCTGAAAATGCGTAATTCGCGCGCGCGAAGACGAACACCGGCTTGCCGAACAGCCCGGCGAGCAGATTGTTCACCGCGGACGCCGGGGAGATCGGGTTGGAAACCGCCCAGCTGCCGAGCAGCAGCAGTCCGAATTCCTGCGGGCTCAAATGCACGGCCGCGGGCGCGATGCCTGTCGCGAGAATCGTCACCGGCACGATCGGGTGCAAGCCCGCGAGCGAAGTTCCCGCCACGAGGAGCACCGCCAGCAGGGAGAACGACAGCGGGACCGGAAGCGGCAGCGCGTCCAGCCACACCGGCAGCGAGGCGCCGAAGCCGGTCGTGCCGATCGAGCCGCTGAAGAAGCCCGCCGCCAGGAAGAGCGTAATCTCCTTTTTCAAAGCGGGCAGCGTCGTCGAATAATGGCTCGCGAGTCCTTGCCGATACGTCGCCAGCCGCCCCTTCGCAGCGCACCAAGCGAGCGGGAACGCTGCCGCCGCTAAGCACGTCACGAGCACCATCGGTAAATCGACCGCGTGCTCGAGCAGCACGATCGCGGCGATCGCCGAAGCGAGGTACATGGCCAGCCCCGCCGGGAACGGCGCCTTGCCCGCGGGCTTCGCATCTGCGTCTGCGGGAATGGACGAGCCTTCCTCTCCGGCGGGCTCCTCTTCAGGCTCGCGCAGCTTGCGATAATCGACCGCTAGACCGACGACGAAGCATAATGCCGCCAAGCCGAGCAGGTACGGAATCAGCTCGGACCACCGTAGCGACAGCGCGGACGTGACGAGCGCCATCGCTGCAAAATACGGCGACCAAGCGATCGCCCCCGCGAATCCGCGGTTCAGGGCGTTGGCCAGCAGCCGGGACAGCTTCTCGGTACGTGGCTTTACGAACGCCAGATGATAGACGACGGAGATCGAACCTACGTTGATGAACGCGCCCATGATCTGCGTCATGAGCTGCGTGCCCGCGTACGTGACGGTCCGGCTTCGCAGCTTCGTCTCGTAGAACCGCCGCAGCGCCTCCGCGTAATCCGGCAAGCGTACCGGTATGCCGAACAGCGGAGCGAAGACGAACAGCGTCGCGATCGTCACGTTCAGGCTCGCCGCGGCGAACCAGGCGTCGGCATCCGCTTGCTGGAACAGCATGAGCGCCGCGCCGGCGGCCATGAAGGCGACGGTTAGCCATAGCGTCATGCCGCGCAGCCCGGGAAGCAGCCAGGCGATCGCCGCGAACACGAGCACGCCGAGCGTCGGCGACAGCCATTGCCAATGGGTCAATTGTTGCGCGATGAACGCCGCGGCGAGCGTCAGTATCGCGATCCGGTCCGCGCTTGCGCGGGCGGCCTTAGGCATGCTTACTCCTTCTTTCCTTGAAGCAATCGTCCGATCGGTGCATTCTTCCTTAATCTATAACCCTCAGGTTGCCACACGTCACCCTGAGATGCAATGGTTTAATGACGAGAACCAGTAACCCGACTTTTCCCGCCTATTGCCCGCCGGAGCGCCGATTCCCCGCCAGTAACCCGACTTTTCCCGCCTATTGCCCGCAAGAGCGCCGATTCTCCACCAGTAACCCGACTTTTCCCGCCTATTGTCCGCCGAAGCGCCGAGTCCTCGCCAGTAACCCGACTTTTCCCGCCTATTGTCCGCAAGAGCGCCGATTCCCCGCCAGTAACCCGACTTTTCCCGCCTATTGCCCACCGGAGCGCCGAGTCCTCACCAGTAACCCGACTTTTCCTGCCTATTGTCCGCCCGAGAGCCGATTCCCCGCCTGCAACGACGCGCCACAACAAAAAAAAGGAAGCCGCCATCGCCATGGCGGCCCCCCTCTCGTTACTTACCTCGCGAACCGATGCGTCCCGATCGTATCGATGACCGTGAGTCCGGACCAGAACGCGCCCTTCGTCACCTTCGGATTGTAGAAATAGACCGCGTCCTCGACGTTGTTCTTCCCGTTCAAGGCATCCTTGGCCGCGCGCAGCGCCGTCGCCTTCGGCACGCTCTTGTCGAGCAGCCCGTTGTGCGCTGGCGGGAACTGCTTGCCGGAATAGATAACGTCCTTAATCGTGCTCGGGAACCGCGAGTCCTTCACCCGGTTCAGAATAACGTTAGCGACCGCGAGCTGGCTCTCGTAAGACTCGTAGCCGGCCTCGACTTGCGTGATCTTAGCCAGCAGCAGCAGATCCTTCTCCGCGAACGGCTTCGCCTCATGCTCGAAAATCGAAGGAATAACGACGCGGAGCTCCGCGCCCGCTTCGACCGTCGCGTCGGCGCCCAGCTCGTTGCGCTTCAGCAGCTGCTTGGCGCTCGCGTCGCTCGTCTCGGCGATCGCGGCCACGCCGACTTCCTCGGTCACGACGGCCAGCGGCACGGGCGTCAACGTCGCGATCCGCTCTTCGTCGTTCCAGTCCACCTGCGCGTGCAGCAATTCCGCCGCGTCGCGAAGCGGCACGTACAAGCGTCCGTCCGTCTCGAATGGAACCGCATCCATAACGTAGCGAGCCCCGTTGAAATACACGACCGGCACCCCGTTGCCGAGCACGATCTTGTCGCCGACGGCGTTCACGATCGTCGCTTCCTCGTTGACCGCGTCCCAGTCGACCTTCGCCCCGAGCACCTTCGCAAGTTGCGCCACGGGCATATATAGCTTATTCGCTTTCACTCTTGCCGGGTCGGTCAGCTTGACCGTCTTCCCGTCGAGCATGATGGTCATGTCTTCCGCTACGGTCGCTTTCTCCTGCGCCGCGACCGCCGTCATCGGCATCGTCGCCAACAGCAGCCCTGCCAGCAACGCAAGGAACATCGGCTTGCCCATCCGCATTTGCATCTTCTGTACCAGACTCATCCTCGGACTCCTTCGCCAACCTTCGCTTTTGTTACAGGTTATAGGAATCCGCCGCGACTGTAAACATTTATGAGACGGTTTTCATTTTTGCCTAGCGGGCAGTTAGGTGCCTTCCGGGACGTCGCATATCATCTGCGCGCCCTCCATTCCCATGCCGTCCGACGGCTCGGATAGGCTGCGTAGCGGCACCTCGAATTCCTCGTCCGGCCTTCCCAACGGATAAATCCGGGCCGTCCCGCCGTCCGCGTCCACATGCTGGATATAGACGCGTTCCCCTTCGCAAGTGACGTTCTCCATGACCGGGGATGCCGCGATCTCCTGCGCTCGGTGAATGTTCATCTGTCGTCCTCCTCGATATACATAATCTTCGTCGGGCTCGAATTACCTCACCCTCAATATACATAATCTTCGTCGGGCTCGAATTACAGTGTGAGCGCGCAAGGATCATCGTATGCAACCTAAGCCGCGGTCGTCTATCGCCATTCCTCGGGCAACAGGCGCGCATAGCGCGGCTGAGTATAGCGATCGTCTATCAGCGCGAGAACGCCGCGGTCCCGCTCCGAACGGATGAGCCGGCCTCCCGCCTGGAGCACCTTGTTGATGCCGGGATAGACGTAGGCGTAGTCGAACCCGTTCTTTCCCTCCGCGTCGAAATACGCGCCGATCAGGTCCGGTTCGAGTCCCAGCTTCGGCATTCCCGTTCCGATGACGGCCACTCCGGTCAGCCGATCCCCGACCAAGTCGATCCCCTCCGAGAAAATACCGCCCATCACCGCGAAGCCGACGAGCGTCTCATCCGGGTCGGCAACGAACGATGCCAGGAAGCTCTCCCGTTCTTCCTCCGTCATGTCCGGCCTCTGCAACAGCGTCCGGATCCCCGTGCCCCCGCTCTCGCCTTCGCCTGCTCCTACGTTTGCGCTATCAACCCCGCTTCTGCCGTCTCTCCCGATCTCTTCTTCGTCCCCCATTCTCGCCATGAACGTCTCGTACACCGCGTTCATATACGCATACGAAGGGAAGAAGAATAGGAAGTTGCCCCGTTCTCGCTCCTTGCCCCGTCCACCGCCAGCCGCCATCTCCCGCAATTTGGCCGTCAGCCGGTCCTTCGTGGCTTCCCTGTCGGCGTATCGGGTCGAGAGCGGCACGATGGAGACGTCCCATTGCGACTTGTCGAACGGAGAGCCGAGCGTCACCGAATAGTCCTCTTCCTCGGCGCCTAGCATGTCCATGTAGTAGCCGATCGGCGACAGCGTCGCGGAGAAGAACACGTGCGCGCGGAACCCCTTCCCTATCTGCTTCAGCAGCTGCGCCGGATGGAGGCAGAACATCTTCACCCGGACGTCGTTGCGATCCGGCTCAGCGTACGTCACGTAACTGCCGTCGTACTGCTCGCCGGTCCGGACGAAGCGCACCGCCGCGAAGTAGACGTCAAGCAGCTTCGCGCTGTCCGACGCCCCCGACGCCAACGCCTTCTCCGCGACCGCGGCGAACGACTCCACGAGCGCGAGCAGGTCGTCCGGCCGCTCCTTGACCGCCTCCGCGGACCCGCCGATCGCCTTCTTCCGCTCGATGAACCACTTGTTGACCGCCTTCGCCGCCGCTTGCACGTCGCCCCGCACGCCCTTGAACTCCCGCTCCAGCTCGAGGAAGTCCCGCTTCTCCAGCACGGCGGAGTACATCTCCCTGGCCCGATCGACGAGGTTATGCGCCTCGTCCACGAGCAGCGCCGTCTCGCGCCTGCGTTCCCCGCTCAATCGCTTTAGCGATACCCGCGGATCGAAAATATAATTATAATCGCACACGACCGCATCCGCCCCGTACGCCGTGTCCAGCGACAGCTCGAACGGGCACACCTTATGCTTGCGCGCGTACCGCTCGACGACGTCCCGGCGTATAAGCGTCTCGTTCTCCAGCAAGTCCAAGACCGCGCCGTTGACGCGGTCGTAGTAGCCGTCCGCGTACGGGCACTTCTCCGGCCGGCAATCCACCTCGTCCCGGAAGCAAACCTTCTCCTTCGCGGTAATCGTCACCGAGCGCAGGTGCAGCCCCTGTGACTTCAGCAGCGCCAGCGCGTCTTCCGCGGCCGTTCTCGTGATCGTCCGCGCCGTTAAGTAGAACAGATGGCCGATCTTCCCCGCGCCGATCGCCTTGATGGCCGGATACAGCGTCGAGATCGTCTTCCCGATGCCCGTCGGCGCCCGCGCGAACAGCTTGCGCTCTTCGTCGATCGCCTTGTAGACTGAGCCGGCGAGCTTCTTCTGTCCCGCGCGATAATCCGCGAACGGGAAAACCAAGCCGCCGATACTCTCATCTCGAAGCTTCCGGTTCGCCAAAAGCATGCGTGCATAAGGCGCATAGCTGGCGACGACGTCCTCCGCGAACGCCGTCAGTTCCTCCAACGACGCTTCCCGTTCGAACCGCCGCTGCTCCTCCGTCTCGACGTGCACGTAAACGAGACGAACGCGAACCCTCCCAGCTCCGCTCTCCCGCGCGTACATGTACGCGTAGAAGAGAGCTTGCGCCCAATGCACGGGAGCGGCGTCCGCTTCGGTCATCGCGCCGATGTCCCGCATCGTCGACTTGATCTCCTCGATCGTCATCGTGCCGCTCCCGTCGTCCAGCAAGCCGTCGCATCGGCCGTCCACGGCGAAGAGGAGATCCCCGCAAGCGATCTCCGCCTTCAGATACACTTCCTTCCGATCCGCCTCGCCGTATTGCCGCTGGATCTTCTGATGCGCCTTGGTGCCGTCCGACAGCGCGCTCGCCGATCGGAAACCGGAGTCGATGCTTCCGGAGGCGTATACGTATTCGACGAGGCTTCTAACCGATAGAGCGACGATGCAAGACATAAGCTGGCCAGCCCCCAAGAGGAACGTTTGTTCTTCTATTGTAACGATCCGCATATTCGCCGCGCAAGATGGGCAAACGATGGGAGCAGCAATTATCCCCTGATAAGGATGCCTGACCCATGTTGAGCTCACTGCGGAATTGGATCGAGAAGCGATCTCCCGCCCAAGTGATCGCCGGCTATTATCTTCTGGCGGTTACGATATCGATCGGTTTGTTCTGCATTCCCGCGGTGCTTCGGCCCGGCGTGGAAGTGACGTTCGCGGACACCGTGTTCACGGCCGTCAGCGTCGTCAGCGACACGGGGCTCGGCGTGTTCAACGTCGCGGACACGTACAGCGTATTCGGTTATTTCGTCATCATGCTCGTCCTGCAATTCGGCGGACTCGGCATCATGGCGATGAGCACCTTCTTCTGGCTATTGATCGGGAGGAAAATCGGGCTGAGGGAACGTCGCCTCATCATGGCGGACAACAATCAGTTCGCGTTATCGGGGCTTGTGCAGCTGGTGAAGGAAATCCTGCGGATTACTTTGCTCACGGAATTAATCGGAGGGCTCGTACTCGGACTCCGGTTCCTGAGCTATTACGATTCGTGGAAGGACGCGTTCCTGCAGGGGCTGTTCGCCTCGGTCAGCGCCACGACGAACGCCGGCATGGACATAACCGGCCAATCCCTCGTCCCCTACGCGGGCGACTACTTCGTGCAGGTCGTTACGGTCGCGCTTATTATTTTCGGAGCGATCGGATTCCCCGTGTTAATCGAGGTGAAAGCGTACGTGACCAGCAAAAGGACGAAGCCCGAGCAGCCGTTCCGCTTCTCTCTGTTCACGAAGCTGACGACGTTCACTTACTTCGTCCTGCTCGCGTTCGGAACGGTGCTCATCTGGCTATTCGAGAATCAAGCGTTCATGAAGGGCATGTCTTGGCACCAGAGCTTCTTCTACGCGTTCTTCCAAGCCGCCACGACGAGAAGCGCCGGGCTGACGACGATGGATATCAACGCCTTCACGATGCCGACCCTGCTGCTGATGAGCCTGCTCATGTTCATCGGCGGGTCTCCGAACTCCGTCGGCGGCGGCATTCGGACGACCACGTTCGCCTTCAACATGCTGTTCATCTACCATTTCGCGAGAGGGGTCCGTTCGATCAAGGTGTTCAAACGGGAGCTGCATCCGGACGATATTCTGAAGTCGCTCGCCATCTCGCTGCTCGCGGTCGTCATGTGCGCGATCTCTGTCATCGCGATCAGCGTCGCGGACAAGGGGCCTTCGCTCATGGCGATCATCCTCGAAGTCTGCTCGGCGTTCGGAACCGTCGGCCTGTCCACCGGCATAACGCCGGAGCTGAGCCTGTTCTCTCAAGCCATTCTCATGGTGCTCATGTTCCTCGGAAGAATCGGGCTGACGACCTGTCTATACCTTATCGGGGGCGGCCTGCAGGATCCGAAGTTCCACTATCCGGTGGAGCGAGTAATGACGGGGTAAAAAGATTCGCGCGGTTAATACTTGTTCAACAGACTCATTAAATAGGTTTCTAATCTGATCTTGACCAGCTCGTCCGTCAGACCCGTGAAGCCGAGCGCCGTCCATCCCGGATACACGTCTACTTGCCCGTCGGCGAAGTCGATCAGCGTCACGAGGTCCCAATACGGATCGTAGTCGAACGAATCGCCGGCGAGCTCGCGGTAATGCGCCAGGAACTCTTCGGCGGCCGGAACGCCGTGCAACTGCGCCAGGTTGACGCGGCAATGGCCGACGTCGATGCCGGCCGGGCCGATGCAGCCGTTCACCCAGTCGACGACGCCGCTCACCTCTTCGCCCGACCAGAGCACGTTCGCGGGATGGTAGTCGCGGTGGATGAACCGCTGCCGGAACGCCGGGGCGCCGGCGGCGACGATGGCTATCGCGGCCTGCCATTCGCGAGGCGTCTTCGACCAGGCGTAATCCATGCGCGAAGCGTCGGAATACGGCTTGAACGTCCAAGGGAATGCCTCCGGCTCCGCGGCCGCGGCGTGAAGGCTCGCGAGCGTCCGCGCCAACCCGCGCAGCCATCGCGACAGATCCGGCGGCGACAAGTCGACCGTGCCCTCCAGACGCGTCATCAGCGTCGACGGCCGCCCGCTGCGGGTTCCGTCCTCGTCAACGGCGATGACCCGCGGAGCGTTCACGCCTGCCGTCCGGGTCGCGCGTTCCAAGCTGGCCGCCTCGCGCCGCACGAGATCCGGCTCCTGCCGCAGCCACTCCTCGTCCTCGAACTGCCGCAGCACGACTTCGCGGACTTCCTCGCCGACGCGCAGCGTAATGACGCAGATCGGCGTCGTGACGCCTCCGTGCAGCCGCCTCGCGGCTACGATCGTCGCTTCCGGGTGAACGGACGAGACGACCCATGCCAGGGAACGGTCGGATAATAAGATCGGATTCGACAACGCGCGCCACTCCTTTGAGTCTATTCGTACTGTCTCTACCTATTCGCCGATTCCCCGCACGGTCCCTGCACGCAACGGAAGCCGCCCCCTTGCGGGGAAGCGGCTTTAAACTCGTAATCTATTTGATTATAGGCTCGCCAACGGCAAAGTCATTCTGCTTACATTCTCGCCTTCGACATAGAGGACGGTGTCTTCGATGCCCGCTACGCCGTCATGCAAGGAGATCGTCACGTTCTTCTCGGACCCGGCGTCCATCTCGAAGTAGTTGTCGCTGTAGTAGGCGCGCCGGTCCAGTATATTCAGACGGACATGGCGCGCATAACGCTCCGTCTTCAACCCGACGACGATGTCCGAACCGTTCCTTGCCGCGCGCACGATTTTCAGACCTGAATCGCCCAAAGCGAGCTTGTTGATCTCGTGGATATCGGTGAAATGGTACCGGTTATCGACGACCGCATCCTCCGATACGAACTCGAGCTTCAAATATTCGTTATAGGCGTCTTTCACTTTGAACTCGTCGGCGGACAAGGCGCATAGCAACGTAGAGCTGTCTTGAATAGCCGTACATTCCCATTCCTTGATCCCGAGAACGTGCCCGGAATAATCCAGATGGGAGACGACAAGCTTGCCGGATCTATCTTCCAATATTTCGCTGCACGCGTATATCTCGTAGCCGCCATCGACTTCCTGACAGACGACGATCAGGTCGTCATAAGCTCTGCGCGTATAGTAATACGTCATTTTAGGCAGCTTGTACATGTCGACCGTGGACATATGCGAAGGGAATATGCCTCCCTTGTTCACATCTGCCACCGGATCATTGAACTTCCAATACAGCGAGCCGGCGCAAGTCCACTTCAAGCTTCTGAAATATTCGATCCAATATTTCAGCGCCATGGAGTTGTATACCTGGCTGTAATAGATCGTGCTGTCGTGGTCCTTCTTCTCGATGTATTCGTTGCTGAACGGAAGGAATTCGACCAGCTCGTTCTTATAGCGAAGCTGCTCCCTCGAGAAGTTGAACCGGTAGAACGTATCCTTCTCGGGCAAGCAGATGAATCCGAATTCGCTCATGAACCTCGGCCTGAAGCCTTTGATCCGCTTATAGTAGTTCTTCCCGTAATCGCGGTATTCGTTGACCCCCGGATCCGCCGACATAATATAGATATGCTGATCGCCCTGATAAGGGGATGACGGGTTATCGCCGCCCTTATAGAATTCGTCCGGGCTGTAAGGCGAAGTCGGCATATAGAACCGGAGGGGATCCAACCGCTTGCAAGCTTCCATGAGCACGATGTTGCTCACCTTGTCGTTCTGAAACTCATACGGTCTGCCGGCCCAGCCGAATGCTTGGCCATTCTCGTTGTCGCCCGCCCATACGACGAGGGAAGTGCAGTTCCGATACTCCTTCACCACATGCTCCGCTTCCGCCGCTACGTTAGCAAGGAACTCGTCGTCTTGCGGGTAGATACCGCAAGAGAACATGAAGTCGCTCCAGATCATGATGCCCAGCTCGTCGCCCAATTCGAACATTCTGGGGCTCTCGTAGATGCCTCCGCCCCATATCCTAAGCATGCTAATGTTGCCTTCCACGGCATAATCCATCAGCACCTCGTAATCCCGATCGGTCGTATCCGTATATACCATATGGGTCGGCACCCAGTTCGCGCCGCGGATGAACAGTCTTCTGCCGTTGACGGCGAAGATGAACGACCTGCCGTCTCCCTGATCTTCCCGAATAATCTCGATCTGCCTGATGCCGAACTTCTGCCGCTTGACTTGTATGACTTCTCCCCGCTTCATCAGAGTTAAGCTGAAATCGTACAATTCCGGCTGTCCATACGGCCTTGGCCACCATAGGGAAGGGTTCTCGACCTCGAACGACAACGACTTGAAGTCTTCGAAGCTCCCCTCCTTGAAGTATACTACCCCGGAGTCCTTCTCCAGACGAACCGCAAGGCTGTACTCCCCGAGGTTGCCGTCCACGTCGTCCAGTTCGACTTCGAGGCCGAGTGACGCGGCTCCGTCTTCGATCGATCGGGTGTACAGATAATAGGACTCGATTCGGGCGTCGTTATACGAATGAATGGTAACGTCCTTCCAAATTCCGGCGGTTACGCAGCGGCCACAGAAGTCCCAGGAATAATTCATCTGCGCCTTGCGCGCGAAGATCCTGTCGCTGGTCGTAATCGAGAAGATGCCCTTCTGATCCATGTGCTCGACATGCTTCACGGCCGAGTAACAGCGAACGACGAATACGTTCCTCGCCCCGTAATTCAGCGCTTCGGCGATGTCCGCCTGGAACGGGACGTGCATATTGCGGCTGGATCCTAGCTTCACGCCGTTCAGGTAGACATCGCAGAACGTATCCAGGCCCTTGAACTCGACGATCACCTTGCTCGCCTTCCATGAGCTCTCGGCGAAAAACTCCTTATGATAGACCCAGTCTACTTCCTCGATCCATTGCTCTTCATCCGTATCCTTACTGTAGACATGACCACGGATAATGCCCGCTTTCCTGAGCGTCCCGTGAATCTCCTCCGGAATCTGGGCGTCGATCCATCCTTCGGGTACGAACGTCTCGTCGAGAATGTCCGCCACGGACTCGTTATAGGGGACGTGCGTGACTTTCCATTTGCCGTTCAAGGACACGTTCATAGGGCCGATTCCTCCGAGTGTCCAACATTCGTATACTTTCGTACGATCACGGCGAGCTCTTCCCAGGTGTCGCAGTTCTCCGAACGGAACGACTCGGGGAGACGGCAAGCCTCTTCCCACGGCAATTGCCGAAGGAACGGTTTCAAGTTCTGCTCCACGCAGATCGTTTGCATAATCGTCCGCATGCGGAATTGCAGCGGGTAGCGCATCTCCTTGGAGATCGGCTTGAAGTACGTCGCCGCCATGTAATCGACCAGTGCCTCGCCCTTCTCCTGCTCTTGCTGCTGATTCCACACTTGCCGGATTTGATCGGCGAACTGTCGCCAAGGCGTATGCTCCCGAGGATAGGAGATCCCCATGAAGGCCGAATCCTTGTACGTCCATAACGCCCAGGATACATCGTTAACTTCGCACAGCTCGAGCATGTCCTCGATGAAGCCGACCTGGAATTCGATCTTGTCCGGACTCAGATCGTAGCCGAGCTCTCCGCACCAGAGCGGCCGCTTGTACTTGTCGCGGATGAGCAGGAGCTTGTCGAACGCCGCTCGGAAAATGTCCATGCGCCGGCCTCGATCCATCTCGGGGGAGAGTACGGCCGGATCTTCGACGAACGGGTAGAAGTGGAATTCATAGGCGACCTGCGGATCGTCTACCGGGTCCAGCATGGAGAAGTCGGTCGTGAACGCATTGCCTTCGATGAAGATAATGTGGCGCTCGTCGTGCCGGCGAATTTCCGAGATTACCTTGCGGTAGAATTCGTTGAACACCGCGGCGTCCTTCACCATGGACGGCTCGTTCACGATGTCGTAGCCACCGACCCATGGTTGATCCCGATAGTGCCGCGCGATATGGCCCCATAAGCCGATGACGGTATCGCGCAGAGCGCCGTATTCCCAGAACAGCGGAAGTCCACTCGCGGTGTCGCAATGCCAGTCCGGATTCTGTCCGCCCGGTACGGAATGCATGTCCAATACCGCGTAGATCTCGTACTTCGCGCATAGCGAGACGACATGATCCAGATAGACGAAGCCTTCTTCCTTATATTGACCAGGATGCTGGTCGTCGAGGAAATATTTGTAGTTGAACGGAAGCCGCAACGAGTTTACGCCCAAGCTTTTCAGATAGGCGAAGTCGCCCTCGTCCACGAACTCCAGCAGGAACTTGCGGAAAAACCGGTCCCGCCGCTCCTCGCCATAGACGTCCGCGAAAGCTTGCTTGATCATCGTATCGGTGCCCGGCAAGCCGATCATGAAGTGCTCGAGGTTCATCCAGGTGCCTAAGCCGAAGCCGCGCAAGAGGATTTTACTTCCGTTAACCGTGAAGTCCTCGCCGCTTACTTGCAGGAATTTCGTCGTGTCTGCCATTGTATCGCCCCTCCCTGAATATCGTTGTTCGTCAGTTTTTCATGCCGGTCGTAGCTACGCCTTGGATGAAGAACCGTTCGCCGACGAGGAATACGATCATCATCGGAATCGTAGCGAGCACGGTGCCTGCCATCAGTAAACCGTAATCCGTCGTATGCTCCGTCTGGAACGCCTTCAGGCCGAGCTGCAACGTCTTGAGGGCATCCGTCTGAATATAGATTAGCGGAGCCAGATAATCGTTCCACATGAACGTGAAGGTGAAGATCGTCAGCGTTGATACGCCCGCCAGGGAGAGCGGCAACATGATCCGCCAATAGATCCCCCACTCGCCCAAGCCGTCGATCCGCGCCGCCTCGCTTAGCTCCCCGGGCAGCGACATGAAAAACTGCCGCAGCAGGAAGATGCCGAAGCCGCTGAATACTTGAACGAGAACGTAACCCGTATGCGTATCGTACAAGCCCAAGTCTCTAACGATGTTGAACTGCGGTACCATGATCGAATGCCAAGGCATCATCAGGTTGGTCATGAACAGCAGGAAGACGAAGTTCTTGAACGGAATCTTCAGCTTGGCGAAGGCATAAGCCGCCATGGAGCTGATGATAACTTGCAGCACGGTAATAACAACCGCCAGCTTCGATGTATTGAGGAAATACCGTGCGAACGGTATCGTTGTCCATACTTGTTCGTAGTTATCTAGATAGAGCGAGCTTGGAATCCAGTTCATCGGATTCTTGAACAGATCCACGTCCGTACGCAACGAAGAAGACAGCATCCATAGGAACGGGAACAACGCCGCCGCCGAGCAGACGACGAGCAGAACCAACAATAGAGAGTAGAGGAGCTTGTCCCTTCCTCTGTTCCCAAAGGCGTTCAGCATCTCGATTCTCCTCTCTCTAGTAGGTGACCCATTTTTTCTCCAACCGGAACTGGATGAAGGATACGACCATAATGATCAGGAACAGCACGATGGACATCGACGCGGCGTAGCCCATCTTGTAGTTGACGAACGCTTCTTGGTAGATACGGAATACGAGTACGTTGGTCGAGCGTCCCGGCCCGCCGTCGGTCATGACAGACACGAGATCGAACACCTGGAACGAGTTGATAATGGTAAGGACGATGACCATGAACAAGGTTGGAGACAAGCTGGGAAGCGTAATATAGAGGAACCGCTTGATTCGCCCGGCGCCGTCCAGCTTGGCCGACTCGTATAAGTATTCGGGTATGCCTTGAATGCCTGCCAGCAAGATAATCATGTAATAGCCGAAGCTCTTCCAGGCCGCGACGATCACGACGGCGATTAGCGCCCACTCGGAAGACATCAGCCATTCCGGAGGATTGGCGATTCCGATCGCCTTCAGAATCTGATTGACCGGCCCTCGCAGCGGATTAAGCATTAATCCCCATACGATGGCAATGGATACCATCGACGTAATCTGGGGAAGATAGAACGCCATGCGCAAATATTTCCTGAGATGAAGGACGCTATTGAGCGCTACGGCCGACAGCAGGGCGAGAACCAGCGTCAGAGGCACGAACAATACGGTGTATAGAAAGTTGTTCTTAAGCGAGATTCGAAAATAATCGTCCTGCAGCAATTCCTTGTAATTGCTTAATCCGATGTAATTGGGCTTGAGATCGAACCCTCCGTAATCGGTGAAGCTTAGATACAGGCCGTACAGCAGCGGAGCGAAAATAAATACGGCAAACAGGAGGAAAGCTGGAAGGATAAACAGCGTTCCGGGTACGTGCGCTTTGCTTCGCCGCAGAAGCCTAATCATCGAAATCATCTCCTTTCTGCCCATTAGGAGAGATCGGCTGCCATCATGAACGACATGGGGCAGCCGACCGTTGAATCTCGCGTTATTCGGATGCTACGATTTTGTCGCGCCGTTCGATGAAATTCGCAATCGCTCGGCCAGCGTCCACTTCTCCGAACGAGAACAGATCCAATTGCTCCTTGTAGGCCGTGTTCACTTGATCGATCTGCGGCACCGGTTGATCGCCGATGATCGTCTTCGCCTCGAAGAATGCTCCGCTTCCTTGCAGGCCGGTCGCCTTGAGGAACGCATCCTTCGTCGAATCATTGGAATACGCCGGCAGTACGCTAGCGTTCGCCAGGATGGCTCCGCCTTGCTCGCCGGTTGCGAATTGAACGAACTTGAACGCCGCATCCTGGTGCTCGCTGTTCGCGCTAATCCCCATGAACGTGCTTAGACCGCCGACGGATGTCGGGTCCGCGGCTCCTTCGGGCTGCGGCAAAATCGTCATATCGAAGTCAATGTCCGCCTTGCCTGCCGCGACGTCCGCTTGCAGCATATTGACGGTCCATTCGCCGTTTACCATCATGGCGACGTTGCCGCTCTCGAACTGTTTCAGCCAATCGACGCTTTCCGCTTTCATCTGCTTATAGCTCATGTGAGATTGGTCTTGATTGAAGATGACGTTCGTGAAGTCGAGCCATTCTTTGACGTTATCCAGATCATCGTCCAGGATCGTGGTTCCCTTCTGCAGCGCTTCGATCGGATAAATAATCCAGTCTGCCAGGAAGCCGCCCCACTGCTTGCTCGTTCCTTCGCCCTTCGTCAACCGCTTGGCCAACTCGGCGTATTGTTCCCAAGTCATCTGCTCCGGATATTCGATTCCTTCCTTGTCGAAGACGGCTTTGTTATAGAACAACGCGTACGAAGAGGTCCGGTAAGGCAGCGCATAATATTCCCCGCCCGTGAGCGTGTTGGTAACGTCTTGCAACATTGGACCGTAGGCGCCGATGTCAAGATTCGCGCTCTTGATGCGGTCGCCGATATCCAAAAGCTGTTTTTTAGAGGAGTAGAGGCCGAGGCCGGCCGACCCGCTCATGCTGAAGACGTCGACCGCAGAGTTGCCGGACAAGTTAAGCATCATCTTCGTGTTGTACTCGTCGGCATCGTTGCTGATCGTATTCATATGGACCTGAATGCCGCTGTTCTGCGCATTGAAGGCGTCGACGACCTTCTGCATGTAATCGGCTTCGTCCGTCCACGTGTAATATTCGAGCGTTACTTTTTCGATGCCGGTTTCAGGGCTTTGTTCTGCATTGTTGCTGTTGGCGCCGCATCCGCTTACGATTACCGACAATACGGTCGTCGCCAGCGCCCCGGCGTACAATTTCTTTTTGTTCAAGGTAGAGCCCTCCTCTTTTTGTACATGGTTCTATCCTAACGCGGATTCCGGAGTGCAATAAGGTTGAACTTTTATCAACTGGATTGACTGCCCTGGGCGCGAAGATCGCTAAGCGAGACGGTGGATAACGGGGTTTCGAGCTTGACCTGGGGACGCCCGGGAGGATAAAACTTCAACCTGTTCATTCCGGAAGACAGAATTACAATAGATCAGAATGGGAAGTTTTAAGAAGTATTATTGCGGGAGGAAGGAACTTCATGGTCATTTTCTTCATGTTCATCCTTTTCGTCGCGATCGCCGTCTTCTGTCTGACCCAGCAGAAATATACGAAGGCAACCCTGTTCATGCTGTTCATGGGCCTCAGCTTCTTGCTGGTCGTCAGCGGGATCATCACCTATATGTCCAAGGATGCCTACTACTACCGCAGCATGTACGAGTACTTCGGCATTAGCCGGAACGTTCAGAACGAGCTCCTGTTCCTCCCCGTTTCCCGCTACTTCATCATTCGGGTGCTCAACGTCTTCTCGATGGGATTCCTCTATGCCGGACTATGCTCCGCGGTCTTCTTCGCTTTCCATATGAACCGAAGCAAAGGGCGGCTCATCGTAACGCTTCTCGCCATACCCTGCCTAATCCAGGTGTTCGCGTACGACCCCGCCGTATATACGAGCCTATACTATCTATCGATTGTATCCGGACATCGTGTCCGCGAAGGAGTTCGTAACCGCTTACGATACGTTCCACGGCTTCACCTTCGCGCTCAATTCTCTGTATATCGCCGCCGGCGTATTCCTGATGCTGTATGCGCTATTGGATGCGCCCAAGGTACGACAAATCCGCAGCAACATCGCGATGATCCTCATCAGCTTCGTATCGCTGCAGGCGATGTACTACTATATCAACTTCTGGGCGCCGGACGTTCTCATTACCGTATCCAAATCCGCCCGCTTCATCCGCTACAAGCCGATCAATCTCGTCGGCAATCCGTCTATGTATTCGTTGCTCCCTTATCTCGCGGCGTTCTGCCTATTCATCAGCCTGTACGGCATATACAAGTACGCCCGCATCGAGAACAGCATTCGCAATCAGGAATCCGTCATCTCGCGTAATCTCGACTCCGCCGAATTGACGTCGCGGGTATTCAGCCATTATATGAAGAACGAGCTGCTAGGCATTATGGCGCAGACCGAATACCTCGAGATGTTGTGCGAGAAGTCGCCGGAAGTCGTGACGGAGATCAAGGTGATCGAGCATCGCTGCCGCAACATCTACGATAGACTGGACGTGGTGCACCGGAAGACGGCGAAATCGAAGATGGAACTGCAACCGATCAATCTGAGCGAGCTTGTGGAGCAAGCGCTGGGGAAGCTGCACGAAGAGCTGGAATCCGTTAACGTTCGTTACGAACCCGGCGCGCAATCCTTAACGATCATGGCCGATCCGTATTATTTCACCGAGGTTATCGAGAATATTCTGTCCAACGCGACGGATGCTCTGGCTTCCGTCCCCGAGAAATCCAGGCGCATCGACATCTCGGTCAGTCGCAAGAACAAGTGGGCGGAGCTGGTCATCCGCGACAACGGGGCAGGCATTCCGGAAGAGAATCTGGATCGAATATTCCAACCCTTCTTCTCCTCCAAGCCGACCGCTACGAATTGGGGAATGGGGCTTTCTCTCTGCCACGCGATCATGACCTCGCATGGAGGCAAAATCAGCGCGGCGAGCAAACAAGGAGAAGGCACGGCGTTCCGACTCGTCATGCCCTTGCTTCGAACATCCATGGGCTAGGAGGACGAGAGAAGATGAGCCAATCGGGCGAACCGAAGATCAAAGTGCTGATCGTCGAAGACGACAACCTGATCGCCAAGCGTTATCAACTAATCTTCGACAAGGATCCTCAGATCGATTTCGTTGGGAGAGCCGCAAGCGGCTACGAAGGGACGATGCTGTCGGCGCTGTATCGGCCGGACGTCATCCTGATGGACATCGAGCTGGAGGACAAGCAAGCGGGGCTTAGAGCGACTTCGGAGATTCTGGCGTATATGCCGGACATCAAGATTGTCATGCTTACCGTCTGCGAGACGGATGAAGCGGTGTTCCGAGCTTTCGAGCTTGGCGCCACGAACTATCTGCTCAAGAACATGCCGGCCGAGGAGATCGTCGTTGCGATCAAGGATGCCTTTTACGACATGCCGTCGCTGCATGCCAACATCGCCGGCAAAATAACGCGGGAGTTCAAACGGATTAAGACGACGGAGGATAGTCTGCTCCGTAATTTTCATATTCTTACGTTGCTGACGCCGACCGAGCTCGAGGTGCTTGACCTGCTGCTGAAGGATTACTCCCGCCAGGACATATGCAAGCTGCGTCATGTCGAGCCCTCTACGCTCAAATCCCAAATTCACAGCATACTCAAAAAGTTCGAAAAGGAGAGCGTCCAGGAAGTCGTCGCCGTCCTTCGCGAACTTCACATTCCCGAGATTCTGTCCCGGCGGAACGGAAGTCTTCCGGGGAAAGGCAATCGGGACGCGTAGGAGGCGCAAAAGCCGCATCCCCCCGTCTTCGGGAGATGCGGCTTCGCGTGCGTTATTCTGTAAGGTCCGTATAACCCGGCTTGGAAGACGCGCCGTAGTTGTCGTAACCTCTGTCGATGAATTCCTCGGATACGCCGCCGTTGCCCCCGTCATGCTCGTTCGCTCCATAGCTGCCGTAACCGGCGTCGACGAAGTCCATGGTCCCGCCTCCGCCGTCCTGGTCATCCGAGTAATCGGAATCGTCGTCTCCGCCGACTTTGTCGGCGATTTCCCGATAGCCCAGGCTCTCCGGCACATTATGCACGTCGAAAATGTCGTTCGTACCGTGATACTGCCCGATGTCGTCCGGCTTCGGCGCGTTGCCTCTGCCCCCGGCGATCGGAGCCGTCCTCGGCGTCTTGGCGAGCAATTCCTGCATGACGTTGTCGTGCTTCTCGTGAACGCCGCCCGAGATCGGCTCCACCCGCTTCGTCTTCGACAGCAGCTCCTGCAACACGGCGTCCTTCTTGCCGTGGCTCTCGCGCATCTGTTCCTCGGCGGTATCGGGGGAGTGATTCGCGTAACCGAGAAGCTCCAACGCGGAAGCCTGCATGTTCTTCGAATGCGCCTGCAAGCCGTCTCCGCCGAGCTGCTTGACCTTGTTGCCGTGCTCGTCGCGCTTCAGAATCTTCTTCCCCGTCGCCTCGTCGCGCAGCGGCTGGCCGTCCGGACCGATCTCCGATTCGAATTGCGGCTTGCCGATGAATTCGACCCCTAGCTGCTCGACCGGCACGTGGTTATTCTCCAACTGCTGCACGGTCTGCATCATCTGCCTCGACTCGGGCTGATAGTGGCCGCTGGCGTCGGAGACGAGCTCGACTTGCCCGTCGCGCACCTGCAGCTCTCCCGCTCCGGCGACGTCTTCCCCGGCCAGGAAGCTCGTATGGTGGAAGCGTTCCATGTTGGGCAGCTGTTGCCCGCGGAGCATCTGCTGCTTCTCTGGCTCGTCCGCCAAGCCGCGGATCTCGTCCTTCCGCTGGTCCTTGATCTGCTTCGAGCGGCCCTTGTTCTCCTTGATGACGTCGTTCGTATGGAAGCCGCCCTCTCCGTCCATGACGAAGATATGCCGATCGGCCTTCGAGCCTCTGACCGCGCCCTTCTCGGCGCCGATCGTCGACAGCTGGCTTCCGTCCGTCTTGTTCGTCATATGACCGCTCTCGTCGAAGCCCCGTCCGTACTTCGCGCGCTGCTCCTCGTTCGCGTAGAACGTCGTCGAAGCGAGCTCGACGCCGGGAACGATGCCTCCCCCGAGAACCTCCGTATCGAAGGCGCCCATCTTGTTGCTCTCCATCTCGAGACCGTTCCGCTGCGGCTTCTGGGGAAGCGACGGCAACGGGCGATGCTCGGAATGCGCGCCGTACACGCCGTAGCTGCCCCCGCTCCCGCTTCCGCCGCCGGGTGAGGAATCGAGCTCGGTTTCCATCCCGCCTCCCTCTTCCTCGACCGTCGAATAGAACACCCCTTCGTCGGCACCAGGCTCGCTACGCGGCGGCAACGACGGCGGCACCGGCTTGGAATACGCGCCGTAGCCTTCCGGGAGCGAAGGCGGCGTGCTCGCCGTCTCCATGTAGCCGTGCGTCTCCGGCGCTTGCTCCGCGTCGTATTCCGGCGATTCCTCTTCATCCGTAATGTCCGAGTACGCGGACTCGGGTACGCTCCCCCGCGTCGCTTGGCTGCCGACCGATTGCTCCTCGGCTTCCTGCTCGACCGACTCCTCGACGTCCGTAATATCCGCGTACGGAGACGGTTGCGACATGACGCCTTGCGTCGCTTGATTGCCGATCGACTGCTGCAAGCTTAACATCGGCGGCGTACGATGGCCGCCGATCGGCGCCCGCGCGCGGTGCGAACCGATCGCCGGCGCCTTGGAGGGCTTAGCCCCGACGAACGGCGCCTTTCCTCCGGATATCGCGTTGCTGCGCGGCCTCGGCATGGAAATCGTCTCCAATACTCTACTTTGTTTCCATCGTACGATGATTCGACTTTTCGCGCAATCGGACTTTAGGCATCCCGGCTCGCGAGCAGCTCCTTCGCCTCTTCATGGTCCGGCTCCAGCTCGACCAACCGGCGCAGATATTCCCAAGCCTCGTCTTCCAGCTCCAGCTCGAAGCAGCAGATGGCCAGACAATAGTAGACTGTCGATACGACGTCGTCGGGGTCTCGCCGAACCGAGATCTCGAGCATCCGCTTCGACGGCCCGTACAAGTCCATCTCGAACAGCACCAGCCCCGCGTCGAGCGCCAGATCGTAGCGTTGCTGCTCCATGACGTAATACGAGGACCACATCCGCTCGATGCCGAAGAGCAGATCCTCCTTCTCCTCGTCGTTCGCATCCGGGATCAGAACGGAGATTCGCTTCGCGGCATGGGCGAAGAACTCCGCATCGTAGCCTCCGAGCCTCCAGAAGCTGAGCAGCTGTTGAATTCCCATCGATTCGATCCGCTTGTCCGCCCATTCCTTCAAGCTGAAGAACTCGTCCGGTCCGAAGCGCTCGATGCTTCGGAGGTACGCTAGCCTCGTCTGCGCGTACTCCGCCGGCCGCCGCGCATGGATGATGCAGCCGACGTTCAGGTTCTTATAGTGCTGCTTAGGGAAGAGCGCCAGCGCGCCTTGGCTCTCGTAATGGTACTGGAACGCTTGGTAGTTGGCCGTCAGCGAGAAGCTGCCGTGCATAACCAGCTCCGGAGGCTCCGAGAACTTCCAATAGTCCAGCAGGTGATCGCCCTTGTCCGCCGTAAGCAAGAGGAAGCCTTCCCGCGACAGTCGGTTCAACCGTTCGAGACAGTCGAGTCCCGCGACGGGGAACAGCACGTGGGAATCCTCTAATTGCTCCTGATACATCGCGATAAGATCGCGGTACGGATACGTCCGCCGTTCGTATTCCGGCGCGTGCCTGTGCTCGTAACGAAGAGAGATCGCGCCCAGTAGCTGCGTCGTCGTCATCGTCTCCCGATGCTCGGGATAGTCGACGAACACGTCCGCTTCGTGCACCCGTCCGTCGCCGATGTAGAGCAATTCCTGAGGGATGGTGCAGAAGAAATAATTGGCGACGACGATAAGAGGCTGCCTTGACGCCCCCTCGCCGATCGTCTCCCCCGAGACGACGAGATTCAGCTCCGTATCCCGAACGGCATCGAAGCGCGCGAAATCCAGCAATCCTTCCGCGATGAAACGCTGCAGCGCGGGATGCTCTTGCCAGGCGGCGATGTTGCTCGTCGGCAAGTCCGTCATGACGTAACGGAAGGCGGGCACAGGAATCCCCGCGAAGTCTCTGAGCCGGCATAGCTCATGCAGCACATGGAACGCGAGGCGGCCCGCTCCCGCGCCTATTTCCACGATCGTTACGGGATCCTCGCCGTGCCCCCGGCTCGCCCGGTCTTGCAGAAACCCGAAGATCATGTCCGCATACGCGTTCGCGATGATCGGATTGCTCGTAATATATTGAGGAACTTGGTCGTTTCTCCACGCCTTCGTTCCTTGTTCTTCGTAATATTGCCGCTGCAGCTCCCAGATCGGCGCCTCGGTGAAGCGGTATCGTTGCTCGTTCGTTGCCGTCATTGTCGGTATCCTACTCCCTATTGAATCGATCGTCCGTTCTTTCCGTCCTGCCATAGATCGCGCGGAATTCATCCTCGAGCATGGACATCGTGATCATGTCGTGATATCGACCGTCCATGTACAAGGCGTCTCGCTCGACTCCTTCTCTCTTGAACCCGATTTTCTCGTACACGCGAATCGCCCTCGGGTTGAACGCATACACGCCCAAGTGAATCCGATGCAGTCCCCTCGTCTCGAAGCCGTGCCGAAGCATATGAATCATCGCCTTCGTGCCGTAGCCTTGCCCCCGGTGCCGGTTTCCCTGGATGCCGATGCGGATGTTGGCGCTCCGGTTGATCGGATCGATCTCGTTCAGCACGACCTCGCCGAGCAGCTCTCCCGTCTCCCTGTGCTCGATCACCCAATCCGCGCGCTCTTCGCTCTCGGTTCCGATTGTTCGAAGCCAGGCTTCGATCCTCTCCCGCGTGAACGGCTGTTGCGAGCCCGTCAGCCGGTTCATCTCCTCGTCCGACAGATAGGCGAGATAGGCTTCCAGATCGCTCTCCTTCGCATAGCGAAGCGCGATCGCTCCGTCCTCGACGAGCGCGTCGTCTAATCGTTCGTTCATTCGCCCTTCCCCATTCTAAGTTGTCTGTCATGATTTGCTCCCAGTGTAGCACATCTCTGCCGCCTAGCTCCAAACCTTCCGGGGAGGAAAATGAAAACGTCATGTCGAAAAATGTAGCATTGCATCGTAATAAGGAGTGTACGCATGATCCGTCTTCCTCGCGCGCGAACGGCCCGCGTGAAATTCCACCTCGTTCTTAGCGGCCTCTTGGCCGTCTCCCTGCTCGGCTCGTCCGCCATCCTCATCGGCGCGGCCATGAACAAACAGAACCGGACCCTGACCGATACGACGCTGCAGTCCAACTTCGAAGGCGCGCGCAACCTGAACATCTCGATCAACGCGCTGAAGGACGTCATGTTCCGCGAGCTCGGCTCTACGGCGCGCTTCCTCGGGGAGCAAGCCGGCGCGGACGGACCGTCTCCCGAATGGGCGGTCATGCTGCTGGGCGGCGCCGGCTTGTTCAACCAAGCGGTTCTCGTCGACGGCAGCGGCAATGTGCGCGCCTTCTCGGGACCCGGAGGCAACGCTCCCGGACCGTCGATAGCCGAAGAGGCGATGCGGCGCGCCCTTCGTTCTCCCGAGCCGCTATTCTCGGAGCCGTTCCAGAGCCCGAACGGGCATCGGACGATTCTAGTCTCCTTCCCGTTTGGTCCCCGTGGTCAACCTCCGCGAGGCTTCTTCGGAGGACTGATCGACCTGGAGACGAGGAACGTCTTCAGCGAGCTGTTCGAGCACGCGATCAAGAGCCGCAAAGGAACGTTCGCCTATATCGTCGATCCGACCGGCGCCCCGCTCCTGATCCCCGACGAGTCGCGCCGCGACGAGCTCGTACCCGCGGAAGTCATACGCGAGACGTTCGCGGGCGGAGAACTGCGGCACCTTGCGCTCGAAGACGCTTCGGGCAGAACCGAGCTTGTCGGCTATATCCGGCATCCAGATCTGGGATGGGGCGTCGCGTTCCAGTCTCCGGCTGCCCGCGTGGACGAGGCGATGAGGGAGATGCTCCGGACGCAGCTCGTCTGGATCGTTCCGTTCATCGCCGCGTTGCTGCTCTTCAGCTTATGGACGGCCCGGAAGCTCGCCGCTCCGTTCGCCGCGTTGACGGCTATGGCCCGACGGGCAGAGAGAGGAGAACGGATCGGCGAGGCGCCGTTCGAGAAGCATTGGAACTACGAAGCCCATCATCTCGCGATCGCGGTGTCGAACGCCATGCGAGGCTTGCAGAACGAAACCGAGCGAATGACGGAGCAAGCGCTGACGGACTCGCTCACGGGACTCGCGAATCGAGCCGGTCTCGATCGTTGGTTAGGCGAGGAAGATCGCGCGAAGGAAGGGTATGCGCTGCTCGTCATCGACATCGATCATTTCAAGCGGGTGAACGACATCCACGGCCACCAGCTCGGCGACGAAACGCTGAAGCTGCTTGCCGACGCGCTGCGACTGCAAGCGGATAGCGAAGCGCTCCTATGCCGGGTAGGCGGCGAGGAATTCATCGCCCTGCTGCCGGCGACTGACGAACGCGCGGCCAGAGATTGGGGAGAGCGCGTTCGCAAGCGGATGGAGACGACCGTCGGCCCGATCGGACAACCGATTACCGTCTCGATCGGTGCGGCTTGCTGTCCCGCGAATGGGAACGGCTATGACGTAACGTTCGCGCAGGCGGATCGGGCGCTGTACGAAGCGAAGCGCGCCGGCCGCAACCGGACGGTCGTCGCCGGCGACGACGCGCGGGCGGTATAACGGCCTGCCGCGCTAAGGCCGCAGCTTGCCCGTCGCCCGCTTGATGACGGTCACGGCGACGATCAGGAGCATCGGAGCGGTGAAAGCGACGTTGTCGAGCAACGGCCAGATGACGCCGACGGCTTCGATGAAGTTCGTCTCGTTGTCGTACATCGTCCATGACAGCAACATGCATACGAACGCGATCGGCATGACGAGCAGCTTGTCGTTCTTCAGCTTCGCCCAGCTCGACAGCGCCCTCGAGGCGACGTACAGCACGATCGTCGCCTTGGTGTAGGAGACGATGATCAGGCTTAATCCGATGACCGACTCGACGCGTTCGATCACCTCCTGGATATAGATCAGCCTGGCCAGCTGGTAGATGGAATACTTGAGCTGCCCGGCCAGCGGCCCTTCCGCCATGATCGTGCAAGCGATGCAGACCATGAGCATGAACCCGTTCACCAGCATTGCCGCGTACATCGGCTTCGGTAACGCCTTGCGGTCCCGATCGCGAACGTATTGGAGCAGCATGGCGAATAGCGTCGCTTCCGCGAACGGGAATCCGTAAGAGATGTACGTTCCGTGCAGAATCGGCTTGATGCCGTCGGGCATGATCGGCAGCAGAAACTCGGGGTGATAGTTCGGAGCAGCCATGAAGAGGATAACGATCACGAATAGCAGCGCGAAGACGGTGAGCAGCAGGAACATGCGGACCATGACCTCGATGCCGCCGCGCGCCGTAACCGCCGCCAGGAAGAAGAAGAGCGCGCGGATGGCGTCCGTGTTCGTCTCCTTCAGCATCGTGCTGCTGAAGAACGTGCCGATATCGATGACGATCAGGGCGAGCATATACAGGACGGCGCAGAGATAAGGGATGGCGATAACGAACATGAGCGCCTTGCCTAGCGTCTTCTCTCCGTACTGCATGAAGTCGAGATCGGGATACAAGCGATGCATGTACAGCATGCAAGCGACCAGCGGCAATCCGAGGGCGCAGGAAATCGCGATGGAAATCCACGCGCCGCTCCCTGCCGCCCCGGCCAACGGAGACGGTATGTTAATCATGGCCGACCCGGAACCATAGGCGAGGAAGAGCATCGACATCTGCATCGCGCTGACTGTTTCCTTTTGTTTCATATCCCGTCTCCTTTCCTCGGCATACTTGCCCCGCTCCGCTCCTTCTTAGGCCGGCTTCCGAACCGATTCGACGATCTGCTTCGCCGCGTCCTTGAACAGGAGCTGAATGAAGTCGTTCAGATTCGGCCAATCCGCGTCCGTCGCGTACAGAATGCCGAGATAGACCGAGATGCCGAGCAGGACGGCGCAGACGACGCGGTCTCGCGCCGCTCCGGCCCGCCAATCGCCCGCGTTGACCCACAGCATGATCGCCCCGAGCGCGAGCATGCATCCGATTCTAAGGAACATGCGGCCCAACCTCCCTTTGCCCTTGCCATGAGCGGCCTAACGGCTCGAGAACGGCTTCCCGATGGACATTCCCGTACTAATGATGTCGACCTTCACGCTCGTCTCGACGCGGGCGCTCGCGAAGATCGCGTCCCATTGCGGCTTCAGTTCCTTCCACCGACGGGGACTGCGGCGGTAGATGCGGTCCCCGATGCCGATCGCGTCGGCTCGCCGGCGCTGCAGCTCCGCGATAATGTCTCTTACGTTCGCGTCGACCGACTCCTCGATGCGCGACCGGAACGCCTTCTCCTCCTCCGGCGTCGCGATCGACGAGCACCGAAGCTCGTTCGTAGACAGCGTCATCTCGATGCGCGTCCGAATCGTGAGCTCGTCGCCTTGGAGAACCGGCGTTAGCTTCGAATGGAGACGCAGCACTTCGAACGATTCCCTGCCGGGACGCTCGTCCGACGACCCTTCTCCCCGCGGGTCCCCGCAAGGCGCATCGACGACTCCGTTCTCGAACTCGTCCAGCAGCATGATCAACGCGCGCGTGCGCGCTGAGGAGAGAACGCCCCCGGCGAGCTTGCCTCCCTTCAACAGCGCGACGCCCGACACGGCTACTTCGTTCGTGCCCGGGAGACGGTACAAGTACGGCAACGTCGCGATCCCCGTCTGGCTTTTCAGCTCGATCGCGAGCTCCAACAACCTCGTTCGAATCGTCTTCGCGGAGTAGCTGACGCTCATCTCTTCGATTCGCTTCAATTGTTGGCCGATCGTGTTCTCGATATAAGGCTTCACGGCCAAGTAATCGCCGGCCCTCCCTTGGGTGAGCAACAACGGAACGGTCGTACGCGGCTCGTGGTCGCGGTAGAAAAATTCGAGCATCTCCCCGACGTCCTTCCTGCGGGCGACTTCTTCCCCGATCAGAATGACCCTCATATGGTCCCACTTCGCCTTGCGGCCGAACAACAGCGGGATGTCCCGGACCGCTTCGAACAGCGTCGGCGCTTCCGTCCGGATCCGGATCCCGTTCTTCTTGTCCGGCTTCGTCCCCTGCTCTCCGTTGCCCGAAGGGTTGTAGAACAACGTCGTTATCGCGACCTGGCCGTCGTCCAAGAGATCGATCGCGATCGCCTGCGTGAAGCCGTAAGCCGTCAATTCCGCCTTGTCGCACCCCGCGCAAGAGATAACCGCGACCAATACGACGACGATCAACGCGTGCCGAGTCATCTGATCCTGCCCTTTCCCGAGGCGGAGGCCCGTCCGTGCCGGTGACGGTTGCGCGGGGCATGCGTCAGCAGCTTCCGGGGAACGACGACGAGAATATCGCGGAGACGGCGGACGTCCAGCGGCTCGACCGAGGATAAGTACGGTTGCCCGAGCGACCGCTGGCAGGTCAGGTGCAGCATCATGAGCAGCAATCCGATCATGATGCCGAGACCTCCGAGCGATGCCGCTAGCAGCATGAGAGGGAACCGGAGTATGCGAAGCGCGATGCCCATGTTGTATTGAGGAAGCGCGAACGAAGCGATGCCGGTAAGCGCGACGACGATGACCATGACCGGGGATGCGATCTTCGCTTGTATCGCCGCTTGACCGATGACGAGCGCGCCGACGATGCTGACGGCGGAACCGATCGGCCTTGGCATGCGGATGCCGGCTTCGCGAAGTACCTCGAAGAAGAATTCCATCAGCAGCGCTTCGGCGAACGCGGGGAAGGGAATGCCTTCCCTCGTATCGAGAATCGCCAGCAGCAATACGGTCGGAATCAATTCCGAATGGAACGTGGTCATGGCGATATACGAGCTCGGCAGCAGAAGCGCGATGAAGAAGGCTCCGACACGCAGCAAGCGGATCAACGAGGAGAACAAGGGCCGATGATAATAGTCCTCGCTGGCAGAGAAATATTCGAAGAACAAGCCGGGACAGATCATCAGCGTCGGCGTTCCGTGCACCATGACGACGATCTTGCCGTCCAGCAGCGCCGCCACGCATACGTCGGGCCGCTCCGTGTACCGCACCTGCGGGAACGGCGAATACTTCGCCTCGCCGATCCACTCCTCCAGGTAGGACGTCTCCAGAATCTCTTCCTCGCCGACGTCCGCGATTCTGCGCTTGAATTCCTCGAGCGTCTCGGGGTTGACCGCCCCTTCGAGGTACCCGTACGCGACGTCGCGGCGGCTCTCCCGGCCGGTAACGAACGTCTCGAGCTTGAAGTTCGGAGACTTCAATAAGCTGCGCAACAAGCCGATATTCTTGTCCAACTCTTCGACCGAGCTCATGCGCGGTCCTTGCACGACCGGCTCCGTGATCGACTCGCTCACTTCGCGCATCGTTACGTTCATCGCGTTATAGCTCAGCACGCGGTCCCACCCGCTGAAGAAGATCACGATCGCGCCGTCGAGAATATCGTGAACCGCATCCTCGTAATGGTCCAGCACGGTCGCCGACTGCGCCGAGACGCCGTTGCGCCCGAAGAAGTCAATGACGTCTTCCGGCGACAGCGTCTCCCCGCGTCCGACCTCGCGATCGACCAAGTCCTGGAGCGATTCTTTCATATAATTGCACTTCTTCTCTTGAATCAGCGTGCTGAAGTAGACGGAGAACGCACCGTAGGCAAGGTCGGGTCCGTAGCGCCAGTCGAGAATGACAAGATCCTCGCAACGGTCGAACGCATCCGCGATCTTCCCCCGGCTCGTCGCCAGATCCGGCGAGATCGGCTCTCCGTCGGCGCCCCGTTCTCGGTTGCCCAGGCCGGTGCCGGGAGCTGCACGGCCCGATCTTCCGACCCTTCCGCCGTTCCGTTGTCGTGACATGCACTCCGCCTCCGTTGGTTAATACTGGTCGCAACCCGTATTGTTTCCAACGGTATCCTCTGCCATGCAAGCGGATCGTCCGAGCCCGCTCGCTACAAGTCGACTCCGACCGTCGACTGGGCGAGCGCCGGCGTATCGGTGATGATGCCGTCGATCGGAAACTTCAGCACTTCCTTCAGATCGTGCGGACCGTTGACGGTCCACACCCACACCTCGCGGCCGGCCGCGTGGGCCCGGTCCAGCAGTTGCTCGGTGACCATAATCTGTTCGATCGTATAGAAGTCCACGTCAAGCGCGGTTAAATTGCCAAGCGCGAAATACATGATTTGCCCGATGCGCACGTCGGGGGAGAGCTGCCGGATGAGCCGGAGCAGGCTGCCGTCGAACGACTGGATGTAGACTTCCTCTTCCATCCCGTAGGCATGGATTAACCGGAGCGTCTCCCGGACGAGTTGCTCGCCAGGACCGTACGGCTTCAGGTCGATCAGTAGCTTAATGCGCCCTTTGGCCTCGGCCAACGCTTCCTCCAGCGTCGCGACGGGTACCGGCGTGCCGTCCTCCAGCCGACCGATCGTCAGCTCTCTCGTCTGCGCGTAAGTCAGATCGGCCGCTCGGGCGTTAAAGCCCGACATTCGCCTTAAGGTCGCATCGTGGTTGAGCACCGCCACGCCGTCCTTCGTCAGTTGCACGTCGATCTCCACGGAATGTATGCCTTTGTCGATCGCGCCGAGGATGGCGGGCAGAGAATTCTCCGGCCCGCTCTCCGCGTCGCCTCTATGGGCCGAGATGAGCACGCTCCACTTCGCGTAGACCAGATTGTCGCTCGCCTTGAAACCGACGAATAACGCCAGTCCCGCATAGATAGCCGCGACCGCCGCGAAGAGCGACCGCTTGCGCCCGTATCGCTTCACGGCGTCCGCCAGACGATTCTCCCATCTCCCGACGAAGCTGCCGGACGTCTTCAACCGATCTCTCGGCAACGTCCCTCTTTCCCGTTCGAACGCGTAGAACAACCGGGTCAGCAGGATGATGTTGACCGGCATGATCGTCAGCGTCAGCATATACGTCAGCATCGTGGACAGCGTAAGCGAATAATGCTCCGTGAACGCCTTGAGCACGTTGGAATCGATCCAATACGGCAGGAACGACAGCGACGAGAGCGCCGCGAAGCCCGTGCCGATGACGAGCGCGTTCGTCAGGAACAACGTCGCGAGCACCCTCGTCCGCTTGCCGCGCGTCAACGCGTAGCTGCTGCGGACGGCTTCGCCGATCGTTTTCCCGTCCAACACGATGTAATGAAGAACGAATATCCACCGCAGCACGAGGTACAGCGCCCCCAGCAACAGCACCAAGTAGACGGCGGTCATGACGAGCGATAGCCCCTCGACGTTGCGGCGAAGGAAGATCGGCACGTTGAACAGCGCGTAGAACGATTCCGACAGAGGAGAATCGACGAACGGAATGAGCACGAGCAGCAGCACGAACAGCTGGACGACGCCGAACCCCAGCAGCCGAGGCGTCCGGCGGAGCGCGGTCAGCAAGGCGTCCGCGATCGCGATTCCCTTGCCGAAGTACCGTTGCTGCACGACGATGATCAGCACGCTCAGCTCGATGAACACCGCCAGCGAAGCGACCATGCCGATCGCCGCCAGGCCGAGCATGCCCCGCCAGTCCAAGCCGAGCGACATGATCTCGTCGTTCATGAGCGCGCCGGAGCCGACGACCGTCAGCACCCGGTTGAATATCAGCGTAATAATCGGAATAATGACGACGCTCGTCAGCAGCATGAACAGATATTCGAAGAGCAACAGCTTCGGGTAGGCGGCACGGAAGTCCCGCAAGCTTCTATTGATCCATCTCAGCATGGTTTTCCGTCCTTTCTACCGGCCGCTCTCGGTTATGTTTTATTAAAAATACACGATAGACGCGGGCAATGCCAGTATGAAAAAACCGGTACCGTCGCGCGTTGCGCGGACGATACCGGCCGAATGGCTTATCTATACATTGCGTCGGATGTACGAGTCTAGTCGCTTCAGCAGCACGATCGCTTCCGCCCGCGTCGTCAGCGCCGCAGGAGCAAACTTATTGCCGTTGCCGCCTTGCAGCAGCCCGTTTCCGCGTCCGGCTTCGATTAGCGGCTTCGCCCATGCGGCAATTCCCTCGTCGTCGGCGAATGCCGTACGCTCGGCTGCGGACGGGGTCAACTTCGCGGCTCTCGCGATCATGACGGCTGCCTCGGTACGTCCGATGCTGCCGTTCGGACGGAAGCTGCCATCCGGATAGCCGCCGACGACGCCCGCTTGCACGGCTCCCGCGATCGCTTCGGCAGCCCATTCCGGAATCGTGCCGGCATCCGAGAAGGTCAGCGCTTGACCGTTCGTCCATCCGAGAAGGCGACCGAGCATAACGGCGAACTCCGCCCTCGTGACCGTTCGGTTAGGAGCGAACGTGCCGTCGGGATAGCCGTCGACCCATCCTCTCGCCACGCCGTCACGGATGTCTTGCTCCGCCCAATGACCCACGATATCGGACAGTTCGGCTTGCGCCGGCAAGACGGCGAACAACGTGAAGTGATCCGTCTCCCCTGCGATCGTATTACCGGAGGACTTGCTCTTGATCGCAATCCAGCGGTCGGCCGCTTCGTCGTAATAATAGAGGGACGAATCCGAGATCAAAGTGTCCTTTACTTGAATTTCCAATCGCAACGGCACCCCGAACTTGCCGGGCACGCTCTTCGTCAGCTCGAACGCATCCGCCAGCAGCATCTGCCCGCCGGCGAGCCGGCTCTCCGCTTCCTTCGTCGCGCGCTTGATCGTAATCGTCATCGATTCGGTAATCGCGCCGGCCGGAACGATCAGAACCATGCCGTCCAGCTCGAGCTTGTACTCCCGACCTGGAACGAGGAAGAACGACTCGCGATCGGGGTCCGGCGTCGGCACCCACGTCGAAGGAATTTGGATATTCGAGATCACAATCGTCTCTACTCGGGTGTTGCCCGCGGCATCGGCAGCGAATACGGTGTACGTCGCGTTCTTATCGACGCTGAACGTGCCGATTGCCGGCACGTCGGCGCCGAGCGCCGGATCGGCGAAGTCGCTTGCCGCGCGGGCGCCTTCCGCCCACCTAAGCTCGGCAAGCACGTTCCCGATGCCCGCGTCGTAGACGGACGCCGTGACGCTAATATCCACGCGAGCTTGTCCGGCACCCTTCGGATTGTAGTCGAGCGCGAGCGTCGGCGGCTGCGTCACGATATTGGCGATCGTGACCGTCTCGACCTTCGCGTTGGCTGCTTCATCTACCGCGTATACCGTGTAGGTGCCGTTCGTCGCGACGTGGAAGCTCCGCGAGACGAGCACGTCAGTACCGAGTGCCGGATCCGCGGCGAAGTCCGCCGCGGCAAGCAAGCCCGTTGCCCATTTCAGGGCGGTCAGCGAGTTACCGCCCGCTTCGTTGTTCGCCGAAGCCGTGATGCTGACGTCTACGCCGGCGTTCGTCACGCCGGTCGGCGATCGACCGAGGGAGATCGTCGGCAAGTCGGAGACGATGTTGGCGATCGTAATCGCCTCGACCGTCGCGTTCCCCGCTTCGTCGGTGGCATACACCGTATAGGCTCCGTTATCGTCCGCTTGGAACGTGCCGCCGGAGACGGCCGTGCCCGCGCTCGCGAAGTAAGATGCGGGATGCGTGCCTGCCGCCCACTTCAACGCGACGATATTGCTGTCCGTACCGTTCGCCGTTACCGTAACGGTCACCGGATCATTCGTCGGCGCCGTCGTCGAAGGCGTCAGTCCGATCGTCGGCGCGTTGCCTTCCACGATGATTCCGGTCAAGCTCGGAGAAACAGGTAGCGTCAACGGGACGTTGTCTCCCAGGGCCGTGATCGACGCCGGCGAGTCGGCGACGATGGCTAAGTCTACCGCTAAGCCGTTCGTATCCAAGTCTCCTGCTCGTACCGTGTAGACGAATTGTAGACGCTCCGGATGCCCCGGCGCTTTCCCTATATATGTCGCGTTAACGGTCGCGCTGCCTACGGTGATCGGCAGTACGGGAGTTCCCGTTACGTCGACGGAATGCGAGTATTCGACCGTGAACATCAGCTTGTCTTCGATTCCGTATGTTCCGTTCGCCGGCACGTCTACGTCGATCGCCTCCGGAGTAGGAACCTCAATGTTCAGCTTATAGAGACCTTTCGCCGCGTTGCCCGGTCCCGTCACCCGGATCTCGACCGGATTCGCGCCGAGACCGAGATCGACGACACCGCCTGCCGTCGCGCCAGTGTATGCGATCGTCGCTCCGGCGCTCGCGACGCTTGCGGCGATGCTCGCTTGCGCGATAGGGGCGCTAAGCGCAGCTTCGTATTCACCCGCTCCCGCATCGAAGAGTTTGTCCAGTGGGACAGGATTGCCCGACGCAGTTACGGACAATCCGCTGAGTGATGCGCGAACAAAGCTCGCGTAAGGCATCGGATAAGTTGTACCTTCGATCATGCCCCAATCATTGCCGGGTCCGAACGTCCAGTTCGTATACATCGTCGGTATCAACATATCCGAGGTAGACATGCCTTCTCCGCCGGCAGATGTTGATTGTCCGCTTTCATCTATATCCCAGAAGGAATCGGTAATTATAGGGCTATTATTCGCAGTTCCTATTAAACCGCCGGAATGTCCGGCGGTACCTGTTACATGAGCAGCCGAATAGGATTCGTCTAACGTGGACGTACTATCGCTTAGAAGCCCGACCATTCCTCCGACTCTCATGCCACCTTGTACCGTACCATTCACCGCAACTCTCGAAATGTCGGAATCGATAGCAGTGCCGGTCAAGCCGCCTACACGAAGATCACCCTTGACATTGACATCTGACAAGGCAAGATCACTTATTTTCGCATTCTCGACTACGCCGAACAATCCTGTGTCGGGATCTGTTCTATCGATCTTTAAATTGCCGATCGTATGGCCGTCACCGTCGAATTCGCCTTTAAATGGCAGTCCTGCCGTACCGATCGGCGTCCAGCCCACACCGGACAAATCGATGTCGGCCGTAAGCTTATACGAATCCGTTAAATCGTAGCCTTCCGTCGTGTCCCCGATCTTCGCCAGCTGCGCGGCGCTCGAGATTTCGTGAGGATACGCCGTCGTGCCGCCCTCGCGATAGACGTTGAGCGTGTATGTCGCGTTCAAGCCGTCCGGCGCAATCACTTTGATCGGAATGATATTAGGCCCCGGATCGAGTGAGACCGCCGCCACGGGGCTGCCTGTGTTGTCGACCTCCACCGAGGAAGGACCCGTCACCGCCGCGCCGACGTTTATCTCGTTGGTCTTATACGGGACATGCGCCGAATAAACGCCATAGTTCGGAGCAAAAGCCCGATTAAGCGGCAAGGAGGAGTAGGTCGCATCGGTTACGGAAAGCCCGGCCAGCGTCACGAGTTCGTATTGCGTCCGGTGCAACGGGTAAGTACTCCCCTCGATGATCCCCCATGTCGACGTGAAATCCCATCCCGCGTACGTCTCTACGCTTTTCATCTGGGCGGTCGTCTTGCCGACTCCGCCGTTCCCGGCGGAGGTGTTTCTTCCGCTCGTTTCGGTGTCCCAGTAAGAGTTGCTAACGGTAACTGGCGGAGATTCCGTTCGGCCGACCAATCCGCCTGCATTCGGTCCTGAATCAATAACCGTCGACGAATAAGAGTTACTTATCCTGCCTAATGTGCCAAAACTATTACTAGTTGCGTAACCGACCAACCCTCCGAACCCGCCATCAACGGTAGGCGACTCGACCTCTAGTTGCCCGGTTGCGTAACTATTCTCAATTGTCGACCATTGAAAGTAGCCGACGAGCATCCCGATACTATCGCTCCCCGTTACAGTCCCCTCTACGGAAGATTGGGATATTGTCCCATTCGTTCCTAAGAAACCTACTAAACCTCCAACGGACGAGGTTCCCTTTACCGACACGTTCGTCAGACGAAGGTTGGATAAGGTAACAGCTCCTGAAGTTGCACCGAATAAGCCCATGTAGTTACCCGTCGAATTAATCTTCAAATTCCGAATCGTGTGCCCGTTACCGTCGAACTTCCCGGTGAAAGGAGTTCCCCAGCTTCCGATCGGCACCCATCCGGTTCCACTGGCGTATCCGGACAAGTCGATATCCGCCGTCAGCCGATATTTTCCGGTCATGTCGGTAATATTCTTCAGTTCTAACGCTGAACCGATATCAATCCAATCATCCGCCGCGGCAGCGTGTTTTACGGGTATAAGCACATTAGTCAGCATCGTTGCAACGATCGTAATCATGAGCGCCGACGAGAGTATTTTCTTGAACATCATTCAATTCCCCTTACGGATAAAGTGGATAACCAACAATAATAATTCGCCATAAAACGCTAATCTCCTCTGTTTTTGCTATATTTCATCCACACGGAAATGAAAAAACAGGAAAAATGGATTACGAAATAACAGGACAATATCGAACGCTGTCGAATTATATACCTGACATGCGCTCTTTCTATCTGAGGTGAACCGATGAATCTATCCCGCTTCCAAGCGGTTATCCTACTCGTCCTCGCAGCTACGATTCTACTCGCCAACCCTCGGACCGGATATGCCGATACCGATATCGACGCCAACCCGCCGGACGCCATCGTTAAGCAGTGGGAAATTCAATGGATGGATCAACTAAGCGATACGGACCATGCGCCTTCCGATACCGCGCAATGGCTTCCCGCGAATACGGAAAAGCCTCTGACGACGATGCCTCAGGAGTACGACGGCGCGTGGGTGCATATCGTCATTCCGCCAACCGACCACTGGCTGAATCCAGGGCTTCTCGTCAGCCATATGTACGGAATCAACATAGAAGTCTACGAGAAAGAGCGACTGCTCTATCGTTCGACTCGGGACTTTACTTACGATCGGAACATGCTTCTCGTCGCGCTTACGCCTAATCCCGAACCGACCAATTTATATGTTCGAATCGAGTCTGTAGACAGAGCCGGGCTGGGCAGCCCGATTAGAATCGGCAATTACAACGAACTCTCCGAATGGTACATCCATCAGGAGATGCCGAGTTTGTTGCTTGGGGCTGCCGTCGCCTTCCTGGCGATCATAATGCTGCTGATCTCCGGTTACTTGAATCGCGGACAACGCGGCGCTTGGGTATCGCTCAGCCTGATCGCTCTGACGTCTAGCATCATGATCCTGACTTACTCGACTTTACCGTTCGTCTACTTTAAGGAGTTCGGGAACGAGCTTCAGTTTCTGTTCGACATGTCGATGCTCGTGCTCTTCCCCGCCCTCCACTTCTATGTAGCATCGATCTTCGAGGGCAAACTCGCGTTCTTCAAGAAATTCGGACAATGGTTCGCGTTTTATTCCGCGTTCTGCGTTCTCGTCCTGATCACGAATCAAATCGTCGGGGAGCCGTTCTTCTTCTATTACAAGCTGTTCACGTTCTGGATTCTGGCCCCGTTCATATTGGTCCATTTGGTACTGGTACTCAGCCTGTCGGTGATCCAATCGATTCGCGGAAACAAGAATAGCATCATCCTTGCTTCCGGCTTCCTTGCCCTGACGATTATGGGAATTGCGGATTTAATGCGACTGTACGCTAACGATACGGCATCCATGCTCTTCTATTGGAAAATCGGTATCGTCATGCTCATCTTCTCGCTCGTTATCGTGTTGGCCCGACGAATTTCGGCAGACTATAGACAGTTGCTTGCCTACTCCAAGGAACTAGAGCTATTCAACCATCGGCTGCAGCGCACGGAGAAGCTCAAGTTCATCAGCGATCTCGCCGCTTCGATCGCCCACGAGGTACGGAATCCGCTGCAAGTGACGCGAGGTTTCCTGCAATTGATCTCGGGCAAGTCGGACGAAGCGACGAAGCCTCATTTCAACATGGCCATCAGCGAGTTGGACCGGGCGTCGACGATCATTACCGACTTCCTTACCTTCGCGAAGCCCGAGCTGGATACGATCATTAAACTCGATATTCAGCAAGAGATGACCCAGATCGAGACGATCATTACGCCATTGGCCGCTTATCACGGCGCGGCTCTCCAGATTCGCATACCCGACAAGCTATATGTGCTCGGCAATTCTTCGAAGTTTAAACAAGCGTTCATGAACATGATCAAGAACAGCATCGAGGCGTTGAAGAGAAGCGGAGTCGTGGAAGTCGAAGCTTACGCGGAACAAGACGTGGCGGTCATTCGAATCGTGGATACCGGGGAGGGGATGGAGCCGGACCAGATCGCCAAGCTCGGCGAGCCTTACTTCTCCACGAAGACAAAGGGCACGGGACTCGGTCTCATGGTCACGTTTCGGATCATCGAGGTCATGCAGGGGACGATCGAATTCCGCAGCGAAAAAGGAAAAGGAACCGAAGCCATCATTCGGTTCCCGCTTGTTCAGTCAAATCAACCCCAAGTGTAACCCGGTAGATCGTCTTTGTTTCCACCGATAACGTCTTCCGGATTCGGCGGAATAACGAGGACGTATTCGGACGGTGTTTCCGCCACTACCTTCAGTCCGATGTCCGCCGGCACCTCGATGCCGAATGCTTGCTGAAGCGCGGTTTTGGGGTCGGCTAGCAATTGTTGTTTAAATGCCGGATCTTCCCAAGCTTTCTTGATGATCTGAACCTTCAATGAATCTACCGACATGCGCTTCACGACCTTCATCGTTTAATAGGGTTCTTCCCTATTTTACCATGACTATGGGCCTAATATCGTCATTAATTTGATAGATTCGACAAAAAATGTGACCAACCGCCCCCGGTCGCCAGTCCGTGTACCGATTCATCGACATTCCGTGCCTCGGCACGCAGATCCCGAGCAATCGCGCTGCCGAATCCCGCAAGCCGAGAAGGCACATCCGGCATACCGTTCAACCTCTCGCTATACTCCGCCGCGATATCGGCTAGCGCGTTCGCGCAGCCATGGCGGTAGATCCCCCGACGAATATTCTGTTCATCGAGCGGCACGCCTGCCGGCCAATCCAGCTTATCTCTTACGATTGTTAGGAAGGCGTTGCCGTTCGACTCGGCCAGATCCTCGCGCCAATCCTCCCAGTCGTCCGACAGCTGAAGCACGGCCAACGCAAGCTCGACGGCCTCCTCCATATCGGCAATATGCTCCGGTTGACCTGCCGACAATAGTAATCCAGCCACGCATAGTTTAATAGGCGCCGCCTTGCCCGCCAGCTTCCCGCGATCTCGGGGATCGACCGGCGCCGCGCCTTCGCGGCTGACGACTGCAGCCCACTCCTCGGCATATCGCCGCTCGTACGCCCATAACGGCGATTCGTTCGAGAAGTACCTCGCATACCGCTCCCGGTACATGACTTGCAGCAACTGCCCGAGCGCGAGCGATCGGCGCAGGCCCGCCGCTAGTCTTCCCGTGCCTCCATCCATTGCGTCGTCCAGCACGAAATAGTGAAGCATCATATAGAGATTGCCTACCGACAGCTCACGGCTCAGCGTAAGAGGCGTCCCCGTCCGCTCTTGCAGCCAGTAAGGCAACAGATAGCTGATCGCATTCGTGCCGCCCCCGTTCGTCAACGGATTGCTCCGAGTCAGCAACGCTTGTCCGATCTCCCGCAGCCCGTCCGGCAAGCTCTCCATCTCCCGCGAAGCTTCCCCGAATACCCAAGCGATTTCGTCCCGGTACTCCTCGATTACGCTCACCCGTCCGACCTCCCGACCTTTAGCCTTCTACCGGCCCACGCCTGCGGCACGACCATGCCGACAAGCATGAACAAGCACCCGATGACGCCGCGCGGTCCTAACACCTCATCCAGAATCAGATAGCCGCCGATCGCCGCGAACACCGTCTCCAAGCTCATGATGATTGCCGCTTGCGTAGGAGACGCCCCCTTCTGCCCGACGATCTGCAGCGTATACGCGATGCCGACGGAGCAGATGCCTCCATATAGCAAAGGTACGAGCGCAGCCGTTATCCCCGTCCACTCGATCGTCTCCTTCGCAAGCGCAACGGCGAGGCTAAGCACGGAACACGTAATGATCTGGAACAGCGACAGCTTCAGCACGTCCGTCTTCTTCGACAGCCTGTCGATCAACAGAATATGGCCTGCCCAGAAGAACGCGCCGACCAGCTCGTACGCATCCCCTTCACCTAGCGTCAGATCGTTCGTCATGCAGAGCAGGTAGAGGCCGATTACGGCGAGTACCGCCCCCGCGAGACTGTTGGACGACAACCGCTGTCGCAGCAGCACGCCGATGAACGGCACGATGACGATGTACAGACCCGTGATGAAGGCCGCCTTGCCCGCGGTCGTATAGAGCAACCCGACCTGTTGCAACGAGGAGCCTGCGAACAGGACGAGCCCCGCCCAGAAGCCGGCGACAGACGCACTGCCGTACGAGGCCCGGATCACTTGGCGCGCATGCCCGGACTTGCGGTCGAGCCATAGTATTAGCGGCACCAGCGAGAGCGCCCCCAGCGCGAACCGGACCGCGTTGAACGTGAACGGCCCGATATGCTCCATTCCTTCCCGCTGCGCCACGAAGGCGAAGCCCCATATACAAGCGGTTATGAGAAGCAATAAGCTCGATTTCCATTGCGTGCGCGAATTCATGTTGTCTAACTCTCCCTATCCTCGTTGCTGCTTTCCTGCCTCTACCATACCATTTTTCCGCGGGCGGACACAGATGACGTTATCAGAGTAATATTGGCCGATATTCGCGAGTTGGCGGACTCAGGTGCACTTATTGTGGGAGTGAAATTGGAAAAACCATGGTGGAGGCGCGTATAAGGTCAATGAGGTCCGCAACGAGTCATTACGATGGCAATATCGGCGAAATAGAGGCCACTGTGTCTGGAGGAGCGGCAATGAGCCGACAAAAAAACCGAAGCCCTCGAAGGAGAGCTTCGGTCCTACACGCACTAGCCCTTACCCCTTAACCGCCCCCGCGGTCAACCCGCGATTAATCTGATCGGTAAACAACAGGTAGATGAGAATCGACGGAATCGTAATGATCGCCAGCACCGCGAACTGCGCGCCGTAGTTGGACGAGTACTGCCCCATGAAGTAGACGACCGCGAACGGCAGCGTGCGAAGCGAGTCCTTGTCGATGAACGTGACGGCCATGATGAATTCGTTCCAGCAGCTGAGGAACGCAAGCACCGCGATCGTCGCGATCGCCGGCTTCAGAATCGGCAGAATGATGCGGAACAGCAGCCCCGGCACCCCGATGCCGTCCATGACCGCCGCCTCCTCGAGCGCGCGCGGTACCGACTCGATGAAGCCCGTCATGATGTACATGCTGATCGGAATCTGGAACGCCGCGTACGGCAGGATCATCGCCCAATACGTATTCAGAATGCCCGTCTCGTGGAACAAGCTGAACGTCGGCAGCAGCGTCGAATAGATCGGGATGATCATGCCCGCCATCAATAGCGTAAGCGTCGGCTTCCGCCACTTCCACTGCATGCGGGTTAACGCGTACCCCATCATGACGGAGGCGAGCACGATGACTCCGATGGAGACGCCGGCGATGAGCACGCTGTTCCAGAACAGCTTCGGAATGTGCGCGTTCACGAAGGCGTCGGAGTAGTTCTTGAACATCGGCGGATTCGGCCACTTCAGAATATCCGACCCGAAGAAGTCGCCGCTCTTGAGCAGCGAGAAGTTGAACAACCATAACAGAGGGAAAATCTCCAGCGCGACAAGGATCGTCATGAACCCGACGAGCAGCGTGCGAGTGGCGTGCTTGGCTCCGATGCGCATGTTATCGTTCCTCCGTTTCGCGTCTCATCGCGCGGTTCATGGCGACCGTCACGAGCAGACAGATGACGATGAGAAGGATCGATACCGCGTTGCCGTAGCCGTACATATTTTCCCGGAACGCCTTCGTATACAAATACGTGGACATGAATTGCGTGCTGTTGAACGGTCCTCCGCCAGTCATCAGGTAGACGGTCTCGATCTGCTTGAACGCGGACACGACCGCGAGCACCATGTTGATGCGGAGTACCGGCGCCAGCAGCGGCAGCACGACCTTCAGGTTGACCTGCGCCTTGGAAGCGCCGTCGAGCATAGCCGCCTCGTACAGCTCTTGGGAGATTCCCTTAATCCCGGCGTAATAGAGCAGGAACGCGTAACCGAGCCCTTGCCACATGCAGACGACGATAATGCAGGCGATTGCCCAATTCGAACTGCCGAGCCAATCCTGCTGCCAGCTCGCGAGTCCGATATTGCCGAGCAGCCGGTTCAGCAAGCCGAATTGCGTATCGAAGATGCTCACCCACAGCTTCGAAGTGACGAACGTCGAGATGATCGACGGGATGAAAATCACGATGCGAAGGAATTTCTCATAGCGTCCGCTGTACGTGACGAGCATGGCGATGAGTATGGCGATCGGATGCTGAACGATGCACAAGGCGAGTCCCATATAGATCGAATTGAGCAGCGCTTGGCCGAACACGTTGTCCGAGCCTAGAATGTCGCCGTAGTTGCGCAGTCCGACGAATCCGTAGTCCCCGACGCCGTTCCAATCGGTCAGGCTGTAATAGAAGCTGTACCCGATCGGGACGAGCACGATCAGAATGAACAGCAGCATGCCCGGCGCCATAAGAGTGAAAACCGTTCTTCTGTCGCTCATGAGCTTATGCATGGGCTTCCCCCTCCCTGGACAAGAGGGGCAAGGGAAGTCGCTCCCCCGCCCCCTCCAGCTCTATGCTTACTGCGCGGCTTTCGCGTTCTGATCCGCCGCGCCGTCGATCGCGCTCGCGAAATCTTCAGGCGTCAGCTTCTTCGCTTCCAGCTTCTGCAGCGAATCGTAGAACACCTTCTGCGTGTCCGCCGAGAACTTATCTTGCGCCGCCGTGCCGCTGTATGCGGTCGCGTTGTTGAAGATGGCGCTCAGGTCTTTCTGGACTTCCGTCTCGGTGCCCGTCATGAACTGGTCGTACTTCTGGCCAGGGAACGTGATGCCGTTCTGCCATACGCCCTTCGCCCAATTCTCCGGCTTGAACATCCACTTCAGGAAGGCGATCGCTTCTTCCTTATGCGGGGAGTTGTTGGCGATCGCATAGCCGCCGCCGAACCATGCCATCAGGTCGGTTTCCTTGCCCGCGCCGCCGTTCACCGTCGGCAACGAGAATGCGCCGATGTTGTTGCGCACTTCTTCCGGGAAGTTCGCGTCTGCCGCCATGCCCATCTCCCATTGGCCCATCATGTACATGGCCGCTTTGCCTTGGCCGAACATGTTGCGAGCGGTGCCGTAATCCTGGTTCAGGAATCCGCTGCCGAACGCGCCTGCGTCTACCCAGCGCTGCATCGCCGCGGCCGCGCCGGTCGTCGCCGGATCGACGAAGCTGCCGCTGCGGTCCATGGCCTTCTTCGACGTATCGAACGAGCCGGAGACGCGCTGCAGCATCGTGTCGAACCAGAGGCCGGATACCCAAGCGTCGCGTCCGTCGAGCGCGATCGGAACGATCTTCTTGTCTTTGAGCACTTTGATGACGTTCATGAGCTCGTCTTCGGTCTTCGGAACGGCCAGACCGTTGTCCGCGAAAATCTTCTTATTGTAATAGATGCCCCAGAAGTCGGAGTTTCTCGGGAGGCCGTACAGCTTGCCGCCGGCGCTGAAGCCTTCGAGCGCAGCGTCGATGAAGCCGTAATCGCCGAGATCGTCCTTGCTGATCTCCGCCAGCGCGCCGCTGTCGATGAGCGGCTTCAAGTAGTTCGTGTTACCCCACGCGGTGAAGATGTCGGGCAAGCTGCTCGAAGCGTTGTATACTTTGATCTTGTCTTGGAATTGCGGGTCCGGCGAGAGCGTCTCGACCTTGATCGTAACGTGCGGATTCTCCTTCACGTACTGGTCGATCAGGTCTTGCTCCATCTTGCCTTGGCCGACCGTGCGGTCGGAGTTGTTCGTGAAGAACGACAACGTATAAGGCTCCGCGGCAGGCGCTTCTTCGGAAGCGCTTTCGGATGGAGACGCCGCGGGCGTGTCGGATGCTGCCGTCGACGCGGACGGCGAAGCGGATGCGTTCTCTTTGTTGTCGTTGTTGCCGCCGCAAGCGGCGAGCAGGGCCACGATCAGCAGGACGACCATGGACAGCAGTGCGGATTTTCTCGTCGTTCTTGTCATGAGAATTACCCCCGTCTTTTCGTTAATAGTGCCTTCGCTTCGATTATAAGACGCGGAGCCGAACGGGATTAGAGCCTATATCTTCGATCCGTTTGTATAACCTACCTCATGACGGCCGAATTGCGTTCTGCCCGTTCGAGGGAGCAGCCGCGCGACGCTCTTTTTTTGTTCGTTTTAACGATCAGGTTGTATATTCTACCGTTATTTGCAGTTTTCCTCCTTCGACACGATTGCCTGCGCGCCGCCTCTCTTCTATATTGAAGGTATACGGGACACGACCGACGGGAGGCAACTGGTGAACACGAGCCGCTCTACCAGCTACCGCAACTTGCCGATCCGGCACAAAATCTTGCTATGGTTCGTTCCGCTTCTCGTCGTGACGATCTCCTTGACGGGCTACTTCTCCTATCGGGTGGCCGCGGACGAAATTCTGAGCAAGATGAGCATGGTGCAAGCCGGCACCGCCAAGCAGGCGGTCGACCATCTCGAGTACATCGCCCAAGACGCGATCGATATCTCGAACTACTTGTTCCTGACGCCCGACATTCAGCAGCTGCTGTCCGCCAATCCGAGCGAAAGCTCTCTGGTCAGCGGACCCGTCATCGAATCGATCAGCCATCTGATGGTCACTCGGCCGTATTTTCAATTCCTGACGATCTATTCCTCCCGCTTCTCGCCGATCCAGTTCAACAACAAGGGCTTGTCGACGGCCATTCCGTTCGAGGACTACCGCGAGCAATTCCGGTACGACGACATTCTCAAGGGTCCGGTCGAGACGTGGAGCATCGAAGTGCCCGGCCTGACCCCTACCGTGTTCAAGGGCGACCGGATGAACAAGTTCCTCTTAACTAAAGTATTGAAAAGCAGTACCACGTACAAAGGGCAAGGCGTGCTTATTCTGGGCGTAGACGAACTGGACATCCGCAACGCTTACGACTCGGGCGTCGACGACGTGGAGATCGTCATCCTGAACGACGACGGCATGGTGCTCTCCGACAGCTCCGGCCAATGGATCGGCAGCTCGAAGGCGGATCTCCCCTACTTCGTTCCGCGGGACGACGGAACGCCGGCCATCGACAAGAAGCAATGGGTATCCACGCAGCTGACTTCCCCTCTGACGGGTTGGCACGTTCTTGTTCTGCAGCCGAAGTCCAAGCTGCTCGAGCAGTTGACCCGCATTCAATGGATTACCGCCGCGATCGCGGGCGTAACGATCGTGCTCGGGCTCTTCGTCTCCTGGGCCGTATCCGGCGTCATCACGCGGCCGATCCTGTCGATCCTGAAGTCGATGAAGAAGTTCCAGATGGGCAACTTCTCCGAGCAGGTGCCGATACCGGGCTCGGACGAGATCGGGCAGCTCGGGTCGGGCTATAACGTCATGGTGCAGCGCGTCAAGGAGCTGATCGACGACGTCTACGTCATCGACTTGCGGCAGAAGGAAGCCGAGCTCAAGGTGCTGCAATCGCAGATTAATCCCCATTTTCTATATAACACGCTGAATACGATCGCCTGGGCGGCCCAGCGCAACAACGACCCGAAGGTCGCCGATATGATCTACGCGCTCTCCAATATGTTCCGGATCAGCCTGAGCGAGGGCAAGGAGTACTTCGCGTTGTCGCAGGAGTTCAAGCTGGTCGAGCACTACCTGTACTTGCAGCAGTCGCGGAACCCGAACAAGCTGGGCTACGAGCTGGAGATGGACGACAAGCTTGCGGACTTCACCGTGCCGAAGCTCTTGATCCAGCCGCTGGTGGAAAATGCCGTCGTGCACGGCATCGAGCCGCTCGCGGGAGACGCCGGTTACGTGCAGGTGCGGGCGACGCTCGGGGATTCGTTCGTGGAGATCGAAGTGACGGACAACGGCGTCGGCATTCCGCAGGCGCAGCTCGAGGAGCTGCATCGCGCCTTGGCGCGCAAGGAGGACGCTAACGTCGCCCCGCCGGCCGGCTTCGCGTTATCGAACGTATGGAATCGGATTCAGATGATCTACGGACCGCAAGCGCGCATGGAGATCCGGAGCGAGATCAACTCCGGCACGAGCGTAGTGCTCATTCTACCGATACGGAGGTGACCGACATGCTTCGATTGCTGATCGTCGAAGACGAACAACCGATTCGCGAAGGGCTGGAGAGCTTGATCGATTGGGAATCGCTCGGCATCCGGGTGTGCGGCACCGCCGAGAACGGACTTCAAGCTTTGGCCATGCTCCAATCCGAGCCCGTCGATATCGTGCTGACGGACATCCGGATGCCGCTCATGGACGGCCTGCAGCTGCTCGAGGAAATTCGCCGGCGCGGCCTTGAGATCGCCAGCGTGCTCGTGTCCGGTTATAGCGACTTCAAATACGCCCAGTCCGCCATTCGGATGGGCGTGTTCGAGTTCATGATCAAGCCCTGCTCTCCCTCGGATATCGCCGGCGTCTTCGGGCGGTTAGCGACCAAGATCGGGGAGGAGCGCCGGCAGCAGGTCGCCGTGCAAGGCTTGCAGCATCAGCTTCACGAGCATCTACCGCTCGTGAAAGTCCGGCTGCTGTCGGAGTGGCTGTCCGCTCCCCCGCTGCCGACGGACAGCCGCGTCGAGCAGATGAAGAAGCTGGGCATCGGCCTCTCCCCGGATCACGTCATGGTCATCGCCGCCAGAATCGATATTCGCGCGGCCGAGAAGAAAACGGGTAGCCCGACCGATCTGCGGCTCATCCGGTTCGCCGTCGCGAACGTCATGCAGGAGACGCTGGAGAGCGCGCTGCGCCAGCCGATGGCGTTCGTGCAGGAACGCGAAGAGATCGTCGCGATCTGCAACGGCATCGCGGAGTGGACGGGACCGAAGCTGGAGGCGGGCGTGCTGGAGGTATTGAACAACGTCCGGCAATATCTCGGCATCTCCGTAACGATCGGCATCAGCGACTCGAAGGCCGACATCAATCTCGTTCACGAGGCATACCGCGAAGCCCGCGAAGCGCTGAACCTTCGGTTCTTCCGCGGCGTTGGACAGATGTACTACTACCGAGACGCTCTGGATGCCCAGCAAGCGGCCGCTGACGATTCGCAGCATCGGATGGAGCAGCGGAAGCTGGAGCAGTTGATCTACGAGCATATTCAATCCGGCCTTTACGCGGAAGCGTTGAACGACGCGGAACGATGGCTCGCTTGCTATCAAGAGGACGGCTCGCCGAATCCCGCACGCGTGCACGTGCAAACCTTGTCGTTCCTCGATCGGCTGCTGCCGCTCGCGAACGCCGGGGACGATGCGGTCGCGAGCGGACTGAACGCCGAATTCGAGCGGCTCGAGGACAAGGTGCGCGCCGTCGAGACGATCGAAGAGCTGTCCGGCGTTCTATTCGGCACGCTTCGCCGCATCGTCGAGCTGCGTAATCCGCAGAAGCAGCCGGTCCGCAAGGTGCAGCAAGCGCTCGATCTAATTGCGGAGCAATACAACAAGCCCGGCCTATCGCTCGCCGAAGTCGCTAGGTCGCTATTCGTATCGGGCAACTACCTCTCCACGCTGTTCAAGCAGGAGCTGGGCATCAACTTCCTCGACTTCATTCACCAATACCGGATCGAGAAGGCGAAAGCGCTGCTGCAAGCCGGCGATTCGAAGATTCAGACGGTCGCGCGCGAGGTCGGTTATTTCGACGAGGCTCATTTCACGAAGACGTTCAAGAAGTGGACCGGGAGTTTGCCATCGCAGTACAAGAAGGAACAGCAGGCGCGGATGATGAAGCCGGAGTGATAGTCGAATAAGGCCAAGCCCTTGGTTGGGCCTGGCCTCGTTCAAGCGGTGCAGTAACCGGTGCGGCGAAGTTATAATCGGTTTTCGGATGCAACTCCGGGTTCGCCTGGCTGGTAAGCATTGTATTTGGTTTTTCAGTTACATTTTCAGGTTTTGTCCGTTTGGTACGAGATGTATTTGGTTTTTCAGTTACATTTTCAGGTTTTGTCCGTTTGGTACGAGATGTATTTGGTTTTTCAGTTACATTTTCAGGTTTTGTCCGTTTGGTACAAGATGTATTTGGTTTTTCAATTACATTTCTTATTTCGGCTAGCCGAGACGCATGGCCGAGCTCGCGCCAGGTCATTCGTGTTTTGCTCGAAATTATTCGCCTCAAGTCAGCTTATGTCACATTCTCCCAGAGGATTCCGACATCGAGAGGAGAATCTTGAAAGTAAAGATTCTCCGCTTTGGCGTGACAACGGGGGCACATCCGGTGATTGTACCTACGAAGCTAACGATTCCGCAGGCGCGCGGCGCGTTGATCGACCGCCCGCGATTAATGAATAAGCTTGACGACGGCTTGGCAGCGAAGCTGACGTTCGTGTCCGCGCATGCCGGTTACGGCAAGTCGACCGCGCTCAGCCAATGGGCGCGAGCCGCCGGCATGCCAGTCGCTTGGGTGTCGCTGGACCCCCGGGACAACGACTGGGTGCAGTTCTGGAGCTATGTCGCGGCCGCCGTCGGAACGGCTTACCCCGGTTTCGAATCGGCGGCGACGTCTTTGATTAAGGATGGTCCCTCCTCCTCTTCGGATCACCGCTTATCCTCGGAACCCGCGATCAAGATGCTGCTGAGCGAGCTGCACGGGCTGTCCGGCAAGCTGACGCTCGTGCTCGACGATTATCAATTCATCCAGCTCTCCGCCATACACCGTTCCTTCGCTTACTTCGTCGAACATCTGCCCGTGAACATCCACCTCTGTATCGCAAGCCGGTCAGAGCTTCCTATTCCGACCGCGCGCCTTCTCGCCAAGGGAGAACTGCACCTCGTAACCGCGGACGACTTGCGTTTCGGGCTGGACGAAGGGCTCGATTACTTCGCGAGCAAGCCCGAACTGGCGGTCACGCGAGAGCAAGGAGTTGAGCTGCTCAGACAGACAGAGGGCTGGATCAGCGGCTTGCAGCTTGCGTCGATTTCTCTTAGACGGAGCACGGACCGCGCCGCGTTCATCCGGCAGTTCCGCGGCAGACAACACCGGATCGCCGATTACTTGCTCGAGGAAGTGCTGCATGACCTGGAGGAGCCGCTGCGCGCTTTCCTGCTGGAGACTTCCGTGTTGACGCGCATGAACCGCGCGCTCTGCGATGCCGTCACGGGACGAAGCGACGGACAGGAGCAGCTCACCCGGCTGGAGCAGCTCAATCTGTTCCTGATTCCGCTCGACGAGGAGCGGCAGTGGTACAGATACCATCATCTGCTGTCCGATTATCTAAGACATGCCTTCTCGGAGGAGGACCCGGACGGATGGGTTGCGGCGCACGCCAAAGCCGGTCATTGGCTGGAAGACGAAGGCTATATCTTGGAAGCGGCCGAGCATTATTGGGAAGGACGGCAATACGAGGCGGTCGTCCGGCTCATCGAACGGAATTTGCAGACGCTCATCAGGCTCAACATGCAGGCGCTTGGCCGATGGTTGCTGCAGCTGCCCGAAGAGCTCGTCCGCAGCAGCCCTTCTGTCGAGATGTTCTATCTGCTCGTCTTGATCGGCAGCGGACAATGGTCTCTCGCCTCGGCCAAGATCGACGATGCCCGAGTCCGGTACGAAGCGTTGCAAGACTCGATGGACGGGACGCAGTGGAAGTCCCTTATGGGCAACGTATACTTCCTCAGCGCCAGCGCTGCTTATTTGCGCAAAGACTTGATCGCCATGTCGGCCTACTTCGAGATCGCCGACCGGATGTTTCCCGAAGGCAAGGCGCTTCGGACGGTCGGCTATAACGACACCGCCGGCTCCGCTGTATTCAAAGACCATCTCGGCTTCATCAACGACCATAACGGCGCGGCGGAGTTTCTGAAGAAGTGGATCGGCAATTGGAGCGCCAATAAGATGCACCCGACCGTCGGGAGCTTGTACGCTTCTTACGCCAAGCTGCTCTATGAACGCAATCGGCTGGAAGAAGCCGACTCCTATATCATGGAAGTGCTCGGTCCGGGCAAAGAACCGCCGGTGGCGGCCATTCTAGAGCAAATCTACGTGGGCGCGTCGCGAATTCAGCAAGCGATCGGCCGCCGAATCGAAGCTGCGGAACTGCTGGAGCAGTTGAAGCTGCGCATCGCTTCGTCCAATTACGACTTATATATCGGCGGGATCGATGCCGAGCTGGCCGACTTATCCGTTAGGCAAGGTTCTCTCGCGTACGCCGGAGAGTGGCTCGCTCGCTGCGACCTGTCCGCCGAGGATACGATGACGCCGCACAATGCGGGCGATTATCTTGCCTACGCCCGGGTATTATCCGCCTGCGGTCGGCCCGAGGAAGCGCTAGCCGTGGCGGACAAGCTGCAAGCCATGCTATTGAAGGAAGATAGGCATCGCGATCGGATTCGAGCCTTAATCGTGCAGAGCGGGGCATTGCATCGCCTCGGCCGGACGGTGGACGCGATTACGCGACTGGACAAGGCGCTGCGCTTGGCCGAGCCGCAAGGCTACGTACGCAGCTTCGTCGACGAAGGTCCGATTATGGCGGAGCTGTTGGAAGCGTACGCCGCGGCGCGGGGATCGGAACGGGGCGAGGCAGTCGGCATGGTCGACTATGCTGGACGGCTGCTTCAGGCGCTGCGCGCGGAGATGTCCGATGGGGACCAGGTGAAGAAATCTCCGGTTGCGCGGGCGAAAGTCAGCTGTTTCGGGCGTTTCAAGGTGCTCGGCGGGACGGATGGCACGCAAGAGTCGAAGTGGCGCACCGCCAAGGCGGAGGAACTGATGGCTTATCTGCTCCATCATCGAGGCGAAGCCGTGGACCGGTACCGGATCTTGGACGCGCTATGGGGCAACGACGCGGAGAAGACCGCCTCCTACTTCAACACGACGGTGCACTATTTGAAGAAGAATCTGCGCGGCATCGGCATTGACGTTAAGCTCCACTATAACCGCGGCTGCTACCGGCTCGACTTGTCGGCGTTCGATTGCGATTACATCGCGTTCTACCGGCAACTATCGGCGGCGGGCGACGCGGTCAACGACAACACCATCGCACAATGGGAGACGACCGCCAAGCTATACGCCGGAAGCTACCTGGAAGGCAACGACTACGCCTGGGCGGAGCAAGCCAGAATCTCGATCGAGAACGATTACGTCTTCCTCGCGCAGAACATTGCCGACTATTACAAGAGTGCGGGCGAGTACGAGGCGGCGATCGCTACGCTGAAGAGAGCGGTAAAGCTGGTATCGTGGAGCGAGGACTTGCACGTCCGCCTCATCAAGGCCTATCTCGCAAACGATGACCGTGCCGCGGCCCTGAAGCAGTACGACGCGATGGCGGCCATGCTTCGGACAGAGTACCAGATGGAACCTGGAGAAGATCTTCGACGAATTTTGCAAATCGGCTAATTTTTGATACAAATTATGCCGAAATAACTAGGTAGTAAGTAGGTCCTAGGTTCGACCTGAAAACTGAATCAATCCGATTATGCGCGTCGTTTCCGTTTTTTCGACACAACTGATCAGGAATTGTTAAGGTTTTGTTCGATACAATGGACCTGCTTTTTCCATTATTCGATAGGGAGGAACTAATTGAGATGAAGAAAAAGGTTTTCAGCCTGATGCTCGCGCTGCTCTTGTGCTTGCCGGGCCTCGCGGCGAATGCGGCGACGAAGACTTCCGCGGACTTCAGCGACCTGAAAGACCTGGATGCGGCGACGAAGGCCAAGTTTGATGCTATGATCAGTGCCGGTATTTTCGACGGCGTCTCTGACACTACTTTCGGATTGAAAGACGAGATGAACCGCGCGCAGTTCGCGAAGGTTGCGGCGTTAATCTACGGGTTGAAAGTGGATGACAGCTTGAAGACATCCAGCTTCTCCGACGTCAAGTCCGACGACCCGGCCAACGGTTACGCGCTGCCGTACATCGAAGCGATCAAGAAGGCCGGCATTACGGACGGCACGGGCGACGGCAAGTTCAGCCCGGCGGGAGACGTGACGAAGGAGCAACTGGCGGCGTTCCTCGTCAAAGGTCTCGGTCAGAAGAATGAGGCCGAAGCTACCCCGGGAGTCAACGATTCGACGGTATCCGATTGGGCCAAAGGCTACGTGGCATTGGCATTGGAGCTGAAGCTGTTGAAAAACGGCGCCGACGGCAAGTTCGGCGGCAGCACCAACGCTACGCGTGACCTGCTCGTGACTGGTGCATACGAAGCTAAGGGGCAGTATGTCGAGCAAGAGAAGAAGAAAGAAGAAGAGGAAAAGAAGAAGAAGGAAGAAGAAGAGAAGAAGAATCAGCAGCCGGTTATTGTTAGCCCGCCTCCTACTGTGGCAACGCCGATTGCTGATATCGCGGATGAGACTGCGGTTGAATCGGGATCGTTCGTTGAGCTGACCTCGTCGACTTCCGGCGCAGCGATTTACTATACGACGGACCTAAGCGACCCTGCAACGAGCAGTTCGAGGCAAAATTACAACGCGGACACGGGCATCGAAATTACGTCTGACGTAACGATTAAAGCAATTGCAGCCCTATCTGGCTGGGCGAACAGCGCAGTACTGACAGTTAGCTACACGATTCTACCGCAAGTTACTGTGCCTACTCTAACTGTCATTTCCGGCGAATCTCCAACCGCAGGCGACACATCGGTTCAACTCTTAGTTACTGCTAGCGTAACTGGAACGGTGTATTCCGTTGTCACTGCGATTTACGGAGAGGCTCCGACAGCCGCCCAAATCATTCTTGGTCATAATGCAGACGACATTGCGGCATTAGCTAACCAATCCTTTGTTGTAACCGCAGAGCCAGAGGAAGAACTCGAATTATCGACAGCAACGCTTAATAGTGCGGCAAATTACACGGTGTACCTTGTTGTCGTTGGAGCAGATAATGTTCCTTCGGATGTAGAGGACATTAACATTACGACGCCAGCTGCCAGTAGTGGTGGCGGTGGTGGCGGTTGTCTCCCTGGTGACCCAGGCTACCCTATGTGTGGAATTCCTCCAATAGATCCCTGTATCGTTACTCCAATACCAGGTTGCCCTAACTATGTTGATCCACTAGGGTTTAACACGTTCAACAGTAATGATGAGTCCGAAGATTCCGAGCCCGCTATTTTCTATGGCGCACCTCCATTCACTCTTCCTGAAGAATTATTCGCTTAATCTTTTCGTAATCTGAATGCTCAAAAACCGGGACGTCTCATAATGGAGACTCCCGGTTTTTCTTATGCTTAACGACCAGCCAACGCTAGGATAACTTATCGACATACACGCAACATACATCGATATTCGCCACGCCGTCCCACATCAACCTCAATTCCTTGAGGCAATGCGCGGAGTCTTGCCCCACATGAACAAGAAGCGTTATTACCGACTGGCCGGCCGCGATCTCGTTGATCTCCGTATAGCCATAGTGCACGAAGTCCGGCATCCATGCGCCCATTGCGAGCGTTCCCACCCCCGTCGCCGCAGCGGGAGCCGCCAATACGACGGAGAACTGATACAAGCCGCTATTCATCGCGGGCAAATACTCGCCGATGACCATCCCCGGCCTGTCTACGTTGACCGTAGCCCGGCGAGCGGCATAATTGCCGTAAGCGTCGTACATCGCCGTCCCCGTCAATCCTCTGATTCCATCCAGTCGGAAGGCAACCGATCGGCCCGCCACCGACGGAAGATTCGTCTTCAACTCCAGGACCGGCTTCGATGCAAGCCGATTATAGGTGATGGATTTCGAATACGACTCCGTCCTTGTCTCTTTCACTTGCCCGCGTATCTTCTTGACCCATGCGCTCGCCTGTTTCAACGCCTGCTTCCTTCCGAACAGCTTGCCGAATAGCGCTTGCTGCGTACTCGCCAGAAGCTGAAGCGCTTCGCGCTGGTGGAACAGACTCAACACTCGCTGGCGAATTTCCGCGATCGATGCGCACATGCCAGCCTCTATCAGCGCCAGATCCGTAACCCCCTGGATCCTCGCTTCCTTAGCGATGCCCGAACTCTCCAAGAATAGCACGGGCACGCCCATGGATACGGCTTCGAGCGGAGTAAAGTGCAGATGATAGTAGGAGCCGGCACCGATATATACGAAAATTCTAGCTTTCGCGATCGTGGAAAAGAACGTCTCGTGATCCGAATAGCCCGTAATTAACGCTTCCGGACCTACATTCGCCGACCTGTCGTTCTTGCCCAGTACGCGGTACGGGATGTCGGAGAAGTAGTCGAAGAACGCCGCGTTCAGATCTCTTGCCGGATGACCCGGGTCGTCCAGATAGGATATCGTCGTGACGATCGTCGGAAGAGACTCCTCGAATGCCCAGGTATGCCCCATGCGCTTCGGCGACACGAACGCGTTCACGAACAACTTATTCTTGATCATTCGAGCGTCTTCCAGTTCGTCCAGGCCGAATAGAATCGGCGACCAGACGTACCTAGGACACGCGTTGAACTTCCGAAGGACGACGGGACTCTCCCTCGTGATTTCCGTATAGGAAGTCCGGTCTCCATTCCCGAATACCCTGAAGACGATATAGCCTTGGAACCAGTCCATGACGTTGCTTGCGATATCCGAGAAGCTCGCAATATACATGATGTCGATCCACCGGTTGAACAGCTCGGCTTCTTCTTTCGAGACCTTGCCGCGCGAACGATCGATATCGATTCCTCTGATCCGATCGACGATGGAGGGAGGAATCGTGCATGACGTTCTCCAATCGGGATACAGCGGGCTTCTTTCGTTATTGTAATCTTGGTCATATCTAATATATTTAGGATCTCCCATGCTGGGTATGATCTCGACTCCGGCTTCGATCCACAGCGGGACTTCTTCGTACCGCAGCGTCTCGTGAGAACAGTACCAATACATTCTGGGCGTTGTCATCTCGACTTTTCATTCCCCCGGATGGCCATATTCGTATTCCAGTATATTGCGCACTCTGCCGATTGCTTGTACGCGAACCTATCGCAAATAAACCGCAGGCGCGCCCGTCCGTCTGGATCGCGCGCGCCTGCGGTTGTGTTCGTTACCTATCGCTTATGTCGTCATGCTTATCCGTTCAACAAATCTCGCCGTAGCGTGAACAGATCCTTCAGCGCCTCCGTAGACAGCTCGGTAATCCACCCCTCGGAAGAGCTGGCCACGACGCTGTCGCTCAGCTGCTGCTTGCTCTCGAGCATCTCGTCGATCTTCTCCTCGAGCGTGCCGAGCGAGATGAACTTGTGGACCTGCACGTCGCGAGTCTGGCCCATGCGGTAAGCCCGGTCGGTCGCTTGGTTCTCGACGGCCGGGTTCCACCAGCGGTCGAAGTGGAAGACGTGGCTCGCCGCGGTCAGGTTCAGGCCGACGCCTCCCGCCTTCAGCGATAAGATGAATACGCCGGGCACCGGCTCGGGCAAGGCGCCGTCCGCGGTCTGGAAGCGCTCGATCATCTTGTCCCGCGCCGTCTTGGACGTGCTGCCGCTCAAGTACAGTACTTCCTCCTCCAGCTCGCGACGCAAGACGGACTGCAGAATCTGACCCATGCCGATATACTGCGTGAAAATCAAGCAACGGTCGCTCTCCTCGCGCAGCTCCTTCACCATCGCGACCAATCGCTCCAGCTTAGAAGAACGGGCCACGGCGATCTCCCAATCCGCGGAAGGAGCGTCCGTGTCCGGCAGCTCTTCCTTCGTCGACAGCATCGGATGATCGCAGATTTGCTTCAGCTGCGTAAGGGCGGCGAGAATGGCGCCTTTTCTCTCGATGCCTTCCAAGGCGTTCATGCGCTCCATCAGCTTATTGACGGCTTGATCATAGAGCGCGCCTTGCTCGGCGGTTAGATTCACGTACGTCTTCATCTCGTTCTTCTCCGGAAGATCCAGCTGAATGGACGGATCCTTCTTCTTGCGCCGGAGCAGGAACGGCTGCACGAGCTTGCGCAGATCGGCGGTGCGAGCCTCGTCGCGAGCCTTCTCTATGGCTTGGCCGAATCGCGCTTGGAACCCGCGTTGCGTGCCCAGGTAACCGGGCGAGATGAAGTCGTAGATCGACCATAATTCAGACAGCCGGTTCTCGATCGGCGTGCCGGTCAGGGCGATCCGATGCCTCGCCTTCAAGCTTCGCACCGCGACGGATTGCTTCGTGTGCGCGTTCTTAATGTTCTGCGCTTCGTCTAGGCACAGAGAGGACCAATTCATCTCGCCGAGCGTCTCCTGATCGAGCGATGCGATCGCGTACGACGTAAGAACGATGTCGACCCTGCCCGCCTCCGCCGCGAACTCCTCGCCCTGCGCCCTGCGGCTGCCGTAGTGAAGCAGCACGTTCAGCGAAGGCGCGAACCGGCGCAGCTCCTTCTGCCAGTTGCCGAGCACGGACGTCGGACAGACGAGAAGGGCAGGCGCAGCCGCCCCCTCGCCATCAGATGACTCCTTGACGTGCAGCAGGTAAGCGATGAACTGAACCGTCTTGCCTAGCCCCATATCGTCCGCCAAGCAAGCGCCTAATCCGAAGCGGCGAAGGAACGCGAGCCACGAATAGCCCTCGCGCTGGTAGTGCCGAAGCTCTGCGCGAAGCGACCCGGGAACGGGCAGCTGCGGCCAATCCTTCTGCTGACCGAGCTGATTGACGAGCGAGAGCAAGTGTCCGCCCAGCTCGACCTCCAGCCGAACCGCTTCCGCCTCGGCGGCCGAGTCGCGCTCCGCGTCTTCCGCGCCGTCCGCGCGATCCGTATCGCCTAGCAGGTGCAACTGCAGCGCATCCTGGAACGACAAGCCGCTCCCGCGATCGACCAGCGACATCGTCCGCCTGATCTGCTCGAGCAGGGCCGGGTCGAGCGCCAGCCACTCGCCGCGGAAGCGAACAAGCCGCTCCCCTCTAGCGACGAGCGCCGCGAATTCCTCTTCGCTGAGGTCAGTGTCCCCGATCGCGATGCGCCAATCGAAGGAGATCAACGAATCCAATCCGAACAGCGATTCGCCGCCGGCAGCTCCCGCAGCCCCTCCGACCTTGGCGCGAACGCGCGGCTTCTTCTTCCGGGCGGTCTCCCACCAAGCCGGCAATAGGACGTTCCAACCCGCGTCCAGCAAACGCCGGCTGTCTTCCGTCAGGAAGCGCCACGCCGCGGCATCGCCGAGCCCTTCGGCCAGCGCGTCCGGCCCCTCGGTGAACGCATATCGCGGAAGCAGCGCCCGCAGTCTGGCCATCCAACCCGGCGCGCGCTCCCGAACCGCTTCCGTCCAGGCGGCCGGCCAGCTTCCCCGCGCGACTCCATCGGCGGATAGCGCGACTTCCACGATGCGCGAGGCATCCCGCTTGTCTTGCAGCACCAGGTCGAGGCGCCACCCCACATCGCCCGACTCGTCCATTCCGCTGGGCTCCGACAGCCGTAGCGATGGCCGGAATGGCGCCGCGTCGGCCTTCCAGCCGATGGCCACGAGCCATTCGTCGGCGGATATCCCCGCCAAGCCGCCGCCTTCGCCGTCGCCGCCGCGGGCGAACAAGGCCGGATGTTCCCGACGCAGGTCCCCCGCCGCTTCCTGAGATCCATACCATCGTTCATATACCGCGGCCGAGAACGCAGCTGCGATGCCGGCCCGGCTATCCGCCGGAATAGCTTCGTTCTCTAGCGCCGCCTTCATGAGCGACGCCTCGTCCTCCGGCCACCCGCTCGCATCCAAGCGCCACGTCAGCTTACCGCCGCGGAACGCTTCGAAGCTCGGCTCGAACTGTCGATTCTCGATCGCATCATCCAATAACGGCGACAGCTGCAGCAGCCACTCGCCGTCCGCGCTCCATTCCCATTCGATATGCCGAAGCCGCTCCGGCGCCGCGAAATAGGGGATGACCTGCTCGGCCGGCAGCACGATGCATTCCTCGTCGCCGATCTTCCGAATCTCCAGCTCCGTCCCGTAGAAGGAAGCCTCGTGGCGCGCGAACAGCCGGTGCTTGACATATACGCCGCTAATCTCGTAATGGTCCATCGAGCCGAACAGCAAGGCGTCGCCGCCGGCTCCCAGCTCGACCCTGACATGGATCGTATCCGTATAAGCGTTCACGACAGCAACTTTCCTTTCCTCAGCTCTTCTTGCAACGCCCGCAATCGGCTATGACGCTCGGAGAACGCTTCGAAGAAGCGTTCCCACCGGTCAAGCCGCTTCAGCTTCTTGTACAGCTTGGCCAACCGCTTGAGCAGCTTGGTCGCCGCCTTATAGCCGTCCCGGTTCCGAAGCAGCACGTAGCGCTCCACCGCTTGATGATAGAACGGCAGCAGCAATTCCGGCGCGCCCGTCTCCGCCGGCTGCAGCTCCGTCGCGCGCAGATCGAGCGGATCGGTGCCGATGCTCAAGTGGTAATCGAGCCACTCTTCCCATCGGCCGAGCTGCTGCAGCTTCTCCTCGTACAGGAAGCGCGTCGCCGGCAGCATGCCGACGAGCGCCTTCCACATGGCCTCCTCGGCTTCGGGCTGCTGACCGATCAACGCGTCCCATAACCCGAAATACGGCGCGATGCCGCTGCGAGAAGCTTCGAACAGCTCGTCCGCGCCCGTCAGCCACTGCCGAAGACGTCCCCATTCGCCGCGGCTTCTCATCTCTTCCATGAACGCCAGCGCGGTTTCTTCGCGGCCTTCCCGATGTCGGCCCGCCGCCTTCAACTCGCTCAGCGCTTCCGCATCGCGTTCCGCATATGCCAGCATTCTGGCCCGTGCCAGCGACCCGTACAGCGAATCGTAATCTCCGCCCAGCGACTCCCGATCGGCTTCCAGCCGTTCAAGCTCGGCATCGTACGTCTTATCCGCATCCGCTTCGACCCGCCCGGCAGACGCGCGAAGCCATCCCTGCCACAACTGTCCGTATACGGCCGCGAACGTTCTGGACGCTTGGGATTTGCGCAGCATGACGCCTCTGACGAGCGATAAAGTCTCGAGTAAGCGTTCGTCCATGACCTCGTCGCGCGAAGTCGTCAGCGGCTCCGCGAGCATACGATCGATCTCTTGAATGATGTCGGCGACGGCGAGCTGCGAATAATACCCGAGGAACGACGTCGTGGCATTGCCGATCGGCGCGAATAGTCTCTCCACGAGATACAGCAGCGCGTTCAATCGGAAGATCGGCAGCAGTCCCGCGGACAGCGTCGGTTGATGCTTATGAATGACGTTCAACGCTTGCTTCACGAACATCGGGTTCCGGGTCATGTCGGTTAACGTATCGGTACAGCTTCGGAACCAGCGGCGCCACTCCTCGACGCTCGCTTGCGGAAGCCTTCCGGACTCCAGGATCAACTGCCTCTCCCGATCCTTGATCGACGTCTGACCGCCGCTCGTCCTAGGCTTCGCCGGAGCGTCCCGCATTCCCGTTATCGTAGCCGCGTTCGCCAGCGCCGGAACGGACCGCCCCTCCCGATCCGCGAAGGTCATGAGCACGGCCGCCATATGCTTGCAAGTGCCGGATACCGGGCAATCGCAGTTGCTTTTCCCGAAGGCGTTCAAGTCGATGTTGACCTGATACAGCTCGCTCCCCTCGACGATCGCATGAAGCGTCCCGTACCCGGATTCGCGGAGCGCCTCCACCCGATTCTGCCGATAATATTGATAGCCTCGCTTGAGCGTCATGTCGTCGAACCGCCCTTCGACGTCGCTCAGCAGCTTCTCCCACGCTTGGTCTTCCATGCTCGTATAATCCTGCCTTCCGCAATCTTAGTTCTTGCTACGCCCCCACGCCGGTCGTCGGCTTGAAGTACTGCCTGATTTGACTCGCCACGATGCACAGGAACGCGAGGAACACCCAGATGTCCGCGAAGTTCATCGTAGCCGCATCGTGAAAATGCAAAAAGTCCGTCACTTTATTGTACAGAAGCCGATCGACCGCATTGCCCGCCCCGCCGCCGATGAACAGCGCGACGCCGACTTGCGTCAGCGTTCCCCGCAGCTTGCCCCGACTCCTGAGGTAGAGCGCGACCGCGGCCAACGTCAGCACGAGCACGGCCAGTATTCTCCCCTGCCCGTGCAGCATATTGCCGGACGAACCGGTATTCTCGATATGAATGAGCCGGAAGAAGCCCCACAGCTCCGTCCGCTCCCCCAGAGCCAAGTTCGCGCGTATCGCGATCTTCGTCGCTTGATCGATGCAGAATGCCAATACGATGATGAGGTAGAAATACATGGCGCGCCTCCTAATCCGTCCGAAGCACCGGCAGCAGCACGTGGCTCGGATATTCCGCAGAGTGGTAGATCGTTTGCGTGGCCGCGATCGGCTCTGGATCGTCATACGGGTTGAGCCCCGTGTTCGAGTTCGGGAACGCGACGAACTTGCTGGACGAAGTCACCGAGAAGCGTATCCGGTGTCCGGCGGCGAAGCGATGGGCAAGGTTAGGCATGAAAATATCGAAGCGCTCCGCGCGGCCCGGCGTCAGCGGCTCCGGCTTGTCGTAGCCGTTGCGATACTTCGCCCGGACGATGTACGAGGATAGCAGAATCGAGTTACCCGCTTCGTCCACGTCGCTCAGCGCAACGACCCAGTCGGTGTCGACGGCGGAGCTGGACGCGTACAGTACGGCGGACAACTCGCCAGCGACGGTAAGCGGTTCGGCCAGCTTCTCGCTCGTATAACAGAGCACGTCTTGGCGCAGCTCGATCGTCCGGCGGTTCTCCGGCTCCCGCTCGCCGCAGTCGGCGACGGGATCGGCCGGGTTGTAGACGTATGTATCCGCCGAAGCGTCCGCCACGCCTCCCGGAGGCGCGCCGCTCAACGTGCCGTCGCCGTACGCCGAATTGGCGCGGCCTTGGCCGCCGAGGTAGAACGGCGTCGCGGTCGATTCCGACGGCGTCCAATCGTCGGAATCGCGCCACTCGTTCTCACCGACGACGTAATAGCGGGCGCGAGGCTCCGTATCGATGCCGTTACGAACGCCTTTTAGATAGCGGTCGAACCAGCGAAGCACGTTCGCGTCGTAATCGTATACCACCGAGTCTTCGCCGTGCGCGACGCCCTTGAAGTCCCGCGAGCGGTTCGGCCCGTGCTCCCAGGGTCCGAGCCAGATTCTGCGATTCGGCACGTCGTGCTCGGTCAATAGCCGCCACGTCTCCGATACGCCGGCGCTGTCGCCGTCGTACCAGCCGGAGATGACGAACATCGGCACGTTCACCCGATCCGCGCGCTCCGAGTGCGTGCATTGCCGCCAGAAGTCGTCGTACTCCGGATGCTCGCTCCACAGATCCCACGGTCCCGAGTCCCGGCCGATCATCTGGCGCGGGATGTCGCGGATCGGCCGCGCGTCTACGGCTTTCTCCGGGTCGACGGTAACGCCCGCGAAGATCTGGAAGTCTGTCCGTGTGCCGACCGATTGCGCCAACGTCCAGCAGAGCAGCGGCCACGAGCATACCGTCCCGCCCCGGCGTACCGTATCGACGAACGGAGACCCAACGTTCACCTCGTTGACGACGGCTTTCAAGCTCGGATGACCGCTCGTCGCGGCCGCCATGACGACGTAGCCCAGATACGAGGCGCCCCACATGCCGACGTCTCCGTTCGACCAAGGTTGCGCGATAATCCAATCGATCGTATCGCTGCCGTCTTCCCGCTCGTGGTAGAACGGGACGAGCTCTCCCTCGGAATCCGCGCGCCCCCGCACGTCTTGATTAACGACCGCGTACCCTTTGTACGCCCAACGCAGGAACGCCTCCTTGCGCAAGTTCCGGTCGTAGCACGTCCGGACGACGATCGTCGGCAAGCGCGTACCCGGAGCAATGCCTTCCGGCAAGTAGACATCCGTCGCCAACCTTACGCCGTCGCGCATCGGCACAAGGAACGTGCCAAGGTCATTGACCCCATACGAGGCTTGCGACAACGAAGGATCGTCGTAGACGATGAGCGGCGTCAGCTTCTCGCAGCCTTCGCGAACGAGGATCTCCATCCCGTAGCGGTTCGGGCAAACGAAGGCGATAACGTCTCCGTCCAACGTCACGATGTCCACGGCCGTGTCTCCGCGCTTCGCCCAGACTTGGGAGGTCCGGCCGCCGTCCGAATACGTCACGTGGCGATGATACGTCTCCCCGTTGTCCACGGCGACGCGGTCTCCGCTCCACGCCGCGCGCCGGTACGCCGTCATCGCCTCGCGAAGCTTGGCGAGCTGGAGCGCGTACTTCGCCCTGTCGTCCAGCGCGTTCTCCTGCATGAGCGTCCGGCGGCGCGCGTCCACCTTGGCGTGCATGACCTTATCGTCGGCGAAGCGAATCTGGCCCTCGAAGACGCCTGCGCAGTACAAGTTGTAAATCGTCATCCTAGGCGCCTCCTATCCCCATACCTGTTCGAATACGCGCAGCCAGTTGCCGCCGATGATCTTGCCGATGTCTTCATCCGAGTAGCCGCGCGATACCAAGCCCCGGGTAAAGTTGATGAACAGTCCATATTGCTCCAGTCCGCGAACCGTCTCCGTCGACGGTCCGTCTCCCTTCGCGAAGCCGAGCTTCGGCGCGATATGCTCCTTGAAGTAGACGAGCGACCAGGCGACGTCGCTCATCGGCCAATCCGTGCCGATGCCGACATGGTCGACGCCGACCAGCTTGACGATATAGTCGATATGGTCGAGCACGTGCTCGATCGTCGTCGCGTTCGGGTCCTCGTGCACGAACCACGGCATCGCGAATACGCCGATGACGCCGCCGGTAGCGGCGATCGCTTGCAGCTCTTCGTCGCTCTTGCAGCGGCGATGCGGGTAGATCGCTTCGACGCCCGTATGGGAAGCGATGACGGGCTGCTTCGACAGCCGGCACGCGTCGAGCGTCGTCTGCTTGCCGCAATGGCTCGTGTCGACGACGATGCCTAGCTCGTTCAGCTTGGCGATGAACGTCATGCCGTAGTTGGAGACGCCGCCGTTCGACAGCTCCATGCAGCCGGAGGCGATGGCGTTCTGGTTGTTGTACGTCAACTGGAGCACGCGAAGGCCGAAGGCGTGAAGCGATTCGAGCAGCTCGAGGTTCTTGCCGAGTCCCGTCGGGTCTTGCGCGGTGACGATGCCTGCTTTCAGCCCTTGCCGCTTGGCCTTCCGGATATCCTCCGCCACGAGCGCCTTGACGAGCCAATCGAAGGCGTCGAACTGCTGCTGCGCCTCGCCCATGCTCGTCATGATGCCTTCCGTGCTCGACAGCTCGAGCTCGCGGTTGCCCGCCGTAATGCCCGAACGATACCATTCTTCCTTGAAGGCCGGAATTTCTCCGCGGACGGACATCTCGCGAATCCGCTTCATCGGCAGCGCGCTATACGCCATCGGATCATCCTTGAGCGGCTCGCATTCTCGCTTGATCCGTTCCGAGATCTCTTCCGGAATGACGCTTGGGGATAGCGGACCTTGGAACAACAAGTCGATGACGATGCTGCGATCGTGAATGCCGCGCGCTCTCTCCTCCTGCTCCGCCGTCAGGCGAAAATCATATAATCCGTAACGTTCGTTATGTTCGCTCATGATGCCACGCTCCTATATTGCAATCGATGTCCCTATGCCGAGCGCCTTCGCTCTTTCATACACGTAAGCCGCCGCTGCCAAGTCTTCGACCGCAAGGCCGAGCGACTTGAACAAGGTGATCTGCTCGTCCGACGTTCTGCCGGGGACCGTACCGGCCAGCGCCTCTCCGAGCTCCCCGACGATATGGTCGCCTCCGATCGCGCCTTCCGCAAGCGGGATCAAGTAATCTCCCGCTTCGCCCTCGGCCGATTCCCGGCGATCGACGTATAGCCGCGCGCGCTGCACGATGCCGGTGGCGAGCTCCCGATCGGCGGGACGGCAAGCGCCGACCGCGTTCAGATGGGCGCCTTCGGCGATCCACCCACCCTCCAGCACCGGCGCCGTCGAAGACGTCAGCGTGCAGACGATATCGGCTTCCGCGACCGCTTCCCGGGCGGTGTCCGCGACCTCGATCCGAATATCCGCGTACTTGGCCGCCATCTCGCTCGCGAACCTCACCGCGTGCGCCCGATTCGGGCTCCACGCCCGGACAAGCTCGATCGGCCGCACGAGAAGCAGCGCCTCGAGATGGCTTCGCGCCTGCTCTCCCGTGCCGATCAAGGCGAGCGATCGCGCATCCGCCCGCGCCAACAGCTTCGTCGCCGCGGCGCTGACCGCCGCCGTGCGGATCGCCGTCAGCCGGCGTCCGTCGACGATCGCGTTCAGCGTGCCGTCGGTCGCGTCGAACAACGCGACGACGCCTTGGTGGGAGGGCAATCCCTTGGCGTGATTGCCGGGAAACACGCTGATCAGCTTCGCGCCGACAAGCTCTTGCCGGATCAAGTAGGCCGGCATCAGCCCCATTAAGCCCGCTTGACTTACGGGAACGACGGACCTCAATTGCTGCTCGGCTTGTCCCGCGGACAAGTCCCGCAGCGCCGTCTCCATCAGCCCGATGCATGCCTCCATGGACAGCAATTCGGACACTTCGTTCTTGTCGATCACTAGCACGATAGGTTCACCCGCTTGCTTCGAATCTTCTGTCCTCTCATTGTACCTTAAATCGTTCTCATGCGTCGCGATAGCGGTCCGGTTCCATTTTCTAACACGCCATTAACGTCAATAACCCCGGAACGTCCCCCAGCAGGTGGAGGAAGTTCCGAGGCCATGCCTTACAGTTGCCGAATAATGTTGTCGAAGTCCTGCGCCACGTCGATCCACGTACGGGCAAGAACGCCTCTCGCCGCATCCCTCTGCCACGAAATCCGATGTCTGCCGAGCTGGCGCAATTGAACGATCGCGCGGGCGATGTCGTTCGCGTCGTGAGGATCGAAGCCGAATAGGATGTCCGCATGGGGCACCACCTCGCGAACGACGCCGATTCGCGCGGCCGCCGCCGGCGTGCCGACCGTGAGCGATTCCAGAATCGGCAGCGGGAAGCCCCCTTCGAACAACGTCGGGACGATCGTCCCGCTTGCGTAACGATAGAGGGAGGGCAGATCCTGCCCCGGTATGCGGCCGATGAAGCGAATATCCGGGCAGCTCTCGATCAACCCGCGAATAGGCGCGTTCTGGAGCATCCGGTCCGGCGTATCCGTGAGCACGAGCTGCAAGCCGCTTGCTTGACCGTCCTCCGTGCTTTTGTATAAAGCGAAGCCTTCGATCAGCCGCTCGCCGTTCTTATGCAATCGCAGGACGGTCGGGAACGTGACGTACTCGCCGTGCAGCCCGTATTTGTGCCGAAAATCGTGCTCCGGAACGATTCCCATATGGGCGTCGGGAGCCGCGTGCCGTACGACGTGCGTCCGCGGGGCTTCCAATCCGAGGAACCGCAGCCCTTCATGCTGGCGAATATGGTCGGACAGGAAGGTGACCGCATCGGCCCGATGCGCCAAATCGTACGCGAAGCGGTCGAGAATATGGCAGCGCGCCGGATCTTCCTTGTAATACACGTCCGGATAATGCCAGTGAACGAGATCGTGCAGGCACAGCACGAACGGTTGCTCCAATCCGAGAGCCGGCATTAATCCGACATACGGAACGATCCACGCGTCCACGCGAACGTCCCGATTGATCTGCTCCACGCTGTTCGTGACATGAATGGCGACGCGTCCGCCGAATCGCTCGTTCGCGCTCGCGAACAAGCCGCGCACGCTCTCCGCGTTATCGACATTGGTCGCCACTTGAATGACCGAGCCGGGATTCAGCGTCAGCAGCCCTTCCACCAAGCTCACCGTGAATCTGGATATTCCTTCGCCGTCGAGCCTCACGGCTTCCGTATAGATGAGGAATATCCCGATTCTCCGAGGCTCTCTCCCGCTTCGCAGATCCCCGCGGTATACCGACGGACGAGCGAACGAATCGACGGGCGGCGCTGCAGCCTTCAGCATCGCTTGGGCTTCGGGCGACAGCAGCATCTCTTCCAGCATCTTCAGCCTCGGATGCCCTTGCCGCAGGCTTGCCATTCTCGCATCGATCTCGGGCGCGCTCGGATTACGGTTCAACAGCTCCGCATACATGGCGTATATATACGCGAGCTCGGGCGAGGGAAGGATCTGCTGCATGACGTTCGCGATCGTTCGCGAAAGTCTGTCCATCGGCCTCGTCGGCAGATCGCGATACATTTGCTCCGCTGCCGGACTGGCCATCAATTCGGCCGCCACCCTGACTTTCGGAACGCCCGCCGCCAGCTGGCCCGCGCCTCTCTGAAGCTCGGCCGGATTCGGTTCGCGGTGCAGCACTTGCCGGTACAGGGCCGCGACGAACGGAGCGCCTCCGGCTTGCATGAGGCCATGAAGCTTCTGGATCAATCTCGTACCCTGCGCGCCGCCCTGACGGACGCCGGCCGACCTGCGCGTTATTCTCCTCCCGCGCCCCCGACCTCTCCGCGCTCTGCGTCTCGCGCGAACGTTGCGATGGTTGCGGCGAAGCTTCAGCCTCCGCTTGCGCCCCGGCCTCCGAGAGCGGGTCGATCGCCTGAGGGATACCCTCCGCTTCCGACCGCGGGCCGATCGCTTGCGGGATACTCCCGCCTTCCTTCTCCTGCGTCGCTTCACGCCTATCCCTCCCGTCTTGCTGGCGATTGCCGGCGCTAGGCCAACTGTAGAATGAGGTTCCCGTATTCCGAGGCCACGTCTCCCCAAGTTCGGTTAAGCACGCCTCCGACGGAGGAACGCTGAGCCTGAGCCCACCCCTTGTCGGTTCTTCGCAGCTTGCCGATCGCCTGCGAGATATCGGATACCTGATACGGATCGAACGGATGCAGCAGCTCCATGCTCGTCGCTACTTCTTCGACGACGCCGATCCGGCCGGCGGCGACCGGCGTCCCTACGTTAAGGGATTCGAGGATCGGGAACGGACAGCTTCCTTCGAACAGCGTCGGGACGACCGTCCCCGTCGCGTAGCGGTAGAGCGACGGCAGATCCGCGCCCGGAATCCTTCCCAGGAACCGTATTTGGGTCCGAATCGATTCCGGACAACGATCCAGCGCCGCGCGAATCGATTCGGTCTGCCGGGCATGCTCGAGCGTATCCGTGAACACGAGATTCAGGCCGTCCGCCTGCCCTTCCGGCGTGCTCCGGTAGTGCAGGTAAGCTTCGATCAGCCGGTCGCCGTTCTTATGCAGCCGCAGTACGGTCGGGAACGTAACGTAAGCTTCGTACAACCGATACTTATCGCGGAAAGCCTGCTCGTCGGCGATTCCCGCTCCGGCATCGGGCGCGGCCGGACGAATCACGTGGGTACGTTCCGGAGGAAGGCCGAGCATCCGCAGTCCTTCATGTCGACGAATGAATTCCGACGAGAAAATAACGGCGCTCGCGCGATGGGCCAAGTCGCGAATATAGCGGTCCATCATATGGCAGCGAATCGTCTCCGCATCGTAATACATGCGCGGGAAGTGCCAATGAACGAGATCGTGCAGGCAGACGACGATCGGCTTCTTCAAGCCGAGCGCCAACGGCAGCCCGATATAAGGAACGATCCATACGTCGACCCCGATGTCCTGGTTAGCCGTCTCGACGCTGTCCGTCGTATGGAAATGGACGCGTCCGGGGAACCGCTCGTACGCCGCCCCGAAGATTCCGGCGTTGTGCGCGCTGTCCGCGGTCATCGCGACATGGATGAACAGGTTAGGGAACCGCGACAACAAGCCGTCGGCCAGATGCGTCGTGAACCGGCCGATGCCTTCGCCGTCCAAGCTGACCCCTTCCGGGAACATCAGGAAGATGCCAACCCGGGTGGCGGAGGCGGCGCTTCTCGTCTCGCGTACGGCGGAGCCGCGCCATACGGAACGATCGACCGGCGGCGAGTCCGCCGCGAGCAACGATTGCCCTTCGCTCGACGACAGCAGCTCCGCGAACAGCCTCAGGCGAGGCATGCCGCCTCGCAGCAACGCGTGCGTGCTGTTCAGCCCGCTCGTATCCGGAACCCGGCCGTACAATTCCGAGTACAAAGCATAAATATAGAGGAGATCCGCTCCGAACAGAATCTGCTGCATGACGTTCGCGATCGTACGGGCATGCGGCTGCATCGGTTCGGGAGACATCCGGTTATAGTTCCGTACGGCTTCCTCGCAGCCGATCAATTCCGATATGATCGTCGTCTTCGCCGTTCTTGCCGATAACTGCTGCATTCTGGCGTTCAATTCGACTTGGCTAGGCTGCCGATGAAGCACTTGCTGATACAACGCCGCGACGAACGCATCGTTCGGCAACCGCACGAGCGCGTGAAGCTTATGAATGATTCTTTCGCCGGTGCCCGCGACGACCGCCGGGGGAAGCGATGCTCGGCGATTCCGCCAACCGCGATTTCTCCGCAATCTGCGTCTGCGTCTCCCCCGAAGCTTGCGCAACCCCTTGCCTCGAAGCCTGCGGACGCGCCTGCCCCGCAACCTTCGCGTCCGGACGTTGCCTGCCTTCGGCCTTCGTCTGCGAGGTCCTCTCCTTCCGCGGGTCGGCTTGCGTCTAGGATTCCGTCCGCGCTTGCTCGCTCGCTTCATGCAAGCCCCCACCTCCCCCTCGTTAGTCTCTTCCCTAGGGTATTACGACGGCGCGGATTAGGCACGGCGTTCGTCCATGGGCGCGGTATGGACGACTATTTTTTGCGAGGTGGACGAACATCCATCCGCTTCCCCGCGCGCATGAATATGGATAGTGTAATCAAATCGCCTTGCGCTTGGCCGGAAGGAGCGGATCGACTTTGAGACTCGAAGGAGACTCCGACGCGCGCCTCGTCATTATCGGCGCGGGCGGTCACGCCAGAGTAGCCGCGGATTGCCTGAAGCACCGCTACGACATCGTCGGTTGCACGGCTCGGGGCTCGCATCCGTCCGGCCCTCTGCTCGTGCTCGGAGACGACGGCCTGCTTCCCGAATTGCGACGGCAAGGCATCCCGTTCGCCTTCGTGGCGATCGGGGATAACGCGCTGCGCCGCAAGCTTGGCCGACAAGCCGTCTTGGACGGCTTCGAGCTGGCTACGGCGATCAGTCCGTTCGCTTATATCGCCGATCGCGTCACGGTCGGCAAGGGAACCGCGGTCATGGCGGGCGCGATCTTGCAGCCCGACACCGTCGTAGGGGAACTATCCATTATTAATACCGGAGCGTCCGTCGATCACGACGGGAGAGTCGGAGCGTGCTGCCATATCGCGCCGGGATGCAACATCTCCGGCGGCGTGACGATCGGAGACGGCGCCTTCCTGGGGACGGGGACCAAAGTCATCGACGGGATCTCGATCGGGGAAGGAGCCGTCATCGGAGCCGGCGCGGTCGTCGTTCGCGATATTCCCGCTTATACGCTCGCGATGGGCGTGCCCGCGAGAGCGGTCAAATCGCTGGAGCAGAAGGATGGTTGGAGATGAACCGATTTTATCCGATGTCTATTCCCCGTTTGGACGGCAACGAAGCGAAATACGTCATGGACTGCTTGCAGTCTACCTGGATCTCGTCCAACGGGAGCTATATCGAGAAGTTCGAACGCGCTTTCGCCGACTTTTGCGGCGCGAAGCACGCGATCTCATGCAGCAACGGCACGACGGCGCTTCATCTGGCGCTGCTGGCGCATGGCGTGGGGAGAGGCGACGAGGTGCTCGTCCCGACGCTGACGTTCGTCGCGACCGCCAACGCGGTCGCTTATTGCGGGGCTACGCCCGTGTTCGTCGACGCGGAGCCGGCCACCTGGAACTTGGATCCCTCCCTGCTCGAACGATACATTACGCCGCGAACCAAAGGCATTATTCCGGTCCATCTCTACGGTCACCCCGCGGATATGGATCCGATCAGGCAGCTCGCCGACAAGTACGGACTCTTCGTCGTCGAGGATGCCGCGGAGGCGATCGGCGCGCGTTATAAAGGCAAGACGGTAGGCTCGATCGGCGATTGCGCCACCTTCAGCCTGTTCGGCAACAAGACGATCACGACCGGCGAAGGCGGGCTCGTCACGACCGATAACGACGAATTGGCCGGCACGATCCGGCAATTGAAGGGCCAAGGCCAAGATCCTCGCCGCAGGTATTGGTTTCCCGTCGTCGGCTACAACTACCGCATGACGAACGTCCAAGCCGCGATCGGGCTCGCGCAGATGGAACGGATCGACTGGCATGTAGAAGAGAGGATCCGCATCGCGAACCGCTATGCCTCCAAGCTGGAGAACGACCCGCGGTTGCAGCTTCCCGTCGAGATGGAGTGGGCTCGCAACGCTTACTGGATGTACGGCGTCGTGCTTCGCGGCACCGACGCGGCGCTCAGGGACGACGTCATGCGGCGGATGTTCGAGAAGGGAGTCGAGACGCGGCCGTTCTTCTACCCGATGCACGCGCTGCCTCCTTACGAGGCCGGGCAACCGAACGATCGGTATCCCGTCGCCGACCGAATCTCCTCGCAAGGCTTCAACCTGCCGACGTACGGCGGACTATCGGAAGAAGATATCGACGATATCGTCGCCAAGCTGTTGGAGACGCTGGACGAGATGCTTCCCGTGTAACGACGACGATGTTCGTCATGAATCGGGCCCGCGCCTACACTGGCGCGGGCCCTTGTCGCTGCCTCCGCGGACCGAGACGTCGAATCGCGACGACATGAATGCCGGTAAGTGATATGATCGTAATAAAATCGCGGCTCGAGGTGTTGGCGTGGATTGGCACAAGGTACCGATTAAGCTTCTCGATATCAGGCTCGTCAAGCTGTCGCAAGGGGCGGTGCCCCCTCCCTACACGCTGCCAGCTAACGCGTTCCTGCTCGCCGTTCAAGGCTCGGCCGGCCTTGCGCTGGACGGCGTTCGGTCGGCGCATGCGCAAGGTCAGCTGCTGCATGCCGGCAAAGGAGCCTCTCTCGAGATTAGCGGCATCGCGACGTCGCCGTTCGGCTACTACCTCGTGCTGTACAAGCCGATGGCATCGGGGGGCGAAGGCGGCACGCTCGGCAAGCTGATCTTCAAGGACTACGGATTCCAGATGCCGGAGGGTCTGAAGCAATTCAAGGACGGAGGCACCGCTCTGTCCGTGGAAGCGTTCGTCGCCCAACCGGCCGACTACTTCTTCACGCAGATGACCGACGAAGAGATGGCCTCCTTGACGGAGAAGTTCAAGGAGCCGCTGTACCAATCCATTCCGGCCGTCAAGAACAATCGCGTCATCAACGTCTCCAGGGATAAATGGAACTACGGACCGTATCTGGTCGATGAAGCGGTAGACGAGTTTATCGAGAAAATGAAGCAACTGCAATAGAAGACGACAGCCTGGAGCGATATGCTCCAGGCTGTTTCGTTAGGCTTGCTCCCCCGCCGGATTCACCGCGAATAGCGAATGAATGTTGCCCTCCGGATCGGCGAAAAATCCGGCCGTATGCCCCCAGGACATCTCCTGCGGTTCCGCGATGGGCACCGCTCCCTTGGCCACGAACGCCGCGAACCGCTCCCGGACGGCGTCCGGGGATTCGCACTCGAAGTTCAGCTCGAACGCTTGTCCCTTCCGCGATTCCATGAAGGACGGATGCCGGTTCGTATTGTCCGCCATCAGCGACCTCACGCAGATCGCCAGACGAATTCCTTCGTTCTTGAATTCCGCGTAGTGATCTTCTTCGATGACCGCCTTGAATCCAAGCACGTCCCGGTAGAACGCCGCCAAGGCGCCGACGTCGTCTGCCAATACGGTTATGCCTTCCAATCGAATGTTCATCGTTCATCCTCCGAATTTATTAATTACCAGATTATAGCACGACATTGCCTAGGCGTCAGCCTCTCGCATAACCTCTCGCGCTTAGCCGCGGACACTACAGCCCTTATTAAGCCGAATATCCGCAATTCTTGAACGTGCGCGGACACAGCGAACGCTATTCACGATACCAACAAGCAATCAGTGGCTCCTCAGTCCGAATAGCGACCGCCATGTCCGCATCCAAATCGAAAAACAGGGTTTTTACCGAAATAGCGTCCTGTGTGTCCGCATCGACATGCGGGAGCGCGTGTCGGCAGCGATATCGGAGTCGGAGTCGGTAAACATGCCAAGCACGCGAAAAACGGGAAAGGCCTCCAGGCCCTCCCCGTTCCTCGATTCCTCTATAGCGTCCGTACTCCGATCAATACTGGCTCAAGTAAGAACCGCCGATGACGGTTATCGTCGAGATGCCCGGGCCGGTCCAGCCGACCGCGAGGTTATCCCCGCCTCCGCCTTCCTTATGCAGAATCTCGAAGTAGTACGGTTGACCCGCCGTCAGCGTAATGGCTCCCGATTGCTGGGTCGTGTGTTTGTTCCATTCGCGCACGCCCGTGTACTCGTACGTGCTCGCGATTTGCGCCTTGTTCGAAGGGCTGTTGTTCGTGCTCAGCCACAGCTGGGAGGCGTCGTCCGCCGCGATGTAGAACGTGTACGTGCCGCTCGTCGTCGGCGTAATGTAACCGCGAATGCGGTCGCCGTAGTTGTCCGCCCAGTTCGTCGGTCCTTCCAGGCTGGTCAGCGTCGCCGTTCCCGATGGGGATGTACCCGTCGGAATGTCGCCTACCGACGTGCCCGATATGCCGGTCCAGTACTCGCGGATGACGCTGCCCGCGCCGCCGCCCGTGCTGCCGGAATCCGTCGTGACGGACAACGAACCGCTCGCCGCGGACAGGTTGCCGGCCGCGTCCTTCGCCTTGACCGTGAACGTATACGCCGTGCTCGGCGACAGGCCGCTTACCGTATACGAGGTGCCGGTCGGCGAGCCGACAAGCGTCGTGCCGTTATAGACGTTGTAGCCGGTCACGCCGACGTTGTCGGTCGACCCCGTCCACGTCAGATTGACGCTCGTGCTGGACTTCGAAGGCGAAGCGAGGTTGGTCGGAGCGCTCGGCGATTGGGTATCCGAGCCGCCGCTGCCGCCGTTATTCACGTCGCAAGTCTTGTACGTGCCCGGGATCGGATCGCCGAAGGTGCTGTTGCCGCAATAGACGGAGTTCGTGAACGTTCCGTACGCGTAAGATCCGTTCGCTCCGTAGCGGACTTCCTTCGTGCCGCTGAACGTACACGTATTGTTCTCGCCCGCGCAGTTGACCCAATTGGCCGCGGAAGAGCTGCTCGTCGTTACGCTCAGCGCGGAGCTTGCCGCGGAGACGTTGCCGACGGCGTCCTTCGCCTTCACGGTGAACGAGTAAGACGTGTTCTCCGTCAAGCCCGTCACCGTGTAGCTCGTGCCGGTCGTCGTACCCGCGAGCACGGAACCGTTATACACGTCGTAACCGGTCACGCCCACGTTGTCCGTCGACGCCGTCCAGGACAAGTTGACCGTGGTCGTCGTCTTCGACGGCGACGTCAAGCCGGTCGGAGCCGTCGGCGATTGCATGTCGGTCGCCGCGTTCGTGGTGACGCTAAGCGCGGAGCTCGCGGCGGACAGGTTGCCCGCGGCGTCCTTCGCCTTGACCGTGAAGCTGTACGTCGTGCTCGGCGACAGACCGCTTACCGTCGCCGAAGTACCCGTCGACGTCGTCGCCAGCGTACCGCCTCTATAGATCTCGTAGCCCGTCACGCCCACGTTGTCCGTGGAAGCGGTCCAGGACAGGTTGACGCTCGTGCTCGTCTTCGACGGCGAGGACAGTCCCGTCGGCGCGGAAGGCACCGTCGTGTCCGCGGCCGCGTTCGTCGTCACGCTGAGCGCGCCGCTCGCGGCGGACGCGTTGCCCGCGGCGTCCTTCGCCTTGACCGTGAAGCTGTACGCCGTGTTCGGCGACAGGCCGGACACCGTGAACGTCGTGCCCGCCGTCGTGCCGGCAAGCGTCGAGCCGTTGTACACGTCATAGCCCGTGACGCCGACGTTATCGGTCGAGGAAGACCACGACAGATTGACGCTGGTGCTCGTCTTCGAAGGAGAGCTTAAGTTAGCCGGCGCTGAAGGTGCCGTCGTGTCCGAGCCGCCGGTGCCCGCGAGGTTCACTTCGCAAGTCTTGTAGTAACCCGGCGCCGGATCGCCGAACTGGTTCGTCGAGCAGACGACGGAGTTCGTGTAGTAGCCGTAATTGAAGCTGCCGTTCGCGCCGAAGCGCACTTCCTTCGTTCCGGAGAACGTGCACGTCTGGTTCTCGCCCGCGCAGTTGACCCAGTTCGCGAGCGGATCGGTCGTCGCGCTGACCGAGTTGCTCGCCGCGGATACGTTGTTGGAGGCGTCCTTCGCCTTGACCGTGAACGTATACGACGTGCTTGGTTGCAGCCCGTTGATCGTCGCGAACGTGTTCGTGGCGCCCGTCGTCGAACCGACGACCGTGGAGCCGCTGTACACGTCGTAGCCCGTGACCGCCATATTGTCGGTCGACGGCGACCAGGCGAGGCTGACGGTCAAGTCCGATACGTCCGTCACGGCCAAGCCGGTCGGAGCCGTCGGAGCCTGCGTATCGCCCGCCGCGGTCGTGACGCTTAACGTATTGCTGTTGGCGGACAAATTGCCCGCCGCGTCCTTCGCCTTGACGGTGAAGCTGTAAGCCGTGCTCGGCGTTAGGCCGGATACCGTGAACGTCGTGCCTGCCGTCGTGCCGGCAAGCGTGCCGCCTCTGTATACTTCGTAGCCGATGATGCCGACGTTATCGGTCGCGCCGGACCAGCTCAGGTCGACCGTAACGTTTGACTTGGACGGAGAAGTCAGCGTCGGCGCCGTCGGCGCTTGCGTATCCGGCGGACCGGCGTACACGTTGATCGTCTGCTCCTTCAAGCTCGCGCGGCCGCCGTTATCCCACACGACGAGCGTGACGCGGTAGTTGCCCGGCGTCTGGTACGTGTACGTCGGGCTCGTCGCCGTTACCGGCGGACCCGCGCCCAGATCCCACAGATTTTCCACGATCGTGCCGTTGTCCGTGGACGTGTTCGTGAACGTGATCGGCTGCCCGAGCTGCACGGACAGCGGCGACGTGAAGTTCGCGACGGGCTTCGGATCGCTGAAGCCGCGGCTCGTCAGCTGCGTGTTCGTGCCGTTGCCGCTGACGGTATTGCCCGACCATTCCAGATCCGCCGCGGAGGAAGGATACTGGTCGATGGACGGTCCGGCGTTGCCCGTGATCGTGTTGTTAATGAAGCTCAGGCGATCGGTGCCGGAAGCGGTCGTGATCTCGATGCCTTTGCGTCCGTTGTTGATAATATTGTTGCTGTCGAACGTCAGGTTCCGGGAATTGCCGTGAATCCGGATGCCGTTGCCTTGGTAGCCGTTATAGGCTGCGGCCGGATGGTTATTCGGACCGTCCTTGAACGTGTTCTTATAGAAGTATTGATATTGCTCCGTCTCGCCCGTCCCTTCGCCCTGGAGCTGCATGCCCCACATGACGATGTTCTGGACCGTGTTGTAGCCCCAGTATTGGTAGCCCGTGCCCGGCGACTGCTGGATGCCGACCTGCTGGCCGCCGTCGACGAGGTTATCGGTCGTGACGCCGTGCGTGACCATGACCTCGAGCCCCATGCCTTGGACCGTGCCGTCCGTCGTATGGACCGTATTGCGGCGCACCGCGATGTATTCGGAGCGTACCGCGCTGATCCAGTGGTCGACGTTGTTGTCTTCGATGACCGAGTAGTTGCAGCTCGTGTGCAATTCGATGCTCAGTCCGTGCTCGTGACGGCCGGAGCCCGTGATCGTGTTGCCCTTGACGACGACGCCGTTACAGCCGTCGCTCGCGAAGATGCCCCCGCGTCCCGTCTCGGAGATTGTGTTGTTCAAAATTTGCGTGTTGTTCGAGTTCCATCCTGCCCGGATGCCCGCGCCCCATGTGGAGTTCACGCCGATATTGGAGATCGTGTTGTTCGAGATGATGGAGTTGGAAGTCGCCGAGAGGAGAATGCCGAACGGGGCGAAGCCGTCCGACTTCGTGATGTCCTTAATGATGTTGTCGTGGATGTAGTGGCTGTCTCCAGGCTCTCCCCAGATGCCGCTGATAACGTGGTTGTTGCTGTTGCCGTCCAGCGTCAGCTGGGCGATCTCGACGTTCGATTTGTTGCTGAGGTTGATCATGTTGTTGTCCGTCGAACCGACGTACTTGATGATCGAAGTCGTCTTGCTCTGGCCGATCAGCTTCACGCTCGACTTCGCGATGAGCGAACCCGAGATCAGATACGTACCGGACGGAAAATATACCGTATCCCCCGCCGCTGCCGCCGTGATGGCGTTATTGATCGCCGTCGTGTCGTCCGTGGAGTCGCCGCCGTTCGCCCCGTAGGACGTGACGTTCACCGTCGCCGCGGATGCCGCCGGCAGCGGAATCACCGGCAGCAGCATGGAGGCCGCCAGAAGAATACCCGCCAACCGCTTGCCGGGCCTTGCCGTTATTCTGTTTCCCCGCATTTCATCATTCATCTCCTTTGATCGTGTGGTTTCGTTCGCTTGCTTTGCCTCGCCATGGAGTCAGAAGCCAAACGCTGCCGTACGGTCGATATCGCCTCCCTTCATTCGCGGATACGTCTATGATCGCACGCGCGCGCGCGGGGCGTGTACTATCCTTTTCGCCAATCGATACCGCGGCGGCTATGATATTTGCGAAAAGGTCGCTTCGAGACTGGCGAAAAAACGAAAAGAACCTCTCCCGGCCGCAGCCGGGAAGAGGTTCCCGCAGTCATCGCTATGCTATTGCTTCGCCTTCAACGTCCCCAGCAGCTTCGTCAATCGTTCGAACGATTCGTTCATGCCGCCCTCCATGCCGGATTGCAGCATGCCGTCGCGATCCGCCACGGAGCGGAACACCGACTCCATCTTCACGACCGTCCGGTCTCCCGGTAGCGATTCGAACACGGCCGTCTCCAGCGTCACGTGCCCTCTCTGAGGCATGCCGAGGAACTCGAACGTCTGCACGATCCGCTCCGGGGCGGTCACTTCGTGGAACGTGCCGCAGAACGCGTACTCCCCGTTGCCGTTAGGATCCTTGGAGACGTATCTCCACGCCCCTCCGTCCCTGGCGTCGAATATCTGCAGGTCCATCGAGAGCCGGTTCGGCCCCATCCACTCGACGAACAGCTCCGCGTCGGTGAACGCTTCGAACACGAGCTCGCGCGGCGCGTCGAACTCCCTCTCGATCAGAATGACTTGCTTGCCCGGCTCCGCCGTTACTTTCGTTTCGTTTACTACCGCCATGATCTCACTCACCCTTTTCTTCGGATTGCGAACGGCCTCGCTCCATCCGCGCTTTCAATAAGTCGTCGAGTCTGTCGAATCGCTTGCTCCATAGCTGTCTGTACCGCTTCGCCCACTCCTCGACTTCGGCGATCGCCTGCTCGTTCAAGCGATAGATGCGCTGCTGCGCCTTCTTCTCCACCGTTACCACCTGCGCCTCGCGTAGCACCTTCAGATGTTGGGAAACCGCTTGGGGACTAACCGTAAAATGACCGCAGATGTCCGTCGCGGAGAGCGAGCCCTCCTCGGCAAGAAGTTCGACGATATGGCGTCTGTTCGGGTCGGCAATCGCTGCAAAAGTGTCCATGGCTCCACTATAAACCAATAACTTAATTAAGTAAATACTTAAATATAAAATTCATTTCCTGTCGACACCTTGTCCGGAGGAACTTTCCAAATTCTCCAGCGTAATACTCTTGAAGAGAAAAGCTCGACGCAGACGGGAGGTGCAACTTGGAAATTCTCATGATGACGTTGTTCATAATCGGCGTCGGTTACGCCGTTCTAACGACCATCGTCGGCGACGTGTTCGGCGTGGAAGCGCACGCGGGCGATCTCCCTTACTTATCGCCGACGGTAATCGCCACGTTCGTAACGGTATTCGGCGGAATCGGCTACCTGCTGCTGCACAACACGGAATGGAGCGCGGTTCCCGTTGCGGGCGTGGCGCTGCTCGCGGGGCTGGGCGTCTCCTCCGCGATGATGTTCCTCGTCGTCATCCCGCTTCAGGCGGCGCAGAAGGGCGCCGCGCAATCCGCGAAGACGATGATCGGACGCGCCGCCCAAGTCGTGACGCCGATCGAAACCGCGCGCTTCGGCGAGATCGTATACGAGCAAGCCGGCGCCCGCCACAGCGCCCCCGCGAAAGCCCGCGGCGACACCTTGATCGAGCAAGGGGCGAACGTGCGCATCGTCGGCGAGCAGTCCGGCACGTTCGTCGTAGAGAAAATCTAACTACCCGATTCAATTACAGAGAGGAAGATCCCATTGACCCTGGACGCTACGATCTATATCCCGGTCGGCATCGTTATCGCTATCATTCTACTAATCATCGTATTCGCATCCCGTTACCGCACCGTCAAAGCCGACGAGGCGATGATCGTGACGGGCGCGCTGACCGGAGAAGGCATGAAGATCGTCAAGGCCGGCGGCACGTTCCTATGGCCGGTCATCCAGAGCTCTTCCTTCCTATCCCTGCAAGTGCAGACGATCGAGATCCACACGCCGGAAGTATATACGATGCACGGCGTGCCGGTCATGGTGGAAGGAGTCGCGCAGCTTAAAATCAAAGGCGATCTGGAGTCGATCTCGACCGCGGCCGAGCAGTTCCTCGGCAAGCCGGAGGAAGAGCTGAAGGGCATCGCGACCCAGACGATGGAAGGCCATCTGCGGGCGATTCTCGGCACGATGACCGTCGAGGACGTGTACCGCAACCGGGACGAATTCGCCAAGAACGTTCAAGAGGTCGCGGCGAGCGACCTGAATAAGATGGGACTGCAGATCGTGTCCTTCACGATTCGCGACGTCCGCGACAAGAACGGCTATCTGGAAGCGCTCGGGCAACCGCAGATCGCCTCCGTCAAACGCGACGCGGAGATCGCCAAGGCGAACGCCTACCGCGACGAACAGATCGCGAAGTCGAAGGCGCTGGAGGAAGGCAAGAAAGCCGAGTTCAACGCGGAGACGAACATCGCGGAGTCGCATAAGCAGATGGAAGTGAAGAAGGCGGCTTTCAAGCAGGAGCAGGATATGAAGAAGGCGGAGGCCGACCAAGCCTATAAGCTGCAGGAAGCGAAGACGCTGCAATCCGTCAAAGCCGAGGAGATGCAAATTCAAGTCATCGAGCGGGAGAAGCAGATCGAGCTCGAAGCGAAGGAAATCGACCGCCGCGAGAAGGAGCTCGTCGCGACGGTGAAGAAGCAGGCGGAAGCGGAGCGGTTCGCGCAGGAGCAGCGGGCAGAAGCCGATCGCTACCAGATCGAAGCGAAGGCGAAGGCCGAAGCCGAATCGGTACGGCTGGCCGGTAACGCGAACGCGGACAAGGAAAGGGCCGAAGGTACGGCCCAAGCGGACGTCATCCGGCTTAAGGGTCTTGCCGAAGCCGAAGCGAAAGACAAGATCGCGGACGCGCTCCGCAAGTACGGCGAAGCGGCCGTCGTCGAGCTCATCATCCAGAAGTTCCCGGACATCGCGCGCGCGATCGCCGAGCCGTTGTCGAAGACCGAGAAGATCGTCATCGTCGACGGAGGCGGCAGCGGTCCGGGCAGCGGCGCGGGCAAGGTAACCGGCTACGTGACCGACCTGCTGGCCAAGATGCCGGAGACGGTTAACGCCTTGACCGGCGTGGACGTGAACCAGCTGTTGCGCAGGCTGGCGAACGGCGATGGCGCGATGAAGAAGGACGGCGCCGTCGAGCTGCCCGGCCGGGCGGACGCCTAAGATAACGAAAGCGGCAGGTCGAAGACCCGATTCACGGTCTTCGCTTGCCGCTTCGTCTTGTTATTACAAGTACCGGTGCCGCTGCCTTCTCATCCACTGGGTCGCGACCCACTTCTCCCCGACCGCGACGGGATTGCCCGCATGCAGCGTCAGTTCGTTCAGCCGGTCATCCGTGTAGAAGTATTCGAAGTAGACGGCGCTTCCCTTCTTCGGCGTCACCGAGAAGCCAATCGACGGGAAATACGTCTCGCCGCCCTCCTCCACGTCGTTCAAGTACATGACGAGCGTGCTGATGCGATTGTTGACGACGTTCCCGGACGTGAAATAGTCGTAATGGGGCTGGTACTGTTCGCCGGGCTTGTAATGCAGGATTTGCAGCGGCTCAGCGTGCGTGACCGGCACGTTCATCAGCTCGGCTACCCGCGTCTCGATCCGCTCGATCAACTCGTTCTCGCTTTCCTCGAAGAACATGCTGCTGCTCGTGCGTATGTCGCTCACGGTATGGGACTTGCCGATCTTCGCCCGCTGCGTCCGCTCTTGCGCGAGCGCGATCAACGCGTCGCACTCCTCGTCGCCGAGCACGTTATCGAAGACGAGAATGAGCGGTTCCCCGAGCTTGGCGACCACTCGAATCTCTTGATTCGCCACCATGAGCTTGTTCCCATTAGCCTGTACGATCGTCTGCTCTTGAACTGCCATGTCGCGCCTCCCGAATTCCTAATGTTCTAAAAATTCGGCAAACGCGATCGATTCTCCTTCCTTCGCATTCGATTGAGCAAACGGGGGCCACCCTGAAACCTTGTTATCCATCAGTTCGTATTCCTAACAACTATAGAATGGGGGATATTTCCATGGCTTACTTGCTTTTCGGTATCGTTTTGTTTTCTTTTCTCGCCATTCTTGCTTGGATAGGCATGATCGTTATTAAGATCGTAGGCAAGCGAGAACTTCCTACCGCCAATTACGCGCCATTCGATCACATAACCGGTCACTCGTCGGTCGAGTTTCACGAGGAGAAAGAAGAACATGAAGATGAGGATGACCAAGGCGACGATAAGGATAGGCTTCGATATGCGCACGAGTCGAAATAACGCCATCACATAACGCTAAACCATCGCAACTTGCGCACAAATCGAATTAACGCCGTCACATAACGCTAAACCGTCGCGCCTCGCGCACGAGTCGAAATAACGCCGTCACATAACGCTAAACCATTCCACCTCGCGCACGAGTCGAAATAGTGCCACCACATAACGCTAAACCATCGCACCTCGCGCGAAAGGGGCTGTCCCAGATCGGAACAGCCCCTCCTACGCCTTATGCAATGCGTTTATTCCCCATCCCGCTCCGCCAACTCGACGCGTTCGATGACCGCCGTCAAGAACGCGAGCGCCAACCCTTGGCCCCAGCCTTGCGCCCACTTCTTGTCGATGCTCAGATAGCCTTCGATGTCGTTCATGACGGCGGTGCCGCCGGAGACGTTCATGACGCGCCCGTTCGGCGCGATGTTCGCGAGGACGCCGTCCAGCGCCTTCTGCACGTACTTCCCGTGCAGCGGATTGCCCTGCGTCACCATCGCCGCCGCGATGCCCGCCGTCGCGGACACTTCGCCGTACGCCTGCGGATAGTCGAGCACGGTGCCCCACAGGCCATCGTCGTGCTGCAGCTTCTTGAGCGCCGCGAGCTGGTCGCGCAGGGCGCTCCAGATGTGCATCATCGGCGGATATAAGTAGCCTTCAGGCACGCCGGCGGCCGCGCGGGACATCGTGTAAGCCGCCCAAGCGTTGGCGCGCGCCCAATACATACCCGACATGTGGTCTTGGCCGATATGGTTATAGCCGTGGTACCACAAGCTGTCGTCCTCGTCCTGCAAGTAATTGATATGCCAGAAGAACTGGTTCAGCGCGTCGTCGACGAGCCGCTTCTCCTTCAGCAGCACGCCGACGCGCAGCAGGAAGTAGCCCGCCATGAACAGCGTATCCGCCCACGCCTGCTCGGGAAAATCGTTCTTGGCCGACACCGTATGCTGAAGCACCCGGTCGCCGAAGCGCAACGCGCGATTCTCCAAGTAATCGACTTTGCTCATGATGAGATCGAGGTACTTCTGCTCCCCCGTCTGCTCGTACAAGGTAACCAGCATGTGACCCATGGCGCACGTGTTGACCGTCCATTCAGCCGGCAATCCCGCTTCGACGTATTCGTCCGCGAAGGCGGCCATCCGGTCGAGATACTTCCTCTCTCCCGTTACCTCGAACGCGCGGCTAATGCCGTAGTAGGCGACGCCGCACGGCCAATCCCAAGTCAAGTCCATTCCGAACGTGTATTCGACGACGTTATCGACGATACGAAGCAATTCGGCCTTGTTCGCGTTCGCTTTCATCTCGATTCCTCCATCTATATCCGAAGCCTCTGCGCAAGGCAGAGGCTCCGGAAGCTGTTCGTAACCTATTAGTTGAATTTACCCGCGTCGATCGCGGCTTGCTTCTCGTCGAGAATCTCTTGGTAACCGGACTCGAGGTACGTCTTCTTCGCTTCCTCGTAAGCCTTGTCGAAATCTTCAGGCTTCGCCAGGGCGACCTTCACGTACAGCTCTTGGAACAGGGAGTTCAGATCCGCCTTGTACTCGTTCACCTTCTCGAGCACGACGCCGAATAGCGCGTCCGGCGTGCGGAATTCCGCGGTTTGTTCATAATAATTCAGCGTATCTTCCGCCAAGTATTCGTAGCCTGCAGGCGACCAGTTGCGCAGGTTCGCTTTGCGGGTAAGCGCGGGATCCGGGAATTCCACGCCTTCTCTGACGAGCGCGGAATAGTCTTTGTTGTTGTTCTGCGACAAGACGGACTCGCCTTTGTAATCCGCATTCTTGACAGGGAGACCGTCCGCGTCCAGCGTGTAGTTCTGGCCTTCTACGCCGTTCTGCATGTAGAACAGGTTATCCGGCTGGCTCAGCCATTCGAGGTACATCCATACCGCGGCGCGTTCCATGTCGGACGACTCGTAGTTGATGCCCATGATCAAGCCGAACGGCCAGTAAGCGCGCTGTTGCGGCTTATTGCCTTCCGGAATGCCGGAGGTCGGCGGCAATACGGCGAACTTGGCTTCCGGATGGTTCTTCAGCGTGGCGGCGATGACGTCGGTGTTGCTCGATAGGTACAGACCGTACGTGCCGGTCTTGCCCGCGACGAATTCGGCCTTGATCTTAGCGTCGTCGTTGCGCAGGTAGAATTCCTTGTCGATGAGACCTTTGTTCACTTGTTCGTTCAGGTTGCGCAACCACTTCTCGCCCGCCGGGCTCGTCAGGTCCGCCACGCCGAGGTCGGAGTAGAGGGCGCGCTGCTTCGGATCGATCGGCCAGTCGCGGAAGCCGTAGCTGAAGATGTAGTTGTTCTGCGTCAGCGCGCCGCCCAGGACGCCGAGGCCGGCTTCCTTCCACTTCGCGAGCATCTCGTTCGTCTTCTCGAGCGACGTCAGATCTTCGACCTTCATGCCGACCTTCTCAACCCAGTCTTGGCGGATGAGCGTCGTGAAGTTGTCGACCGCCGGGCGAGCCGCGAAGAAGAAGGCGTTCTTGCCGTCGACCTTGCCGTATTGGTCGATCGTCGCGCTCATGTTCTTCCAGTACGTCGGCGCGTAGTTCGCGATCTCGTCGTAGTTCAGCTCTTGCATGACTTCCTCGCTATAGTAAGCGAGCGCTTGGGGCATGTCGTAGTGATAAATAATATCCGGCGCCTTATGGGACGCGAGCAGCTGCTCGTAGTCCGTCACTTCGCTCTGGCGCGTGATCGGAACGTACTTCACGTCGATGTTGTACTTGTCGCCGAATTCCTTCTGCACCCAACGCGTATAGTAGTTGTCCGTGACGTTCCAGCCTTCGAACGCGCGCTCGTATACCGGGATCTCGAGCGTTACGCGCTCCGGGAAGCCCTTGGAGTAGTCCGCGAATCCGCCGGCGCTCTCGCTCGGGCTGGCCGAGCTGCTGGCTGCCGGCGTCGATGCGGCAGGGCTGCTGCTCGACGCTTCGTTATTGTTATCGTTCGAACAACCTGCGAGAAGACTCGTTCCCATTACTGCCGTCAGCAGCGCCGACGTGATGACTTTCTTTTTACTCATGTGCGTTGTTCCCCCTGATTAATCGAATTTGGGTTACTCCTTGACCGCTCCGAGGAGCGCTCCTTGCACGAAGTACTTCTGGATGAACGGGTAGATGAGAAGAATCGGCACCGTCGCGAAGACGACGCATGAAGCCTTCAACACCTCGGGATTGCTGAGCGATACTTGCGTCGCTTCCAGCTGGAAGCTCTCGCTCGCCTGAATGACCAGATAATACAGCTTGAGTTGCAGCGGGCGCAAATCGGTGTTCTGCTTGATGTAGAACAAAGCGTCTTGGTACGTATTCCAACGACCGACCGCGTAGAAGAGAGACAGCGTCGCGATGATCGGTTTGGACAACGGAAGCACGATGCTCGTCAGAATCCGGAAGTGTCCGGCGCCGTCGATGCGTGCCGATTCCTCCAGGCTGACCGGGATGCTATGCGTAAGCGCGGTCTTCATAATGAGGAAGTTGAACGCGCTGAACGCCGGCGGCAGGATGATCGACCATAACGTGTCGAGCATGCCGAGGTTGTTCACGAGCATGTACTCGGGAATAATGCCGCCGTGGAAGTATAACGTGAAGGTGAAGATGATCGTGAACAGCGTGCGACCCCTGAACTGCTTCCGCGATAGCGGATACGCCGCGAAGATCGTGACGAGAAGGCCCAGCGCCGTGAACAGCGCCGTCGAGATGATCGATACGTACAGGGATTGAATGATGCTATCGTCGGCGAAAATTTTCTTGTACGCCTCGATCGTGAAGCCTTTCGGCCAGATGAACACCTTGTTCGCGATGACGTAGGCGTCCTCGCTGAACGACTTGGACAGAACGTGCACGAACGGCAGCAAGCAAGCCAGCGAGGTGGCGATCAGAGAGAGGCGGATCAGCACATCCCAGATGTCGAATCGTTTCCTGCCGCTTACGGCAATGGTGCCGGCGGATGTTCTCATGCGTACGCCTCCTTTCTAGATCAGCCCGTCATCGCCGAGCTTCTTGGCAATGCGGTCGGCTGCGATTACGAGCACAAGTCCGATGACGGCTTGGAATAGTCCGAGCGCCGTCGCCCTGCTGAAGTTGCCGCTCTCGATCCCCCAGCGATAGACGAGAACCGGAATCGTGGTCGTATACTCGGTAGTCGCCTTGTTCGCCAGCGCATAGACGCGTTCGAACGAGCCTTCCATGACTCTTCCCAGGTTCAGAATTAGCAAGGTGACGATCGTGGGGCGAATGGAGGGCAGCGTGACGTTCCATACTTTGCGCCAGCGTCCGGCCCCGTCCACGGTAGCCGCCTCGTACAAATCCGGGTTAATGCTGCTGATGGAAGCGAGATAGATGATCGTGCCCCATCCCATGCTCTGCCAGACTCCGATAGCCAAGTACGTGATCAGCCAATTCGCATCGTCCTGCAGGAATGGGATTCGTTGTCCGCCCATCATCTCGATCAAGTTGTTGACCGCGCCGTTGCCTTCGCTAAGAAGCTGGTAAGCGATCGCGCCGATGATGACCCACGAGAGGAAGTGCGGGAGATACAGGACCGTCTGGTTAACGCGCTTGAATCTGACGCTCTTGATCTCGTTCAGCAGCAGCGCGAGCAAGATCGGCGCCGTGAAGCTGAAGATGAGATCCAAGCTGTTCAGCATGAGCGTGTTGCGCACCGCTCTTAGGAAGTCGGGTCTGTCGAAAATCTCTTGGAACACTTGGAAGCCGACCCAATCGCTCCCCCAGAACCCTTTGGCGATCTTGTAGTCTTTGAACGCGAGCACGAGACCGCTCATCGGTCCGTACTTGAAAACCAAGACGAAGGCTAACGGAAGCATCAGCATCAGATAGAGCTGCCAATCCCGCCGGAGGAAGTTGGCTCCCCCTCGGTTACCCGGTATTAGGTTGTTCTTTAAAGCGGTTTCACGAATGGCTGAAGCGCTTTCAATCTTCATGGTTTTCACCTCCTCTGGAATCGGGCTCCCTTGGTCGGCCGTCGTTGGCGTCTGACCTTGGCGGGGTGTGACTGCATCATAAACCGCTTACATCGCCAGCGTAAATCGTGAGTATTGATAGACGCGATCATTTTTGATTAACCCGCGCCGTTACGCGGTTCTCGGGCGATTATGGTGCTGGCGATAATCAAAAATGATCGGCATGAGCAAAAAATGAAGCCGCTTTCATCGGTCGGATATCGGACCGGGAAAGCGGCTCCTAAGCGTCTTGCTTATTCGTCTTCCGCTTCGCGATCCGGCGTCCCGTTCTTGAGCGCGCGGTAGCCGCTCGGAGGCATGCCCTCGTACTTGCGGAAAAACCGGTTGAAGCTCTGGATATTGTAGTAGCCGACCTCGGACGCGATCTGGGTCATCGTCAGATCGGATTCCAGCAGCAATTTCTTCGCCTTGTCGATTCGCAGCTGGTTCGTGTAGTCGATCAGGCTCTTGCCGGTCAGCTCGAACACGATCTTGCGCATGTAGGAATAGCTGATGCCGATCTCCTTCGCCATGTCCTCGAACACGATCTCTTCGCGGAAGTGCTCCTCCAGGTAGCGGATGATCCGTTCTCCGTGATTCGCCTCGCCCGGCTTGCGCGCGAGATGCTGGGCGATCTCCGCGAAGAAGCCGCGCAAGTATTCCTCCAGCTCGTCCAGCGTGTCGAAGGAAGCGATCGCGGAGTAGATATTGCCCCGCCCGCCGAAGATGCGCGAAGTGCTGATGTTGTTCTCTCTCAGGTGCTTGATCGCGACGCCGACCAATTGGTGATAGATGAACAGAATATTATCGTACGAGATCGATTCTGCGGACCGGATCTCGCTTCGGATCTGCTCCAGCTCTTTCATGAGGCTGTCCTGGTCGCCGCGATCCAAGAAGTTCAGAATGCGGCGCTCGCTGTTGGCCGGATACACGTACTTCGAAGGCGGTTCGGCTTCCGGCCGCCAGTAGGTGATGCCGCCTCCGCCTTCGATCATGCGATGCTTGATGGCGTCCATCGCTTCGACCGCCCGATCGGAGACGGCCGCGCTATCGTCCGCCTTGCCGCTGACGCCGATCGTCACCGAGTGGCCGAACAGCTCCGCCGCATCGTCGCGAATCGCGGCGAGAGCGCCGCCGATCCGCTCCGAGCCGTCTTCGTCCTGCTCGGACGGTCCGTAGTTGATGACGATCGCGAAGCAGCCTTCGCCCTGGTAGACGCATCGGACCTGCATGCCATCCGGGAACTTGCCCTCGCTGTTCGAGACGAACAGATACCGGTGGTAATTGCGAGTTTCCGGATTCGTCTTGCCCACGTACCGCCTGTATCCGTCGATCGAGACGACGGCGACGCGGTAATCGGGCAACGGGAACAACTCCGCGATTTGCTTCGTTACTTCGCCCTGCAGCAGATGGTGGATCGCGAGACTGCGGGTATCCTGCTCCCTCTCTTGCAACAGCTTGTACAGCCCTTCGCCCTCATCCTGTATGCGCCTGAACGCCGCGTCGAGGAAGACGAGCTCGTTCTTATTCGAGACGACCATATTCTTGCTGCGCGCGCGGACTAACCGGGCCAGCTCTCGCACCGGCTTCGACAGCCACGTCGCGAGGAAGACGGTCAGCACGGTGCCCGCGGCGATGATGATGATCGTGAGCAGGACGATGTTGCGCTGCAAGCCGTGAGACTTCATCATCAGCTCGTCCATGGAATAGATGTTGACGTTCCACCAACGGAACTGCGGCGATCTCGACCACGTATAGATCATTCGCTCGCCGTCTCGTTCGTGGAACGCATAGCCTTCCTTGGAAGCGCCGGCAAGTATGTCTTGGATATACGGTAGCTGTTTGCCGTCCGTAAGCACCAGATTCTTGTCGTTGTGGGAGATCAGCGTACCGTCCGGCTCGAGCAGCAGGTATCCGTGTTTGCCGGGTTCCGAGGTGCGCAGGTACTCGCCGATCTGGCTCTCTCGCAGGTTAACGACGAGAACGCCCCGCGTCGTCGTCAATAATCGGTTAAGCGGCAGCACGTACGACAGCACGTTCACTCCGGTCGATAATTGCCGCGGAAACCATACGCCGCCGATGCCCCTTCTGCCGATGAGCGCTTCGTCGATCCAGTCGATCGACCCGTATCTCTCGAGCGTCGTAATGCCTTTGTCCGTCGAGACGACGTAATCCGACTCGCTTAAGTAGAAGTAAGACGAGTAGACGCCGTTGACCCGGTGGTTCAGGTTCAGCAGCTCCTGCAGGACGGCTTGCGCGTTGACGACGTTGCTGTATTTGGCGTTCAGCTCTTCGAACGTCTCGAACGGGCGAATACGGTCGTAAATCTTGGTCGCGGAGATGCGCACGGCGTCCTGGGCCAGGTTGTTCAGCGCGTTCTCGTTCAGCTTGCGGTTCGCGTTCAGGCCCGCCAAGGAGGATTCCGCGATGGCGCTCTCCGAATTTTGCAGAATCTGCGCGCCGCTATACCAGGTCAGGATCGCCATCGGGATGGCCATGACGCAGAACAGAATAAGCGCCAGCTGCAGCATCATCGGAATTCGTTTCATTCGGTCTCTCCTCTCCGGAACGAGCGTCGGCATGGGCCGATCGCGATAGAGCGCTTACAATAATAGTAACGCGTATATATCCTCGAAGTTCTCGTGCTCTCCCGGGTCAATTCTCTAGCATTGTAAAATATTGCGTGAAGACCAACAATATACGATGGTGGGAATTACTGACCTATCGTGCGATATTCGCCGGAAGCGCGGCAGGCGAACAGAGGGATAGAACGTATTATACAGGAGCGAAGCGGCCTAATATAACCCTAAATTATTGGGATGCCGTTTCGTGCTCGCGCCGGTTCCAGAACGCCATGTCGAGCCTGGTCTATACTTGTAGAAATAGTGGTACAAAAGTCGGGAGATTGTGGTACGATATTCCTGTATATATGGAACGGTTATAGTAAAATGCCATGAAATGGAGAGGTTCCGGTGCCAGCTCCCGCACATAAGTCGAATAATAACAAGTCCGCTACGTCGACGCCGACCGTATCGCCCGCGGCGAGCGCGCCTCAATCGTCGCCCGGCGCGGCGTTCGCCGCTCCCTCGCAGGAATTGTCCCCTTCGCAGATGGTCCACCTGCAGCGCGCCACCGGCAATCAGGCGGTGTTGGGCATGCTCGGAGGCGGAGGCGGCGCGGCGGCTCCCTTGCCGCGGATCGCCCAACCGCCGATGGCCATGCGGCCTGGCAATCTGTACGGGTCTATCGGTTCGGCAGCCGCTCCGGCGACTCCGGCGGCGGCTCCGACGGCCGGGCCGGCAGTGGCCGAGCCGGCCGCAGCGGATTCGGCATCTGCTGCTGCGGCGGATCCGGTATCTGCCGCGGCTCACCCGGCGGCTCCCGCTGCTCCGGAAGCAGCTCCGGTCGCGGAGTCCGCGGCGGCGGAAGCGGCTTCGAGCTCGGCGGCTCCCGCCGCGCCTGCGAGCGCGGCCCCGGCAGCGGCGGAGCCCGCGGCAGCCGAGCCTTCGGCTTCAGACCCTGCCGCGCCGGAATCGCCGGTCGCGGATCCCGGCGCAGCCGATCCGCTTGAGGCCTCGCCAGCTTCCGCCGCATCCGCGGCGCCTGCTCCCGCGGCAGCGCCTGCTCCCGCAGCAGCGGCTGCTCCGGCACCTGCGGCTCCCCTTCCGCGGATCGCTCAGCCGACGATGCCGATGCGGCCGGGCAATCTGTACGGGTCTAGCGGCTCTTCCGCCGCTCCGGCGGCCGCGCCTGCTTCGGCTGCTGCGGCTCCGGCAGCGCCCGCTTCCGCGGATCCGGCGGCGCCTGCCGCGGTCGATCCGGCAGCGCCCGCTCCAGCTCCGGCTCCTGCCGCCGATCCTGCCTCGACGGCACCTGCGGGACCCGCATCCGCGGCGCCTGCCGCTCCGGCAGCCGCCGCGCCCGGAGGCGGCGGAGCGATCGAAACGCCGAAGATTCCGGCCGATCTGCAGGGCAAGGGCAGCTACAACGCCGTGTATAACTGGTTCAAGGAGCGGGCTACCTCCGAGAAGAAGTCCGGCCTGTTCGGCTTCTTCGACGCCCTTACGCCGGAACAGAAGATGGAAGCGATCAAAGCGATGTGCGGTACGAAGACGAACGTCACGCTCGAATTCGTGCAGAAGAAGATGCTGACCGGCATCTTCACGAAGACCGTGGACTGGGACAAGTTCTCCGCGGCGAGCCGCGACGCGAAGAAGATCGATACGACCAACTACAATGCGGACCAGGATCGCGATTACGCCAACTACGCGGCGATCGGCACGTCCAGCGCCGTCGGCGGCGTCTCCGGCTCCGCCACGATCAGCCAGGCGCTCGGCGCGGCCGGTGCCAAGGGCACGGCGCTCGGAGCAGCTCCGGTAGCCGGCGTGCTCGGCGGCGTCGCCGCGATCTCGCAAGTCTACAACGCGACCCAGAACTACGACGAGTCGCTTAGCGCGACGGGCAAAGTACAGCAAGCGGTCGGCGAAGGCGCGGGCGGTCTCTCCGATCTCGCGCGGGTATCCGCCGGCACGGTCAACAGCGTGCGCTTGGCCGGCGGCATGGCCGCGAGCGGCGCCGCGACGATGGCGGCCGGCATTGGCGGAGTCGCGGGCGGCGCGGCCTACATGGTCAGCGGAGCCGCCGGCTATCTCGAAGGCAGGCGCAATGCCAAGGCGCTCGGCCAGGTCGAGGACCGGCTCGCCGCGAGCGAAGGCGACCTCGCCAAGCAGCAGCTGATGGCGGCGAATCTCGGCAAGTCGACGCAGGAGATGAACAAGTCCAAGAGCGGCATGACGGCGATCAAAGGCGCCGCGATGGTCGTCGGCGGCGCGCTCATGATCGCGGCAGCCGCTTCGCCCGCCGGACCGATCCTTATCGCCCTCGGCGCCATTCTCGGCGGCGTCGCCGCGATCGCGAAGTTCTATAAGAAGTACAAACGCAAGGAAGCATTCGTCGACAAGGCGCTCAAGGTCGACGAAGCGGCGGCGTTGCCGGCTAACAAAGGCATCGAACGGGACAAGATCCGGCAAGGGCTCCTCGAGAAGAACGGCTTCAACAACACGGGGCAATGCTATTCGCAGCTCGTCACCGACTTGGCCGGCATGCTGTTCGACAGCGGCGTCAAGGGCGACGACAAGGAGAGCATGCAGATTATCGAGAACATCGGCCTGAAGATCGATAAGACCAAGGAGAAGCCGGGCAAAGATCTGATCGCCAAAAAATTGCACACCTAGAGGAGCGTCCACATGAACGATTCTACATCCTCGTTCGCCTATTCCGTGCTAAGCAAGCTGCTTAAGCACTACCATGATCACGGGATCCCCGCGAAGTTGGCGGATCCGGACGAAGCGGCCCCGTACGCGTCGTTGCTTATTCGATTCGAGGAGATCGGCTCCCAGGACGATTCGCTGCTGCTGGAGATGAGCTTCGTCCCCGGCTTGGAAGAAGCCGCTCACGAAGGCGTCTATCTGCTGCAGTCGTTCGCCGTGCTGCGGGACCGGACGCCGCCGGAGAAACAGGATGCGCTGCTGCGCGCCTGCGCCTCCCTCAATCTGACGCTCCCCGTCGGCGCCTTCGGCGTGCTGGAGGAAGGCGGAGCGCTCTTCTTCAAACACAACGCGATGGTAAGGGGCGATTGGCTGCAGGATGAGGAAGGCGTTCGGCACCTCGACCGGGTGAACGGGCTCATCCTTCACCAGCTGCATCAATTCATGGACCGGCTCCTCGTCGAGGTTCAATAAGATGTATTCGTCTCCATCCTGCCCGCAAGGGCCGCGAGATTGCCGATTCGGCAACCTTGCGGCCCTTGTTTGACTAACGCGGCATTCGCCCCGCGACCGGAGGAAGCTTCGACACGCCGGGTCTGAGAGACGTTCACCGAACATTCGACGACGATGCGGCCGTCCGCCCCGAAGGTGCACGAGACCGTCTCCCGATACGGCGTCTCCAGAAACCGCCCCCGAAGTCGAGGTGAAAGCCGCGACCGCTTGGAGCTCGCAATTGGTGCACGACGTCTATAAGCAAGAGGTCCACGTCGGGCTCATTCGCGGCGATTACGCTTGGCCTGACCGCAAGCAGCTGTTGTTGCGGATGGCGAAGAAGGGAATCGAATACGCGATCGTGCCGTCCATCGTTCTGGAGGACGCCGCGGATCTTCATGTGTACCCGCTCGTTCGCCAAGACGGCGAGGCGCTGACCCGCAGATCGTGGATGATCTACCGGGAGGAATCGAGGGAGCTGGCGCTGGTGAAGACCTTCGTCTCGTTCGCGGGCGAGTTCTTCGGCTCGTCCGAGGACCGTCAGCTTCGGTAATAAGACAGCACCCAGCAGACGCCGTTCCTATCGGTCACGATCGCGAGCAAGCCGTCGAACGGCGCCTCGTAAGCTTCCGCCTGGATCGTCCCGCCGGCTGCGAGCGACTCGTAGACGGACCGGAACCGCGGCTCCGTATCGATCTTCAGGAACACCCGGACGTAATCGCCCTTCGCGGCCGGCTTCGCCGCTCGCGTATCCGCGAACTTCAAGGTAGCCCCGCCGACGCGCAAATCCGCGTTCAGCACCTCGTCTCCCTGCTTGCGCAAAATCTCGATCTCGCCGCCGAACACGCTTTGATAATACCGAATTTCTTCTTTGCAGTCGTCCACTACGATGAAAGGCATCGCGATCATTCCGGCAACTCCTCTCTTGCGCTCACATTGCGGAGCACGGTCCGCAGCAATCCGAGCAATACGTCGTATTCCTCGTCGGATATGCCCTTGCGCGTCTTGCTCTTGACCCGCCCGAGCGCCTCCTGCACCTTCGGCACGACTTCCCCTCCCGCTTCGGTCAAGTACAGCAATTGGTACCGGTTATCCGACGGATCGGCTTCCCTCCGCACGTACCCTTCCGCCTCCAGCTTCGCGATCGCTTTGGCTGTAGTCGTCTTGTCGATGAGCAGTTGCTCGCTGAGCGCCTTCTGCGTGACGGGCTGCCCGTACGCGATCGCCATCAGGAAGATATACTGACCGCTGCCGATGCGGAAAGGCGCCAGTTCGGCGGAGATCAGAATCTGCATATGGCGGTAGATCGCCGAGATGTAATGACCGTGCGATTCCGCGGCATTCGTATTGTCCGGCTTCCATCGTTCTTTCAACTCGCTCGCCCCCTTTGATAGGATGTTATTGCAACTATTTGCATTTATCATACTGTAAAAAGGGTGCTATTGCAACTATTATCTCTCATTGTCGGTGATAGGAGCAGAGACGCCATCCACCTAATCAGTAACCTGTTCGCAGCGCCTCGCAAACCGACGTTAAAAAGACCGCCCGCGCGCAACCCGATCGTTGCACGAGACGGCCTTGTCATAATCGCGGGGCTCCCGCGTTCGTTATGGATTAAGCTTCACGATAACGCGGGTGACGTTCGCCCCGCCCGAGCCGCCGTTGAACCGAATGACGTTGTTCGTCCCCGCGGCGAGGGTTACGAGCCGGCTGACGCTGCCGGTATACGTGCTCCAGCCGCCCGTTCCCGGCAATGTCAGCGAGTAGTTGTTGCTGCCGACGACTACGCCGAACGTCGACTGGCTGTCCGCGGAGCCGTAGACGACGGTCACTTGCGCCTGGCCGCCCGTGCCGCCGTTCACGCCGCTCACCTGGAAGTAAGCGCCCGGGATATGCATGTTCTCGATGCTCACGCTCGCCTTGGTCGCTCCTCCCCCGACGGTCACGTTGCTTCCGCTCACGGGATACTGCGTCTCCTGTCCGCCGCCGGACGGGATGAGCGACACGCTCACCTTGGACACGTTAGCTCCGCCGTTACCGCCGTTCAGCTTGATGACGTTGTTCGTGCCCGGGTTCAGATCGACGAGACGTTTCGCTTGGCCGGTATAGTTGCCCCAGCCTCCCGTGTTCGGCAAGCCCAGATAATACCCGTCGCCGTAAGGATCGCCGCTCGAATCGACCTTGAATGCCGGCCCGCCGTCGTTCGTCGCGTAGTGCACCGTCAAGAGCGCCTTGCCGCCCGCTCCGCCGTTAATGCCGGTTAACTGAATATAGGAGCCTTGAACGTGCAAGTTCTCGATGTTCGCCCCCGGCCGGGTCGCCCCTCCGCCGAACGTCACGTTGCCGGCGGTCATGGCGTACTCCGTCTTCTGGGTGTATTCGCTGTAAGTCGCGTTAACCAAGTCGTAATACTTGACCTCGGTCGCGGCCGAACGCGGTCCGACCGCCGGGACTCCGTCGTTCGTCTGGACGACTTGCTGGATCGTTCCGTCCGGGTTGAAGTATAGCCGGTCCACGCTCGTGTTGCGCAGCGTGCCGTTGCCGGAGATTTTCGCGTTATGGTAGAAGAGATACCAATTGCCCTTATACTCCACTACCGACCCGTGCGTCGTCTCGCTGTTCGCCACCGAATCGAGCAGGACGCCGCGGTTCGTCCACGGTCCGAGCGGGTTGGTGCTGGTCGCGTAACGCATCCGGTTCGCGCCCGGATTGCCGTCCGCATACGTCATGTAGTACACGCCGTTACGCTTGAATACCCATGGCGCCTCATGATAATCGTACAGCTCGGTGAACTGCTTAAGCGGCCCGTCGATCGACGTCATGTCCGCGCCAAGCTTGGCTCCGTAACTGACGGCACCGCCCCCGGCATACAGATAGTACGAGCCGTCGTCGTCTCGGAACACGTTCGGATCGATCAGGTTGCCGCCGGGCAGTCCCCCGATATAGCCTTGAACGGTGAAGCCGGCATCCGGCTGGCTGCTCGTCGCCACGCCTATTTTCCAAGAGTTGTTCCAGTTCGTGTCGCTCGGGTGCGGGAAGTAGAAGTAGTACGTCCCGTTCTTATACGCGGCGTCGGGAGCCCACATGAAGCCGCCCTCCGGCCGTCCCCACGGCACGTCGTCCGCGCGCAGTATCTCTCCCTCGTCCACCCAGTCGACCATATTATCCGACGAGAAGACGTGATACTTATCCATCAGGTTACTGCCCTGCGACGGGAAAATATCGTGCGACGCGTAAACGTAAATCCGGCCGTCGCTCCATACGCGCGCCGAAGGATCGGCGGTGAACATACTCGTGATGATCGGGTTGCCGGACGTGACGACGGGATCCGCCGCCGATGAGTAAGACGAGAAGCCGAATAAGACCGACAATAGCATCGAACACGACAATAACGCGCTTAAGCGCTTTTTGCCCATTAACTTGCCTCCTTGTCTCCTATGAATTCGGATTGCGCTCCTTATGCCTGCGCATGCTGCCCTTCGACCTGCCGAACATCCCTCCCCAAGGATTCAATGGATAATCCTGTAATGCTGCGATTCACCTCTAGCTTACAATGCCGGTCCCCGCTCCCGTAGCGAGGCGATATTAAACTTTGCCCGGTCGTTCTTGGCTTGTTGCCGGTGCATGGCGGGAAGAGGGATCGCCACATACGCCGTCTCGGAAGCCACCTATGCCGTTGGCATGGAAAGCGCGGGCGCGGCCGTATATAACGAATACAGAGGCGGTCTCTTCGACGCTCTGCTTGTTACTGCCGGAGGTGGACCGCTTCTTGAGAAATCTGCTCGCGATCACGATCGTTCTATGCATGGGATTCAGTTGCTCCGCCTGCTCCCTGTTCGATTCCCCGCCCGAGTCGGACGCACCTCTTCGACTGTACGGAGACTTCGCGACGATCGCCGAGAGCTTGTCCGAGCTGGAGGAGAAGACGGGTCTGACGATCGAACGAGCCGGCAATCCCGATACCGCATACGAGAACAGACGAACGGAGCTGCTGTCCCTCCTGCAGAACGATGCTTCGGACGTCCTGTTGTTGACATTCGAAGAAGCCCGTTTCTTCAACGAGGAGGGGTATCTCGCGGGGATGAGCGCCTTCCCGCAGCTGGACGACGTCATCTCCAACAACGTCTTCCCCTCGCTTCGCGACCTGACGAACGGCGAAGACGGATTATTCGGAATTCCCTTCTACGCGGACCCTTTCGTGATTTACTACAATAAACAATGGTTCGATAACGCCAATCTGGCGTATCCCGATCGCTCTTGGCAGTGGGAAGGCTATTCCGAGCTATCCGCGCGGATCATGGACGCGAACTGCGCCGATGCGGAGCCCCCGTGTTACGGCAGCGTGCTGCCCTATAATCCGTACTACTTATCTCCGCTCATCTATAGCTTCGGCGGCATGTTCGTCGATCCCGGGAACGATAACTCGGCCGAAGGCTTCCTGAACGGCGACGCAACGATTCACGCCTTCCAATGGGCCAAGCGCTTGATCGCGGAGCGTCGAATCTCTCCCCCGGTATGGAACTGGGATTCAGATTCGCGAGGAACCGTATTGGGCATTCAAGATTACCAGCAGGCGTTCGGGAAAAACCAAGTCGGCATGATCCTGGAATCCGCGACGTTCTATCCGACGTTCAAGCAAGCGCTCGGCGATCGGCTCGGACTCGTCGAACTGCCTTCTTCCGCCGACGGAACCCACGTGAACGCAGCTTCGGGAATCCGCTTGCTGTGCATGCCGAAGAACGGCGGCAATCCGGACGCCGCCTTGAAATTCATCATGGAGATCGTTCGCTCCGCAGACGCGGACGCGGACATCGGGACGAACTTGGGCGCTCTCGCGTTATCCTCCTCCCGTACCGAGAGAACGAGCGAGGAACGAGTCGTCTTGTCCGAGATCGGGAATATGCGCGACTTGTCGCTGAGCGACGAGTTGTACGTCTTGTCCGAGAGCTTGATGGAACCGCTACTTGAGGGCCCGGACGAAGAGATGCGCGGATTGCTGACCGAATTAGCCGAAGAATACGACCTTGCGCGGTCCACGGCCGATCCCGACTAATTCGGCAACTTCGCGTAGGAATGCTCCACGAAGGATTTATAATATTTTCTCGATAGAGGAATCGCTTGATCGCATTGCCGGAGATGAATCATGAAGTTGCCCGCGACGAACGGATCGGGGACGATTCTGTCCACGTATCGCCTATTGATAAGATGACTCTGCGTAGCATAGAGCATGAGTCCGCCGCTCTTCTGCTTAAGCTCGAGAAGCGGCATTCGCGTCTCGATGACCTTGCCGTCGTACATGCGAATCCGGGATAACCTCGGCCCCGTCTTCTCGATGCAGACGATGCAATATTCGTTAACGAGCACCGCTTTGCGGTTCTCTTGCTTAATGGCGATCAAGAGCGGCGTATCCATGATCCCTATTCTGCAGAGCGACTCGACCTTCAGGACGTTCATCCGATGTTTGGCGTCCAAGATATCGTAGATGAAGCTCTCGTACGCGCATTCGCGATCGTAACGAACCTTCGCGACCCGCTCGTTGAAGCGGTCGAAGTACGCATCGACGATCACGACATCCGGACCATACGTCTCGCAAGCCGTATGGTAACGAGTCAAGGAGCCGGTCGAGACATGAATGACGAAGTTAAGCTTCTCCAGGAATGAGCAGATCTTCTCCCGGTCTCCGGAATTCCGTATTCCGAGTACCGCCGTTACGATATCCTCCATCCTTGCACCCGGACTGGCGTTCATCGATATCTCCGCTCCCCTCGCCGATTATCTACAGTCATTCTCACAAAAAAGACATCGATTGGAAACTGTTGAATGTATGAGTTGCTATGGAATCGCTTCTAACCGTGACCGTCTGTCGAAATAACGAGTTCGCCGACAGCCAAGCATGGAAGGCCGGTACTCCCCGTAGGGAGTGTCGGCCTCTCTTATTGATGGACACTGATCGTTTTCATATTATTGTGAATATAAATTTAATGTATGATTGACATTAGTGTATGACGTACATTATATTGTGAGTAAGAGGTGACCATAATGTCCCAGTTCGAGGAACTGTTATCCGCGTTCGAAGTGGAATTGAAACGAGGCACGCTCACGCTGGCCGTCCTCAGCCAATTGCGAACGCCCAAGTACGGCTACTCCCTTCTCCAGGACTTGGTCGACAAGAACGTCGACATCGAGGCCGGTACGCTGTATCCGCTCTTGAGGCGGCTAGAGAAGCAAGGCATGCTGACGAGCGACTGGGATACGGCGGAGAGCCGACCGAGGAAGTACTATACGCTTAGCGCGACCGGCACGCAGATCTTCGAGAAGCTGAGCGACAACTGGCGGGGCATGACGCGCCAGATCGATCGACTATTAGGAGGCGAAGAAGATGGAAGTCATTGATCGTTACGTGTACGCGGTCATTAAGCGGTTGCCGGAGAAGTCGAGAGCGGAGGTGGAGCGCGAGCTTCGGTCGAATATCGATGACATGCTGCCCGAGCCTTGCGAAGAAGCCGACGTTCATCGCGTATTGCTGTCGCTAGGCAATCCGGCCGAAATGGCGGAACAATATCGCGAGAACAAACGATATGTGATCAGTCCCGGATTATACGGCAATTATATTTACGTGCTGAAGATCGTCTCGATCATCGCGGGGCTCGCCATCCCGGTCGCGGCGTTCGTAAGCGTGCTTACGGATGCCCAAGGGGACGGACCGTTCGAGCTGCTCGTCCGCGTGCTCGTCGAATCGATCGTCATGGCGTTCCAAGCCGTCCTCCCGGTGTTCGGCGGCGTGACGCTCATCTTCGCTCTCTTGGAGCGGGCAGACAAAAAGTACTCTCAATGGCCGTATACGGGCAAGCCGTGGACGATCAAGGACTTGAACGAAGCTCCCGCTTCCCATCCCCGTTCCATCGCTAAGAGCGAGTCGATCTTCTCCATCGTCGTGGGCATCGTCTTCGGCATCGCGATCAGCTTCTATCCGGAGCTGCTCGGCTGGTATTCGAACGTGAACGGCGATTGGAGCGTCGTCCCGGTGTTCAACGAATCGGAGCTTCGCCCGTACGTGCCGTTCCTGCTTGCGTTGACGGCGTTCAGCGTCGTTCTCGCGACGCTCAAGCTGATCCAGCAGAAGTGGACCGCGCATCTCGCATGGCTGAATCTTCTGTTCAACGTCTGCAACATCGCGTTCGTCTGCGCCTTCTTATTGAATTCGGCCATATTCTCCGATATCTTCATCTCGACGTTCGCGACGGAGGTGGAAGCCGACCTCGACGCCTTCAAGAACGGCTGGGAGACGGGTACGTACGTGCTCGCGGCGTTTACCTCGGTCGCCATGGCTTGGGACGGCATCCACGGCTTGATCAAAGCCCGGAAATAATCCGCAACGGAAAGACACCGCTCCCGAGGAGCGGTGTCTTTCGACGGTTAATCCGCGCTATCGTTTTCTTTGCTGCCTTGGCCTTGATCCTTGCCGAATCCGTTGCCTTTGTTCTCGACATTGCCTTTATCTTCGACTTTCTCTTCGATCTTACCCTTGTCTTGGACATTGCCTTTATCTTCGACTTTCTCTTCGACCTTACCCTTCTCTTCGACCTTACCCTTGTCCTCGATTCTCACGCGTTCCTGTTTGCGCTCGTTCTCTTCCCGGCCCGCGCCTTGACCGCCGCCTTGGCCTTCGTCTTCGCCGCCGGTAATCCCGTTGCCTTGGTCGCTGCCCGTGCCGCCGCCAGCACCTCCGCCTGCGCCGCCACCTGCACCACCGCCAGCACCACCGCCTGCGCCGCCGCCAGCACCGCCGCCTGCGCCACCACCGGCACCGCCGCCTGCGCCACCGCCCATGCCGCCGCCGTGACCGCGGCCGTTGCCTCTGCTTTTACCGCGCATTTGCGAACCGCTCTTCACGCTGTAGTACGAATAGACCATCGATTGCAGCGTCCGATTATCCACGGCGCCGGTTACCGGAAGGCCATGCTTCTTCTGATAATGCTTAACGCCTTTTACCGTCAACGCGTTATAGTGCCCGTCTATCATTCCCGCGTAGCTTCCGATCGACTTGAGCATCCCTTGTATGACGTATACGTCCGGACCGCGCGCTCCCTTGCCGACCGCGGAGCTTACATTCGGCAGGCAAACCATGAGGGATACGGCTAATATTGCCGATCCGAGAATCTTGGCCGCCGTCCTCGAGATCCTCCCCCGTTGCCGACGGGAGCCATTGCTTCCTTCCATTCAACAAGCCACCTTCCATTGGGATATCGCCGAGTTTTTACGACAGCCATTACTATACCCAACATTTCTTTTGGGCTATTCGGCCAATACAATAAAGAGCCGAGGGGACCCCCCTCGACTCTTTCTCGTCAATGCATTCGGTCGACGTCCGGCTGCGCGAACGCGTCGCCCTCTTGGATGTAATCCAGACTGGTCGATAAAGACGACAACAAATCCTCCAGCCCCGTATTCCATTGCAAAGCCGGATGATCTTCGGCTGCTCGGGCTCTCGGCGCGAGCTTCGTGATCTTGCGGTCGATGAGCGCCCGCAGCGCGTTATCGTATCGATTCTCGTACTTGGCTCCCTCGTACTTGGCGGTCATCGCTTGTATCAATTGGTTGAAGACGAACAAGTGCGCCTCCGATATCGGCCTCGACGCCGTGTGCAACGGCACCTCCGCCTTATTCATCGCGCGTATCTCGTCCTCATACAGCATCGTCGACAGAACCAAGCCGTCCGCCGTCGGCCAGATCGCGGCCAAGCTCTGGACGGAACGAAGCGTAACGTAGCCGATGCCGAGCTTGCCCGATTGAGACAAGCTTGCATGGAACAACCGGAACGCCTCCGCTCCCACCTCGTCCGTCCCCAGGTAGTAATGCTTCTTCATCCGGATCCGGTCGATCTCCGCTTCGCCCACGAATTGTTCGACGATCATCGTCTTGGACGCCGCTGGCGTAATTCCCTTCAGTTCCTCTTCGGTCAGTTCTACGACGTTGCCGCCGCCAAGATCGTACACCTTGCGAATGTGTTCCGGTTCCACCTTCGTATCGCACGCTTGGCAGTGCTTCAAATGCGAGATGGAACCTCCGCAATCCGCATGAGTCTGCTTCAGCGAGAGCTCCTTGTCTTCCGTCGCCGCGTACAGCTTAACCGGGATTTGAATCTTGGCGATCTGTATCGTGCCTTTCCACATCGCGTGCATGCCGCTCTCCCCCTCGCAATGTTCTCATCGTCTAGTTATTGACGATAAGAGAGGGAATGATACTAACGAAGCTATGTTGCTAGAATAGAAGAGTGCATATATGAATCGATCATGCGCTTAATCTCGTCCGCGATCAACCCCGGCTCGGAGTAGTTAATCATGTGTCCCGACCGGGTCGCTTCGATCAACCGTCCCGCAGGCAGCGCGGCGACCGTCTTCCGATGCGCTTCATGAAGCGCCGGCCGGATCTTCCGCTCCATCCGCGAGACGTGAGTCCCGGATATCAGGGCGACTTCCGTCTCGCCGAGCGGAATGGCCCGGTCTCGCAAAGCCTGCAGCTCCGCGACGAAAGGTAGACCTTCCGCGACCATCGCCTTCGCCGCTTGCACGGTGAAGTCCTCGCGACGATGATCGCTATAGACGTCCGGCGGTTGAACGCGTCCGGGAACGCTGCCCATCAGGCGATAGAGACCGAGTCTGGCTAAGAGCGGGATCAACTTATTCATTCTGGCAAAATGCTTAAGCGAAGCTTCCGCGAAGTACAACTCGCAATGCTCGTCCGACGGATCGACCAGCACGAGTCCGCGAATGCGCGTCGGATCGAGCGCCGCCGCGGTCCGGACGATCGGCCCTCCCCAGCTATGTCCGACGAGAATGAACGGACCCGGGCCGAGCTCGGTCAACAAGCCGTTCAGATCGTCGGCGATTCTCTCAAGCGTCCTTGACTCCGGATCCGGCTCGCTTCTACCCGTCCCCGCCCGATCGTAGACGACGGCGCGAGCATGCGAGGCGACGAGCGGTTGCACCAAGCCCCAGGTCGAGCGGGAGAAGCCCATACCGGATTCGAATACGACGGTTACGTCCCCCTCGCCCTTCTCCATGTAATGCAACCGGCGCCCGTCGGCGGTGCGGATATAGCGGCTGTCGCCGAACGTATGCGTGGCAACACTCGACATCGTTATCCCTCAGTTCTTATAATTGAGAATGATTATCAATTATAGGGCACATAAAGAGACCTGTAAAGCGACGAGCAACGACAAGACAAGGGAGCTCGCCGCTATTATCGGGCGAACTCCCTTGTCTTAATTCGGCGCAAGCCACTCCATCGCGGGGAAATTACGCGACAAGCCGAATGCGACCGTTATCAGCAGCATCGAGACGATTAGCGTCTGGCGGGATCGTATCCAGCGCTTCTTCCCGCACCAGAAGTAGATAAGAGCTAGCGGAGGAAGGACGAGCAGCAGCGCGTTATGCTGGCACGCTTGAACGACGTCCAGCCGCAGCAACGCCTGCGCGGCCCGCGTCATTCCGCATCCCGGGCAATAGAGCCCGGTTAATTCGTGGAAGACGCAAGGAATGCCGATTCCGGTAGCGGGCAGCCATGCTTTCAAGTACACGAGCCCCGCAAGGCCGGCAACTGCCCCCCAAACGAGCTTCGGCGCCTTCGCGATCCGCCGCGTACTAAGCGAGCCTATTAACATCCGACTGCACCAGTGCATAGACGACGATGCCGAGTCCGAAGAACGTCAAGACGATGTAGAGCACCGAATTGTCCGCCGACATCAGACCCCGCTGGCGTTGCGCTTCCGCAACATGCTTGCCGACCTGATAAGCCCAGATGAAGCTCCAAATTCCGCACGTCACGATGCAGAGCAAGAAGTTCTTGCCGCCCGTGAAGTCGCGGTCGTTGCTGAGACGGCCTACGTCGTTCGTCAAGACGATGAACCAGTAGATCGCATAAATTCCGCAAGTAATAATAGATAGAATAACTGCTGCCGCTATCCCGCGTTGGTTAACCATTCCGCACCCGCCCAATCTTCAGATAATTACATTCAAGGGGATAATAGGTAAGCAAATACATTGATAACTATACTGAAATCATCGCTTATATTCAATTCAAATTCATACAATAATCTACATCTTTCGCCATGTCCCGGCAGACCTTCATGAATGAAGAAACAGGCCGGAATCCCTGAGCAAGGGATTCCGGCCTGCGATGCGCTTACGAAGCTTCGTTACGTATTCATCTGCTAATGCCCGTATCTATTCACGGCCCGTAAATTTCAAGCGAGCCGATGGCCGTCCAAGTGCTCACCGCGGTCACCTGTACCCTCACATAGCGCGTATTGACGGTCGCCGGCAAGTTAATCGTGTTCGTATATCCGTTGGCGGAGTAGAAGCCGTAGGTCGCGTTGGATTGCGTCACGAAGCTGCCGTCGTCCGTCGAATTGCTGGTCGAGATCTTCACCCCTTGCACCCAATACCCGTAGGCGGGCGCCTTGATGACGATCTGATTGACCGCCTTCTCGCTGCCGAGATCGGCCGTGATCCAACCCGTCGCATCGGCGGACTGCCAGAACGTATTCTGCACGCCGTCCACCGTGTTGATCGGATTCGCGCCGCTGCTGGCCCATACGCAGCAGCCGAGGATCAGATTGGTCGAAGCCGAAGCCTTGTTCAAGACGGACAACTGAGCGGTAGCCAGGAGCAGGGACATGACGATAACGACGGCCAGCCTCTTCTTCCAAGATTGCATAACGATCGACATTAATTCATTCCTCCTCGTTTGTAGATGCTGTATTACGAACGCGCGAGATCCACTTGCGCTTGCCAGCATCACCTCCCGAGAACGCACGGCCGATTTTGCAGGGACGGCTCATTCATCATGCAACGCCGGCCGATGGAAGGTCATAGGTGAATAATCACTGCATTACCATTTTAGTCTTGGATGGTCTTCCGACCAACGTTCGTTCCTATGAATATCGTGTGTAATCTTACGGCTTTGGGTATCGGCGTAACGCAAAAACACCGCCGGGGACGCAAGGTCCTCGCGGCGGCGGGTGTCCACGATGAGAACCGCGGACTTTATAACCTGATACCGATAATACCCATCAGCCTTAGCGGAATTATCAATTATAGAAATATTCTATATTAACACATGGAGAAGACGGAAGCAATATTTTTATAGGAATTCACTTGTGTTTTTTGAAGTTATCGGTTAATCTTCTATTTGGGAAGCAGCTTGATCGAGAATCCGAAGGAGGTGGAATACGATGGAGATGATGACGATGAAGATGATGATGTCCATGTGCATGGAAGAAATGATGTGCAAGATGAAAAACATGCAGATGATGATGGATCAAATGCAAGCCATGGAAATGATGGACGCGATGAACATGGACGACATGATGTCCCGCATGCAGAAGTGCGACGAGATGATGACGATGATGATGGGCATGATGCGTCAAATGAAACAAACCGCCATGTAAGATCGCTCCTCTGCCAAGGAGTAATCGAACGATAGCGGTTGTCGGTCCTTATTGCATACGATGCTGCGGAGCAGATGACTGCACGCGGAAGTTTCGAAGGTCCATAGCCAATTCGGTGTCCACAGAGCGGTTAACCGCATGCGGGCTTTTTTTATATCTATTTGTATATCTATATTAGAGGGTCGATTGCAGCGCGGCGTTCAATTGTCTCCCGATCTCGATTCGCCGTAGCTTCAGCCCCCATACTTCCTCTGTAATTCTCGCTGCGTTATATTCGTTCCCCGTCTCGCCTAATTGGCGATACAGCTCCAACATCTTGGCGTTGATCGCGTCGAACTGCCGCCAGAGGGATTCCGCGCGAAGCTCGAGGGCCGCTTGCTCCTTACGCCGCTCGGTATCGCTCAGCGTGCGAAGGATTTCCTGCTGCCACTCTATGTCCCCGATCTGCTGCGCGTAATTCAGCAAATCCAAGTAATCGTCTACCCACCGCTGCTCGAACGTTCCGATTGAGCGCATAAGCTCATCTCCATTTATGCTTTATACCTAGTATTATACTCGGAATTAACGGAAATGCAACAGGTGCCTGAAAATTTTCGCATTCGACTAAGAAGATTGTACGAGCAGCCCTTTCGATTTTGTACAAAGAGACCGCGACTGCTCGTCGCCGTTACGGCGAGCATTCACGGTCTTATCGTTAGAATCGGATTACGTACGATAGCCCGCCTAAGCGATCTCTTCCGCTATCGAACGTCGCGTTGGCCTTGCGTACCGCTTGTTCAACACGATCGTCTGCAAGGTCATGAAGATCGCTCCCGTCGCCCAATACAGCGGCAACGCGGCAGGCATCGCCAACGAGAACATCCCCATCATGATCGGGAATACCCCGCCCATGAACGCCAGCGCGCGATTCGGATTCTGCCGCGCTTGCGCCGAAGCCGACGTCGACTGGGACACGCGGAACTGAACGTAATAGGCAGCCGCCGCGATAACCGACAGCATGATGTCCGGCTCTCCCAAGCTGAACCATAGGAAGTCATGCGCCGCGATCTCGGGGGTGCGCCGTATCGCATAGTAGAACGCAAGGGTAATCGGCCACTGAAGCAACATCGGCAAGCATCCGACGTTCAACGGGTTGAATCGGTGCTTCTGGTACAGCTGCAGCTCCTCGGCTTGTTGCCGTTGCTTGGCTTCCGCGCGGGTATCGTTCTTATACTTCTCCCGAATAGCGTTCAATTCCGGCTGGAGCTCGGCCATCTTGCCTCTCATGGAGATCTGCTTCTTCGTTTGACTGATCACGAGCGGCAGAAGGGCGATTCGGATCAGGAACGTCATGAGTATAATCGATAGCCCGTAATCTCCATGGAACGCGTTCGCGACAACCTTGATCAGGCTGGAGAACGGATAGATGAAGTAATGGTTGAAGAGACCCGGCAAAGCGGATTCAATCGGCGCTTGCGAGGCTGCCGAGCAGCCGCTTAGCAGAAGCACCGCGATAACTCCGATCGCGAGGAGCGCGAGCTTGGCCCGCTTCTTGGACATAGATATTCGAATCATAGATATCCTCCCTATTGAATAGTCGAGCCTTCAATGGGGAGGAGCAGCAATCCGTATCGGCATTGGACGACTCCTTGCGCTTGACCGTGCGCGTCATCCAACGCCGAATGGCAGGGATCGGAGGCGGATCTATCGGTGCGCATGAGGATGAGACGTTCCCTTCCGTTCCTTGAAGCCAAGGCATTTCGTTGGCTGCGGAGAGGGAGGAAGGAAGCGATGCGATCGAATAGACCAAGCCCACGGAGAGGAGTAGCTGCACGAGCAATTCCAGCCACTGATCCATCGTTTCCATCGCCCCCTTCGTTTCCATCGGATATGTACTGTGTTATACGTCTTATCGGCCTTTCATGTTCCATACGATGAGCCATGGATAATGTTTACAAATCATGCAACTTTGCTTTGCGCGCCATCGTCTAAGAGCACAACGCCCTATTTTGTTACGCCTATGCAACATATTGAAATATTTACGTAATATATTTGTAATAATTCTGTAACACAAAGTAAATTTATGGTATTGTAAAAATAAGGAATCTATAATCGATCACGTGGAGGCGTTCGCGATGAGAAGAACGGTGAGCTTGGTGTTCGTAATCTTGCTAGGGGTAATCATTGCGGGATGCAGCGGGGCAAGCAACGATGACGCTGCCTCGGCCGGCGATCGCGAGCAGGCGCCGCAGGCGGCGTCCGAGTCGAAGGCGTACCGGAGCGAAGCCGTCCAGCCTTCTTCCGCTCCGAACGACATGTTCTTCGAAGATTACGGTACGAACCCTTACGTCGCCACGGAAGACGATCGGCTCTCCACGTTCGCAATGGATGTCGACACGGGCTCCTATACGTTAGCCAGAAGCTATATTCGGGACGGGAATCTGCCTCCGCAAGAAGCGATCCGGCTGGAGGAGTTCATTAACTACTTCGACCTGGACGACGCGCCGCCGAAGGACGATACGTTCGCCATCCATGTCGACGCCGGTCCTTCGCCGTTCGGGGAACAAGGCACCCAGCTCGTCCGGATCGGGATCAAGGGCAAGGAGATCGAATCCGCGGAACGGAAGAGAGCGAATCTTACGTTCGTCATCGACGTATCCGGCTCGATGAACCAAGACAACCGGATCGGCTTGGTCAAGAGAAGCCTGGCGCTGCTCGTCAATCAACTGAAGCCCGACGACCGGATCGGCATCGTCGTATACGGGTCGTCGGCGCGCACGGTGCTGGAGCCTACCGCGGTCGAAGAGGAAGAGACCATTCTGGCGGCCATCGACGAGCTTCAGATCGAAGGCTCGACGAATGCCGAAGCCGGACTGCTGTTAGGCTACAAGGTCGCGAGCAAGATCTACGAGAAAGAAGCCATTAACCGCGTCATTCTCTGCTCGGACGGCGTGGCGAATATCGGCAAGACCGATCCCGACGGCATTCTCCGCACGATCGAGGATTACGCGGGACGGAACCTTTACCTCAGCACTTTCGGCTTCGGCATGGACAATTACAACGACGTGCTCATGGAGCAACTGGCGGACCAAGGCAACGGCGCTTACGCGTATATCGACGACATTGACGAGGCGAAGAAGATTTTCCAAGAACAGCTGACCGAGACGCTGCAGACGATCGCCAAGGACGCCAAGATCCAGGTCGAATTCGACCCCGAGCAAGTAAAGGGCTACCGTCTCCTCGGTTACGAGAACCGGGCCATCGCGGACGAAGATTTCCGCGACAACAAAGTCGACGGCGGCGAAGTCGGGGCCGGACACTCCGTTACCGCGCTCTACGAGATCGAATTGGAGAACGGAGCCTCCGATACGTGGGGCAAAGTTACGATCCGTTACAAGGACGTGGACGATCGCAACCGCTCGCGGGAGTCGGCGGCGGCGATCGGCCCTACGGGCGAGCTGTCCGACGCGACCTTGTTCATCGCCTCCGTCGCCGAATTCGCCCGGATCATGAAGGATAGCGAAGGGGTCGGGAACAGCCGGCTTCAACAAGTTCTCCGGCTGGCGGAGCAGCACGCTGCCAGCGAGCGCCAGGAGGAGTTCGGACAACTGGTCAAGGACTTCATCGACGTACGGGGCAATAAGGAATAGAACGGCTATCGGTCGATCGTATACGACGACGCGCTGTCCGCCGGCGGCGATCCGCGCTTGGACATGCGACTGTACGCCGCGTACCCGATCGCGATCGCGGCCAATACGCCCAGCGAATAATACCCGTATCGGCTAATGTAACTATCGATCGTATTCAACCGATCGCCGACATAGGTGCCCGCAATGAAGTAGACGGAAGCCCACACGAGCGCGGTCGTATAGGCGTAGACGGCGAATTTCCCGTAGCGCATCCCGTTCATCCCGACGACGAACGGCGTGACGTTGCGCAGCAAAGGGAAGAAACAGCTTATGCTGACGGCAAAGCTGCCGTATTTGACGTTCAGCGCTTCGGCTTTGGCCATGAATCGGTCGATTCTTGCATGGCGAACCAGCCGGATCTTGAGCTTCCGCGCAGAGAATTTGCCGAGCGAATAGCCTACCGTCGAGCCCGAGCATACGCCTAAATACAAAGAGACGAAAGCCGGGAGGGGCTCCAGAATACCCGCGGAGCTAAGCGCTCCCCCGGTAAGCGCGATGACTTCGTTCGGAACGGGTAGTCCTACGATGCCCATGCAGAGGACCAGAAATAGCGAGAGATGTCCGAACTGCTCGATGAAGTTCTGTAGTAGATCGTAAGCCATAACCGGCCTCCTTGCATGTATGCCGTATTCTACTCCTTACTATAGTCTCTCCGCCGCCAAAAAGGCACTGGCCGGAGGATTGAACTCGATCTGGACCGAAGTCCAGTCGAGAAGAGCATTTCGCCGCAATATAAGGATCTCTACGACGAATAGTGACACGCTCTCTCCCGATCATGTAAAATATAGCAAAACCCACTATCGCCGAAGGAAGATTCATATGGGAACCCTTATCGCCGTTCTATCGTTATTGCTGGCAATCGGAAGCCTGATCTACACCAAAGTCATGAACGATCGGAACAAGAAGGAACAAGCGGTGCTAAGGAATAAAGCGAACAGGCTCGAAGCCGACGCGATGTACGAGAAGGTGCGCGTGCGGCGCGGCGAATTCGAGGAATGTCTGGCCGACTATCAATGGATCGAGAAAACGATGAACGATTCCGACGAAGAAAGCCCCAAGATCGATGCCGAGAAGCACGAGGCATTGGTTATTAAATGCATGGCGAAATACGCCGCGCTGTACAACGAGATCGAAGCGTTCTGCGCTCGGATGCTCGACGGAACCATCAACAGCGAGTCGTACGTGACGGACGAAGTTCTGCCTGCGCTGAAGCAGGACGCCGTGCGCCAGGCCAGCTTGTTCGGAGCGTTCAACAAGTCCGCCAGAGCGTTGGACTTATCGCCGATTCCGAAGCCCGATCCCGCCTCGTTCAAGAGCTACAACGCCGTCATCAAGCAATATTACGGCAAGGATAAGTTATGGATGAACGCGCTGGACCGTATTCGGCACGAGAATAGCTTCAAGTATTAAGAACCCGCAACGCAAACTGGCTATACAAGGTCGAGCCCTTGTATAGCCAGTTCTATTTTTATCATTATCCGTTAGGAGATCAACATCCACACCCCGGATGTACTCGGAGTCTCTCCTTTGGTCCACCATTTCGCTTGGTACGTGCGACCGGCATATACGACTTTGTCGCCGCCGGAATACGCTTTACTAACGCTCCAGGTCTGAACGGCGGACGAAGCGGAAGCCTTCCAGACGTCGGAGCTATCCGGCTGGTCGCCCTTCGTCCACCAACCCGCCGTATACGCGATGCCGTTATAGACGACCTTGTCTCCGGCCAAGTAAATCTTCGACGCATCCCATGCGGCGCCCGTGCCCGGCGTCGGCGGAACCGTCTCCGACTGCGTCGTTACCGCCAGCACGGCGCTCGCCGCGGAACGGTTGCCGGCCGCGTCCAGCGCGGACACGGTATACGAGTAAACGGTAGCCGCCGTCAACCCGCTGTCCGAATACGTTCTCGAAGCCGTCGTGCCGATCAGCTTGCCATTGCGATATACCTCGTATTTCGTCACGCCCACATTGTCGGTAGCGGCAGCCCAGCTTAGCGTAACCGCCGACTTCGTCACGTTGCTCGAGGCGATTCCCGAAGGCCGCGAAGGCGCCTCTACGTCTTGCTCGGGCTTAACCGCCGGCAGCGTGCTTGCCGATACCGGCGCGCTGGAGGCCGAACGATTGCCCGCGTTATCTACCGCGACGACCGTATACGAATAAGCCGTATCGGCCGGCAGGCCGCCGTCGGTATACTGGGTCTGCGCCGTCGTGCCGACGAGCTTGCCGTTGCGGCTGACTTCGTATTGCTTAATGCCCGCCGATGCGGTCGAAGCCGACCACGACATCGTGATGCTGTTCTCCGTATGGGCGGAACACAACAGGTTAGCCGGGACGTTCGGCAGCACCGTCGGATTCGTCGGGCCGTCGCCTTGCGTCAGATTGACGTCGATCGCCTGATAGAAGGCGTTAGCCGTATCGCCGATCTCCCACACGCCGAGAATAATATGATAGCCGGTCCGGTCCGTCGGCACCATGCATTGATGGGTCACCGTCATCGCGGGCTGCTTGTTGCCGCCGTCTATCGTACAGAACGGCTTCGACTCCAGCTGGTCGCGGGTTAACGGCTTATTCGGATCCCAGCCGGATTTCGTGATGTAATACTTCCACTCTTTCGTCACGTGGTTAGCCGAGAACTTCCATTTGAAAGAACTCAGTCCGCCCTTCATGTCGACCTTCTTCCAACGGTTGGACGTTTGGGCATCCAGCTCGGAGTAGTGGCCCCCTCCCGCGATTTGTCCGTCCGCCGGACCCTCTGCCGGGAAGTTGCCTTTGCCTTCCACGCTTTGCGGCTCGTACTGAATTTGACCGCAATCCTTGTTCAGTCCTTGTTGGCACAGCAGCGTCCGGCTAGCCGGCGATTCGATGTAGCCGTGCGCCGATGCTTGGCCCGCGAAGGCTAGCATGCACGCCAGTCCCAATGCCATGAATCCAATTGCGATCGCCAGCTTCAACGTGCTCGAGCTTAACGTCATTTTTCCCCGCTTCAGTGCTTGCGTTACGACCATGTCGGCTCACCTCGTATCGTGTCATGTTGTTTCGTTTCCAATGTTAACCATACGGCGAGTGGGCGAACAGTTTCCGGAGACCCAATGGACCATGCGCGGCCGAGCGGCTTCCGTTATGCATGCATCCCCCCCGCCTGATCGTGATGTTAGACCCATGTTTATCCACTGTTTCGACTAATACGGTCCATAATTTATAGAATTAAGCAAATTAAATCCGCTCTTAGCCCCGTACGAAAATAAGCTGTTATCATCTGTTGGCGCGAGCAGCGTACGCGACCGGGAGACCATCGCTTGCTTGCACGGTTGTCCGCTCTGAATCGAACGGCACATCCGCGCATGCCGGAAGCATTAGCAAAAAAGCGAAAAGACCGAACGCGACGGCGTCCGGTCTTCCTTCGTATCGTAAATATTAAACGTCCGTATTCATCAAGTTCAACCCGTAGTGCGCGGCTACCGCGAAGAGAACGGTCCAGAAGGCCAGGCTGATCGTCATCCAGATCAGGACGTTCTTCCTCGGGGCTTTGAAGATCATGGCGAAGGCTGCCGCGATTTCCGTTCCGATCAGCAGCGGGCCGATGATCGCAAGGCCGGGAAGTCCGTATTTCACGAAGATGCCATGGGCGCGCCTGCTCTTCTTGCCGTCTTGCGATTGCGCCGGCTTCTTCTTGTTCCTCCATGCCTGCCACCGGTCGAAGAGGAATACGACCAGCAATACGATGAGCCAGTTGCCTAGGAATGCAAGAACCGTGGATAATACCGGGTCCAACTCAAGAGCGATGGCAATGACGACGACCGCCGCGGACTCCACCCAAGGCACCGCCGACAATAAAAACACCGCAAGATACGACCAATCCTTCAAATACTCTTCAATCATCCATTCTCCCCCTCGTCATCCTTAGCTTCGATCCCATTTCCGCAGTTCGTACCCGTACAGAAGCTGCTGTATGCCGCCCAGAACGGCAAGTCCGGCGATCGCGGCGGCCGTCCCGTCTGGCACGAGCATGATTAATAAGATTAATAAGGGAATCGCCGCATAATAGAGCATGTAGACTCGCCGGGTAACGCGGTAGTTCATCCACTTCTGCCCTTCGTCCTCTTCCCTGAATTCCGGCGGTACGAGGGTGAGAAACCGAATGCGGCGTTGCGGGTGGCGACGGTTATGAACGACGCAGAGCGCGACCCATACCGCGCACAATCCGACAGAACCGATCGTCATCGCGTACAACAGCCACTCCGGAACCGTCTGACTATAATGAGCCATTAGCATCGCCGCGCCTAGAAGGAAGAATAATCCCGCGCTCAGCAATGGCGAACGGAGTATGCGTTCCAGCTTCATTCCGTCGTCCTCCCTTCGGGTTCCTCGTGCGGCTCCAACCGGAAAATCTCGTCGACGCCCACGTCGAATACGCTGGCCATTCTCAATGCGAGCAATATGGAAGGCGAATAATCGCCCTTCTCGATCAGCCCGACCGTCTGACGGGTGATGCCCATTCGCTTGGCCAGGTCCTCTTGCGTCCAATCGTAACGGGCGCGAAGTTCTTTGACGCGGTTCTTCAATGGCTCACCGCCCACCTGTATGCTAATGATATATAACAAAATGTAAACGATCATTGTCATAATGTCAATGAAGGATTGCGCATAATCGCGAAAAAGCCGGCAATCCCCTTGGAGGATCGCCGGCTCGCAAGCAAGCACGCGTTAGTTCCGGTAATAAGTCAGTACCCAGGTTACTCCGTTACGATCGGCGACGACGGCCAGCAGTCCGTTGAACGCGGCTTCGTTAATGTCCGTCTTCACCGTCCCGCCTGCCGAGAATGCTCCGGTAGTATTGGATCTCGTCCGTGCAATGGTCCACCACGATATACGGTTGCGCGATCATCGTTACGACCTCCTTAGAATCTTGCGATCATACTTGGAGCGAGCGCGCTCATCCCGGCATCTCCTCCTGCTCGCTGAGGTTGTTCAACACGACCTTCAGCAGCCTTAGCAGCTCTTGACGCGGCCTAGCGCTAGAACGTTCGCTTATTAAATCCGCCGCAAAAAGGGTAAACAGGGAATACGGCACTCATCCATAAGGAGGGACGGCGCATGGACTTCCTGTTGATCTCATTCATCATCGTTCTGGCGGTCTTCGGGATTGCCGTCGTTCTGATGCGGGCGAAGGGATTACCCCGCGAGGTCGCCCGCGCGCCTCGAACCCGCCGTTCGAGCGAGGGACGATTCAGGCTGCACGAATTGCCGATGAAGGACGTGCTCTTGCGGGACGCCGGAGACGTCTTCTCCGAAGTCGTCATCGACGCCGGTTCGCCCTACCTCGGATCGATAGCGGACGATATCGTTCCCGTTAACGCCGATTTGAACTTACTGTATGTCGGAAGGGGAACTAGGCGTCTGCGCAGGAGCAGATACGTCACTCCGCTCGAAGCAGGGGATGCGCTCTGCTTCTATGGCAGAAGAGACGAGCTGAACGCCCTCTTCTTCCGCGAGATCGCCCTGACGCAGGAAAGCGAGGAGCGCGCATGAATCTATCTCCCGACGACGACAAGCCGATTCGCGAAGCGCTGTTCCAATTCATCTTCCCGTTCTCCCTTGCCCGTCATGCGCAGAATAAGCTCATCCCGCAGTTAACCGCAGCGGGCTTCGAGCCCTTCCGCCTAGATCATCTGGAACTGGAGAACCGCTACTACGGGGACCATTTCGTATCGCACCATCGAATGGAGCGCTATTACTTGCCCTTCACGGGGCAAGTACTGTTCCCCGCGGCCGGACATCCCGACGCGTTCCGTCGCCTGTCCAAATCCTTGGACGGCATGAATGCGGATCTCGTGGTCGCGAACGGAAGCTATCCGTTCACCGTTCACTCCGCCGACGTCGTCCTGTGCCCCTACGATACCGGATTCGTCACGCTTCGCGTCGAGCTGAAGCCGCACGGACTCACGCTCACCGATGCCATCGAATTCGCCGACCGCATGCGCGCAATGGAGAACATTTCCACTGCCGACCACTGCGCCTCCATCCGCTATCTGGGTCAACGGTACGAAGAGACCGAAGATTTGCTGTTCCGCGTCATCGTGCCCGAGCTGCTCCCCTGTCTGGACCGAATGCCGATGGAAGGCACCTACTTCGAGAAGCTGCCGTTCCTGATGGACGAGCGAATGTTCGTCATCGGCTTCTACGCGGTCCCGGAGAACGCCGAGATCGGGCTGGAGGATCGCTACCGCGTCGCCCGTCTGGACGGACTCGGACAAGACGGACTTCCTCATCTCGACGCCAACCATCGTCCGTATATCGAGGAATACTGCCGCCGCTACGGTTACGATCGCTGGGCTCCCGACACGTATTACATCACGGACGAAGATTGCTTCTGCTGCCTCACTCGTCTGGACGCGCAACGCTCAAGCCGCTTGGCCAGCCTCATGTACGGAGAGCATTATTACGGCTTGCTGCTCAATCTGTTCCATCGCATCGTGCTGCTTAAGCTGTCCTATGCCTACTCCCGCGTGCAGATCGAGCGCAAGCCGGACGAGACGGAAGCGCTCATCGGCGACATTACGTCTTTCTCGGCGAAATATTACTTCCTCGAAGCGGTAGCCCAGACGAACGGGCGCGAGCTATTCTACCGGCTGCGGAGCGCGTACGGCAACGACGAGCTGTTCGAAGACGTCAAGCAGACGTTGACCGACCTGTACAAGTATCAAGACGACCGTACGTCCAAACGATCGAGCCACCTTCTGACGATCTTGACGATCTACTCCGTCATCAGCGGCATCTACGGCATGAATCAAGTCATCGAGGATCTCGAAGCCCCGGTACGATGGCAAGCGATGGACGGCTATTCGGCGTTCCAATGGATCGCGCTCGGCGTCGTGTTGTCCGGCCTTGTCGTCAGCGCCGCGCTAGCGGCGGGCATTCTATGGCGAACCGTCGCCGATTACGCGCGAAGGAAATAATAATACGAAGAGCGAGGGCACGTAACGCCCCTCGCTCGATATTGGCTGACTATACCCGGCTCATTCCGCTTGCCTCCGACGCTTGTTCGCTTCGGTTCGATCCGACGAGGATTTTCCGAATGCTCTCGCCCGTCAGATGATACTTGCTCTCAAGATCCACGACCGTCCATCCGTCCGAATATAACCGGCGAATCTCGGCGTTCCGCTCCGCCAGCTGCTTCCTCGCGCCGCTAAGCTCGCCCCAACGGGCGCGTTGCTCGGATAGCTTCGGGATGTAGATCAGTTCGCCGTTCACGTACTTCTGAAGCTCTTGCAGCAAGCTAGGAGGGAGCAGGTCCCTCCCGTTCTTGTATATCAAATGTTACGACCTCCTCGAGCAGGTTGATGCGCGTTTGATTTAGTGCCGCCATCGCAATCGCTTGATTCATGTGTCGTTGCCTCCTCTCGAGTAATCGAATAGAACACGAACTTGGCGTCCGTGCCTGCCCGGCTTGCCGCCGGCAATTGCTGTATATTCACGCTAACCGAAGGTACAAAGGAGGCCTTGCGGCCTCCCCCTTCTATAAGTGATCTCCGATTAAACGGAGATCACCTCAGGATGGTAGATCAATTCGATCAGCTCCTTTCCATCGAATTCGTCGGGCCCGACAAGTTCATTGTACTTCAGGCGCGAGGGAGAGGGAAAGTGATAGAACGGCTATAATTAAACTTTACGAAGAAGAGGCGAAGCGCAGCCATGAAGCCGATCTATCCGTTCGAACCCGTCAGCAGCGAGTCGATTCCGACGGGATCCGATTGGAGATACGAGATTAAGTGGGACGGAACCCGCATTCTGACCTACTATGACGGGAGCAGTACCAAGCTCTATAACCGCAAGCACAACGAGCGCACCTACCATTACCCGGAGCTGCTGGACACCCCCTCCTACTGCGACGCGTCTTCCGTCATCCTCGACGGCGAAGTCATCGCATTGGCCGAGGACGGCATGCCTTCCTTCCATGAAGTGATGCGGCGCGACCTTCTCAAGAAGCTCGACCGCGTTCAGGAGATGGAGCGAGTCGTACCGATCAGCTACATGGTGTTCGATATTCTGTATCTGAACGGCGAGTGGGTCACGCAGCGCCCCTTGTCCGACAGGCTGATGCTGTTGCGCGATACTTTGAGACCGAACCGGCACGTTCAACCGGCGGCCGCGCACGATAACGGCAATCAACTATTCGAGCTGATGCGCCAGAGAAACATGGAAGGCATCGTATGCAAGGATCTTCGCAGCGCGTACCTGATCAACGGCAAGGACGACCGGTGGAGAAAGGTGAAGAACTACGGGGATATCGTCGCGGTCATCGGGGGCTATACGTTAAGCGGGGGATTCGTGAATGCCGTGCTCCTCGGGCAATACGACCAGGAAGGAAAGCTGCGGTACATCGGCCATACCGGTACGGGCAAGCTGACGCGAGCCGAGTGGAGGCAGTTGACGGACGTACTCGCTCCCCAGACGTCGCATGGCTCTCCATTCGCTAACCGGCCCGAGCGGCACAAGGACGCGTTCTGGGTAACGCCCCGGCTCACCGCGAGAATCCAGTACAGCGAATGGAGATGGCAAGAAGGCCGCTCTCTTCGGCAGCCTTCGCTCCAATCTTTCGTGGACGTGCCGATCGAGCAGTGCAAGCTTCCTTGGGTGCGTTAGCCCGGCCGCCTCGCGGTTTATCGTGCTTGTTATACCTCTTTACCGCACGAAAAACAGCACCGTACCATAATGATTCATGAACCGCTTATAATCCGTTTGCTCTCTCAGTACGATAATCGACGGATAGGCGTTGACCTTACGGCACTTCAACGAAGCGAATAGCTCCCTCTGTTCCGTGCAATAAAACTTGCCCTGCTCATACTGAACGATTAACGGCGCGTTAGCGGTTACGTCCATTGCGTCTACTTCGACGGGAAGTTGATCGATACCGCTCGTTTGGATGAGACGCAAGGGCAACTTAACGACTCCGAAGTAAAGATATTCGATTCCGGCTTCTAGCGAACCGGGCGAGGCTGGCCGGGTGAACCGAAGGTAACATTGCATCCACTCTTCCAATATTCCGTCGTTGGCATAAGCGGCAGCAGAATCGATCGTGATCGCGTAAGTGGCATGACCGTTATTTTTCTTCGAGTAGAGGATCTTCTTAATGGAGTCCAACGACAGGAAGTACTCGTCGGCAAGTTCCGATATCGTAAGCCCGTGGGCGTACTTGTTGCGGATCATGCGATTGCGCTTCTGCAACTGATCCCGGTACCCGGAGGCTTCGCCCCAGCCCCGTTTATCCTCCCGGGAAGGAACGTAGAGGAGCTTCCCTGCAGCGTATTTCTGGAGTTCCTTCAATAGATCGGCAGGAATCACGTCGCCGGCATTCTCGTATTTCATGCGATCACCGCCTATAGGGCGTAGATTCGGTCCTTCAACTCGCTCATGGACTTCATAATGGAAGCGCAGGACTCCTCGTCGTCAATCGATGCATGCCAACGCAGACCGAATAGCCCGCTCCAATATGCCATGCATAAGTATCTTTCTTTGAAATCCGGAACGACGATGCCCCGTTTCTCGCAATACTGGACGAACAATTCCGGGATGCGCAAGTACGGCTTGTTCAAGTCCATAATCGCGATGTCATGCAAGAAGTCTCCGATACCGGCGAACGTCCAATCCGGAAACCCGACCGTCGTCTTGCCGTCCGTGATCATATTGACGAAGAACGTGAAATTATTGACCAAATAACGCCGTCCTTCGCAATACTTAATTCGATCTTCTATCTCCATGTAATACCGGTCGAAGAAATCCCGATGCAGGAGCGTCGTATCGAACATTTCCCGCCAGTTGTACCAGTAACCTTCCTTATCGTCCGCGAAGTCTTCGGTTAGATACTCGCTATAGGTTGCATATCCCGTTCGGCACTCCTCATTGAAGCCCCCGTAACCTTCGATCCCCGATATGTCCGATGCATGAATTTCGAGTATCTTATCGAATATAAGCTCGTGGCATTCCCAGAACTGCTCCGGCGTCAATTGATCGGCCACGAATCCGTTCGGCGTCATATCGACCTTGCCGGACAATATCGATCGAAGAATGATATCCCTGCTCATTGCGTCATCTCCTCTTATGCTTGTAGGCAGCATCAGGCGCGCTTCTGATGTGAATCCATCATACTGCCGTAGAGGATCGTGGAATAGGCAATGAATCGCTTAATAATAACTTTGCATATAGGGTCACCACACGCTCGCATAAGCATAATTCCGCACCGAGCCATGCCACCGATACCACGGCGAACCGCCTTCTTGCTGCGCGTAGAACAGCGCGATCTCCGCATCCGGATCGATGACGACGTAGCAGCCGCGGGCGCCATCCCAACCGAACTCGCCTTGCCGACTAAGCGCATTGTTGTCCTCAGGATCGACCAAGGTGCGCACGCCGAGTCCGTAGCTGTAGCCGCTCTTGCTCACGCCGCCGAATCGGGCGAAGTCCTGCTGCGCCTCGCCGTACAGTCGCCGCTTGCGCATATCGTTCACCGTCTCCGGCCGCAAGATGCGCTCCCCGTTCGGCGCCAGCCCGTAATGGCACAGCGCTTCGGCGAACAGAATGTAGTCCGGAACGGTCGAATACAGTCCGCCTCCGCCGCTCTCGTACGCCCGCCCGGGCTTCAGGTTGAACGACTCCCCGATGCTCTCCGCCTTATGCGTCTTGCCGTCGAACCGATTGTATAGCTTCGCGAACCGCGCCTCGTCCTTCAAATCGAACGATGTATCCTTCATCCCGATAGGATCGAAAATACGATCCCGCATATACGCGCCCAGCGTCTTGCCCGATATGACCTCGATCACCGCGCCCAGCGCGTCGTGACAGACCGTGTAGCGGAAGCGCGTTCCCGGCTCGAACAGCAGCGGCTCCTTCGCCAGCTCCCGAACGACGTCGAGCGTCCGGCCCTCGCCGCCCGACGCCGCGATGGCTCGCCGCACCTCCGGCGTGTCGTAATGCGCGATGCCGGCCGTCATGCTGAGCAGATGCTCGATCGTAATCGGAGCGGTCGCCGGCTTAAGCTCCTCCGTGCCGTCCGGTAACGGATGCCGCACGGTCATATGCTCGAATTCCGGAATATACGCATACAGCGGATCGTCAAGTCTCGCCCGCCCCGACTCGACCAGTTGCAGCATCGCCGTGCAAGTAACGACCTTCGTTGCGGAGTACAGTCGGAATAACGTATCCGTTCCGAACGCGATCCGATTGTCTACGTCCGCATAGCCGGTATAGTGCTCGTATACCGGTTCATGCTTGCGGTACATCGCCAACCCTAGACCGGGTATATTCTTCTCCTCGTAGAACCGGTCCAGGTAAGCCGTCAGTTTATCGAAATTCATCGTTTTTCTCCTCCTGTAGCCCAACGCTTCGTCTACCTCCTATCATAGAAGCTGAGCCGCGAATTGGAATGAGGCAAAGCGATACTAAGCAGGGCGAAATTGGCGGAACGATTCGAGCGGGCAATGAAAAAGGCGCCCCGCTAGGCGCCTCGACACGTTATTCGGCTTGTTCGGCATAACTCTTGAAGTTGTTCATGATCGCTTGCCAGCCCGCTTGTTGGAACTCCACGGGGTGGGTGCTCTCGGCGTCGAAGGTCTCGACGACTTCCGTCGAGTCCCCTTGGGCCGCGAAAGTAATCTCTACTCTCCGCCCGTCTCCCATCGTGTAGGAGATCGCCTCGTGCTCGTTCACCACGTCGTATACGCCGCCGAAATCGAAGCCCATGCTGCCGTCCTTCGCTTCCATTCTCGTCGTGAAAGTACCGCCGACCCGCAGGTCGTTCTCGGCCCTCGGCGAATGCCAGTCCTCCGACGCGCGATTCCACTGCGTGATATGACCCGGCTCGGTCCAATATTGCCATACTTTATTTACGGGAGCTTGGATGACGGCCTGCACGGTTACTTTGATCGGGTTAGTCGTTTCCATTGAATGAACACCTCTTAGGTTTGGTTTTGTGGTTCCTCACCTATATAGACGTAACTCGAATGCGATATTCATCGTTGTAATCGTTCGGGTAGGCCTAATCGCGCGAATAATTTGGCGGAGATGAAATTCTGGACGTGGAGAATGCGATCACCCTTCGCCTCGATCACGTGAATGCCCCAAGGGACCAAGACGGATGCCTCGCCGCTCGGCATGTATTGTGCCAGGGCTGGATACCCGCCGTTGACCGTTACCGGCACGAACTTAGAGCCGATGCAATGCGAGCGTGTAAGCGCGAAGAACGCGGACAGGTCGTCTTGGCCGCGTACCCACATCGGGAACGGCGGCATGGACATGCAGCCTTCCTCATGGAATAGCGCGACGAGCGCGTTGATATCGAATCGTTCGAACGCCTCCATATAACGCGAGAGAAGCTCGGCGTCGGGCTGAGCCTCCATCCTGCTGATCTCGTCCGACCGAAGCTGCGTCCGGGCAAGCGTCTCCCTCGCCCTCTGCAAGGCGCTGTTCGCCGCCGCGGGCGACATGCCCAGCGTCTCCCCGATCTGCTTGGCCGACCATTCGAATACGTCCTTCAGGATGAGAACGGCGCGTTGGCGCGGAGGCAACGTCTGCAACAGCGCGATGAAGCACAGCTGCAGGTTATCCTTGCGCACGAGAATATCCTCCGGGCTGTCTCCGAAATCCGGAGAAGGCCAGATCCAGGCGGAGTCGGGCAACGTCTCGCTCGGAGTGACGATGGACGCCGCCGGGTCTGACAGATCGACGGGAAGCACCCGGCGCTTCGCTTGCCGCAGCTTGTCCAAGCAGATGTTCGAAGCGATCCGGTAGACCCAAGTCTTGATAGAGGAATCCTGCCGGAACGTGCTCCAGCTCTGCCACGCCCGAATCAAGGTTTCCTGGACGGCATCGTCCGCGTCGTCGATCGATCCGAGCATTCGGTAACAGAACGACGTTAATCCCGGCTTATAAGTCTCGAAGGACTGACTGTCGAATGCGGTCTCGTTCATCTTAGCCTCCCGTTGGCGAGCGATGTAGGGTCTAACGCGAGATGAAGCAGCGGGAACGGCCTTCCCGAGCCATCCAATTCCGATCTTCCGGTCTTCACGAAACCTAATCTGCGGTAGAAGGCGAACGCGCCTTCGTTCTGCTCGTTGACGTCAACGGTCAGTTCGTTGCCCTTAAGCACCCGCGCGCGCGCGATTAACCGGCTGCCGATTCCCGTTCCGTGATACCGCGGGTCTACGAACAGCATCTCGATCTTGTTCCCGTCGAGTCCGATGAATCCCTTCGGCTCGGCCTCGGCATTCCTCTCCAACCAGATCTCGACTTCCTTCAGCGCTCCATTCTTCACGATGCCATGATAATACGCGATATCGTCATCCGAAAGGAACGCATGCGTATGACGTACCGCGCGGTACCAAATATCGACCAAACCGTCGTGGTCCTTCTCCTCATAGGGAACGATCGCGTTCAACATGAATACCCCCGTCTATCCTAACGCTTCTTCCGATACGGACGTGTATTTCTCGACGAGGCGCCGAATCTCTTGCTTCGCATCGCCTTGGAATAGACCTCCATGATAACAGACGAGCCGCTCGATGTCATAGCCGAGCAATCGCCTAACGGAGCGCACGGCCTCGCCGATGTCCAGCGTGAACCGAGGATTGGCGATATTCAGCTTGCCGTCTTCAATGACGACGGCGTCCCCCGCGATCAACGCGCGGGTCGCGGGCAAGTACAACGAGATATGCCCCGGCATATGCCCGGGCGTATGAACGACCTCGATGCCGCCGCACCAAGGGAGGATCTCCCCGTCGGCCACCGTTCGATCGACGGGAGCCGGCTCTATCGATCGCAAGTAACGAATGAATTGTTCCGCGTGCGGCTTGGCTTCTTCGGGCAACGCGGGCAGCGTCGATTCCGCCTGCTCCAGCCGCAGCGACTTGGCCTTCCCTTCGATATACGGCGCTTCCGTCTCGTATGCGATAATCTGTATATGAGGGTACGCCCGCTTCAGCGCGGCAAGCGAACCGATATGGTCCATATCGTGATGCGTCACGAGAAGTCTCGTAATCGAATTCAGCGCGACATCGTATTTGCCTGCCGCTTCTTCCAGATAGGGGATGAAATCGGGATATCCGCAATCGATCAGAATGCGTTCTTCCCCCTCTTGGAGAAGGACGGGCGCAATCGTCTGTTGTTGTCCGTTGTGCGCGAACGTGATGTCCAGCAATCGATCAATCACCTTGAAGATTACCTCCTCTTACCTTATAACTATTGAGCCGCCGGGGAATGAAGCCCTCGGCGGCTCAAGCGTAGCTTCATATCGCGACTTCCCCGATATCGTGTTGGCCGACGATGAGCGTTACCGGCTCGAGATACACGCGCGTAATCGCCGGCTGCGTAATGAGATCGATCTCGATGTCCACGACTTTGTAACGGGCGATCTTGCCTTCTCTTCTGTCATAGACGACATTGAATTCCCTCAAGCCCAATTCGTGAATGAGGACGGTGGAACCGATGGACAGGGCGGCCGTCTCGTACTCCCCGTGCTCGAATAACGATTCCGCGATAATCTCTTCATCCATATCTACGATCTTCACTTGCTGGCAGAACTGAACCTGCATGCCTAGATGACTCCCTTCCGCAATGTCTTCCGCACTACTCCTCTCTATTATCGGAAGATTCATGCCCGAACGGAAGGGAGGGGACCGACAAATTTTGTAATTATGAGACGTAAATGAACCGAATGGCGTTCTTCTCGAGCCTCTCCACCATCGACGAGGTCACCCGATGCCCCGCCTTCAAGAGCAACATGCCCTGCTTCGTATAAATATCCTGCGCCACCGTCTTGCCGACGATGAACTCCGTTACGACTACCCTCTGCACTCCCGTTCACCCTCCAACTCCGCGAATATAAGAATTATCATGAATACTAATCTAGAACGTCGCGGTAAAATGGGGGTAAATTGGCCGAAAGTTTTTTCAATCGCGCAGCTGCCGGAATGTCGAAAAAGGACTGTGCCAGCCTGCCGGCAGGCAAGCTATCACAGTCCTCTAACTCGTTAATTGTCAGCGTGCAGCGCGTTCCGGAGGAACCAGACCCGTCGCCGCGTCGAGGATCATGTCCAGCTCCGCATAGATGCGCTGGACGGTCAAGGGATCGGGCTTCCGCAAGCCTTTGACTTCGAACAGATCGAAGCCTCTGATGGCGATCGAGATCGTATTGTCATTCATGCAGACGGACATGAACCGGCGGGGGAACAGCTTGCGCAACGCAAGGAACGAATCGGTACAGCGCTCCGTCAGGAGAAGCTTCGCCGCCTCCGGTTCCGTGCTTCTGATCTTGAAGGCGCGCCGGAATTCCGGACTGCGGACGGTCAGACGTCGTCCCTTCGCGCGAATGCACCGTCGGGCCGGGCTCCAGCGGGTGTGGAAGATCGTCGTTCCCACGGATAACGGCTCGTTCCATTCGATCCGAAGAACACTCCCTTTGAACTTCCAGCCCATGAAGTCGATAAGGCCGAACAAGAACCAATCCATCCAGCTATAGCTAGTGTACCACCAGGAGTTTTCTCCGTGCCTCCGCAGGCTAACTTCCTCATACCTGATCGTCCTGTCCGCTAGTTCTACCGTAAGCGCGTCCTCGCCGTTGACGATGCCGCCCTTATAGCGGTCGAACATCGGAATCGTTGCGATCTCTCTATCATTCAATTCGCCGGTCGCTTCGTAAGAGAATCGAAACTTGGCTTCGGATCGTTTAGGCAGCTTCGCCGCGAGCTCCGGCACGAGCAGCTGCTTGCAGACGCGGCTGTATCTTCTGCTTACGAATCGGTGAGCGCTCGTCAGAAGCCACGCCCCTAGGCCAACGAAGAGCAAGCCGATCACCGCTACGACAATGTTCGCGAACAAGTCCTTTTCAGGAACGGCCACCCCCTCAAGGAACCATGCCCCGATCCCGGCAACCAACAAGCCCGGCAACCAAAGAACCGCGCGAAGTACCTGGTATTTCCACCGCTTCCTCTCGACTTCATCCCACTCCCGACTGCTCGTCAGTTGTTGAGCGAGAGCCTCTATGTCGGACACGCCGCTTCCCCCTGTTCACGATAGATGCTTCTATTGGATTATTTTAGCATCTTGCGTGTAGGACGACTATCCCATGAATCGAGAAAATTCCCTATGAAACTACGTTAAGCGACAAAAGGGAGGTCTGAATAATAAGCGGCGCGCTGCGGCGATAAGCTTCTTCATTCCGGACTACCTAGCGCGATGTTTATTTCGTTAGCGTGCCATCCGGTCTCCGACACTTGGAATACCCTATCCACATTCGTATCTCCGATTCCCTCTCTCCATACGGAGAGTAGACGATACGTTCCTGGCTTAAGGCGGGCTTCGAACTCTCCTAGGTCGTTCGCGGTCTCAACGATGAAGGATACGGGGATTTTGTCGCCTGCCTCATTATGTGTCTGAATGATGCGTAAATGGCCATTTCTAATAACCGCGCCCTGTTCATCCGTCAACTTGCCGAAGACATTAGCGCCCGTCAAACGCACGATATACGGTTGCGAAGAATCGCGTCCGATCGTTGGGACTCCGCCAGTTACTTCGAAGGGAACGTTCAAAGCTTCCGAATCCCCGCTCGCGCAATCGTATCGAACGAAAGAATATTCGCCGTCTGGCAGAGACGTTGCCAACTCGCCGTCTACCGTTCTTAGCGTATACGAATCATTCCCGTCAGAACCTTTGCGTTGCAGAGCCAGAAGGCCATCCTCTCTAGTCCCGTCGTGCCGAACAATAGTCAGATGCACGTTCGGTTCAGGAACGGTAATCCGCAGTCCGTCTATCCCTACAAGCTTGTTATTCGCTATTTCGAACGGGATATCGAGCAATTGTTCAACGAACCCATGCGCGCCCTTAATAGCGAAGACATTGTACTTGCCGGCCCACAGCATACGCGAGAACTCTCCTTGGCTATTCGCCGGAATGAACCATTGCTCGCGAGTCTTCGTATTCTCTACTCCGACTTGCACATTCGGATATGCGGCGCCGTTCGCCTTCAGCAGCTTGCCATTCAAGCTGTTGTATTGCACCAAGAACGACTTCTGCTCTTGGCCTTCGCCTAATACGAACTTCTGCCCGATATCCGCCACTTCGCCGTTATTACCGTAGAATCGGGCAGCCGTAATATCGGTACCTACAGGAAGAGAAGCCTGGAAGTTTCCGCCTTGAGTCGACACAAGAGCTTGACCGCCCTCCCATGCCAGACTTACTTGTCCCTCTTGCCGGACCTGTCCATCTGCGTACACGAGAGTCCCGATAAAGTTATGCACTCGTAAATCGATTCGCGTATTACCTCCGGTTACTTGAACCATGCTTTTAATCAGAAACATATCCGAATCAACGACGAGGCTGCGAACGCTGTCTACCTCGTACGATCCATCTCGCGCGGGAAGCGAGAAGCTTCCGTTGTCTACGCGCGCGTAATGTTCGGCAGGCTCGCCCATCCCGACATATCGCAGCTTCAATACATACGGTCCTGACAGTAAGTTGCCATCCAATCCGTAAACCGATCCCTCGATCGTCCCCGCGGGAATGCGAATCGACCATTCGGCCGAACCGTTAGCTACCGTTACCGGTTGCCGAAGAAATGTCATTTCGCCTCCATCGTTAGGATGGAATCCATAGATCAGATACTCCCCGTCGTCCAATGCCAATTCGAAACGTCCTCGTTCGTCTACCGCTGCATTAGCCAGGAAATTCATATCGTCTATCTTCGTGATTTCTAATACGCCGTTTCCATATGGCACCTCGCCCCGCGTCACTGTACCCGTGACATTGAGGAGAGGCTTGCCCGAGACAGACTTGCCGTTTACCGTTGCCGTCAATCCGGGCGCAATGTTCAGCGCGGTTATTTTCCCTTGTAAAGACACGCCTTGTGATAAGATGGCCGCGGTATCCACGACGCTGTTCTTCTCGGCAATGAAGGTAGCCGGGGATTCAACCGCTAGGGATTTAATATTCCCGCGAAGCGTCGTCGTCCCATTCCCGCTCGAAAGGGTGGAATTTACGCGTACATTCTCGTAACCGCCGCGGGTCAGATCTCTCTCTTCGAGAATGACGCTCGTCGCGACCTGCGTGCTAGCAATCACGGTCGAACCGGAAGCGACGATTCTCGTCTTGCCGGACTGCTTCTGCACGATCATCTCGCCTAATTTGCTGTTATGTATGTATACGCCGTACAACCCGCCGCCTTCGACGATCGTTTTCCCTTTGACGGTTACTCCGTTAAGGATGACTTTGCCTTCGCCGACTTTCTTATCGATGATAAGATTTCCCTGCACGACGACGTTGCGCAGCTTCACGTTGCCCGACTTAATGCGAACGTTAGAGGCGAGATTAGCCACGCTATACTTCGGCCCCCAGATCCCCGCATAATAAACCCGCTCCGGCAAGCTTGCCGCGCGGGATTCTCCCGAACCGATCGCAACCATCGAGATTGCCCATACCAGCATGGAGAGTAAGACCATACTTGCTTTTCTTGTTGTTCCCCTCATGATGACAGCTCCACTTCGACGCTTATTTTCCAAAACATAACTACTGTATCATAATCTCACAGCGACGTCTGTTGGTACTATGTTCCATGCGACATGGTCGCCCGAACATATAAAAAAACATCACCGGAGCTATCGGCTCACGGTGATGTTGTTTACCTACAAGTATCTCTTAATGCCCCATCATTATCGGAGCGTTGACCGCGTCCTCGCCATCGTCTTCCGCGACTTTCGGCTTCCGAAGCAGGAGGGCCAATACCGCGCCGACCGCGGCGATGCCTCCGGCCATGAAGAACGTATCTCCGTAAGCCGCGACGAGCGAGACGGCTTCATCGCCCTTGCTCTCGGTCATATGATCCCCGAGTCGCGAGAACAGGTAACTCGACAATCCCGCTACGGCGAACGAAACCACGACTTGCTGGGCAGCCGAGATTAGCGGCGTTACCCGGCCGACGAGCCGGCGCGGCGCGACTTTCAAGATGTGCGTATTCACCGGCATCATGGACAACCCCATGCCTACGCCCATGATCATCGTCGCCGTGATCACGTAACCCGCTCCCGAATCCGCTTGAATTTGCGACATATAGAACAAGCCCGCCCCGATTAAGCCGATGCCGATGACGGAAACGGCGCGCGCGCCGAATTTGTCGAACAGCTTGCCGCCGATCGGCATGAACAGTCCCGTCATGGCCACTTGCGGCAGGATCATGAACCCGGTTTTCAGCGGCGAGTAGAGAAAGACCTCTTGCATATACAACGGCACGAACAAGAACGACCCGAACAAGGCCATGGAAGATAACCAAGACGTGACGATGCCGATCGTGAAGTCCGAGGACTTGAACACGCGAAGCTCCAACAACGGTTGTTTGTGGCGAAGCTCCACGAAGATGAATAGCACCAAGGAGACGATGCCCACGCTTAGGCTAACGAGCGTATTCGTTGAACCCCAGTCCTTGCCGCCCTCGCTCACCGCGTAAGACAACGTAGCGAATGCGATCGGAGCAAGCAGCATGCCCCAGAAGTCGAGTGCCGGCACGGTTTTGCGTTCCACTTTCGGTAAGTACTTGAGGCCGACCATGATCGCGATAATGCCGATCGGCAGATTGATGAGGAAGATCCAGTGCCAAGTCGCGTATTCCAGCAAATACCCGCCCAATACCGGTCCGAGCGCGGGTCCGAGCATCATCGGTATGCCGAGCATCCCCATGACCGCGCCTTGTTTGTTAGGAGGAGCGAGCTTGAAAATAATCGCCATCCCGATCGGCTGCACCATGCCTCCGCCGATTGCCTGAATGATGCGATAAATAATCAGTTGTTCGGGCGTAGCGGCGAAGGAACAAAGAACGGAGCCTGCCGCAAACAGAAAGATCGTAATCAGAAAGATTTGCTTGGCGCCGAATCGATCGGTCAGCCAGCCGGCCAACGGAATAACCGCGGAAAGCGCCAGCGTGTAAGCCGTGATCGACCATTGCATCGTATTGATGTTGGAACCGAAATCCCCCATCAAAGCCGGCATAGCAATGTTCATTATCGTACTGTCGAGTATGACCATGATCATACCGACGACGATCGCCATGAGCGGGCCCATAATCGCTTTCATCGAGAACGGCGCGCCGTCGGCTGTTGCAACTGCATTCGAGTGGTTAGACAACTTTTCTCCTCATTTCGCGTAATTTCGTTTCCTACCTATATAGACGAACCCCGAATTGATTATTCATCGGTCGGCTTCCCATTATATCGAAGGTAATTGCGCCTTACAATGTTAAATCACAAAAAACAGAGCCGCGGCATTCGCGCCGGTCTCCGGAATGGATCGGCAAGAGCAAACGTTGGCTTCAACAGCTGGCGATTCATCTAAGAACACCCGAACCCTTCATTGACCACGCTTCTACATCCCACGTCTTGGTTACCCAATCCTCGTAAAATTCGGGCTCGTGAGAGACGAGTACGACCGTACCCTTGTAGGCTTGCAACGCTCGCTTCAGCTCGGCTTTGGCGACGATGTCCAAGTGGTTCGTCGGCTCATCGAGCAGAATCCAATTGCTCTCCTTCATCATCAGCTTGCACAGACGAACCTTCGCCTGCTCTCCGCCGCTGAGCTGATTAAGCGGGCGCGTAATATGCTCGTTCTTGAGACCGCAACGGGCAAGCGCCGCTCGTACCTCATGCTGGTTCATGAAGGAGAACTCGTCCCATACGTCTTCCAGCGGAGTCATCGTCGGAGCCTTGGCCTCCTGCTCGAAATAAGCGGGAGACAGATAGTCGCCCTGATACGTCGTCCCTTCCAGCGGAGGTATGACGCCAAGAATCGTCTTCAGGAGCGTGGACTTGCCCACGCCGTTGCAGCCTGCGATGGCGATCTTGTCGCCTCGCTCGACGACCATGTTCATCTTCGGCAGAAGCGGCCTATTGTAGCCTATTAGCATTCCCTCCGTCTCGAATACGGTCTTGCCGCTCGGACGGGATTCTTTGAAGTTAAAGGTCGGCTTCGCCGCTTCCTCCGGCTTGTCGATGCGATCGATCTTGTCGAGCTGCTTCTCGCGGCTCTTCGCGCGTCCGGAAGTGGAGGCCCGCGCTTTGTTCTTATTGATGAAGTCCTCTTGCTTCTTAATGTACTCCTGTTGCTTCTCGTAGGCGTCGATATGCTGCGTCTTGTTCAGATCGGCCATCTCCACGAACTTCTCGTAATTGGCCGAGTACCGCGTCATCTTCGTGAATTCCAGATGATAGATCACGTCAACGACCTCGTTCATGAAGCTCGTTTCATGCGAGATAAGCACGAATGCATAGGGATATTTCCTTAAATAATTCGTCAGCCAGTTAATATGCTCTTCGTCCAAATAGTTCGTCGGCTCGTCCAACAATAAGACGCCCGGCTTCTCCAGCAGCAGCTTGGCGAGCAGAACCTTCGTCCGCTGTCCGCCGCTTAGCGCCGTAACGTCGCGGTCGAGCCCGATCGCATTAAGGCCTAGACCGTAGGCCATCTCGTCGACCTTCACGTCGATTAGGTAGAAGTCGCCGATCTCCAGCGCCTCTTGAATCTCTCCCATGCGCTCCAATAGCCGGTCCAGCTTGTCCGGATCGGCATCGCCCATCTGCGCGGCTACGTCGTTAAGCTCCTCTTCCAATACGAGTAAAGGCAAGAACGCATCCTTCAGCACGTCCCGGATCGTTTTGCCCGCTTCAAGCTTCGTATGCTGGTCCAAGTAACCGTAACGTACGTTCGGCGTCCACTCCACCTTGCCTTCGTCCTTCAGCAGCTTGCCGGTCAGGATATTCATAAGCGTGGACTTTCCCGTCCCGTTCGCGCCGACCAGCCCGACATGCTCCCCCTCGTTCAATCGGAAGGACACGTTCTTGAACAATACCCGATCGCCGAACGAGTGCGATAAGCCTTCAACCGTCAACAAACTCATTTCTCTATATCTCCATTCATTATGCGCACGAATTGAACCTTCGGCTCTCTCGATTATCCGAATCATTGTAACATAGATAAGAAGAATCCAATTTGACTGTTTGCAATTGCACAGTAGACGAGTAACACGTTGCTTTCCCATTAGGCGAATGCTACCATTAATGACGTCCTGACAGATCAGGAACGAGAAGCGAGTGATATCTAATGACTAAATTCGAATTGATCGCCACGTGCCCGATGGGACTTGAGGCCGTGCTCGCCAGAGAGCTGAAGAGCTTGGGCTACGAGGACCAGCTCGTCGAGAACGGTCGCGTCACGTTCTACGGCACGGAGATCGATATATGCAGAACCAACTTATGGCTCAGAACCGCAGGCCGCGTCCTCATCAAGATGGGCGAATTCGAAGCGCGCACCTTCGAACAGCTATTCGAAGGAACCAAGGCGCTCGCTTGGCCCGATTGGATTCCCCAAGACGGAGAATTCCCGGTGGACGGCCGGTCGCACAAGTCGCAGCTAAGCAGCGTGCCGGCTTGCCAAGGGATCGTTAAGAAAGCCATCGTGGAGAAAATGAAGCAGCGCTACGACACCGAATGGTTCCCGGAGACGGGATCCCGTTACGTGGCGGAGGTGACGCTGCTGAACGACGTCGCGACGTTAACGCTCGACACGACGGGGGCGGGATTGCACAAGCGCGGATATCGCGTCGGCACGACGGAAGCTCCCCTGCGGGAGTCTCTGGCCGCGGCGATGGTCCTGCTCAGCAGATGGCGTCCGGAACGTCCGCTGTACGATCCGTTCTGCGGTTCGGGAACGATTCTCTTCGAAGCCGCATTGATCGGTTGGAACATCGCGCCGGGCTTGCGCCGCGCGTACAACGCGCAAGGCTGGCCTAACGTAACGGCGGCCATGTGGGAAGAAGCGCGCGAAGAAGCGTACGATCTCATGACGGATAATATCCCCATCAACATCGTAGGCTCCGATATCGATCGCGATGCGATTCAGGCATCGCTGGCCAACTTGAAGAGCGCGGGAATGAGCAAGGAGATCAAGCTGAAGGTCATGTCCGTCGCGGACGCGCGCCCGGAAGGCGATTACGGCTGCATCATTACGAATCCGCCGTACGGGGAACGAATCGGAACGACCTCCGAAGTCGAGCGGCTGACGAAGCAGCTAGGGCAGGTCGCGAAGCAATTGCCGAACTGGTCCCACTTCGTCATTACTCCGGACAAGGAGTTCGAAACGAAATTCGGCCGTAAGGCGGACAAGCGGCGCAAGCTGTTCAACGGCCAGATCGAGTGTACGTATTATCAATATTTCGGACCCTTGCCTCCGAGATAATCCGATCCTAACGCAAGACCGGCGCTCCCTTGGGAGTGCCGGTCTTTTTTTATCCTATCCGTAGTCGCCTATTCGGTCATTTTCTTTAAGACAGCGCCGAGTCTGTCTAGATTCTGTTCGTTCGCTTCTTCGCACATTGCCTTCAGCTTGGCGTAATCGTCGCCGGAGTCGAAAGCTTGACGGAACACGAGCTCCGTTCCGCCGTCGGCTTCTTCGAAGTCGGCCGTCAACGTAAAATACGGATTGGACTCGTGCCTGAGCACGATTCGCTCGGGCCCGACTTCGCGGAATACGTTGCGGTTCGGATAATTAGCGCCGTCGGGACCATGCATCGTAAGTTCCCAGACGCCGCCGGGATGGAAATCGAACGTATGGATCGTATTCGTAAACCCGTTCGGCCCCCACCACCCGGCAAGCAGATCCCGTTCCGCCCAGGCCCGGTAGACCGTCTCGCGAGGAAAGTCGAACTTCCTCCTGGACACCAGCTCGCGAGTCTCGTCATTGCTCTCTCCAAGCGACTTCCCGAGCAGATCCAACAAGTAATTCGTGCCATGCTCGCGGTGTTCGGGCTTGTCGCGACCATCGAAGAACGCGCCTTGCTCCGTGAACGTCAGCTTAACGCCCTCTTCGGTCCGAGCGAATTCAACCGTCGTGACGGACACGGAAATGCGTTCTTCGTCTTGATCCATGCTATACGTGTAGACGATGCGTTCATTCGGTACGATCTCCTGATACAAGGCGTCGAACGTGTATACGGCGCCGCCCGGAGGACCGCCGCGGCTGAATTCTCGTCCTCCGACGCGGAACTCGAACTGCTCCGCCGGCGAGAACCACCGAGCCTTGGCGCTTGGGTTCGACCATGCCGCGTACACCCGTTCCAGAGAGGCACGGTAAGTGCGCTCGATCTTGAACGTGGAGTGAGTCGTAAATCTTGGCTTCATAAGAAGTCCCTCCCTTAAGTGATATGATGTCTCCTACGTTTCCTTCAGATAATCGTCAAGCAAGTCCAATCGGTGTTCCCAATCCATTCGCCGCTCTATGATGTACTTCTCTTGGCTTGCCTTCATCGTCTCCAGAAGCGAGACGAACGCGTCGACGGAAGGCGGTTGCCGATCATTCATCTTCTCGGCCACCCGTTCGAGCTCGAACAGGAGCTTCCGTTGCGATTCGAGCGTTCGAAGGACGCGTTCGATCTGTATGGCTACGATGTCGTAAGGAGTATACGCCTGTCCTTGCAAGGTCGTCTGAATCTCGTCCAGCGATAATCCCAGGTCCTTAAGCGCCATGATCTGTTGCAGACGCCTGATGTCGGCCTCGTTATACAGCCGATGACCCGAGTCGGAGTGTCCGGAAGGCGTGAATAAGCCGATCTGATCGTAGAACCGAAGGGTGCGTATGGTCAGTCCGGTGAGTTTGGCCAGATCCCCCACCTTCCAATGCTGCTGCATAATTCGCTCCCTTCCCTTGCGCTAGCTTGCTACCGGTATATCAACAATAAAACATGACGTTACGTAAGGTGCAAGCGAAATTATTAATTTATCGCGTGCACTCGCGTATCTCGTCGAGTTGACTGTATAGTAAAGTCAATGAATATCGTTAGGAGCTGACTGGCTATGGATGTTAAACCGATTGTTCTGGAAGGATCGCGAGTCGTTCTGACTCCGATGGAGGAGGCGCATATCGAAGGCTTATATCATGCAGGCTCCGACGCCCGCATATGGGAGCTTCAAGGCAAGCTTATCGAGCATCCGGACGATATGCGCAAGTTCGTCCTGTCCGCGTTAAGCGAACAAGCGCGCGGAACGGAGCTCCCTTTCACCATTATCGACCAAGAGACCGGCAAGATCGTCGGAAGCACCCGCTTCATGGACATCATGGCTACCCATCGCGCCCTCGAAATCGGCTGGACATGGTATCATCCGGACGTATGGCGTACCCGAGTGAACACGGAGTGTAAGTACTTGCTTCTGCGTCACGCTTTCGAGACGCTCGGCACCGTGCGGGTTCAGCTGAAAACCGATAAACGCAATACCCGCTCCCAAGCGGCGATCCAGAGAATCGGCGGCGTATACGAAGGTACGCTTCGCAACCATCGCATTCTGCCCGACGGCTATATTCGCGACACCGTCTATTTCAGCATCGTCGCAAGCGAATGGCCCGACGCGAAAAAACGGCTGGAAGGCTATCTCTCCTGAAGATTCCGATAGAAATAGACACACAATTCCGAGTTCTAAATATCGTTACTTCCGTTCAATCGTGATACATTCTTCGCGAGAGCTCTCTGCAAGGTACATCCCCGTACCGGCCGGAACGGGGATGACGAACCTTACGAGGAGGAATGAATCGTGAAGAAGATGTTGTCGCTTGTCATGGTCATCGGCTTGCTGCTCGGAATCGCTTCCCAAGCGAGCGCGGCCAATGGGGTGTACGTGTTCAATCCATATCCGAACAGCACCGGCGCGGTACCGAATTACATCGGCGTTACGAAGCCGATTGGGGCTTATCAGTACGAGGTCCGCATTCAGGAGACGAACAGCGGACCAAGATCTTACTATTCGGGCAAGCTCAACGTGCCGTCCAGCGGATCCGACATTCGCCATACGCTATCGACCGCTACGAAGAACGTGCTGGCAGGCGGCTCTTACAACATTCTCGCTTCGGTATACAACAGCTCCGGCACTCTCATCGGCAGCGATGTCATTACGGTTACGTTCCTGTAATGGCGTAAGTCATTCTCGCAGACCGGCCCCATCTTCGTTCGGGGCCGGTCTTTTCCCCTTACTGCGTCGTTTCTTCAATCCGAATCCACAGATCTTTGCCCGTCCAATTCGACACTTGATACCAACCCGTTCCCTTCCATTCTTTCAATGCGAACAAGTTCTGCGCTCCGATCTCGATCGGGCTTTTGGACGTAATGTCGGGTTCGACGTAAGCTCTCGTTTTAACCGGATTAGCGATTTTCTTATACGTTTCCGTAATCGGGTTGGCGGTCTTCACCCACTCGGCCTTGCCGTCCGTCCCGACGATCCGGTACCAATCGCCGTCATTCTCGAACGTATCCAGACTGGTGCTCGCGGGGAATACGTCCACCGGCGCGTTCGAATCGTCTTTGCCGCTATACGCCTTAGTCTCTTCGGTAACTTGGATCCGTACGCCGAAAGAATCCTTCTTCTTGGGCAGTGCAGCGATGAACTCGTCCGATTGTTGGAATCGGCTCGATTGCTCCTCCGCGATTCGCAGGATGCGATCCGGCGCGTCGCCGGTCACTCTCGTCTTCACGTTCGTTACCGATCCGGCTTTCGAATCGTAATACTCGTCCCCGTAGACGAACGATCCCGCCGGACCGAACGTGGACCGAACCGCGACGGGATGCTCTACGTTACGGAACAGATCGTAACCGAACATCCGATAGTCCGACTGTACGCCGAGCACTCCGAGAACGGTCGGCATAATGTCTATATGGCCGCCGACAGCTTCGTACACGCCTGAATTCACGCGAGGTCCATGGAGAATGAAGGGCACTCCCAGCGCGTCGATCTGGTCGTACGGCCTTCCCAACAGATCCTGCAACGCGATCTCCTGCTTCTCCTTCACCATGTCGGCCGTAATGCCGGAGTGGTCGCCGTAGATCGCGATCACGGTTTCTTCCCATAACCCTTCCTTCTCCAATTGTTCAAAGAAGCGTCCAAGCGCCGCGTCCGCGTAGTGCGCGGCCGTCAGATAATCGCCGGCGACATTCCCCTGGTAGAGCTCGGGCAGCCGTAACAAGCGATAGGAAGCAGGTACGCGAAAAGGAGAATGGCTCGACATGCTCACGATTTGCGCGTAAAAAGGTTTGTTCTGTTTCTTTAAAACGTCCATGCTCTTCCCGTACAAAATATCGTCGTCCGCGCCGAAAGCGATCGAATTGTCCGTGCCGAAATACTCTTTGTCGTAGAAGCGATCGAAACCGAGCGCGGAATACAATTCCTTGCGATTCCAGAACGTTACGTTATTCGTGTGGAACGTAGCCGTGGAATAGCCGTTCTTCTCCAACAGTCCAGGCAAGCTAGGATATTCCTTGTCGGCGAAATCCTTCGCGATCGATAAGCCGCCCGCCGCCGGATGCAGCGATGCGTTCGACATGAACTCCGCATCGGACGTAATGCCGCCTCCGTTCTGCAAGTAGAAGTTCGGGAAGTACGCCGATTCTTCGATTAACTTGTTCAAGTTCGGAGTAATCTCTTGGCCCGCGATTTTTTTATTCAAGATAAAAGATTGGAACGCTTCCAATTGAATGAATATGACGTTCGGATTCGATTGATTTACATCCGGCGTAGCCGATTCGTTGGTCTCTTCGGTCTCTTTCGCGCATCCGCTTCCCGCTAGCAGCATCGCAAGTACCATCGCGACGACGATCCTACTTTTCACGGCCAATATCGCCCCAATATGTTTGAATTTGTAAGCTGACAACGTCTCATTATAACATGGGGTTGGCCGCGCACAATCGCGACTTCATATCGCGACTGCCCGTTACCCTTCCGGCCATTCCTCGTTCATCGAATCGGCCATAACCGCCACGGCCGCTTTGCTGCCTGACGCCGCCGCATAGATGAGCTGGGACGGCATCACGTAGGCGGAATCACCGGCTGCGTATACTCCCTTAGCGGTCGTTCTGCCGAACTCGTCCGTCACGATTCCGCCATTCGGAGAGATCTCGTAGCCTAGCGGTTCTTCGAACCTGCCATTGGGAATCTGATACGGATCGATAAAACCGCCGCTTCGCCGAATCGACGTCCCATCCGCAAAATGCACTTGCTCCAGCATGCCGTTCTGTCCGGATAATGCCGCGACCGGCTGGTCGATGACTCGTATGTTCTTGGCGCGGAGCTGCTCAAGCTGCTTATCGGTTATTACGCCGCTGCCATTCGTACATACGATAAGATCCTTGCTCCAGTTATAGAGAAGCTTCACTTTATGAAGCACGTTCGGATGGTCCGAGAGGACGACAAGCGGCTGATCCCGAAGCTCCCATCCGTCGCAGAACGGACAGTTGAAGATGCTCTTGCCGTACAGCTCCCGCAGTCCCGCGATTTCGGGCAAAACCTCTTTGAGCCCGGCCGATAGAATAATCTTATTCGCTTCGATCGCATGCCCTGCCGAAGTCCGGAGGGTAAAGCCGTCGTCCGTCCGTTCGATCGCCGCCACCGTAACGGGCCAATGCTCCACGGAAGGATATTTCAGAACCTCCTCGTAGGCCACTCGTCGAAACTCCGCCGGCGTCACTCCGTCCCGGGTAATGAATCCATGCGATGCATGCGTCACGCCGTTCCGCGGTTGACCGTTATCGATCAGAGCCACGCGCTTTCTTGCCCTCCCCAGCACCAGCGCCGCATTCAATCCAGCCGGGCCTCCCCCGACAATGGCAACATCGACTTTCATGCGTTTCCCTCCGTTTGAATAAGATATATCATAGACTTGTAATATCCATGATTGGTCCGGTAAAAAAGATTGCCCTTGTCATACGGACAATCCCGCTCGTCTAGCAATGTCAATCATCCTCGTGTTCTTCAACTGCGACTCCATTAAGCCTTCCGCCTTCAGCATCTCTTGATGAATCAGGCATTTGGAGTCCTCGCTTCCGCAACAGTCAAATAGCGATGCCGTCCCTTCAATCGCATGAATAATGTCCAGGAAAGAGATATTGTCGGCCTTTCTCCTCAACTGGTAGCCGCCGTTCGCTCCCGAAGCGGACTCGATGAGACCCGCCTTGACAAGCTTCGTTAATATCTTGGAGAGATAGGTCGGCGATAAGTTCTGCTTGTCGGCAAGTTGCTGAACGCCCACTGGACGATCCGGTGCCGTCGCGATCATGTATAGCATCGTATGGAGGGCATAGTTCGTCGCCTTGGAATATTTCATGAAGATCCTCCGCAATTAAAGACTTAATGTGTCTATAATAGCTCCAATCGACTCGATAGTCAAGGATGGGCTTTCGAAAACCCGTTCTTGCCGCGTGTTTCAACGCGATCGGATTTGGGTATATACTCTGAATGACTATTTTTGAAACCCTTACGGAGGTACGCGGCATGCAGCATTTGGACGTCGCAGGTCAGCAAACGGTATTCGAGCACGTATTCAAGCACGCTCCGATCGGAATTACGCTGGTGGCGACGGACGGACGCATCCTCGGCGTGAATCCGGCCGTTTGCGCGATGTTCGGTTATACGGAAGAAGAAATCATGAAGCGATCGGCCACGGACTTCATCTCCTCGGAAGACGTCTCCGACCTGATTCGGAACATTCACTCCGGCGCGGCGCAGACGACGGGGCTCGAGAAACGGCTGTCCCGCAAGGACGGAAGCTCGATCTGGGTGTCCATCTTCGTATCCCTCGTTCGGGACGAACAAGACGCGACCCCGCTCTATTACATCGTACAGGCGATGAATATCACGAACAGCAAAGCGACGGAGCTGAAGCTGCAGGAGAGCATCGAGAGGTATACGTCGCTGAAGAAATATAATCACGATGCCATCGTGTCCTTCTCCTTGGAAGGAAAGATCATTAACGGCAATCTCATGGCGGAGCGCCTTACCGGCCACAAGATTCCCGAATTAATCGGCACGGATATCACGCGGTTGATCGGCAAGTCGAACTTACGGACCATCCTGACGGCGCAAGGGGATTATACGGCCGCGGAGAATGCCATCGCCGAGATTCGACACGCCGACGGCCACGGAGTCGAGGTGCTGGCGACGATCGCTCCCATCATTATTCACGATGAGACTGTCGGTTTCTATTTGATCGCCAAAGACATGACCGAGCAGAAGAGATTGATCATCGAGAAGGAAGCCGCGGAGAAGACGAATAGGGCCAAGAGCGATTTTCTTGCTATGATGAGCCACGAAATCCGCACGCCGATGAACGGCGTCATCGGAATGACCGAGCTGCTGACGGAGACGAACCTGGATTCCGAGCAGCGCGACTACGTGCAGATCATCAAGAAGAGCGGCTCGACGCTGCTTAAGATCATCAACGACATTCTCGATTTCTCCAAGATCGAGTCCGGCAAGTCGGAGCTCGAGGAGGAGCCGTTCAGCGTTAGGGCTACGTTGTCCGATACGCTGAACGTCATCTTGCCGAGAACGCTGGAGAAGAACCTGGAGCTGACGACGTCGATCGCTCCGGACGTGCCGAGCCTGCTCCTCGGCGACGTGACCAAGGTCCGGCAGGTGCTCATGAACCTGCTGAGCAACGCGATCAAGTTCACGCCCAACGGGGCGATCTCGATCAACGTGACGCGCTTGTCTTCGGACGAAGAGAAGATCGCGCTGCGATTCGCGATCCGAGATACCGGCCTCGGCATTCCGGCGGATAAATCCGTCCATCTCTTCGAGCCGTTCTATCAAGTCGACTACTTCATGACGCGCAAGTATGAGGGAACGGGGCTCGGCTTGGCGATCTGCAAGAAGCTCGTCCATCTGATGGACGGCGAGATCTGGCACGAGCCCAACGGAGACCAACCGGGATCGACTTTCGTGTTCACCGGGAATTTCCGCATGACCGAATACCCGGCAACCGTCCAATCCGCCGATCCGGAGCTCCCGACGGCGAGCAGCCCGTTAAGAATCCTGATCGCCGAAGACAACGAGGTCAACCAGACGGTGCTTAAGAAGATGGTCGAGAAACTCGGGTACAACTCCACCGTCGTCGCCAACGGGGCGGACGCGATCGAGGCGGTGAAGCGGCATCCGTACGACATTATCTTCATGGACATCCAGATGCCGCTCATGGACGGAATCCAGGCGACTCGGGTGATCAAGGAAAGCCTCGCGCCGGGCGAAGTCCCGTATATCGTGGCGGTAACGGCGCACGCGGTCAAAGGCGACCGCGAGAAGTACTTGGCGGCCGGCCTGGACGAATATATCAGCAAGCCGATCGATATGGAGGTCGTTGCTGCCGTGCTGGAGAAGACCGTTAGCAGGTAGCCGGAACTTCGTCTAGACCGCAAGTCGTAGGGAACTTTGAACAGGAAGAAGACCGCCGATTGAAGGCGGTCTTCTCTGCGATTAGCGATCCGGCAGCAGCCGCGTGCCCGCTTCCTGAATCGCCGCGACGGCGTCGTCGACCGACTTGCGGCCGGCGATCGCGGCGAAGGTCTCGTCATCGATGATCTGCAGCAGATCCTTCCTCTCATTGTTGCCTAGCGAGAACTCCGCCTGTAGCGGTACTGGCCGCAGCTTGTAGAACACCTCATACTTCGGATCCTTCGCCGTTCTTCCATTCAGTTGCACGGGCAGGCCGACATCCCGCTCCGAATAGACTTCACCCATTCTCTCCGACATGACTTCCTCGATGAGCTTCCAAGCTTGCTCGGGATAATCGGACTTTGCCGGAATCGCGATTGCGGAGTTCACCGCGAAGTCCCCGCCCCGGCTCTGATCTCGCGATTGGACCGGTCCGGGCAGCACGCCCCACTCGAACTTGACGTACAGCTGCTTCAGCTTGGCCACGTAAAAATCGGTTTCGACCGTAAGCGCCGCCTTGCCCTTGCCGAACAGGTCTCGCTCGCTCATCTCGCCGGTACCGATATAGTTGCCCTTCGTCTTGTAGGGTTCGGCAACGAACGTACCATGTTCATAGGCAGCGATGACCTTAGAGATGATCGCATGCCACGACGGACTGTCGAAGTTCAAGCGGTTGGAAGCTTTGTCGTAGACCCCGATCCCTTCGGTAGCGGCGATCCGGGACATGAGATCGAACGGCTTCGTCAACGAGCTCATGCTGAGGCCTCTAACGCCTTCCTCGCTTCCCGGCCCATCGATGAACAACCCTGCCAACCGCAGAATCTCGTCCCAGGTCATATCCTGAGTCGGCAGCGGCACGCCATAGCGTTGGAACAGCGATTTATTGTAGTACACCGCCGAGGAGTAGAAGAGAGGAGACAACCCGTACAATTTACCTTCCTCGTTGTTCCGTACCCTGTCGAGCATCCCCTCGTGCAGGGTACTCAGGTCGAACTTGTTCAGAGCCGCCATCTGCTCGAGATCTCGCAGCCATCCCGCATCCGCCGCGTACTTGTACTGAGCGTCCCACAGAATAACGAGGTCCGGATTATTCGTCTCGAACATTTCTTCAAGCGCGGCTCGGTTATCGTAATCCGGGTTATAATACTTCGGATCCTCCAACGGCACGATCTTGAATCTCGTATTCGGATAGACGGACTGCAAGGCGCTGCGGTAAAAGGAGTCGAACGTCATCTCGTTAACGCACGCGATCGTCATCACGGGCGGCTCCGCCACGGGTTTCGTCTTGCCGGTGCAGCCGCTGGACGCCGCGAGCAGCACGAAGACCGCCAGCGCCATGAAGACGATGCGCCGCCTCTTCCTTACGACCGCCGCCCTCATCGGTTCGCCTCCGAATCGCCGAGCATCGCTGCCTGCTCCGCATCCGCTTGCAGCCGGGCTAACGCTTCGTCGACCGTCGACCGTTCGGCCGCGATGTCCCGGACCTCCGCGTTCGCCTTCTCCGACAGCGCGCCGATGACGCGCCGATATGCTGGCAACTGATCGCGCTCCGCTTGCTGCAGCACGGCGGACACATTCAGCTCGGATTCGTAGTAGCGATTGATCGGCGAACCTTCCCCGATCTTCGGATCCGGCACCGCCGCGTGCAGCACATGCGGACCCCCCGCCTCTACGACTTCATCCGACCGTTCCTTGCTTGTCAGATAATGAATGAGTCGCATCGCTTGCGGTTGGTTGCCGGACTTGGCGTTAATGGCATAGACCGTGCCGCCGGTCAACGAGCCGATCTTGCCCGGCGCGGCGGGCGCGCTCAGCGGAATCGCGCCCCATTCGTCCTGGAACGTGCCCTGCCGGATCGCCTCGTTCATGACGTACCACGACAGATACGGCTGCAGCGTCATCGCGGAACGGCCCATATAGAACGGATTGCCGGCGATCGCCGCTTGCAGAGGGTCGTACTCTTCGGCATTATTCAGCGATTCGTCGCTGATCCAGCTTTGGCGAAGGCCTTCCGACACTTGGCTCCAGATGATCTTCCAGGAGTCGCCGTCTACTTGCGGCTCTCCCTTCGCGTTCACGATCGACAGGCCTTGGGACTGCCCGATGTCGATGATCATTCGGAACGGATCGGGAGCGGAACCGTACGAGAAGCCGTACGCAGGCTTGCCCTGATCTTGCGAGCCTTCGAACCGTGCGGCTAAGCGAACGATGTCGTCCCACGTCGCGCCCTTCTCGGGTAGCGGCACGCCTTTGCTCTGGAACAGCGACCGGTTGTAGACGAGCATATTCATGTCGTAATCGTCGAGGATGCCGTATATTCGCCCATTGCCCGCTTCCTTAATCAGATCGACCGCGGACGGATAGAGCGCTTCGAGGTCTACCTTCTCCTGCTTAATCAGATCTTCGAGCGGAACGATCGTTCCGTCCGCGACGAGGTCGTCGACGTAAGCGAGCGGAACCCGAAGTACGTCCGCGTCCGATTCGCTCACCCATTTCTTGTACGAGGCCAAGTCTTGCTTCTGTCCGTACTCCTCGCTCGGGAGATCGACCTCGAACGACGCGTTCGGGTGATCCAGCATATACGGCGAGCCGAACCGGTTCATGAAGCTGAATTTGTCGAAGTACTGCACGGTCAACCGATACGGTTGGTCTTCCGTCTCCGCCGCCCCGGAGCTCGGGAGGAGCGCCTGGCGCAAATCCCCGGCCACCCAGACGATGGCCGCCAACAGCGTACAGGCAGTCGCGATCGCTATGCCTCGGAAATGGCTTCTGCGTTTGCCGTCCAATCGAATCCTCTCCTTAATCTGCTTCATCGACTTCCGGGAGAATCCGCCGCTGCCGAGCGGAAGCTCTTCGAGATGCTTCTCCCATTCGGAATGATTCATGGTCGCTTCCCTCCTTCGAAAGCCGCGGGCTTGCCCAGCTTGCGGCTGATCGCGGCCCGCGCGCGGAAGATGCGCGATTTGACCGTCCCTTCGTTCAGCTGCATCAATTCCGCGATCTCCTTGAGCGTGAGATGGTGATGCACGTACAGCAGCAACGTCTCACGCAGCTTCCGCGGCAAGCTCAGCACGGCATTCCACGCTTCGCGTTGCTCGAGCGACGCGAACCATTGATTCTCCGCGGAGGGCTGGAACACGCTCGTCTCGTAATCCTCCCAGACGAGCTGGACGCGGCGGAACCACGCGGACCGGAAGTGATCCCGCGCCGTATTGCGGGCGATCGCGAGCAACCACGCCTTCATCGTCATTCCGCCCCGGAAGGAATAGATCGCGTGGTAGGCTTTAATGAACGTTTCCTGGGAGATATCCTCGGCCAGCTCCTTGCGACGCGTCAAGAAGAACGCGTAGTTCCACACGTCCTTGCCGAACGTCATCATCAGTTCGTCGAGCAAGGCGTTGCGGTCGATCCCCTCGTGCATCCGCTTGATATACTCGTAATCCACTCCGGCAACCTCCTCTGACCAAACAACGAGCGCGACGGCGCAAAGTTCCTTTTATTTCATCCGTACGTAAAAAAAGCCTAGCAAGAAAAGTCTAGGCTTTTTCGTTATGCTATGGAATTCTAGGCGCCGCCGCGTTGTTCCTGCAAGCTTGCGGACGACTGTGTTGGAATCGCGCTAGGAGTACGTCGTATAACCCGGACCGTATACCTCGAGCTCGTAGATCCTTGCTGCCGCGTTCAGCGTCTGCGTAGGCTTCGTTACGATCAGCTTAATATAGCGAGCCGACACCTCGGTTATCCGATCTGCCGTAATACCGCCCGTATTATTGGTTACATCCACGACCGTCTTCCAATTAATACCGTCCGTACTCACTTGGATCTGGTAGGTCTTCGTATTGTAATTAACGGTCTCTCCGCCTTCCGATGCATGCTTCATGACGATTCGGTCGACTTGCTTTGCGGAGCCGAGATCAATCTGCAGCCAGCGGTTGCCGGACAAGGAGCACCATTTGCTGTTGGCATCATTGATGGCGACCCCGTCCGTAGCTTTGGCGGCGGTTTGCGAAGCGTTGCACGCGCTGTCTGACGTCGCGGGCTTATTCAACGTCAGATTCGATGGCCCGTATACCTCGAACGCATAGATTCTCGCTGCTTGGTTCGTCGTTTGCGTAGGCGCCGTAACGTTCAGCTTCACGTATCTGGCCGATGTTGTCGATATTTGATCTATCGTAATGCCGTTGAAACTGTTGGTTACGTCCACCACCTTGCTCCAGCTCTTGCCGTCCGTACTGACTTCGATGTTGTAGGCCATCGTGTTGTAAGAGACGGTCTCCCCGCCTTCCGAAGCATGCTTGATGACGAATCGGTTCACTTGCTTCGCGGAACCTAGATCGATCTGCAGCCAGCGGTTAGCGGACAAGGAGCACCATTTGCTGTCGTTGGTTACGCTGCCGTCCACGGCTTGCGCACCGGTCTGCGTAGCCCTGCACGTACTGTCTGCCGTCGCGGGTCTATTCAGTGCCAGATCCTGAGGACCGAATACCTGGAAGTCGTAGATTCTCGTATCCGGGTCCTTCGTCTGCGTAGGCGTTAGGACGATTAGCTTCACGTATCTTGCGGTAACGGGATTGATCGTGTCTACCGTCGTACCGTTCTGATTATTCATATTATAGAGCGCGTCGTTCCAGTGGTTCCCGTCCGTGCTGACCTTGATATTATAGGCCCTCGTGTTGAAATCCCCACTCTCTCCGCCCTCCGACGCATGCTTGATGACGAACTGGCTCACTTGCATGGCATATCCCAGATCGACCTGCAGCGAAGCATTCTTCGCGGTGGAGCACCACTTGGCGTCGTCGGTTACGCTGCCGTCCACGGCCTTGGCCGCTGCTTGAGAGGGGATACAAGAAGCGCCGCCCGCCGTTGCGGGCTTATTCAATGCCAAGTTCTGTTTCTCGTATGCCTCGAACTCGAATACCCTTGCCAGGCTATTCAAGGTCTGCGTAGGCGTCGTAATGTTTAATTTGATATATCTTGCCTGCGTAGGCGATATATTGTCAACCGTAATTCCGCTCGTATTATTGTTCACGTTCACTACCGTACTCCAGGCGGTACCGTCCGTACTGACTTGAATATGGTAGGCCTTCGTGTTCAAGTTAACGGACTCTCCGCCTGCCGAAGCATGCTTAATGACGAATTGGCTCACTTGCTTCACGGAACCCAGATCAAGCTGCAGCCAGTGGCTAGCGGACGAAGAACACCATTTGCTGTTATTCGATACGCTGCCGTCCACGGCCTTGGATGCGTTCTCCGTCGTTGCGCACGTACCGGTAGAGGTTGCGAGACGATTGAGCGCTACGTTCGGATTATCCAGGAGAACGGTATACGTCGTCTTCTTCGTTCCGGATTGCGAGGTTACGATGATCTTCATGCCCGCCGCCAACGTCTCCGCTCTCGTTATTCCGTCCGCATGGTAGATCTCGAACGTTGCGTTCGCGGAAGGCGTAATCGCCGCTCTCAACGCGGCAAGCTTGACGTTGCTCCCGATCGTAATCGTCTCGTTGTCCGTCCCGCCGGCGCTTACCACGCCGACAGTCGAGGTCAACGCAGCCTCTTCGCAAGCCGTACCCGTGCTGGAAAATGCCCATTTCGCATATAGCGTCAGGTTGCTATAGATGAGGTCCGTTGCCTTGTAAGGCTGCGTCAACTGGCTGTCGTAGAACCATCCATTGAAGCTATAGCATGCTTTCACCGGAACACGTTGGAATACGACCGTGCCTCCGGGCTGCAAGAATTCATGGCCGATATCGGACCCGCCGTTCGTATCGTACGTCACGACGATCTGGGTGTTGGGCCCGAGCCCCGTATCCAATCCGGCGAACGATACGGATCCGAATGTCATTAACGACATGACCATAACGACCGCCATCATGTATCCCCTTATCCTCGACTTGCTCCTCCTATTGCCCTGACCGCTTCCTAACCCTGCCATTATCCGTTCTCCTCTCATCCTTTGCATTCCTAATGTTATGCGCTATCCCCCGAACAATGCCCTCCTTCCCGATCGCCTGATTTTATAGGTTAAAAAAAATACATCGCCGCGGCAGTAAGCTGCCTGACGATGTATTGACGATGGTACCGGATCGACTCCCCTTATTCCCCGCTAGGCTCCCCGCCGCTCGCGAGACTTTGCTCTTTGTTGCCCATCGCATGTTTCCTGCCCCATTCGCCCATACTTTCAAGAATCGGCACGAACTGCAGACCCGCTTCGGCCAGCCAATATTCGACCTTCGGCGGCACTTCTTGATACACCTTCCGATGAATCATCCGGTCGTTCTCCAGCTCCCGGAGCTGGCTCGTAAGGATCGCTTTCGAGATGCCGGGGATAAGCCGTTGAAGCTCCCCGAACCGTCTCGTCTCCTGCAGATGATACAGAATGACGATCTTCCATTTGCCCGCGATGACGTTCTGCGTCTCCGTAACCGGGCAGATGATCCGCATATGCTCGGCTGCGCTGTCCCGTTCGAATTTGCTCCTCGCCACGTCATACGCCTCCCATGGTACTGTTTTTATGACTAGGTTATATTATTATGCCTACTTCAATAAATCGAACTATTGTAATAATATAAGGCTACGGTACAGCATGCAAGACAAATTCTATGTTTCGTTCCCGAGGAGGACATCTTTAATGAACATCGCGATCATCGGCGCGAACGGCCAAGCCGGACGCCTCATCTTGCAAGAAGCCGCCTCACGCGGCCACGACGTGACGGCTATCATCCGCAATGCATCGTCCATACCCGATCCTTCCGTTAATGTGCTCGAGAGAGATCTTTTTAACCTAACCCCGTCCGACGTGAGCGGGTTCGACGCCGTCGTGAGTACGTTCAAAGCGGCGGAAGGCCAAGAGCATCTCTACGTCGACGCCGGACGCAAGCTGATCGAAGTGTTCCGACAAGCGCCGAACACCCGGCTTATCGTCGTCGGCGGCGCCGGAAGCCTGTTCGTCGACGAGAAGAACGAGACGAAGCTGATGGATACGCCGGAATTCCCGGCCTTCGTCTACCCGACCGCTTCCAACGCGGGCAAGCAACTGGACGAACTGCGGCTCTCCGAGTCCGTAAATTGGACGTATGCGAGCCCGGCGGCGTTCTTCGATCCGAACGGACCGCGCACCGGCGCGTATAAGCTCGGCAAGGATCACGTCATCGCGAACAGCCAAGGCCAAAGCTACGTCAGCTATGCCGACTATGCCATCGCGATCGTCGACGAGATCGAGAACGCCCGCCACGCGAACGAGCGCTTCACCGTCGTCGGCGAAGCGCAATAAAGGGGGGAATCGCATGAGAATCGAAATCTGGGCGGACGTCGCCTGCCCGTTCTGCTACCTCGGCAAGCGCCGTTTCGAGAACGCGCTGGCCCGCTTCCCGCATCGCGACCAAGTCGAGGTCGTCTACCGCAGCTTCGAGCTGGACCCGGGCTCGGCGAAGTCCGTGCCGTACGACGTCTACGACATGCTGTCCCGCAAATACGGCATGAGCCGGGAGCAAGCGATCGCCAATAACGCGAATCTCGCCCGGCAAGCGGCGGCGGAAGGCATCGACTTCGCGTTCGACGACTTGAAGCTGACGAATACGTTCGACGCGCATCGGCTTCGTCATTACGCCGGGGAATTCGGGAAGAGCAGCGAGCTCGCGGAGAAGCTGTACCGCGCTTATTTCACCGACGGCCTTAACGTAAGCGACCATGACACGCTGGCGCAGTTGGCGGTGGAAGCCGGTTTGGACCGCGAACAGACGCTGCAAGCGCTCGCCGGAGACCTTTACAAGGATGCCGTGCATCAAGAAGAAGCGGACGCGCGCAGCCTCGGCATTCGCGGCGTTCCGTACTACGCCATCGACCGGAAGCTCTCCGTGTCCGGCGCGCAATCGGAGGAAACGTTCCTTCGCGCCTTGCAGCAAGCATGGGACGAACGGCCGACGCATGCAACCGCCGCCTCGGACGATGCCGCCGGCACCTGCGACGACGGATCCTGCGCGATCGATTAAACGAGTTTGTACCGAACGAGCAAGCCGCCATGACCCTCGGGTTACATGGCGGCTTTTCCTTTGCGAATTACAAGGAACGCAACCGTACCAAGCAACCAACCAAAAAGAAGGTAATTGGCCACGATAGTAAGCGAGGCGAAATTCGAACCACGAGTATCTTTGCCTTGTCTATAATATAGTGAGGGGTGAGGACTTGAGCGAGGATTATACGAAACACATAGAGACGGGAAATTCCGCTTGGCTTGAAGAGGTGATGGCCACTTACGGGCGAGATGTTTGGAATTTCGCCTATTTCGCAACTAAAAACCGAGCCATGGCAGATGACATCGCGCAGGAGACCTTTATTCAGGCTTATCGGAATGTACATTCATTTCGAGGACAATCGTCGGTCAAAACCTGGTTGCTAAAAATCACGAAGAACATCAGCATCAATCATCGGAATTCCGCATTTTTCCGTAAAGCTCTCCTCATGGATCTTCTGATTCCTCCCAAAGGGAGCGGCCTTTCGGCAGAGCAAGAATTTATGGAGAGGGAAGTTACCAGTGAATTGTGGGCATTCGTGTTACGGCTTCCCGCCAAATGCCGTGAAGTACTTCTGCTTCAAGCCAAGCACGAAATGCCGCTCCATGAAATCGCCCATATACTCGGCATTCCGGTAGGAACCGTCAAATCCCGATTATCTACGGCACGTAAAAAACTTTCGAAAATGCTCGAGGAGGATGCCGCATATGAGCTTATCTAATCCTGATTGGAATATGGGGTTGAAGGGCGAACCGCTGAGATCTAATGGGTTCACGAGTGAACTCGCCAACCGCGTACGCACCGAAGTTCTACGAGTGCCCAAACATGGAAAACGGGCATATTTCATAGGAAGCGTGTCCGTTTCCATTGCGCTGTTCGTTCTACTCTCCTACGTCTTCACCGGGAGTGGCGAACCGCTTCCGCGCGTAGGGCAAGAACACGTCGCAGCCTCATCCGCGAATATTCCCGTTCACGAGGACCATTACGACATCCCCCTATCGGAATCGCTTGATGACTTTGTCTTGAACAACAATAGATTTTATTTCCGAACGGATACCTATTCGCTTAGAGGACATCAATCCATCAAGATGATCATGGACTATTATCGCTACGGCAAGGAAGAGGTTCGCCATGAGGCAGGAAAGCCGAACGGAAGCGTAAGCTACTCCGTCCTGCTCGAAGGAGGTCAATTACCTGAAAGCCGCCGCGTCACGTCCGCAAGCTTCGCCAGTAACGGGGTTGTATTGTTCTTCGGTATGCTGGACGATCCCGGCATCGTGGACATACGCGCTGTCCAACGAAACGAAGAGATGGCGCATCATGCCACGATTGTAAAAGGCCAAGATGGACATACCTACTGGTATATTGCCATAGCGGACAATACGAATGACTCGTGGAGATATCGTTTAGAGGGGCTCAATGCGGAGGGAAAATCGGTCGCTGAAGAATCCGATTTTATCCCTCGATATTAACGATTGGAATGGCTATCCTTAGTGGCCTTTTCTATGAATGAATAGGAACGCAGCCGTGCCAAGCAACCAGCCTAATAGCAGGTAATTGGCCACAATATTAAGCGAGGCGAGTGCCGAAGCCAACGACCCGCTTAGCTGCTCGAACGCGCTGACGAGCAAGCCCGCTCCCGATAGCAAGCCCAGGATGCCGACCCAGCTTTTCACGATCGCGGACTTAAGCTGAACCAACGAAACCCCGATTAACCATAGGCCTAACAAAACCCACCCAAGGTGCTCGCCGATCGCCATTCCTGCATAACGGTTAAAGGACTCGTATACGACGACTACGGCTTCTTTCGCAGCGGGCGTAGTCGTAGAAGAAGCGTACGTCTCGGCCAGATAGGGCATCAGGAACGGCCAGCGGATGAAGCCGAAGATCTGGGCGATGCCTGCTCCGATGCCGAAACCCGTCGATATAGCGAGCAACAAGCGATTCGATTCCGAGCTTGATTGCATGGCGTGGTGCATCGCGATGGCTAGCGGGATGAGGAGTAATCCGGAGAGCATGAAGAAGTAATACGCCGGCGTAATAATCGATTGCTGGCTTCGGTACAGCTCGAATACTTCGGATGCCGGCTTGCGCAGGATGTCGGGGAATTCGAATACGGATTGCAGAATGAGGAACGGCACGATCATCAGTATGACCTCTAGAACGAGCAGCAACGCGGCGGTACGGAATACTTTCTTATGAACCATCTTGATCTCCTCCATTCGTCGATTGACGGGATAAGGAGATCGTAATGTCTTCCGCAACGGTAGAGTCAAGTCATCATTTCAACACCGGCACCTGCAGCTCCACCAGCACATTGTTCATGTCAGGGTGATCGTTCTCCCGGCCGAACAGATGAAGCTCCCTGACGGGTCCCGACTGCGAGTATCCGTTCCTGCCGATCCACGAGAAGAGCTCCAGCAAGGCGTCGCCCAGCTCCATGAAAGGGCCTTTGTAGACGAGACTGGCGACCACGGGCTCCGCGGGTACGCCGAAGAGCGCAATGCTGCCCTGCGGAATCGGCTCGGCTGCGGGTTCCAGGCAATAAGCGACCTCGATATCGAAATTCTCTTCGATGAATTCGGTCATATGATAGAACACGTACTCCTCACGCGGGACGAGCTTCGTTCCGGATAGCCATTCGCTCAGCTCGTCGAACATCCGGCAGCGATAGGCGGGCATATCCTGAGGCTTGGGCACGATCGCGCGCAGCGTCGCGACGTACAGCTCGGTTACTTGCTTCAATACGATCTCGTATCTCGGCTCCTCGCCAAGCTTCTCCAGCTGGCTTAATCGCGACTCGATGCTCTGTATGCGATAGGCGGCTTCGCTGATCTGCGCGGTCAGCTCTTCCTTCTTGCGCAGCATCATTCGTCTCATCTCTTCAATCGACATGGCCTTGTCGATCATCGACGCGATCTGCTCGAGCGTGAATCCGGCGTCCTTAAGCACCAGGATCTGATTCAGCCGGATGAGCTGGTCATAGGTGTAGTAGCGATAATTCGTGCTCCATTCGATGCGTGCCGGCTTCAACAACCCTAGCTCGTCGTAATGGCGCAGCGTCCGAATCGTCACTTGCGCGATTCTCGAGAACAGGCCGATCTTAATCTCGTTCGACATGATTGCCCTCCCTCTCGCAGCTAAGTTGACCCTACTAATCCAACCACGATTAGCTTAACACATTTCTATACCACTCCAGCGTTCGTCTTACGGCCTCTTGATGCGGCGTCGTCGCAAGCTCGCCGAACGCTTCGACGAACTTGCCGTGATCCACGAAGTATGGCTGCTCGAACTCGTACATGATCTCTCTGATTTCCCTCATCATCGGATGGAACAACGACAGCAGCGACACCATTCCGCGCGACGAAGCGCGTACCTTAGGCTTCGATCCCGACTGCTCGAAGATGATCTGCAGCAACTGCCCGGTCGTCATCGTCGGCGCGCTCGGAACATGCCAGCTCTCGCCTAACGCGCGGTCTTCCTGCCCCAGAATCGCCAACCCTCTGGCGAAGTCGTCGATATACGTATAGGTATGCGGCATATCGAGATTGCCGAGCACATCGACCGGTTTTCCGCTAAGCGCATGTCCGAATACTCTCTCCCCCAGAAAAGATTGCGTAACGCCGGGACCATAGAAATCCGAAGCTCTCCCGATCGCAACGCGCGCTTTTCCGGCCTTATGAGCATCTAGCAGCAGTTGCGCCATCCGTGCCCGCGTTGTCCCCTTAGGCCCTTCCGCGCGATAAGGAAGACTTTCCTTCAGAGGCCCATGCACGCGCCCGTACATATACAGATTGTCCGCGTATACCAGCCTCGCGCCCGCTGCGGCGGCCCCATCAAGAATACCCTTCGTAATCGCGGGAAACTGCTTCGGCCAATTCAAGTAGCCGGGCTGCGCGCAATGATAGACGACGGAGGCATTCTCGCAGATCGCGATGGCGTCGGCAATGTTAGCTGCATCTCCCTTGATTACGCCTACCTGCTCCTCCCCTCGAATGCGCCCGCTTCGGTTCACCATGCGAATGTCTCGGACGCCCCTGCCTCTAAGCTCGCGCATGAGGGACATGCCCAACGGTCCCGTACCGATAATCACATGAGTATGCTTATCCATCCTGACTGCTCCCTTCAAGATCGTTCTTAGCATTCAAGATACTGTCTGACGTAACGGGAGAGTCAATCGTGAATTGAAGTTTGGAGATAATTCCCTTATAGTTAACATGCACAATTTCCAACAGACGGAGTTGAATACGCTGAAACTCAGAACAATAATTGCAATACTAGCGGTCTTGGTACTGCTTCCGATGAACGCCTTTCACTCGCTTGCACAATCGCCGACCACAGCGCAATCGAACGTTCTCTACCCGTTCAGGGACGGCAACGATAAAGTCGGATTCATTAATAAGGCCGGTAAAGTCGTCATTAAGCCCGCTTTCTATACGATTGAAAACGAGAATGAGCCTTTCGTGGGAGACCTCCTAGGCGTTCGCGTTAACAGGACCGATAATAGCGCGGGTTACATTAACAAGTCGGGTAAGTTCGTTGTTCCGCCCATCTATGCGATGACGCTCCCGTTTCGCAACGGCAAAGCGCTTGTCTACACATCGGACCTCACCAACATGGTCATCGATTCGCAAGGCCGGCAGCTGAGCACGAACTTATTCCACCTCGATGAGCCGTCGGAAGGTACGCTGTTGATCCGCAATTTGATCAGCGAAGGGAACCAATTCTATTATCGATACGGATTCATGAGTGAATCCGACTATAGCCTCTTGGTCGAACCCGAGCTCTCCTTCGCCTCTTCTTACTCCGAAGGGCTGGCGGCGATCTATAAGGGAGGACGTCAAGTTCAAGGCGACCGCGATTACCTTCTTCCCAAGGGGGGCAAGTGGTCGTATCTCGACCTGCAGGGTAACGAAGCGTTCGAGACCTCTTATTCGGCTGCTCTGCCCTTTACCGATGGACTTGCCGCGGTCAATCAAGGCGGGGTCGGGAAAGTTAATATTTTCGGAATCTTCAACGTTGACGGGGGCAAATGGGGGTATATCGATCGCTCGGGGACAACGGTCGTGAAGCCGAAGTACGATTACGTCTACCCGTTCGAAGACGGCGTGGCGAGAGTTCGGCTGAAGGGCAAATGGGGACTTATCAATCGCTCCGGCAAACAATTGACGAAGATTCAGTACGATGCGATCGAACCCTTCAGGGACGGCCTTGCTCTCGCAACGTATAAGGGGAAGATGGGTTTGCTGGACCCGGCGGGCAAAGCGAAAATTCCGTTCCAATACGACGAGCTGCGTAACTATTCGGAGGACTTGGCCTATGCTAGAACCGGCAAAGTACAAGGCTATCTCGATCGATCGGGCAAGTTCAAATTCAAAACCACTTTCGCCGCGAACGAAGACTTTCACGAAGGCCTTGCCATGGTCGGCGTACAAAGCGGCAAGCAGAGTGGGATCGATAAGATTGGGTTCATCGACAAGAACGGCAAGATCGCCATCCCTCTTCAATTCACGCGGCATGCCGTCTTTAAAGAAGGTCTAGCCATGGTCTACGTGAATAAGAAAGGGAAGGAATACCAGGCTTATGTAAACAAATCGGGCAAGCTGGTATGGGTTAGCGGCGTGGCGTTGGAGTAGGGATAATAGGTAAAGGCATAAATAACATCGCCGCGGCACTTGCCGCATGGCGATGTTTTTGCTATCCGGATAATTGACCCGACAGTAAGGTACTACAATAACTTAGTACTATAAATTTCCCCTGAAATAGTCGATGATAAATTTATACAATTTTTCCACAAGGAGAGTTTACGATGAATCCCGTCTATATAACCAGCATAGGAAAATTCCTGCCCGGTTCGCCCATCGATAACGACAATATAGAAGAGTACCTCGGAAGAGTCGGCGGCAAGAGCTCCAAATCCATGAAGCGTATTCTTGAACAGAACAGAATCCAATATCGTCATTATGCCATTGATAAAGATCAAAAAAGCCTTTATTCCAATGCCGAAATGGCAACGAACGCGATTCGCGATGCCCTTGAGAGAAATCATGACGATTTAGCCGACCGAATAGACTTTCTAGCCGTTGGCACCACCCAAGGCGACCTATTGGTGCCCGGTTTTGCAAGTATGGTTCATGCCGAATCCGGCCTGCCCGTCATGGAGATTGCGACGCATCACGGCGTGTGCGGCAGCGGCATGCAGGCGATTAAGAATGCCTACCTGCAAGTACAATCCGGCGAGAAACAAGCAGCCATCTCCTGCGCCAGCGAGTTTCCAAGCCGCGTATTCAAGCATACTCGCTTCGAAGCGCAGGCCAAATTCATGGATCATTCCATTCCTTTCGACACTGATTTCCTTCGTTTTATGCTGTCCGATGGCGCAGGTGCCGCGGTCCTTCAGCAGCAACCGAGCGAACATGGCTTATCCCTTAGAATCGAATGGATCGACAACAAATCTTATGCGAATCTATACGACACCTGCATGTATGCAGGCATGAACAAAGAGAATTCGATAGATCGTCAACCCAGCTGGCTCGACTATTCTTCCATCCACGAAGCGGCCGATGATGGCGCAATCAATCTGAAGCAGGACATTCGCCTGGTCAACGAAATGCCGAAAGTGGGAGTGAAGCGTTTCTTCGAACTCGTGGAGGAAGGAAAAGTTAATCCGTCGGCCATTGATTGGATGGTGTGTCATTATTCCTCGCACTATTTTCGCGACGAGATCTTCCGACTCATGCAGCTTGGCGGGATGACCATTCCAGAACGCAAGTGGTTCACTAACCTATATACGAAAGGCAACACGGGGGCTGCCTCTATCTACATTATGCTGGAGGAGCTATTGAACGAAGGGCATCTGAAATCGGGCGAGCAAGTGCTCTGCATGGTCCCGGAGAGCGGCAGATTTCAGACCTCCTATATGTTGTTAACGGTAGTCGGAACGGAACCGGGCAACAAGACGGTTAACCCCTACATGGAGCGGCAACCCGAAGCTCCCCATCTGGAGTTCGATCATTCCGATTCGATTCAAGCTCATTTGGTGCGACAGTTAGTCACCGTCTGGATCGATTTCGAACAAAAGCTTGCTCAAGTTCCGATCATTCACAAACTGTACAGAGGCAAATTCACGCTTGAAGATTACATGCTGCTTATGGAGAACATTCGACAGCAGGTGATCGACGGATCCCAGTGGATTGCGCGCGCTGCCTCTTACATTGCGATCGAACATATCGAACTACGTTCCTTGTTTATCGCCCATGCCCGCGATGAGCACCGCGACTTTCAAATCTTAGAACGCAATTACGTTGCCGTCGGAGGAAGTCTTGCACATATTCAATCAGGGGAGAAAAATATCGGGAGCGAGGCGCTTTCCGCCTATCTATTCCAGCGAGCAAGCCGAGAAAACCCCGTTGATCTGATGGGCGCGATGTGGATTATCGAAGGTTTGGGTTGTCGCATGGCGAGGTATTGGGGAGAAGCCATCCGCGATCAACTCGGATTAAACGACGACCAAGTATCCTTCTTGCTCTATCATAGCGACTCGGACGAGAAACATTTCGAGCGTCTGGAGGCCGGTATTCAGCATCCGATGCTTACGATGGAGATTGCCGAGCGAATCGTCAAGACCGCTAAAACGACGGCACGATTGTATCTATTACAATTAGAGGAGCTAGGGAACCTATGAGCCAAACCGAATATTTCAATAACATGCCTCATAACAAGCAAGACCCGAATCCGTTCCTGGCCATATTCCTCGATCAGAGCATCCCGTTCAACGAAGAAGCGAAGGCCGCCTATTTAAAGGATTGCTCCAGTAAATCCAGACAATTTCTACTTCCCGTTCTAAGGCCGCTTTCCCGGTTGCTTATTATACTGTTCCAGTTATACAAGATCATTTTCCCGAAAAAATTCACTTCATCTAAGGTACTGCATCGCGTCTTATATTGGGGGATGAGAACTTTCGTTAGTCGGGACGCCAATTATATGATCCTTCGGCATTTCTATCTTGGATCGGAGGTGCTGCAGTTTATCCGCGATAACATCCCGGGCGTCGAAATCGAGTTGAATCCGCTGAAACCGTTAAATCTTGAACCCGTTAAAGACGATTTATTCCTCCTGCATGATATTAACCTGTACAATTTCGTCATCAACTTGAATAAACAAATTCGCGAGAAAAATATCGAAGTGACTAAGCAGGAGCGGCTTAATTTCAATGCCATTACTTCAAGTCCTATCCCGATCGAGAAGATGCCGGATCGATGGACCAATTTCCTCGATCTTATGACGGCTATCGAATGCTTCACTCCGGTCTACCAGTTCTTCCTCACGGACAACGATTTCTGGCGGGCCACGAACTCCTTGCAGCTCGATGAAACGATCGGGATTCTGGCCTCCAAAGTAATCGGCAGCAATGATAGGCTGGCATTGATCAATAATAAGCACCCGATGGTCCCGCTCTCTACGCTTCGTGCCGGATTCCGATTAGTGCTTCATGGGCTCGCCACGGAACAACTCCATGCCTTATTAGTGGAGTTGAAACACAAACAGGCTGCTTGATCAGCAGCCTGTCGGCGTTCGCGGCACAATCGCATCGTGCCTACCCAGCGTCTCCCGCAGCTCGCGCAGATCAACGTCGCCAACGGCGATGCGGCTCTTCGACGCGATCGCGGCCGCGGCGCCGGCGACTTGCCCCGTAGCCATACAAGAGGCTTGGACGCGGTAAGCGGAATGGGCCTCGGCGTCTCCGGCTATGCAGCGGCCGGCAACCAGCGCGTGCTTGCTGCCCTTCGGAATTAACGCGCCGTAAGGAATCGTTGCCACGATCCCGTCGGCTAACGGCCGAATATCGATGTCGTTGCCGTCATGCCGATGGATATCGATCGGATAGTAACTGTAGCATACGGCGTCCGGCCATACGTATCCGCCGGTATAGGCCTCCCCGGTAATCCGTTCCTCGCCGATAATCCGGTTGGTGTCGCGTATGCCGCTTTCATTGGCGGCATAGTCGATCTCCAGGTGCTCGCACCCCGGAACCTTGCGCAACAGACGATACACGTTCATCACAACCGCGCGACCCTGCAGATCCGCTTCCGTCTTCGTTCTGGAAGAGTCTCCCTCGATGCCGATAAGGTGATTGGCATTGCCTCCGCCGGTTCTTAGCTCGCGCCATAGCGGAGGGTCTCCCGGTTCCGGATGGGAGTGATCGGTTGCCGCGATCCGACCGGACGCGAATGCTTCCGCATACAATCGCTCGAGCGCGCGCTTATCCACATCCTTCGGATCGTAACCGCCCATGCGATAGATCAACGTGCCGGGTTGGCGGTGCTCGGATCGCTCCATGGCATATCCCATAAGCCCCGCCGCGTTCGCATCGCCCGTGGCATCGATGATTTTGCGGGCTTTGATCGTCTCCAACCCTGTTTTCCCGGCTACGGTCATATACAATCCTTCGCTATCCTCGTGAATGTTCACGGGCATTTCATGAAATCTCAAGTGAACGCCCGCTGCCAAGCACAGATCGTCCAACACCTTGCTGTAGATGAATTTATTGACCCAGATTTGATGCCTCGGATGGTGCTTCGGCGGATAAGGAATCGTAAAGTCGGGGAGCTCGGCCCCGCCCCGCGCCGCCGTCTCCGCGATAAATTCCCAGCCTATCCCCTTAATGACTTGTCTGCCCGATCGGGTATGGAACAATCCCGGAAAATTGACGGCAGCGACGACCGTCGTCCCTCCGAGGATGCCGTTCTTCTCGATCAAAGCCGTTCGAGCGCCCTCCCGCGCCGCTTGAATCGCCGCCGCGCATCCTGCGGCTCCGCCGCCGCAAACAACGACGTCGTATTCATCAGCAATCGGCATATTCAATGTAAGCTTATAGATCTCCCTGCTCACGGACGCAGTACCCCTCTCGCAAGAAAGGAGCATAAAGCGAACCTTATGCTCCCGATTCTTCGTTATCTGCCGGACACGACAAACTCGGTGCTTGTTACCCAATCTCCCGATGAGCTCTGGGTTACGGTTAATCTTACATACCTTGCTTGGGCTTCGAAGTTGTAATAGAAATTCGTGCCCGCGACCCCGGCCGAAGTGTTATCCACCCATGTCGTATAACTTACGTCGTCATCGGATACCTCGACTTTGAATTTCCAGGTCGTATTGTTGTTGAAGGTTTGTTGCATGCTCGTAAGATAACGGGATTGTCCCAGATCGAGCTTGAGCCACTGCGGGAATGCGCCGGACGAAGCCGACCAATACGTTCCCGCGTTCCGGTCGACCGCCTTGGCAGCCGTGTGATTCACGTTGCTGAAGGAAGATACCGACGCAGTGGCGTTCTGCGAGAGATCCCTGCTGTCCGCTAGCACTTTAAATTCATAGATGCTCGGCTGCTGGGTACCCGAGGTGAAATAAATTCTGGCTTTGCTGCCGACGACGGAAGCGAACTCCGCCGTGCTGCCGCTGCCGATGGTCGTGCCGGTGTATGCGGTCTGCCAAGCGGACCCGTCCCAATATTCGATGCGATAGCCCGTCGTGCGGTTGTCCCACTCCGATAGCTGGACCTGGCTGAAGATCGTATCCCTGCCCATATCGACTTCCAGCCATTGATCGGCGAATTGCCCGTTAGCCGCCTGCCAAGCCGAGCTTGCATGGTCGTCGAACGCCTTGTCGGCAGCGTAGGCATTGTCGCCATTATAGACGGAGGACGCCGTATAGGTTCTGTTGTACGCTTCGAATTCGTAGATGGCCGGCTGTTGGCTGCCTCCCGTGAAGATGAGCCTTGCCTTGCTTCCCGTCACGGAGGGGAAGCTTACCGTCTTGGAATCCCCGATCGTCGTGCCCGTATAGGCCGTCAACCATGCCGAGCCGTTCCAATACTCGATTCGATAGCCGCTCGTGCGATTGGCGTATTCCGATAATTGCACGGTATTGAACGTCGTATTCGCGCCCATATCCCGCTCGATCCATTCGCCGGCATAGCTTCCGGCCGCCGCCTGCCAAGCCGAGCTGCGATTGCCGTCGAAGGCGTTCCAGGAGATATGGCTCTCGCTGAACTGGGAGGACGCGGAAGTTCGATCGGTCTTGCCGAATAGCTGGAATTCGTAAATAATCGGCTGGGACGTACCCGAGGTGAAGTATAACCGCGCCTTGCTGCCGGTTACCTCCGGGAATCTTACCGTCTTGAACTGGTTCGCGGTGCCGATCGTCGTTCCCGTATAGGCCGTCTGCCAAGCGGACCCGTTCCAATATTCGATTCTGTAGCCGCTCGTTCGGTTGCCGAACTCCATGAGCTTCGCGACGTTGAAGGTTCTATTCTCCCCGAAGTTCACTTCGACCCATTCGCCCGCGAACTTGCCGGTTGCCGCTTGCCAAGACGTATTCGCATTGTTGTCTCCTATATTTCTGCCGCCGGAGGAACTGTTGAAATAGGAGGATGCCTTGACCGCTTTCCCGTAGATCAGATTCGTTTCGCTGCCGAAAGCCGACTCCTGCAAGAGATTCGCGCTATTGCCGTACACGCTGATCTCGGGCAACGTGAACTTTCCGTCCGACTTCGCTTCGTAGATGTCGACCATGGTCAGCCTGACATAACTTGCCTTGGTTGTCGCTATCGGATAATCATGCGAGGTTCCATAGCCGCCCGTGTTCGTCGCGGACTTATCGACAACCGTCGTATAGGTTGAACGGTCGCCGCTCATCTCGATCCGATAGAAGTAGGGCGCCGAGGATTTAAACCTCAGATTGATGAGGCTGATATCGTACGGCCTTCCCAGATCGACTTCGATCCACTCGTTCTGCGAGCTATTCGGGCTCCACCAGGTTTGGATATCTCCGTCGACCGCATAGGCCTCTTCGTTCCCGCTTAACCTGGACGATGCCCTGACATCCTTCCATTTGGAGATCAGGTCTTGCGCGCGAATTCGATATTGCTTCTCCATGGCTTCGCTGTTCGTATACCCGCTCTTCACCGCGATCGCCCGCAGCGTGCCCGTCCGATCTATCGTAATCGGACCGCTATACGACAGGCTCGCCGTCGATGGCGGCGTTCCATCCGTCGTGTAGTAGATGCTTGCGCCGGATGTAGACGACGAGAGAGTAACGGCCTGCGAGCTGCCATAGGAACCGCTCGCCACGCTAGCCGCAGGCGCGGCTACCGTCCCGCCGCTGAAATCGTAATACTCCGTCGTTACGATGCTTGGCGTCATGCCGCTCTTCACGGCGATCGCCTTCAGCGTGCGCTTCTCGCTTAGGGTCAACGCTCCGGCATACAGCGTGCTGTTCACCGTCGGCGTCGTGCCGTCCGTCGTATAGTAAATGGTCGCGCCCGACGTCGATGAGGACAACGTGATGCTTTGCGCGCTAGCGAATGTGCCTCCCCCAACGGACGCCGTCGGTTGATTGACCCGATTCGTCGTGGCGTACAGCAGCAACGCCCAGTCGTACGCCCCGTCGGGTTGGGCCGGAATGCTCCAAGTACCGCCCGCTCCGGGACTGAAATTGCTGCTAATCGTCGTATATTTGCCGTTTCTCGTATTGAACCATTTGGCGGTATAGGTATCCCCGGTCGAGAGGCCATTGACCGTCCCCGTATACTCCCCACCCCAGCTCGGCAAATACGCAACGACCAACGTGCGAGCCGAATTCGCCTTCTGATAAGGCTGCCGTATACCCGACGCGGGCGCTCCGCTCCCCCAGGTAATGGCAGTCGGGCTTGGCGCTAGCGACGCCCAATCGATTCCCGTCAGCAAATCCTTATAGAACTTCATTTGGCTTCCCGACGGCAAGTCGATGCCGCTATACCAAGGCCGCGGAGATTTGCCCCATGTCTGGAACGCGTCGTTCCAATCCGTCACCGCGTTCCAGATGCCTTCCGCCCCGTAGGTGAAGCCGAAGCTGCCCGCCATGAAGCTTCTGTACGCATCTTCCCGGGTGTAATATTCCGGTATGCCGAGTATCGATTCATAATCGATCTCCGACTCCAGCACCGGCACGGTCGGCGTCAGGTCGTAACGACCCTTCCAGTAAGAGATTTCCCTTCTCGCGTCATGCGCGCCCTGCAGGAAGTCGATGTCGTACCATGCCTCGTTCCGGAACAGATTCGGATTGTCGGCCGTGTTGTGGAGCGTCGTGATTTGGCGATACGGATCGATCGACCGCGTATAAGCGGCAAGAGATCCCCATGTCTGGTCATCGCCGTAGGCATATTCCCCGGCATGAATCCACGACATCGGATAAGCGCCGTATCTGGCGACCACATACCTCGACATTCGCTTGAAATCGTCCTCCAGGACAGGCTCCAGCTCCCGGCCCCAATCCAGGCCCAGCGCCGTCACCATGCCCTTATCCGCAATGTAGGCCAACCTGCGGTCTACATCTTGCCAGAACGCGACGTTGGGCACATCCCATTTATGATCGTTATTAATCAATCGATTGCTCGAATCGTACACCTTGAACTCTTTGATCGCCGCCGTCGCGTTCAAGCTATTGCCGGTAATCGTAATTCTGACGTAACGTACCGTCTCATTCGTCGTATCGGTCACCAGTTGACCCGATCTTCCCGACGCATGGTCAGCCAGCACCGCGTAATTCACGCCATCCGTCGAACCTTCGATTCGATAATTCCAGGTCGCCGCATAATCGAATTCGGTATCCACTTTGTTTAGCGTCGTATTCTGCGTCAGGTCGATATACAGCTTCTGCGGGAACGTATTGTCCTTGGCGACCCACTTCGTATTCGCGTTGCCGTCGAAAGCCTTGTTCGCCGGCTTATAATAGCCCGTCGTATCCACGGTGGACGCGCCGACCGCATAGCCCTCGAGTCCCCATGCATATCCGCCCTCGTTGCTCGTTCCTTGCGACCCCGCATCCCCCAATTCCCCGACGAACAGATTCGTCTGATACACGGTGAATCCGTCTTCGGCCCGCTTATCTACCATGCCTTTGAATTGCGAGCTCCATCTGGCATCGGTCGAGCTGCTCCAGGATTCGCGGGACAAGCCGAACCAATGCGTATCGCCTAACCAGAAGAACGGAGAGCCGTCTTGGTAGGTTAAATACCGGTTGTTGCCGCTCTTCTTAAGGAATCCTTTCTTATAGATCTCTTGATTGCCCGTATAAGCGCCGGCACGAATCGTTCCGGACTGATTATGCAAGCCCGTATCGCCGCTATTCGTGCTCGAGGTCGTGTACGTCCATGTGCCTACCGCCGTAGGCGAGAATCTGATCTTCCATACGTTTCCCCCGTCCCAGTAACCGGGTATGGTCATGCTCTCCATGTTCGGTCCGGTGAAGGTAGCGCTAATATCCACGTCCTTATACGGGTTGGAATAGGAGATTCCGGATAGAAAAGTAAGCTCGGCGGGCTGCCAAACCGTTGCGTAGGATCGGTACAGATTCCGAACCTCGACGGCGTTCAGCGCCCCGTCGTAGATTCGGACTTCGTCCACTTTGCCTTTCGTATAGTCGACATTCGTGCCGCTGCCGTAACCGAACTTCAGCGACGCCGCGCTATTGTGAATGCTGCCCGAGATCGCTTGCGCGCCCGTGCCTTGCAGAACGCCGTCGACATAGATTCGGACATGGCTTCCATCGTAGGTGCCGACCAAATGGTGCCAGGTTCCCGGCGTTAGAGCGGTCGAGCCGTTGGCCGCGGTGCCCGCGGTATACCAATCGTTATTCGTCGTCTTCACGACAAAAGAAGCAATGCCCGTTGAACTAACGGCCAGGCGATAGGAATTGCCATTCGCGTTCTTGCCTACGACGTCGTAATTGTTCGTCGGCAGTTGGTCGAGGTTCATCCACGTCGATACGGTAAGCGTGCTCATGCCGTCCAAGGTGCCGCTGTCGGGAATGCTGACGTAATCGTTAACGCCGTCCAAGCTAACCGCGCTATCGATCTTCCCGGTTGACCATCCCGTTCCGTTGTTCAACGTGCCGTTATTGTGATTGCCCGATGCATTCGGCGCGGATGTTCCGCTCCCCTCGCTTAAGCGCCATTCCCCCTGAATGATGCCCGAAGCGCTCGCGGAAGTCATGTTGGGCCAATTCCACAGAAAATACAACGCAAAACCGGCACTCATGACGACTAACCACTTTTTGACGCTTATTCCCCTGCGCAACATCATGACCATCTCCTCGATTAGATGTTCGTTCGGCGGATCAATGGCTGCCCTTATCGAATCTCAACCATAACGTCCCGCCGTCGTCCGGATGCGGAACAACCGTAAGCCGATGGCCTGTCCGGCTTGCTTCTCGCGCATTGCTCTCGATCGTATCCGCCAAGAACGCTGCGGGAACATAGATCGATATCGTCCCGCGCCGCGTATAGTCGGGATTCCACTTGAGCGTCAACGTCCGATCCTCCCAGCCCATGTGCTCGAATTCGGCCCATCCCTGCGTGAAATGCATATCCGTGCCGATAACGTGGGGACGGTCGACCTTGGCCTGCAGAGAGATGAACCGCATCGCCCGCGGCGGCACCCGGAGCGCCGTCAGCCGATCTCGGCCCGTAACGTACGCTTGCGACCACAGTTCTATGCCGTGCGCCTCCTCCTCTTCGCGGAAGCCCAGTTCGCTCAAGTCCACGGCGATATCCTTGGTCGTCTCTCCCCAATTGAATAGGCCCAAGACCGTCCAGCTATCCGCGCCTCGTTGCACCGGGAGCTTCCATATGGCCGGGGCGTCCGTATGGAAGAAGTCGACCGGAACGGCCGCGCCCGGACCGACGGGAAACAGCTGGCTAAGCAACGGCCTGCGGTCCTCTTCCAACGTCGTCAGCTTGTCGTTATAGAACAGCATCCCGCCGGATAGCGCGACGACGCCTGCCCAGACGCGGGCTTCGTCGAGCGTAGGCGTGTATTCATCGGTAATCCCCTCCGGTTCGTGTCCCCGGACGACAAGCACGTCGGGATCGTTGAAGCCCGCTCTGCCGTGCAAGAAGTATCTGGCCGCCATCGTTCTGGAGCACATCTTCACAAGCTCCCAGGCGGTTGGCCTGATCTGGTCGGGGGTATAGTTCCTGCGCGTAATGTCGGGCGTCATTCGGTTGCCGTCGATCAGATTCCCGATGCTGGCGAACAGGGGGGCGGCACAGCCGAGAATGTAACAATCCTCTCCCGCCGCTTCCCTGATGACGCGCATCGCGTTGCGATAAGCTTGGGCCGTGGTCGTACCCGGGAAGTACACTTGATCCCTAGTAAGACTGGAGTGGTTGCCTTGATCCGTGAATAGAGACCGAACAAGGAAATCCAGCTTAATATACTCGAAGCCCCATTCGTGGACCGCGCGATGAAACAAGCGATGAAGATATGCCAGTACTTCGGGATGCGTGAGATCCAGCACGAATTTGATCTTGTTCTTCTCGTGCAGCTCGAGCACGTCGCTTCCCGACGGATTCATGCCCGCGACCGGGATGCCGTTCTTCCTTAACAGCCAGTCCGGATGCTCCCTGACCATTAGCGATCCCGCATCAGCCAGGAACGGCGAGAACCACAATCCCGGCTTATAGCCTGCCGACGCGATCTCGTCCGCCAGCCACTTCATGCCGTGCGGAAACTTGCTATTCGCCTCCCAATCCCCGAATCCGGACTCCAGGAACCAGCCGGCATCGATGACGATATATTCCGGGCGAATGTCGGGATACTCCTTGAACCCGCTTACATTGTCCAAGATGTCTTGCTCCGTGACCGTCCCGTAATAGTAGTACCAAGACAGCCATCCGGTAGGAGGCTTGCGAAATTGGCTTGTCGGGTTCATCTCCCGGCATACCCTGTCCATATACAGGCTGAACATGCCGTCATGGTCCCGCCCTCCGACCATCAAGATCGCTTTCTCGGTCGTAACCGACTCCCCGGGCAGCAGGATCGAATGCTCCATTCCGTTCGAGATCGTGATGTAGCAAGAGTCCTCTTCTCTCGCTTGTACGAGCAGGTGGGGGAAATAGCGCTCGAACGTGCAGCACCCGATCAGAATGTTCCTTCGGGTCGCCGTCTGATGAAGCATCGTCACGGAATCGAAATAGAACTGGCGATTCGGCGTCAAGGTTGCGATTCCAACGTGCTCGTCCGTAGATTGCAGGCCGATATTCAACGCCTTCCAAGGTGCACCCGACGGCTGTTGACCGAATCTCGTCAGCAGTCCGTCGCCGATGTCCATGCTTGCGATCTCAAGCGGATCGTCGCCGTGGTTATCGATCCGGAACGACCATTCCGCATAGCGTCCGGCTTCCGCCAAGTCCAGGCGAAGAACGAGCGCCATTCGCGAATTCCCGTAATGCACCGCATACGATCGTAGTTCGCCGGTCTCCTCAAGGAGCTCGCAGCTTCCTCGTACGAAGTCCCGCTCCGTCCATGCGATTCCCGATGCAAGCTTGATGCAGAAGCCGAAATGAAATACAACGCTGTCCGCATCGGCCTCATAACCAATACCGATCTGCCCGCCTTCGTTCGATAGATCCATGTACAGCTTGGGTTTCAATTCGCTTCCTCCAATCGCTGCAGCGCTTGCGCGAGATCCGCCCCGTTCAAGTGCTGCGGCAATACGTTCGTGATCGCGGCGATTGCCGCCGCCGCTCCGGCGGCCTGTCCCATGGCGACCGCGTTGCCCGTGACCCTGTAGCTGGAATGCGCGATGAAATCCCCGCTAATGCAGCGACCGGCCATCAGCAAGCCGTCCACGTCCGCGGCGATTAACGCGCGCAGGGGAATATCGTAGGGCAAGCTTCTCTTGCCGTCGTCGCCGAATCCTTTGCCCTCGTCCGGGTTCGTGGAATGGATGTCGATGCCGTAACGAACCCGGCAGATGCCGTCTTCGTGCCGGGCGCCCGCCTGCAAATCCTGTTCGCTAACGGTATACCGTCCATGAATACGTCTGCCTTCGCGCACCCCGATATGGTTAGCGGTGCTGACGATCCGAATGTTCGCCCATGCGCCGCCGAGCGTTCTTAGCCCAACGATAATGCGATGAAGCTCTTTCCTTGCATGCAGGGTAGCCTGGGTCACCTGCGACGTCTGAAGCGCGGAAGCCCCGTATTCATGGTTGGCCATGAGAGCGAACAAGCCGTCGCGGATATGGAATAACGACGGAGCGGCATAAGACGGCGTCTGCCCTGCTTGCTCCATCCGTTCGAGCAGTCTGGCCTTCGGCGTCTCGTTAACGCCGTCCATCGTATAGGCCGCCACTTCATCCGGATCGATTCCCGCAACCAAGGCCATCAGGCTCATCGGCTGGGTTTCCCCCGAACGCGGTCTGCCCAGATCGAATCGGCAGCCCGCTCGAGCCGCCAGATCGCCATCGCCGGTAGCATCGATGAACATACTCGCGGCCCACGCTTGTCTGCCGGATTTGGATTCGGTAATCGCAAGCGTAAGCCGTCCCGATTCTTCGACGGCCGCATGGACGACACGGGTATGCAGCATGACCGTTACGCCCGCTTCTTCGCACATTTCCTCCAGCAGGAGCTTCATTTCTTCCGGATCGTAAGTAAAGTCCTCCCCTGCGCTAGCGATTCTCGCATGGCGTCGATCCAGTCGGGCAACGATTTCCCGCATGATGCCTTTCTTATTGCCGGCGTCGATAATCCACGAGAGCAACCCGGAAGTCCATATGCCTCCGAGGCATCCCTGATTTTCCAGCAGCACGGTGCGTGCGCCCCCGCGCGCCGAGGCGATGGCCGCCGCGACCCCTGCCGGTCCCCCTCCGCAGACGACGACATCCGACGTTACCAGGATCGGTATTCGTTGAGACGGTTCCTCATATACAGCTTGGCTCACTGATATTCCCCTTCTTCCGCTCTAGTTCTACATTTTCACCGCGCCGTCCGTCATCCCGTTGTAGAAGTGCTTCTGGTTCAGGATGAAGAACAGCACCGGTATGATGAAAGCAATGGTCAACAACGCGTAGATGGCTCCCCAATCGTTGACGTATTCGCTCGTGAATGCGTACACGGCCAGCGTAATCGTCTTCTTCGATTCGGTCCGCAGGAAGAGCAGCGGCATTAAGAAGTCGTTCCATACGCTGATGGAAGAGATGACCGCGTAAGTAACCGTCACGGGCTTCAGCAACGGGAAGATGATCTTGAAGAAAATGCTTGTTTTCCCGTATCCGTCTATGCTAGCCGATTCCTCCAAGCTCTTGGGTATGCCCTTGATGAATCCCGTGTACAGCAGAATCCCCATCGGAATCGCGCTTGCCGCGCTGATCAGCACGATGGCCGATCGGGTATCGACGAGCCCGAGCTTGTTAATCAGGACATACAACGGCACCAAATTCGCGGCGACCGGAATCATGGCCGCGCTGATGAACAGCAGATAGATCAGTTGGAAGAACGCCTCGTATCTTCTCGCCAGCGTATAGGCCGCCATTGAAGTCAAGTAGATCGCGATCAGAATCGCGCTTCCGGTAATACCGAGCGAATTAACAATATTGAGCAGAATCTCCGAAGATTCGAACACCCGGCGATAGTTCTCGAACTGCAACGACGAAGGCAGCGTGAACACGCGGTTGATCTCTTCGTTGGTCTTAAAGCTGCTTAGCACGATGTTAAGCACCGGAATGGAGATGACCGCAACGGCGATAACCAACACGAGATACTGGAATTTCCGAACCATCTAGTACTCCACCTCCATCCTTCTCGTTATTCGCAATTGAATAAGGGTCAGAATGGCGATGAAGAGGAAGAAGGTCAGGCCGATGCTGCTCGCGTACCCGAACTGGTTGGACAGGAACGCCGTGTTGTAGATTTGCATCGTAACGGTGTTCGTCGAGTTCATCGGACCTCCGCCGGTGAGTATGAAGGGCAGCTCGAACACCTTCAGGGCGCCCGTGATCGAGATGAACATATTGACCGTGACCGCAGGCATAATAAGCGGCAGCGTAATCCGCATGAACTTGCTCCAGCCCGTCGCGCCGTCCAAGGCGGCCGCTTCTTTCACCTCGGTCGGGATGCTCTGCAAGCCCGTAATGTAGATGATCATTCCGTATCCGGCCCACTGCCAGATATTAATGGCCGCAAGCACGTTAATCGTTATGTCGGCGTCGGCCAGCCAGTTGCGAACGAGCATATCCAGACCGACCGATTCGAGCACCCGGTTAATAATGCCGTTATATTGGAAGAACGAGATCCACGTCAGGCTAATGATTAACGAGCTGATTACGGAAGGCATATATAAAATCGTTCTGAAAAAACGATTACCCTTCAGCTTATTGACTAAAATAATGGCCAATCCCAGTTGTACCGCGGTACCGACCAATATGCTGATTACCGCGAAGTAGATCGTATTCATGAAGGCGCCGTAAATTTTGCTCTCATGGAAGATGTTCAGGAAATTATCGAAGCTCACATAGCGGAACGCCTTGCTGAAGCCATCCCAATCCGTGAACGAATAATATAAAGTCATCATGAGCGGATAGTACTTGAAGGTTAGAAACAAACATAGCGCCGGGACCAAAAAGAGACAGGCCGATAGGAAATCTCGTCTTGCGCGTTTGGTTATCATCTTTTTGCTCCATTCATTATGAAGGAGGCGGATAATTACGACTCCGCCTCCCCCATTCTCGTTATTCCTTAATGACCATCTGGCTTTTCGTTTTCTCGAATTCCTCGTCCAACCGTTTCAATTCTTTGTCCACCGTCGAGCCGACCAGAATATTCTGAAGCGCGATATCCACTTCTTTGTTGAAGGCCGGGGTTAACGCGGATTTGCTGCCGATTGTGACCGCGAAGCTATCGGACGCGAAGCTATTGACGTAATCCTGGAGCACCGGAGCCGTCTTGAAATCCAGCCCCTTCAACACCGTGAACAAGGATTGCGCTTCGATGTACTCCCGCAGATTCGCCGGCTCGACGAAGAAGTTGAACAGCTTCTTGGCCGCTTCCACGTTCTTGGTCTTGGAGGAGATAACAAGAATGCGATCTCCGTTGCTGAGCGCGTGTTTCTTGCCGTCCACTTCCGGAACGGGCGGAACGAAGGCGCCCAATTCGAATACGTCCTTATTCGCGTTAACGATCGGATCCAACGTCGGAACCCATGTCCCCTGTGGCAGCATTGCCGCGTTGCCGTCCGCGAAGTACTGTACGGACTGGTCATAGGTCAGCGTGGACGATGCTTTGGAGATGTACCCTTTTTGCGTCAGCTCCCCGATGAAGGAGAGCGGATAATCGATGAGCTCCGACGGCTTCGCGCTGCCCGTTGCCAACGAATAGAAGATATCGTTGTTGGCCTTAGGGAGTGCATACGACCGGAACATGGCCGTGTAGAGCGTGCCCGACAGCGTCCATGCATCCTTCGCGCCGAATACGAGCGGCTCGACGTTGTTCGCTTTGAGCGTCTCGCTGACTTTCAGGAATTCTTCGGCATTCGTCGGCGGAACGAGATTATACTTTTCGAATATTTTCTTGTTGTAATAGATCGGGTTGATCGGCGCGCCGGAGTTTACCATGAACCCGTATCTCTTGCCATCGATCTTGAACGCCTCGTCGACCAACGGATTGTCGATCATCAGCTTCATGCCCGGCTCGTCGGTCAGGTCGAGCAGATGCCCTTCCTTCGCGTATTTCGTATATTGGTCGAAAGGCAACAAGTAGACATCGGGCGCATCGTCCGATAGGATTCGAGTCTGAATCAACTGGCTGTACTGCTTGCCGTCGATGACTTCATCCGCGATCTTAATATTGGAGTTCGCTTGCATGAACGCCTCGAGCGTCGGCTTATCCTCGCCCTTCGACATCCACGAGGCATACTTGAGCGTAACCTCCTCCGCTTCGGCGCCGCTGGATTGCGCCGGTTGGCTGGCCTCTCCGCTCGGCTTCGCGGATTCGCTTGCCTCGTTATTCCCGTTCGCCCCGCATCCGGTAATGAGTAACGCCAATACAGCGATGCTTAGAAAGCTTAACCATGACTTCCTCATGTTACTTCCACCCTCTTCTGTCGATTTGAATGCTTGTCCCCGCAACTCCACTATAAAGTCATCGGCAAGAAGCGAGAAGTGCTCAAAAATTAAAAAAAGGTACACTATTTTACGCAACCGTTGCTTTCCTAACTGCCTGTATTGCTTAGTTGCAAATGCGGATGGTAGAGTAAGTCTACCGATCGCAATACGGGAACAGGGGGCGATGACGATCGTTAAGCTCATTCGTAAAAGCGTCAAAAGCAAGCTTTTCATCATATACGTCGTCGTTATCTCCTTACCTATTATCCTGTTCGGCGGCATCTCGTACACCATGTCCACGGCGAGTCTAGAGAGGGACTATACCAACTATCAAGGGCGAATCAATCAGCAGATCGTCAAAACCATGGAAGAGAATCTGGCGAACTTGACGCGCCAATCGATGGCGATCTATTCCAACCTGGACGACATCATCCATGTGCTGTCCCTCACCGACGAGAGCATGGGCACGGAGTATCTGTCCACTTACAGCAGAGTGTCCAACTACTTGAATAGCCTGCTGCAAAGCAATGAGAATCTATACGCGATAACGCTTCTATCCACGGACGGAAGCGTCCTTTACTATTCCGGCAAACAAGGCAATGCGATCAATCTATACAACGTCAAAGACGAACCGTGGTTCGCGGAGACGATGGAACTGAAAGGGATGCCCCTGATCATGGAACCGCACCTTAATAAATTCATCGATGCAGGCGCTCCCAACAATAAATCCGTCATCTCCATCTCGCGCTCGATTATTAATCTGCAAACCAGCCAGCCCGCGGGCATGATCGTGTTCGATCAGGAAATATCCCGTTTCTCCGATATCGTCTCCGCGATCGAGTGGGAGAACAATCAACACTTCATGGTCGTAGGCAACAGCGGCGCGGTCATTTATTCGGATGCCGCGCTATCTCCGGCTTATTACGACCAATTGATCGAACGCGCCCATGCGAATATATCCGGATCCTTCAAGCTCGGCATCGAGTCTCGCGAATGGCTGGTCAACTTCAGCGGTTCAGAGAAGTATCAATGGAAGGTCATTTCCGCGATTCCCTTGTCAGAGCTGAAGGAGAAAAACTTGTTCCTGCGCAATATCAACTTGGTATTATTGACCGTCCTGATCCTGTTCGCTTTCGTGCTTTCCCTGTACTTCTCGCATGTCGTCACGAGCCCGTTGAAGAAGCTTCTCTTCTCCTTGAGGAAGCTGTCCAAGGGAGACCTCAGCACGCGGGTTGCCGTCAGGGGAGAGGACGAGCTCAGCCAGATCGGCGTTGCCTTTAACGCGATGGTCCAGAACATCGAGAGTCTGATCCAGCAGAATTACCAGATCGGCCTGTTGAAGAAGCAAGCCGAGCTGGATGCGCTCCAAAGCCAGATTAATCCGCATTTTCTGTTCAACACGCTGACTTCGATCTTATCCGTGATCGACAAGCGGGACTTCGCCAAGTCCGCCACCATGATCAAGAGCCTGTCCGCCATGTTCAGATACAGCCTGAGCAAAGGCAAATACATCGTCTCCTTCTCGGAAGAGCTCGAGCACGTCAAGAAGTATATCTATATCCAGGAATGCCGGTTCGCCGACAGGTACCAGGTGAGCTACGATATCGACGATGACGTTCTGTCGTACGGCATCGTTCGGCTATCGCTTCAACCTTTGATCGAGAACGCCTTCATTCATGGCCTGGATCCGAAGGAAGGGACTGGAACGCTCCGAATAACCGCCAAATCCTCCAAGGATATGTTCTTCATCTACATCGTCGATAACGGCGCGGGGATAGAGAGCGACAAGCTGGAGCGCATTAATCAATCCCTGGAATGGAACGGCGACTTCTCGACCAATCCCTATTCCGAACATATGGGTATCTTCAACGTGAACGCCAGAATCAAGCTGACTTACGGGGCGCGGTACGGATTGAAGCTATACATGAACAATCGCTCGGAGACGGTCGTCAAGATTACGTTGCCGGCCGAAGCGCCGGACAAGCCGGCCCATGCCCTGACCCTGCCGGGAGGAGATCGCGAATGAGAATACTCGTCGTCGACGATGAAGCCCTTGTCAGAGATTCGGTCGTTCAAAGCTTGGAGAGCTTGGGCTATAGCGACATCGAGCAAGCCGAAGACGGCATCGAGGCGTTGCGGTTAATCGCGAGCCATCGCCCCGATCTGATTATCGCCGACATTCGAATGCCGAGAATGGACGGCATCGAGCTGTTGAAGACATTGAAGCAGACGAACGACGAGACGTTATTCGTCTTGTTGAGCGGCTACGACTTGTTCGAATACGTTCAGAGCGCGCTGGACCTCGGCGCCCTGTCCTACTTGTTGAAGCCCGTCTCCGCCGAGCAGCTTCAGGTCGTGATTCATAAGTCGAGAGAGAAGCTGCAGCGGCAAGATCGCTATCATGAATCCAATCTGCTCATGAAGATCAAGATGAACCAAGGCGTCTCCTCGATGAGACGCCGCTTCGTCGAAGAGCTCGTCACCCGGAGATCGAACTCGGAGAACTACTTGCGGCATCGGCTTCAGGAATTGGAGATCGGCTTCGCGCACCGCGCGTTCTGCGTGCTCGGCATCAGTCTGGATCGATACGCCGCGCTGATCGAACGCTTCTCGCCGAACGAAATGTCCCTGATCCAATACGGCATCGAGAATATCGCCGGCGAAATCTTCCTGAACCACGGCTTCTCCTCGTATGCATTCGATGCGGAGGACGGGCTTGGTTTGCTTGTCAACTTTCCAGATGAAGACCCTAACGCGGAGACATCTCCCGTCATGAAGCCTTGCATCGAGATCAAAGACAGCGTGTTGAAGTATCTTCAGCATGAAGTAACGATCGGAATCGGTACGACGACGGCCGATTTCCTCCAGCTGTTCCATTCGTACGAAACCTCCCGCAGCGCGCTGTCGCAGCGCCTGATCCGGGGCGGGAATTGCGTCATTTCCTTCGACAATCCCGACGTCCGACGCGATAAGTTCAAGGTGCTCGGCTTCCAGTTCGAGCAAGAGATGCTCTCGGCGTTCGAGAAGGGCGAGCAAGAGACGGCCATGAACCTTATCAAGGAGCTGTATACCCCGTTCTTCTCACTTGATTACGTGGACAGGGCCAGCTTGTTGAAACTGAATTTCCAGATCATCATCTTGCTTCATAAGATACTCGAACGTCTGGATGTCGAGCCGCTGGCGTTATTGGGCGACGAGCTCACGCTGTATGAAGAAGTCAATCAATGCACCCATATCGACGAGATTATCGGATGGTTCCACGGTACGTTGAATATTAGCTTCGAGGCTTTGCAGCATGCGAGAGAGAAGGGGAATAAACGGATCGTCGAGAAAGCCCGCAGATACATCCATGACAACTACGCCAAGGAACTATCCCTGGAGTCCGTAGCCGAGCACATTCACCTCACGCCGACCTACTTCAGCAACATCTTCAAGAAAGAGATGAACGAGAACTTCGTAGACTACGTGAGCAATTATCGCATCGAGAAAGCCAAGGAGCTGCTTCGGGCGGGCGAGCACAACGTCATCGCGACGGCTGGAATGGTAGGCTTCAGCAACGTGAAGTATTTCTATAAAGTGTTCAAGAAGAGGACGGGCTACACGCCCAGCGAGTATAAGAATATCTAGCGGAAATAAATAAAATAGTATACTTTTTATTGAATTTTGAGCACTTCAAGTTCATCCCGGGGAGTTGATATAGTTAGAGTATCCATAATCCGGAGAGGCTGAATTCACGATGAGGACAAGAACGATGCGAGCGATGTTTGCCAAGATCATGCTTATGTTCGCCATTGGACTAGCAAGTACGATTCACTACCCGACTCCTACTTATGCCTCGACGACAATTCTGCCTGCGGATGCGAACATGAAATACTTCGGCCGATGGGATAAGAGCAATCCCTCCGTTTATTCAACCGGACGCTGGCCCGGCGCGTATTTGAAAGTGAACTTTAGCGGTACGACGATCCAAGTGGTGCTTGGTTCGACGACGACCGCCTTTGAAGCGAGCATCGACGACGGGCCTTTCGTTGTCTATGGTTCGACTCCCAACGCTACGATCAATCTGACCCCGGTTCCCTTGGCTAACGGCACCCACTCCTTAGTCCTTGTCCCTCAGGGAGACGGCAGCGCGGATTTCCAATTCGCGGGACTTGAATTGGATGATGCGGCTTCGACACAGGTTACGATGCCGCGCGCCAAGTTAATCGAGTTCGTAGGGGATTCCATCACGGTCGGATACGGATCGTCCGATATGCCGACGATGAGTTACCCGTGGAGGACAGCGGAAAGTATAAATGCGGAGCACGTGCAGATCTCGCATGGCGGCATGTGCCTGCCTGACGGCTACTCCTGTACCGGGGTCAACGCGGTCGGCATGATCAGCTCCTTCTTCAACCAGAAAAATATTGAAGTCACGCCCGCTGCCCCTTGGAATTTCACCGACTATACCCCTTCTCAAGTCGTCGTGAATATCGGGACCAATGACGGGCGTCTCGGCGTTCCCGATTCAACCTTTCAGAACACCTATATCACGCTATTGACTAGCATTCGCGCGAAATATCCATCCGCCCCAATATTCGTGATCAGGCCTTTCGGGGGATATAAAGCGCTGCAAGCCCAGAACGCGGCGGCTGCGAGAAATTCCGCCGGCGACGCGAACGTGTTCTACGTCGATACGACCGGATGGCTGACGTCTACCGACTATCTGGACACCCTTCATCCCAATGACAACGGTGTGCAGAAGATCGTAGACCGGTTAGGGCCGATACTGAACGGCTGCTCGCCTTGGGGCTCGAATCTGGCGCGATGCGAAACGTACAGCGCTTCGTCCCAGTGGGACGGCAATCAATCCGCGAATCTGGCCTTCGACGGCTTGAACGGAACGAACTGGCAGGCCGCGCAATACTCCGTATTCAACGGACAATGGCTCGAAGTCAATTTCGGCGAGAGAACGACCTTCAATCAAGCCGTACTGGCTGAATTCGGGAGCAGAACAACCGGATTCCGGATCGAATATTGGAACGGAGGCGCATGGGCGACCGCATATACGGGAACGGCCATAGGCAGCCTTGCCGCCCCCAGCTCGCACAGCTTCCCGGCCGTCACCGGAAGCAAGGCGCGGATTTACTATACGAGCGGAAGCGCCACGCCGATCATGTACGAATTTAAGCTGCATAATACCGGCTCCGGGTATACAAGCGCGAAGGCATGGAACTTCAATACGAATGCGAACGTCGAAGGGTGGAGCTCGTTGCATCTCAATGGCATGGTCTCGAACAATGCCTACACCATGACGGCTGCAAGCACGGATATGCAGTTGAAGTCTCCCGATCTTCTGGCGATCGCCGCTCCGACGACCTATAACAAGGTGCGCATTCGAATGCTCAATGCATCGCCCCAGACCGCAGCCAAAGTCTATTTCATCACGAACTCGGATGTGACCTGGAGCGAAACTAAATCCGTCGCCTTCCCTATCGTCGCGAATAGCGGATATGCCGACTATATCGTCGATATGTCCGGCAACGCCTCTTGGACGGGCACGATCAGGCAGCTGAGAATCGATCCTCTTAACCCTTCCGCGTCCGGGCAATCGGTCGTCATCGATTACATTCGCGTTACCAATTGAAAAGTTTGAATAAGCAGAATAAGCCCCCACGGCCACCAGGCTGCATGGGGGCTATTAGGTTACCCCTAAGCACCTGCCGATTACGCGAATCCGCGCGCCCCTTCAATACAGCGAAATATAGATCATGCTGTCCCGTTGTACGGCAAAGTTGGATTTGTACAGTGTTCATGTTCGTTCAATCCTATCTATGATTGAACTAAGTTCCGCGCGGAATGACAGAGGCGATTTTATTATCCCTGAACAGGTGGTGCAATTCCGGTTTCACGTCTTACAAGCAAGACGCGTCCCGACGACGCGGTATTCCACTCATGGAGGAGTTGCTGTAATGAATCGTAGAAATGACGGAAGACGGGTCTTTCCCCTGTGGTGTTATCGTGCCGGAATGATCATGTTGTTGCTGAGCTTGGGCATTCCGGCGCTATCGTACGACCGCGCTTATGCCGCGACGATGAACGTCACCTCTTACGGCGCCAACGGCGGCGACGCGAGCGACGACACGACGGCGATCCAGAATGCGATTAACGCGGCATCGTCCGGAGACACGGTTTATTTCCCGGCGGGTACTTATTACATTAACTCTTCTCTGCTTCCGAAGTCCGGAATTAAGCTGAACGGAGCATCCCAGAGCACGGCGATCATCAAGTTCAACGGCTCGGCCGGCAGCGCAATGATCTACATGCCGATGTCGTCGAGCATCTCTAACGTCGAGATCTCCAATCTGACGCTCGACGGGAACAGCGACCCCGAAGCGTATTACGGAATCGAGGCGCATAACGGCAGCGGGCACAACTTCCATCACTTGACGATTAAAAACTTCGTGGGCACGGCTTCGCTGTACGGTCCTTTCGGCATCTGGTTCGAAGGCGAGAGCGGCAATGCCGGTTCCTTGAAGGGCGTCAAGAACAGCACCGTCGCGGACAACACGATTACGAACATCGGAACGTCCAGGGAGTGGGGCTCGGGCATTCGAATGGGCTGGGCATCCAAGGGCAACCAGATCCTGCGCAATACGATTTCGAATACGGGACGAGGAGGCATCTTCGCTCACGACGGATCCACGGATAGCATTATTCGCAACAATACGGTATCCGGCTCCGGAATGAGCACGACTCCCGTAGGCGAGGGGCTGGCGATCGAGGTATGGGGCGAGTCAGGCAAGGCGATCATCGAAGACAACGTCGTAGACCACTGGATTAGCCTGGACGGCGCGGATTATACGGCCGTACGCCGGAATACGGTGCGCGATACCAGCGGAACGATTAAGTTCCTCGGGTTGGAAGCCGCCTCCACCAGCAACAACGTATTCACGGATAATACGGTGGACAGCGGACAGCAGGTCGGCATCTCGATCTCGAACGACGGCGACAAGCAGCACAATTATTGGGCTTACAACACCGTTCAGAACATGGTGCAGTGGGGTGCGCAAGTTCAAGGCGATACGGGCAATGCGAACTATCAGTATTTCTACAATAATACGTTCCAGAACACTCAGAACAGCAATCCGAACGCCACCTATCCCGACAACGACGGCCACGGCTTCCGTTTCAACGGGAATACGACTTACTTCACGTTGGATAGCAACCAGATTAAGAACAACGGCGGTCTCGGCATCGAAGTAAGTCCGACTACGGGGATCGATAAGCTGAGCTTCGTGAACAACACGATCACGGGTAATGTCAGCGCATCGATATCGGGTTATCCGTCTGCTGCCCCCGATTTGGAGTGGAGCGGCAATACGGTCAGCGGGAACGGAACGAACACGCAGCTGACGTCCAGAGGCTTCAGCAATGCGAAGCCGACGGCCAATTTCACCTCCGTGACGACTGCCACCGTGGGTCAAACGGTTTCATTCACGAATACGTCCAGCGATCCGGGCGGGTCGATCGGCTTCTCGCTATGGGACTTCGGAGACGGTATTCCATCGACTACCACGAGCCCGACTTATACGTACAATCAAGCGGGCACGTACCGAGTGACGCTGGTCGTATGGGATAATTTAGGGCGCGGCGCGAGAGTCGAGAAGAACATTACCGTGACCTCATCCACTCCGTCATCGTCGAACCTGGCTCTCGGCAAGACGGCCACGGCCGACTCCACGTATTCCACCGAAGCGGCCGGCAAAGCGGTAGACGGCTCGCTGACCACTAAGTGGACGTCCGCCAACACGACCGGCGGACATTGGCTCGCCTTGGATCTCGGACAGAGCTACAGTATCAGCCGGTGGGTCGTGAAGCATGCGCAAGCTGCAGGCGAGGCGAGCTACTTCAATACCCGGGACTTCAAGCTGCAGCAGAGCAGCGACGGGACGAACTGGAGCGACGTCGACACGGTGACGGGCAATACGGGGAGCGTGACGGATCGTAACGTCACGGCGTTCACCAACCGTTATGTGCGACTCTACGTCACGACGCCGACTACCGCTTCGGATAACACCGCCCGGATATACGAATTCGAAGTGTGGGGCGCCGCCGCTGCCGCGGATGCGAACGTAGCGCTCGGCAAGACGGCTACGGCCGACTCTAACTATGCTACCGAAGCAGCTAGCAGAACGGTGGACGGCTCGCTGACCACCAAGTGGGCTTCCGCCAACACGACCGGCGGCCACTGGCTCGCTCTGGACCTCGGGCAGAGCTACAGCATCAGCCGTTGGGTCGCGAAGCATGCGCAAGCAGCGGGCGAGGCAAGTTATTTCAACACGAGAGACTTTAAGCTGCAGCGGAGCAGCGACGGTATAAGCTGGGTCGACGTCGACACGGTAACGGGCAATACCGGAAGCGTGACGGATCGTACCGTCACGGCTTTCACCAGCCGCTACGTGCGCTTGTACATTACGACGCCGACTACCGGTTCGGATAATACGGCCAGAATATACGAATTCGAGGCGTGGGGCCACTAAGACGGCTCCGGGCGCAACCGGCGCGCTGAGGACGGGTCTAGCGGGAATCTAATCCCGCGGACCCGTTTTTTAATGAAATATCGGAAGACAATCTTACTTGACCAATAGAGACATCGCCTGTTAATTATAGAGGTAGACATACCGTCTGTCCGATTAGATACCCGTGGGAGGCATACCCGATGAGTTGGCTGAGAACCTACCAATCCCGCAAGTATTGGCAAAGCATTATAAGGACGATCTCCCTGCTCATGGTTCTGTTCTTGCTTGTCAGCTCCGCCGTGCTGTACTACAGCGCGGAATCCCTCATGCTCAAAGCGACCCGGCAATCGAACCGGCAAGTGATGGATCAATTGAATAACGAGCTAGGGCATATGAACGAAATCATTAAGAACCTCGCGACATCGCTCTACTATCGGAACGATACGAAAGTTCTGATGAACAGCAGGACGCCGGATATGTTGGACATTCTCAACAAGCAGGCAGAGCTCGATTATCTAGTGCATTCTTCCGCGTATTTGCATTCCATTCTGATCTACAACGGAAATCTGGATAAGTTCATCTACGGCTCCAAATCGAACGGGACTCATGAGCAGCTATTGAAGGATGTCAGGCTGTTCCTGCAGCAGCCGGAACAGGTAAGAAAGATGCGGCTCACTCCGTTGACCGGGGGGGTAACGAACGAGGATGCGGCCGGGAGCAGCAATCCCTACGTTGTTTCGTACTTCATGTACGAGTCGCTTAAGGGTTATAGCTCCGGCGATAGCGTCTTGATTCTGAATATTAAGCCGCAATGGCTCTTCGACAATATGAATAAGATCAATATCTCGGACGTTCATCAGAATAAGCAGGTCTACTTGGTCGATAACAAGGGGGAAGCGATCTATTCGGCGCAAAGCCGGTTGCCCGAGTCCGTTAAACAAGAAATTTGGAAGCGTGTTCATGACGGGGATACGTTCAATTCCTTTACCTATCATGGCGCAGGTCCCGATCAGATCGTCACTTATCTGGAGACGGGGATCAACCAGTGGGTCATTGTCAGCGTCCAGCCCTATTCGGAAATTCTCGGGAATATTCACCATCTGCGAAACACGACGGTGATCGTCACCGTAATCTTCCTGCTTCTCTCGCTCGTGTTCTCCCTAATCGTCAGTCATAAGCTGTATCGGCCGGTTCACGGCTTGGTCGGGGAATTCCGCCACAATGCCGAAGGGGCTGCCGAACTGCAGAAGGGCCAGGACGAATTCCAGATCATCGCCAGCGTCCATAGCCGAGCGATCGCCAACGTGAAGCGAATGCGGCAGGAACAGGACGCCAAGCGCAATATCGTGCACAACTATTATTCGCGGACGCTGCTGGCAGACGGGCCCGCGACGATGAACGACGAATGGCAAGATTACTTGCGGGAGCAACCGTTCTTGACGAGCGAACGCGAGCGGCTTGCGGTGTGCGTCTTGCGGATCGACGATTACCGCGCCTTCGAGGAGCGGCCTAGCCACGCGGATCAAGAGCTGATTCGCTTCGCCATCGGCAATATCGCAAGCGAGATCATCGGCCGCGAATATCCGAATTTGATCGTGGAATTCCGGGGCGACCAGGGGGCTGCTATCGTCGGGATCCCGCGTTCCTCCGCAGGCGGCGGATATGCAGCGCTTCCGGATCTGCTCTCCGAGATGCAACGGACGGTGTGGAGCTACTTCCGCGTATCGGTCACCGTCGCCTTAAGCGGTCTTGCGGAACATTGGCGCGACTTGCCCAAGGCGTACGCACAGGCGCAGCAAGTCGCCAAGTACAGGCTAACGATCGGTAAGATGTCCGTAATCCTGCCTTCAGACGTTGCCCGCAACGAGGCCAACGACGATTTCCAGCTGCCGCCCGAACTGAAGAAGAAGCTGGCTGCGGCCATCAAGTCTTCGCAAACCGGCGAGCCGCTAGAAGAGCTCCTCGGCCAAATCCGCGGCTACTTGCAGACGCTAAGCGAAGACAATATGATTCATTCCCTGCTCGATACGGTCGCTCTCGTGAAGACGACGCTACACGAGATCAACGCGAACCGCTTGCAGCCCGTCGACATCGACTTAACGACTTTCATCCGCACGATGCTCGACCGGGACACGCTGCACGAGATGACCGCGTTGCTGCGGGAATTGCTGGCCGACATTATGTCGCGCCAGCAAGTTATGCCCGAGAGCAAGAACCGTATTCTGATCGAGACGATCAAGGAAATCGTAGGCGAGAGCTACTACGATCCGAATCTTAACCTGCAGAGCATCGCATTGGTCTTGAAGATGTCCCCCGTATATATCGGACGCGTGTTCAAACAGACGGAGAACGTCCCTTTAACGGAATATATCAATGATGTTAGACTGAATCGCTCCCTGGATTTATTGGAAAACAAGCACTACAGCATTAATACGGTCATGGAGAAGGTCGGATATATTAACCAAAGCTATTTCTTCAGACTATTCAAGAAGAAATTCGGTACGACGCCGAAGGAATATCGGATCAAAAAAGCGATCGATTAAGTCGCATGTAAGGCAGGATACCCTGCCTTTTTTGTTTGTAAAAGCGATTCGTTCAGTAAAGTTTAATTCGTACAGCGCGAAAGTACATCCAGATTTACGATGAACAGTACGCAACCGGCCGATAATTGTGCCATGATCATGGCAAGTTCAAAAGTTGCCTGCTCCCAAGCAAGCTGAAACCCGGCATTCCCCGGCATCCGAGTAGAAGAAGGTGAATCTGTGAAATCTCTTTGGAAAAGAATTCGTCGCAATAAAGAAATGAACGCGTTAATCCTGCCCGGCTTTCTCTACGTGCTCGTTATGTCGTACTTGCCGATGATCGGAATGATTATCGCCTTCAAACAATACCGCTACGACAAAGGCATGTTCGGCAGCGCGTGGGTCGGCTTCGACAACTTCAAGTTTTTCTTCGTGTCCGACCAAGCTTGGATTTTAATCCGCAATACGGTGCTGTACAACGCCGGCTACATTGTGATTACCGCTATCTGCTCCATTACGCTGGCGGTGCTCATGTATGAAATCAAAGGCGGGTTCATCAAGCTGTACCAGACGATTCTGTTCCTGCCGTATTTCATCTCCTTCGTATTGGTCAGCTATATCACCTATGCATTCCTCGATCACCAGAGCGGTTACATTAACGAGATGCTTCAGTCGGTATTCGGAGCCGAGCCGGTCCGTTGGTATGCCGAAGCCAGATACTGGCCTTTCATTCTTAATATCGTGCATCTCTGGAAATCGATCGGCTTCTCCACGTTAATGTATTTCGCCGCCATTATCGCCATTGATCCGACTTATTACGAAGCAGCTCGAATCGACGGGGCATCGAGACGGCAGATGATCGTACGCATCACGATTCCGCTGATCTCGCCGGTGATCTTCACCTTGTTTATCCTCAGCATTGGCGGCATGTTCCGCGGAGACTTCGGACTGCACTATTTCGTGCCCAGCAACTCAACGCTTGTCTACGACGCGACGGACGTCATCGACACTTACGTCTATCGGGCACTGCGTTCTCTAGGCAACGTCAGCATGTCGGCCGCGGTCGGCATCTTCCAATCGGTCGTCGGCCTCGTGCTCATTCTGGCAACGAACTATATCGTCCGCAAGAAGAACGAAGATTACTCGATGTGGTAGGAGGTAGAGCATGACTCGGCGAATCAATAAATCTTTCGTTACGGAAGGCATCATTCACGGCATCTTCGTTCTCGTGTCGGCCGTTATTCTGTTACCGTTCCTGCTGGTAATCGCGATCTCGTTCAGCAGCGAACAATCGCTCACCGATAACGGATATCGGTTCATACCGGAGCATTTCTCGATAAAGTCTTATTCTTACTTGCTTCAATCTCCCGGCGTTATGCTGCAGGCCTACGGGGTGACGATCACCGTTACCGTCGTCGGCACGATCATCAGTCTGCTGATAACCGCGATGACGGCGTACGTGCTGTCGCGTAAAGATTACGCGCTGCGCCGTCCGGCAATGCTCTACTTCTTCCTACCGATGCTATTCAGCGGGGGCCTCGTTCCCTTCTACATTCTAATGACGCAGTATTTGCATTTGAAAGACACGCTGTGGGCGCTCATCGTGCCTAGCTTGCTCAGCCCGTTCTTCCTGCTTGTGCTACGGGTATTCCTGCAGGGCATTCCCGGCGAAGTCATCGAGTCTGCCAAGATCGACGGGGCGCGCGAGTTTCGTATCTTCTTCCGCATTGTCGTGCCGTTGTCGACGCCTGGACTCGCCACGCTAGGACTGTTCATCTCCTTCTCCTATTGGAACGAATGGTTCAACGCCATGCTGTTCATCAATAACGACGCGCTGGTTCCCTTGCAGCTGCTGTTGGTCCGAATGATGAACACGATTGAATTCCTCACGACCAAGAAACAATTCCTGCAAGGTCTTAGCGGAATGGATATGGCAAACTTCCCTAAGCTGTCCGCCCGAATGGCAATGGCGATTCTGGTAGCCGGGCCGATGATGTTCATCTTCCCCTTCTTCCAGAAATACTTCGTCAAAGGCCTTACCATCGGTTCTTTAAAAGGGTAGCATGCCGGAGTGATCGCCCGGCTACCCGTCCTTATAAAGATGAAGTACCAACAAATTCTAGGAGGTCGGATTAGCATGATAAACAAGAGAAAAGCGACAGGGTATGGCATGGCTGGTCTTTTAATTGCGGCACTCGTATTGTCCGGTTGTTCGAATAACGCCAACGAGAATAAAACGTCGAACGAAGGTCCTTCAAGCTCCAACTCGGCAAGCGCAGGCGGTGATCCGTCCACTACGCCGGATAAGCTGGAGCCCGTCACTTTGACCTGGCACTACATGCAGCCGAAGGCGCAGTCCGATTTGAAAACGGTTGAAGACGAAGTGAACAAAATTACGCAAGCGAAGATCAACGCAACGATCAAGCTTGAGCCGTTCGACGGCGGCGAATACGAAGACAGAATGAACACGATCGTATCGGCCGGCGATAACTTCGATATCGCCTTTACCGCCAACTGGATATTCGACTACTCCAACAATGCCAGCAAAGGCGCGTTCGTCTCGCTGGACGAACTCCTCGACCAATACGGTCCCCATCTGAAAACGATGATGCCGGACTGGATGTGGAGCGACACGAAAGTACAAGACAAAATTTACGGCGTTCCTACTTACCAAATCGCCGCGAAATCGGTCGGCATTCTGCTGCAGAAGCGTTTCGTCGACAAATACAGTCTGGATTTGAGCACGATTCGTAAGTTCGAGGATCTGGAACCGTTCTTCGCTCAGCTCAAGGCTAACGAGCCGGACATCGTCCCTTGGGGGAGCCGCAACTTCTTCAGCGGCAAGCTCTACGGCTATGACGACGACACGGTGGCGAAGGTCCGCGTAGGCGATACGACGAACACGATCGTCGACTATGCCTTCACTCCCGAATACGAGTCCTATCTTCAACTTGCGCGCAGCTGGTACGAGAAAGGCTACATCCATCCGGACATCGCAACGATGAAGAACCCGGAAGAGGAGCTGTTTAACAAAGGCGTTGTGGCAGCCGCCTTCGACCCGACTTCCAAGCCGGGCGTCGAAGTGGAGGAACGCGCGAAATGGGGCAATAACGATCTGGTCTCGGTCCGCCTGACGGAGCCGTCGTTCACCGGCGTGACTTCCGGGTTGAACGCGATCAGCCGCACGTCCAAAAATCCGGAACGGGCGTTGATGTTCCTCGACCTGGTTAATTCCGACAGCGAGCTGTACAACTTGATCACCTACGGCATTGAAGGCAAGCATTACGCGAAAACAGGGGATAACGCGATTCGTATCGACTTCGACAGCGGCTATGCGCCGGATTTCCCTTGGGTAATGGGGTCCGTATTTAACGGCTATCTGCTTGAGGGGCAACCGGCGGATACGTGGGATCAGACGAAGAAGATGAACGAGTCGGCGAAGGTGTCGCCGTACTTCGGCTTCACGTTCAACGAAGAACCGGTACAGACGGAGATCGCTTCAACGGACGCCGTGTTGGACAAATACGGCATCGGCCTCGAATCCGGAACGCTCGACCCTGACAAGTATTTGGCGGAATTCCGCGACAAGCTCAAGAAGGCGGGCAGCGAGAAGCTGCTGCAAGAGAAGCAGAACCAATTGAACGAGTGGTTGAAGTCGCACTAATAAACCGTATGCGCAAGCGCACGGCAAGCAACGGCCCCGCCTTACGCGCCGCCAGGCGCGGGGCGCGGGCCGATGCTCGTCGCGGAGTCGCTCGCGGGAGAGAGCCGGCATCCGCGCGAGCGATATAAGGGGGATTATTCATGACCAGCGAGAGCGCTGCAATCCGCAAGCTGCGCGAAGAAATCGTTCAAGCGGCACGCGGCAATCTGACGGAAGAACAACTGGCGGCCATCCTTGGTCAGCTCGATTCGGCATGCGCGTACGAAGTGCGGGCAACCGGCGATCCGCATCAATTCTCGGCTTGGGTGACGCTCCGAACGTTCGAGTCCAAGCGCGTCGGCGAAGGCGTTCATCGTCTCGTAGATACCGGGATACCGGTCATCAGCCGGGATCTGGAGTTCGGCAAGCATATCCGTTACGAGTATCAGGATGCCGGCATTCGGATTCATAACGAGGAGCAGCGCATTTCCAATTTCAATACGACGGCCGTTATCGCGTCTCTTATTCATACGGAGGAAACCGGCGATCGCAAGAGCGAACCGTTCTTCCGTTCCCTCGATACTTTGAATTTGTACGTGCCAAGGAGACTATGAGATGAACAATCTGCATGAATGGAAGGAACCAGAGCCGCTCGTCGTGACCGAGGACGGCGCGGTCGTGTCCCGGTTACGCTTCAGCCGGCCCGAAGGTTATGCCATCGTCGTCAAGGCGAACAACGTCACCATCCAAGAATGCGATATTGCCGGAGCGATCGTTCTGTACGGTCCCGTTAGCGGAATTAAGATCCGGAATAACTATATTCACGACCTGAAGCCGTCCGGCACACTAGCATACGTCAAGCAGTTCGCCGGCGTGATGACGACGGAAGGCGACAGATGGGACAATCCGATCGTGCAGCCGATGGGTGCGAGCGATATCGAGATTCGCGGCAATTATTTCGAGAACTGTCCGACGGGCGCCTATCTGGTCGAATGCAAGGGCCCGATTACGTTCAGCGGGAATTTCAGCAAAAACCACAGAGGGCCCTTCCCCCGCGGACAGATGGTACAGGTTGCTCTCTGCGACGGACGCGAGGCTCCGATCCTGATCGAAAATAACTTCTCCTATGTCGACCCGGAGTCCCCGGACCAATGTCAGCGGGAACACACCGGCTTCGGCGCAGAGGATCACATTAACGGCTATTGCAGTACGGGCTCCGAGGAATATCCGATCGTCGTTCGCGACAATTACATCTACGGATACAGCTCCTCATCCTGCGGATCCGGCATCATGCTCGGAGACGGCGGCGGCGGGTACTACCATGTGCTGGGCAACAAGGTATACCGTACGGGCAATGCGGGCATCGGGCTGAGCGGCGGCCACCACTGGCTCGTTCGCGGCAACCGGATTCATCAAGACCCACCCGCTAGCCAATATAACGGCAAAGGGCTGCAGATCGACAACTACGGTGATACCTTCGCGACGCCGATCGTCGTCGAAGACAATGTCGTCTACTGGCAATGCGGCAAGGGAGACGGATCTCTTCTCTGCATGATAGATAAGCTCGTTACCTTTAAGAACAACGTCTTCGGCGACAAGGCTGCTTTCGGGGAAGCGGATCCGATGCCTCCGCAGCAGCCCCCCGGTGCCGTCGAAGGGCTGCTGAAGCCGTGGGAACGGAATCCCGCTCGTAGAAGGCGTTGCCTGAACGGCGAGTGGCGATTCGCTCCGATTTACGAAGGCGACGAACCCGGCGATACGATCCGCGTCGAGGCCTGGGAGGAAACTCCGATTCGCGTGCCGTCCAGTTGGCGGTTCCTGCTGCGCAACATGCCGGATGAAGCGCAGACGTATCGGCCTTACGATCTCTTTGGCTATCCCGAGGAGTGGAATCGGGCGGAAGCAGGCGTCATCGGCCGTCAGGTCCGAGTGGATCGCGCGCCGAACGAGCGGGTATGGCTTCTATTTAACGGCATTATGCAAGCATCGAAAATCTATATCGACGATAAGCTCGTTCATTCGAGCGACGAAGCATTCCTGCCGATCAGAATCGATGTCACCGATTGGATTGGCGAAGGTCGGACATCGGTGGACGTCAAGGTGTGGTGCGGACCATTCCGGACGATCGCCGCCGGGGCAGCGTCGAAGCGAATTGCACCCGACGGAACTTGGTTTGCCGGAATGGCCAGAGGCATCTGGCAGGACGTCTTCCTCGAGTATACGCCCGAGCTGCATCTCGGCGATTGCCGGATCGTCACTTCCTGGAGAACGCATACGATCGGCGTGGAAGCGGAGTTGTTCAATCGTGCCGCCGAGGGAGCGGACATTACGCTTCGGGCGTTCGTCTACGACGGCACTCTGCGAGTGAAGGAACTGGCGGTAACCAAAGCGGCGCTGGCAGGCGGCGGAAGCGGTTCGCTGCGGACGGAAGCAGAATGGACCGACCCCAATTATTGGAGTCCGGACAATCCGCACCTATACGCGTTAAGACTGGAAGTCTATCATAACGGGCAAGTCGTGGACGCGGTCGATACCCGGTTCGGGTTCAGGGAAGTTTGGGCGGAAGGACACAAGTTTTACTTGAACGGCGTTAGAGTCAATTTGCGATCGGACGCTTGGCATTATCAAGGCTTCGCCCAACAGACCAAAGCCTACGCATTGAATTGGTATCGATTAGCCAAGGAGTCGGGTATCAACTTCATTCGCCTGCACGGCATGCCTTATCCGGAATTATATCTGGAAGCCGCGGACGAAGTCGGCATGCTGCTGATCGGGGAAAGCGCGATATACGGGTCAGCCAAGTCGATACAGGCAGACGATCCGGCGTTCATCGACCAGAGCCACCGCCATCTCGAGTCGATTATGCGCAGAGACCGGAACCACCCTTCCGTCGTCATGTGGAGCATGCAGAACGAGATGCGTTGGGTCGACGGCAGAGACGGCTACAAACGCCATATTCGCGAGCTAATGGAAACGATAAACCGACTGGACGGCACGCGTCTTATCTCGTGCGACGGCGATAACCGCCTGCTCGACCCGGCCGACATGCAGGTCGTCAGCATGCATTATAATATCGACGGTACGGTAGACGGCTGGGACCGCCGCTTGCCGCTGATCTTCGGCGAGCATGGCAAGTGGCACTACATCGCCCCGCAAGTAGCGAGCGATTATGTCGGCCAGTCCGCTTACCTAAGCTTCGAAGAAGCGCAGCGCAATCTCGGCTTAAGCGAGAAAATGTTCGTCGAGTATGCGCGCAAAGCGGAAGTGACCGGGGTTTCGCCGTTCAACATGGTCAACTACATGATGAAGACGATGCCGGAGCAAGACGTCGCACTCGTCTGGGACGATCTGGAGACGCCTGGCGTCAAGCCGCGCACCATCGTCAAGAACTCGATCACGCTCGATAACGGGTGGATCGGCGAAAGTAAGCCGTATATGCCGAACAGCGCCTATACGGAGTTCCGCGACAGCTTCAAGCCGGCAACGATCATCGCAGACGACTACAACGGCTCGTTCTATGCGGGCGAGGACGTCGCCAGAAGCTTCACGGTATACAACGATACGCTTGTCCCGCATCAAGCGAAGATCGTCTTCGAGGTGAAAGGAGAGATCGGAACGATCGCCGCCGGACAATTCGACTTCCTGCAGCAACCTGGCGAACAGGAGGCGATCGCGATCCGCTTCGTCTTGCCGGAGCCAGAGGAAGGCCGAGTCGCGATAGTCGGGCTGGAGATGCGGCTCTACCACGAAGGCATAGAGCAGTATGTGCTGACCCGGGAATACAAGGCGTACTCGCGTGCCCGGCTTGCCCGGCCGGTCGATATGCGCGGCAAGCGGGTCGCCTATGTCGGCTCCGATGAAGGCTTGGCGATCGTATCCGGCTTGGTCGACCGGGTCGAGCGGATAGACGAAGTAAACGAGGCTTCGCTGGACGGCGCAGATATTGTCGTGATCGGACCGCTGTTCTCGGGCAAAGCCGATTACCTTCAGCCGCCGCTGGAAGGCTTCGCGAATGCGGGCGGCGTGGTCATCGTGTTAGAGCAACGCACGTTGGCCTTCGGAGAGGTAGAGCTATCCGGCCGGAAATATTTCAAGACATTCATGAACGACCATAACCACCCTATCTTCGCCGGTCTTGAAGAGGACGATCTTGCGTTCTGGGATCGCCGCAACGCGAACGATCCGGCATGCGGACATCTGGTCGGTAACGCATTCAACAAACCGGCTAAAGGCGACTTCCGCATCTTGCTCGAATGCGCAGAAGGCGACTTCGGCTGGGGCGGCCTGATGTGGACGCCGCTGCTGGAATACGCGAACGGCCGAGGCACGGTCATCATGAGTCAGCTGGAGCTGACGGCTTATAGCCGAGAAGTACCGCAAGCTTGCGCGCTGCTGCGCAACATACTGGCCTATGCCGCTTCCGTCGGCGGCCGCACTGCCGCACGCACGGTACTGTACGGGGAACCCCTATCCGAATTCGCGGCTTACTTCGCCGGGCTCGGACTGTTATCCGATTCCATGCAAGGAAGCGATACGGAGTCGGTTGACGCGGATATCGTGCTGGCTGACCCGTCCGGGTTGCGGACGGAGGATGCGAGCAAGCTCGTCTCCTATATGGAGAACGGGGGAACTCTCGTGCTGCCCGGCGTGCTGCCGGAACACGAGACGATGCTCGGACGGTTGGCCGGCCGACGCGTGTCGGTGGAGCGCGAAGCGGTCTATCAGTTGAAGCCGTCAGCTAATCGGTTGCTGGCGGGCGTGTCGGCTTACGACTTGTACCGGATGGAAGCCGTTACGTACTCCGGGGTGACGAACGATAGCGTTCGCAATACGGTCATTGCCGAATGCAGCGTGGCGTGCGTCGACGGCGAATCGCTGCTCGACGGCGTGAACAATCCGTGGCAAGCGTTCTTCGTGGAAGGCCTGGACGCGGAAGCCATTAAGATGAGCATCGCGACGATGAGCGATAGCCGCCCTTTCCAATCGAGAAGCTACGGCTTGCTGCTGCAGGTCGGCAAGGGCAAGCTGCTGATCCCGCAGGTCAAGTTGCTGTCTGACGACAAGACCGTCCGTTTCTATTCCCGACTGCTCGCCAATCTGGGAGCCGGCATCCGGTCGGACGTGCTGACGCAGATCAAAGCCGACAGGGATTACGGAGTCGGCATGATGATGGCGAAGAAGTACGACGGCGGATCCCGCTTCGATGAACTGTCGGCTTACTTTAGGGACAGGGACTACAGACTGAATCATTTGGGCGAAGGACCTTACGGTTATTTTCAGAAGCAAGAGAAGAAAGACGGGTTCATCCGGTTGCAGAACGACGCCGATGACGCGTACTTCTTGACCTTGTTCGTAGAATCCGCCTTGAACCGCAACCCGCTCAACCGGGAAGACGGATTGCTGCCCGACACCAGCATCGTGCCCGACCTGTTCGTGACCGTCAACTGCTCGTTCGAGATGTGGATGAACGGCGACAAGTACATCGATTACAAGCATGAGGGCAGCGACGCTGCCGACGTAAAAATCAACGACGTGCTGCTGAACCGAGGCGTCAACAATTGGTTTATGGTCTGTTACGGGGCGCACGGCAGGGAGATCGCCGTAAGCGCCCGGTTTCTGAATAAGTACGGCGATCCGGTGGACGGCTTGCACTATCGCCTATCGCTGGATTGATGAGGCCGCGGTGCGTGCCGATCCGGTACGCATCCGGTCACACATAGGAGGGTAATCTCATGAAACCGAAGCTGTCGATCGGCAGCTGGGCATTCGCGTTCGGACCGTTTGCCCACGCGCCTTGGTCATTCGAGAACGTCTTGCGTTACGCGCGCGACGCGGGTTACGACGGAGTGGAAATTAACGGCTTCCCGCCGCATCCCGCCCCGGAACAGTTCGACACGGCCGCGCGAAGAAGCGAGCTGCGCCGTTTGATTGAATCCTACGGTCTGAAAGTCTCGGGCTATGCGCCTTCCTTTAACGATGTTCCGCCCGCGCTCGTCTCGTCCGATCGGTATGCGGAGCGGTTGAAACAGATGATCGGCTTCGCCTCGGACATCGGGACGCGAACGATTCGCATCGATACGGTTAGCCCGCCGATGGCGCTGACCGGCGAAGCTTATGCAAGAACCTTCGAGCATTTGACGGACGTATGGCGGGCAGCCTCGGAGACGGCCAGGACGGAAGGCGCTACGATCGTATGGGAGTTCGAACCGGGCTTCTGGCTGAACAAACCTTCCGAAGTGCTCGCCATGTGCCAAGCGGTCGATTCGCCCCATTTCAAGGTTCTGTTCGACACGAGCCATGCGTATATGGGTGCGGTCGTCGGAGCGAGACATCAGGGTAGCGCCGAGGTGCTGGACGGCGGCGTGGAAGCCTACGCCGAACTGCTCGCGCCGTATATCGGCCACTTTCATCTGATCGATTCCGACGGAACGTTGCACGATGACGAGACGAGTACCCATGCCGCGTTCGGCAAGGGCTTCGTCGACTTCGATGGGCTCCTGGAACAGAGCGGGGCGTTGCTGGCGGACTTGGATTGGTGGTGCGTCGACTTCTGCTTCAATGCGGAAGTAGAAGCTTGGGGGCGCGAAGCCGTCCCGTTCGTGCGACGACTCATTGAAGCGCAAGGAGGCATGAGAGCGAAATGAAGATCGGGATGAACTTGCTGCTGTGGACGGATACGCCGACGTTCGCCGAACATGAAGGACTGATTCGCACGCTTCGCGATTGGGGCTTCGACGGTGTGGAGTTCCCCGTGGCGCCGATGACGCGTTCGGACATCTCCGCCTTCTCGGCGCTCTGCGACAGCCTTAATCTCGGACGAAGCGCCATTCTGGCATTGGATGCGTCCAATGCCGATCCCGCCAGCGCGGATCCGCGCCTGCGCCTTGCGGCGTTGGAAGAAATCCGAAGCGCCATCGACAAGACGGCGGCGCTTGGCGCGCAAGTGTTATGCGGACCGCTGTTCCAAGGCTTGGGTCGATTCAGCGGCGCCGCTCCGACCGACGATGAGCTGGAACGCGCGGCCGATGTGCTGCGGCAAGCGGGCGAATATGCGATGTCTTGCGGCGTAAGTCTGGCATTAGAGCCGCTTAACCGGTTCGAGATGTATATCGTCAATACGATGGCGCAGGCGGCGGCTTTCGTTCGGCGCATTGGATTGCCGAATGTCGGCCTGCTGGCCGACACGCATCACGGCAACATCGAAGAACGCGACGTAACGACGGCATGGCGTGACGTTCGGGACGCCATCAAGCACGTCCATATCTCGGAGAACGATCGCGGAACGCCGGGCGGAGGTCATGCCGTCCCGCCGGACCTCTTCCCTTACCTGGTCGGCTCCGGATACGACGGCTGGTTGACGATCGAAGCCTTCGGCCAGTCCGTTCCCGGTCTCGTCTCGCGGTTGCACTTGTGGCGTACGTTCGGGGATAGCGAGGAGACGATCGCCCGGGACGGATTGCGGTTCCTGCGCGATGGGGTGAATGCCGCGCGGACGGAAGGAGGGCGAAGAGATGCCGTACGTTGAAGCTGACGGAATCGAGCTGTATTACGAAGAGAGAGGCAGCGGGCCTCCCCTGTTGCTGCTCACGGGGCTTGGCGCGGACGGCTCGGTATGGGAGCAGCATGCGCAGGCGTATGAACGCCATTTCCGTTGCTTGCTCCTGGACAATCGCGGCGCCGGTCGCTCAGGCAAGCCGCAAGGCCCGTATTCGACGAAGAGAATGGGCGATGATGCCGCGGCGTTAATCGACGCCTTAGATCTCGATGGCGTGCACGTAAGCGGCATATCGATGGGCGGCGCGATCGCGCAGCACCTTGCCGCCGTTCGTCCGGAGCGAATAGCCTCCTTAAGCCTGCATGGTTCGTGGGCGCATTGCGACGCCTATACGAAGTCCGTATTCGGCATGATGGGCGACGTCTACGGGGCGGTGTCCCCCGTCGTCTTCGCGAAGCTGCTGAACGCTTGGATCTTCGTCCCCTCCTATGCCAACAGTCGCGAGGAAGATATGCGGGAGCGGGCAGCATCGGCGGATTCCCCGAATCGTATGCCTGCTCACGCTTTCCAAGCGCAGTGCGAAGCCTGCGCCGGACACGACGCGAGGTCGCTATTGGGCGACTTGCGCATGCCGACGCTCGTTACGGCCGGGGACAAGGACATCTTCCTGTCGCCGGCGTATTCCGAAGAGCTGGCGGCGGCGATCCCGTTCGCACGCTTGGAGATGTTCCCGGGCAGCGGTCATACGCACCATTGGGACAGCCTGGACCGGTTCAACGCATTGACGCTTGCTTTCATGAGGGAACATGACGCGACCGGCTCCGGTCGGAAAAGAGGCTAGGATGAAGATAGCGGCGCTGACGGGTCAACGAAAATTCGAGATCGAAGAGGCGGAACGTCCATCCCCGGGACCGGGTGAAATTCGGCTTAAGGTGGCGGCGTGCGGGGTCTGCACGTCGGAGCTTCATATGTGGCTTCCCGAACGGAACCTGCAAGAGCCCGAATATCACGGTCATGAAGCGAGCGGAACGGTTCTGGAAACCGGGAGCGGCGTGGATACCGACGACTTCAAACCCGGCGACCGGGTCGTCGTCTACCCGTATCGATCGCGCGGATTCGCGGAGGAGCTATGCGTTCCGGTTCGGTATGCCGTCAAGCTGGCCGACCACGTTCCGTTCGAGCATGCCCTCGGCGAGCCGATCGGCTGCGCGGTGAACGCCGTCAATCGATCGCGGATCGAGCTCGGCGATACGGTCGTCCTGATCGGATTGGGGTTCATGGGATCTCTCGTCTTGCAGGGGAGCAGGCTGAGGGGTGCGGGACGGATTATCGCGGTCGACTCTCGGGACGAAGTGCTGGACTTGGCGCGTGAGCTGGGAGCGGACATCGTCATCCATGCGGGACGGGAGAATGTCGCGGCTAAGGTCCGGGAGCTTACGGGCGGCGAAGGGGCCGATGTCGTCATCGAAGCGACGGGGTCCGAAGGCGCGTTGAACACTGCGGCCGAATGCGTACGTGTCCGTGGAACGCTGGTCATCGTCGGTTATCATCAGATCGGCCGCCGCTCCGTCGACATGCAACTGTGGAACTACAAAGGCCTGGACGTCGTTAACGCCCACGAGAGAGATTGGGATATTTACATGAGCGGCATTCGGATCGGCATGGATTTGCTCGCAAGCGGCCGATTAAAGATGAGCCCTCTCGTGACGCACAGATTCCCGCTAGACCGAATCAACGAGGCGTTCGAGACGGCGGCTGCTAAGCCGCCTGGATTCGTGAAAGCCGTTATCGTAAACCCGTAAGGTTAAATCAGATGCAGAATAGACGAGAATCTTGTTCTCGGGGAGGAGAAGTTCGACGATGAGCGGAATTCGTTTCGGATGCCAGACCTATACGTGGCAGATCTCCTATGACCAATATCGGGATCGGCTGAATGCTATATTGGACGTCGTCGCGGCCAGCGGGTTTACGGGCGTAGAAGCCGAAGTCTGCATGCTCGGTCCCTACGCAGGGGATCCGCTGAAGCTGAAGGAGGCGTTGAACCTGCGCGGGTTGTCGTTGGCCGCCTTGACGCTCGCGCTTCCTTGGAGAGGAGAACGGGAAAGCGACGATGAGCAGGAAGAGGCCGACGGGCTGCTGGCGTATTTGAGCCATTTTCCCGGGACGTTGCTCATTCTTGTCCAGTTGCCCTGGCACGACCGCAACGAGGTTCTTGAGCGCCAGAGGAATTTGCTCGGCATTATTAATGCCGTCGCGGCGCGCGCCGCATCGGCGGGGATCGTCTGCGCGTATCACCCGAATTCTCCTGCGGGCTCCGTATTCCGGACCGAAGAGGATTACAAGGTTCTGTTCGCCGGGTTGGACCGGCGGGTGATCGGCTATGCGCCGGACTCCGGTCATATTGCCAATGGTGGCATGGACCCGGTCGAAGTGTTTCGCGAACAGAGGGAACTCATACGCCACGTCCATTTCAAGGATTGGTCCGGCGCGGGCGGATGGCATCCCATGGGCAAGGGCGAGATCGACCATCCTGGTCTTGTGCGCTTCTTGCGGGACAGCGACTACGAGGGATGGATTATGGTCGAAGAAGAATCGGCGCAGGCGGAGAGCGACCCGAACGGCGTAACGCGATGGAACGGCGATTATATCGCCGGCACGCTCCATCCGATCGCTGCCAGGAACGATAAGGAGAATAGGTCATGATGGCGAAAGCTAGAGGATCGCAAGAATCGATAGGTTCGCTTCAAGGCAAGCGCGTCGCCATCGTAAGCGGTGAAGACGAATACCGTTCGGAGGAGTCGCTGGCGTCGGTGGCTGAGGAATTGAGGAGTCGATACGGAGCCGAGGTCGCGTTGCTAACCTGCCAACCCGACCCGAGAGCGGCGGATCACCTTCCGGGATTGTCCGAGCTTGAGCAAGCCGATCTGATGATCGTCTACTTGCGCTTCCGTCGGCTGCCCGAGGAGCAGTTCCGTTACATTCGCGCCTATCTCGAGCGGGGAGGACCGGTCATCGCTTTTCGCACCAGCACGCATGCCTTCGACTATCCGGAAGGCCACCCGCTGCGGGAGTGGAATCGCAAATTCGGCATCGACGTGTTGGGAGCGCCGTGGATCCGCCACTTCGGTCATTCCTCGATAACGGACGTGAACGCGGACCGGAATAGTCTGGATCATCCCGTATTGCGGGGCGTGCCGCAGCGCTTCGTCGCCCGCTCATGGCTGTACGACGTATTCCCCTATCCGGAAGCGGCCGGAGAAGCGGAGGTGCTGATGAACGGCTACGCCGTCCATCCCGAGCACGGAACGGCGGATCATCATACGCTGCGGATTCATCCGGTCGTATGGACAAGGAAGCACTACGGCGGCGGGCGTACGATGACGACGACGCTCGGCCATCCCGAGGACTTCGAACTGCAGGCATTCAGACAGATCATTAGTAACGGCGTTCACTGGGCGCTTGATATTGAAACTCCGGACGAATTCGGAGAGAATGGGAGGACGGAAAGATGCTAACGGCAGCGATAATGGGTCCCCAACGAATCGGGCTCGTCGAACGGGAGGAGCCGGAATTACCGGGCGAAGGTTGGGCCGTCGTCAAAATTCACGCGGCGCCGATGTGCGCGGAATATAAGGCGTTCGTTCAAGGCGAGCCCTGCGTCGGACTCGGACATGAGGCGGCAGGAGAAGTGGTGCGAGTGTCCGCGGGCAGCCGGGTGAAAGTCGGCGACCGGGTCGTCGTCATGCCGCAATACCCGTGCGGACAATGCGGGCTTTGTCTCGCCGGCGACTACGTCCACTGCGAACATAACCTGAACTACGGAGCCCCTACGATCACGCAATATATCGCGAAGCCGTCGTGGTTGCTTCCGGCCATTCCGGACGACGTGTCCTATGTGAAAGCTTCGATGGCGTGCTGCGGTCTCGGCGCCTCGTTCGGCGCGATGGAGAAGCTCGGCGTCGACGCATTCTCGACCGTGCTGATCACGGGCCTCGGTCCCGTCGGCCTCGGCGCCGTCGTCAACGCGAAATTCCGCGGCGCGGAGATTATCGCGGTCGAATCGAACGCGCATCGAATCGCGCTGGCCAGGGAGATGGGCGTCACGCATATCGTCGACCCGCGCGGTCCCGACGCGGTCGCGCAAATCAAGCGGCTGACGGGCGGCAAAGGACCGGATTGCGGCATTGACGCATCCGGCGCCGTGGCCGCGCACAGATTGCAGATCGACGCGATCGCCAGAGGCGGCCGAATCGCGTTCGTCGGCGAATGCGGGGATGACACGCCGATCCGGATCAGCCCCGACTTGATTCGCAAAGGAATATCCTTGATCGGCTCCTGGCATTACAATCTGAACGCGTTCCCAAGGCTAATGGACGTCATTCGGCGCTCCCCGCTCGTAGATCGCCTCATTACGCACGTCTATCCGATGAGCCGCATTCAGGAAGCGTTCGAGACGTCCGCGTCGCAACAATGCGCGAAAATCGTGCTTCAACCTTGGGAGTAGAGAGGAGCGCTTCGTCTATGGACAAATTAACGGCTGCGGTCGTGGGGGGAGGTCAGGGCGGTCGGCTTAGTCTGAGCGCCCTGGCGGCATCCGACCTGTTCGAATTGAAGGCGGTCGCCGATCTGCGGCCCGAAGTCCGCGAGGAATTGCAAAGGGAGTTCCCCGGCATTGCGACGTACGCCGACCATCGCGCGATGTTCGCGGAATGTCCGACCGACGTGGTGTGCGTAAGCACGTATCCCCCGTCGCACGAGGAAGTGACGATGGACGCGCTTGCGATGCCGCAACTGAAAGGGCTGTTGGTAGAGAAGCCGCTTGGACATACCGCGGCTTCGGGCCGCCGCATCTTGGAAGCGATCAAGGAGAGGAAACTTCCCGTGTCCGTCCCTCACGGCTTGATCGCCAAAGCGACGCCTCTGGAAATCATCAAACGCGTGAAGCGCGGCGACATCGGCGAATTGAAGCTGGTGGAGATTCAGAACGACAAGTGGGACATCATCAACGCGGGCATTCATTGGTTGCAATTCAGCATGTCGCTAATGCAGGACGACCCGCTCGATTGGGTCATGGCGCAATGCGATTCCAGCACGCGCACTTACCGGGACGGCATGCAGGTGGAGACGGCGGCGATTACTTATGCGCAGACGCGCGGCGGCGTCCGGATCGTCATGAACACGGGGGACGACGTGCTTGTCAATCGAGAGGGCAAAGATACGTTGTTCCGGCTCGTCGGAACGCGCGGCACGATCGAATTCTGGGGCTGGGAGAACGGCTACGCGCTGCAGAGCAGAGACTGGCGGGACGAAGGATTGATCGTTCCCGAGGAATACCCCGTCACGGGACACCGGCGCCATCTCGAGAATATGGCGTCGGACATCGAGTCGGGCGCGCCCGATTATCGCGTCGCGGATAGCTCGCTGGCGGCGCTTCAAATCGTCGAAGGCGCCTACTTGTCCGCGCGAGAGCGTTGCCGCGTGACCTTCCCGGTCGATCGCTTCCAGCCGCCCTCCGAGGGGCGGGATTGGGTCGCCGGCATTCCCTACGACGGAGTCGGCGGCGGCCGCAACGGGAGGCTGCTATGAGCGGCGCCGTTCGGTTCGGCATCGTCGGCGGCGGCTGGCGGTCTGAATTCTACTTACGGATTGCCGCCGCTCTGCCCGAGAGGTTCGAAGTCGGGGGAATCGTCGTTCGCAACGCGGACAAGGGCGCGGAGATGCAGCGGAAGTGGGCAATTCCCGCATTCCGCTCGATCAAGGAATTGCTCGCGATGACGGATCTCTCGTTCGTCGTCGTCAGCGTTCCGAGAACCGCAGCTCCGTATGCGTTGCTAGAGCTGTCTGCCGCTGGCATGCCTGCTCTGTGCGAGACGCCTCCCGCGGAGACGGTCGAGGAGATGGCGAAGCTGTTCCGTTCTATCGGCTCGCAGGCCCGCATCCAAGTCGCGGAGCAATATCCGTACCAGCCGAATCATGCGGCTCGATTGGCGGTCGCACGTTCCGGCAAGCTTGGCCGAATTACGCTGGCCGAAGTTTCGGCCGCGCATGATTATCACGGCATCGTGCTGATGCGCCGGTTCCTCGGCGTCGGCTTCGATAACGCGTCGATCCGCGGGATGAAATTCCGTTCGCCGATCGTGGAAGGCCGGGGACGAGATGGCGGCCCGTTCGAACGCCGCATCACGGAGTCGGAGCAGACGATCGCCATGTTTGATTTCGGCGATCGGCTCGGCATGTACGATTTTACCGGCGACCAATACTTCTCTTGGATTCGTTCACCGCGGATGTTGGTACGGGGCGATTCGGGCGAGATTCACAACTCCGACGTCCGCTATTTGCAGGATTTCCGCACCCCCGTCGAGACGAGCCTCAGGCGCGTCCATGCCGGACAGGACGGCAACCTAGAGGGCTTCCATCTGAAGACGATCCTGTGCGGCGAAGAATGCGTCTACCGCAACGAGTTCGCTCCGGGCAGACTGGCGGACGATGAAATCGCCATCGCTGATTGCTTGGCGCGGATGGCGAATTACTCGGCCGGCGGCCCCGGTTTCTATAGCTTGGCGGAGGCCAGCCAAGACCACTATCTCGGACTGGTCATGCAGGAGGCCGTAAAGTCGGGTACAACCATCGTTACCCACAACCAAGTTTGGGCCGAGTGAGAGGAATCGGGTAGACGAGGTCTGCGGATCCGCTAATGCGGTTGTTACTGGTTTACGAAATTTAAGACAAGAAAAAGTCAGCCCTCGATCGCTCCGGCAGGAGCGGTCGAGGGCGTTGTTTATGTTGCGGATACTCGCGTTCGTCAATTCCAGCTAATCAGCTCTATCTCCCCAGCTCCCGTGGAATGGGCTCCGGCCCCCGTTGCCAATCTTCGATAGCCGATCGTTCTGCGTTCGCCGGGTAACAGATCGAAGTAATTGTCCGTGAAGACATACTCGCCGTGCAGCAAGACGGCTTTGGCATACCGATCCGCGGCAACGACCAAGCTGCCTCCGTCCGCCTCTTCCGTCCGGGACTCGATGCGCGCTCCGGAAGGTTGAAGGTCCATGTCGGCCGGAATACCCGCACTATAGATGTATCGATCGTCCCCGAAAGGCCCCGCGATATCCATGATCAGTACTTGACGGTCATCAAGCACGGCGTCCAGTTCCTCTAACGGAAGCGTCAAGACCTTCGAAGAAGTTCCCCCTTCCACCGCAAAAACGAACTCTCGAGTCCACGCGGTTGCATCGTCGTCTATCGAACCGTCCAGCCTCAACACGCGAAGCATCCCCTTGCCTCGGATCGCTTCCGGCTTGTCGTTGCATACCCAGAAGGCGTACCGGCCATCCTCTTCCTGCCGCTCGATCGATGCGATGACCGCGCGGGCGGCTTTCTTGAAGCCGTAATACCCGCCCTTGGGATACCCGTAATAATCGACGAGACTCCATCCGCTGGCCGGCCAGCAATCGTTGAACATCCAGAACAGAATGCCGCCCGTATAAGGACGATTGCGCCTGTAGACCTCGACGACGAGCCGGGTTATCTCGTATTGCACGTAGGACATGCGCCGAATCCGTTCTATCGTCGAGGAGGCCGGAGGCGTCAGTTTGTCGGCCAGAGTGAGCAGCGCCCGGAATAGCGAGTAATCGACCAAGGCAGGATGGTTCTTCGTGTGATATTCCAGCATGTCGAAGGTCGGATCGTTCAGATCCTCTTCGGTCATGAACCGCCTTAGCGTGTGGATCTCAGGAGTGCCGAACATCGGGAACTCCGGACAGAAGCGGCTCAGCAAGCTTGCGAAGTAGGAGCGGTAATGGCGAAGATCTGTCCCGCGGAAGACGTCGAACATCTCCAGCAAGGCTCCCGTGTAATGGGCGGTTCCGATCGTGAACGAGTTGTTCTTGTTGCCGCCGAACGGACTGGTCGACAGGAACGGTCGATTCGGATCCAATTCCGCGCACAGCCGTCCCGTGATCCGTTCGGAGATCGCCCTTCCCGGGTAACTCGGATCCTCTTCGCCGTCGAACATGCCGTTCTCGTTGTCTCCGTTCCACAAGATCAGGCTAGGCCGGCTCCGAAGAGAACGAATAACGCCTTCTGTCTCGGCGGCTAACGAAGACATCCATTCCCCGTCCTCCTCGGGATAAGTGCCGCAAGCCATCATGAAGTCCTGGAAGACGAGAATCCCGCGCTTGTCGCACTCGTTCCAGAAGGCTTCCGATTCGTAGATGCCTCCGCCCCAGACGCGGAGCATCGTCATACCGGCTTCGGCGGCAAGACGAAGAAGATTCTCGTAATGCGCATCGGGGATTCGACCCGGGAACGGATCGCTCGGCACCCAATTCGCTCCCTTGCAATAGATCGGGACGCCGTTCACCAAGAGCGTGAACCCGCTTCCCGGCCGTTCCCCGTTCAAGTCCCATTCCGTGCCGAGCGCGCGCAGCCTGTCGGTCATCCCCGCTTCGGCGCTCCCCGGCCGATCTTGAAGCTGCTCGATTCGCGTCGTCCGAATGCCGAACGAGCGCTCCTGTTCGTCGACGAGTCCCGCTTCTCCGTATAGCTTGGCGATCGCCTTATATAACGGCTGTTCGCCGTATCCCGCCGGCCACCAGAGCTCCGGCTCCTCCAAGTCCGCCGTCAGCGACAGCTTATGGCCGAGCATCTTCCTCGAGGCCTGCCATACGGTGCGGCCGGCCGGGTCGACGATCGCGGCCTCGACCCTGAGAGGCTGCTCCGAACGCGAGCTCGTCTCCAACGCGAAGCCGACGGCCGCCCCCCGTCCATCGATCGCCTTCGTATAGACATGGAGATCGTCGATCGTCGCGACGTCCTCGATGACAAGCCGGACCGGCCGCCAGATACCGTAGCTGACGAGACGTCCGACCCAATCCCATCCGAACGTGCACTGCATGCGACGAACGTAGAGACGCTCGCTCGTGAACGCCGCGCCGCGGCCCGCGTACGGCTTAGCGGCGGTGCCCTCCCAGACGGTGCGGAATCGAACCTCGAGCTCGTTCGTTCCCGTTCGAAGCAGACCCGACGCGTCGAAGCGGTATCGGATGAACATATTGTCCGTCGTCGCGAGCTTCGTCCCGTTCAGATATATATCCGCGTAAGTATCGAGCCCTTCGAACTCCAACATCGCGCGTCCCTCGTCTAAGCGTTCGAACTCGAATTCGCGGCTATACGACCAGCGCCAGCTTTCGACCCAAGCGCATTCGTCCGCCTGCTTGCGATAACCCGGATCCGGGATCAGGCCTTCGGCAAGCAAATCCTGATGCACGTGACCGGGTACCTCGGCATCGATGTCGATCCTCGCCGAACCGCCTTCCGCCGTCGCGCCTTCGCCTTTCAACTTCCATTGTCCCGTTAACGCAATCGCTCTTTTCATTGCCGTTTCTCCTTCTGATCCGCTGCGTAAGTCATACAAAACGGCGGCCTACTACCCCGTAGTAGAGCCGCCGTTATCGGTCCGAACGAATTAGCTGTTGTCCGCTTTCCAAGCGTCGAATTGCTTCTGGGCTTCCGCCAGAATCGTATCCATGCCCGCCTTGTCCAGCCGTTGCTGCAGATCCGTGTAATATTTCTCGAAATCAGGCATCGAGCCCGTCGTCAGAATCGGGTTGGATTCCTTCTGAATGGCGCTCACTTGCGCGATCTCGTTCTTCACCGGCTCGGGATTGAAGATGAACCCGAGAATGCCGGACGCTTTGCCGTTATCGTTGTTTTTGCGCATCGCTTCGAGAGCGGCCGTCGAGTTCCAGTTGGAATCCCATTGATCCCACAGAGGCCCGAGCCAGTTGTGCCAGATCGCCCACGTTTGCTCCGAACCGCTCGTCGCTTCGATGGTCGGATTGCCATCTTGCGTCGTGCCCGATTTGACCGTATAGTTCTTGCCTTCCACGCCGTAAGCCAGCGTATTGAGCAAGTACTTGTCGCCCCAGATCAGGTTCAGCAGCATCATCGCTCTTTCCGGATTTTTGGAAGTGGCGCTGATGGCCGATGCGGCAGCCGTCATCGAGTTGGTCGAGATCGTCGGATAGCCGTACAGCGTCTCGACGGTAGGGAAGCCATAGGTTGCCGTAGACTTCGAGCCGTCCTCGGTATAGCCGCCCGAATCGCGCATGACGGCGTATTTGCCCGACTTGGCTTCGGCCAGGTAGTCCGTCTTGATGGCCGCGTCCTTAGCGATGTACCCCTTCTTGTAGAAATCGTTGATCGTTCTGTAGTTTTCCTTGTTCTGAGGCACGTCCAGAATCTTGACGATCTTCCCGTCTTGCTCGCTGAAGGAGATGCCCGGCGTAACCGTCGTGTAGTCCAACAGCGCCACCCCGGAAGCCGTCCCGTTGGCGGTTGCCAGAAGCGGAATCATCTCGGGCTCGTTCTTCTTGATCTCGGCCAGGTACGGCTCCAGATCTTTGACGTTCTTGACGCTCTTATAATCGAAGCCGTACTTCTCGACCATATCCTTCTTGAAGACGTGCGCGCTTCCCGGCGTGTAAGGCGTCTGCGCCGGAATCGCCATGATCTTGCCCTTGTACGTTACGGCTTTCCAAGCGCGGGGGTCGACCTTCGCCAGTATATTCTGGCCGTACTTCTGGAGCAGGTCGTCGAGCGGCATCAAGGCGCCCTTCTGGACGTTGTCGCTGATCCGATTGGACGAGAAGGTCGAGAAGACGATATCGTAGGCTTCGCCCGCGGCGGAGATCAGCTTCATCTTGTCTTCCCAGCCGGCATTGTCGATGAGGTTAAGGTGCAGCTCGGCGTTCAATTGCTCCTTGATGATCTTGTTCGCTTCCGCTTCGACCGCATCCTGATCCTTCATGTTGTCGATCGGCTTCGGCATGTACCAGCTGAGCTTGACGAATTCCTCCGTCTCGTTGCCGGCAGCTTCCGGAGAAGCGGACGGCGAAGCGCCGGACGGCGATGCTTCCGAACTTCCGCTCGGGCTGGATGACGCGTTCTCGTTCGCGTTCGAATTCGAATTGCAACCGCTTAAGACGATCATTGCTGCTAGCATGGCGGACGTTCCCGACAAGAACCACTTCTTCGATGCTGGTTTTTTTGCACGACTCACTTGGATTGCCTCCCTTTTATTTCGTGTCATTTATAATCAGCACCATAGGCCGGTAATCCTTATGGTGTTAATTATCAACCTTTAACCGATCCGACCGTCAAGCCTTGCACGAAATATTTCTGGAACAGCGGGAAGACGAGCAGCATGGGACCCGCCGCGAGAATGCACATCGCCATTCGCGCGCTTAAGGACGGGACGAGCATTCCCGGCTTCACCAGCCCGTATTCGATGGCTTCCGCCGAGTTCAAGTACTCCATGTTCTTCAGGACGCGGATGAGCAGATACTGCAGCTTCATCAGGTTGTCGTTATCGACGTAGAGCAAGGTCAGCCACCAGTCGTTCCAATACTGCAAGGCGAAGAACAAACCCAGAGTCGCCAGCGCGGGCTTCGAGATCGGAAGGACGATCTGCGCGAATATTCTCAGCTCGCCCGCGCCGTCGATTTTGGCCGACTCGATGACCGCTTCCGGAATCGTCTGCAGGAAACCCTTCATCAGCATGACGAACCAACCGCTGATCAGGTAGGGCAGAATGAGCGCGAGCATCGTGTTCTTCAACCCGAGCCACTTGACCATCAGAATATAGGAAGGAACCATCCCGCCGTGGAACAGCATCGTGAAGAACACGAAGAAGGCGAGGAAGGACCGGAGACGATAATCCTTGCGGGAGATCGCATACGCATAAGAGGTTGTCACCCACATGCCGATGAGCGAACCGATTACGGTCGTCACGATCGTCACGAAGTAAGATTGGAACAACGTCCCGGGACTATTCAGGATGACTCGATAGGCATCCCACGTGAAATTCTTCGGCAGGATGGAATACCCGTATTTCACGATATCGTTCTCGGTCTGAAAGGATGTCCCGATAATGACCAGGAACGGGAATACGCAGGCTATGCATAACGCCAGGAAGACGAGATGGATCATCAGCTTTCCGGCGGGCAGCGGTTTTCTTGCGATTGTCGTCGCGTAATCTTTCATGGTCGGCGCCCCTTAGAAGAGTGAGTTTTCCGGATTGATTTTCTTGACGATGGTGTTCGTGACGAGAACGAGGCAGAATCCGACGATCGATTGGAAGAACCCGGCCGCCGAGGCCATCCCGATATCGCCCAAGTCGATCAGCGAGCGGTAGACGAACGTGTCGATTACATCCGTCGTGCTATAGAGCAGCGAAGAGTTCAACGTCACGTTATAGAACAATCCGAAGTCGCTGTAGCAGATGCTGCCGATCTGCAAGATGACGAGCATGATAATGATCGGCTTGATCATCGGCACCGAGATCGAGATCGCCCGACGGAACTTGCTGGCTCCGTCGATCTTGGCCGCATCGTAATATTCCGAATCGATGCCCATTAGCGCCGCGTAATAGATGACCGAGCTGTAACCCAATCCCTTCCACACCGCCGCGATCACGATAATGTAAGGCCAGTATTTCGGATCGCTGTACCAGAGGATCGGCTCTTCGCCCATGGAGACCAAGAAGCGATTGATGACGCCGTGTTCCATATCGAACAGCGAGCGGAACGCGAATCCGGCCACGACCCAAGAGATGAAGTACGGGATGAACAGAATCGTCTGATACGCCTTCACGAATTTCCGGCTCAGCTCGTACAGAAGCAGAGCGATGATGACCGAGAGCGTGGTGCCGAGCACGATGAACGTCATATTGTAGAGAATCGTATTCCTCAGTACGCGGAACAGGACGTCCCCATGGAAGAGGTAACCGAAGTTGTCCAACCCGACCCAGGGGCTGTTCCATATTCCGAGATTGTAACGGTACGTCTTGAAGGGCAACAGCAGCCCGTAGAGCGGCACGTAATTGAAAATAATGATGAGCGCGAATCCCGGCAGCGCCAGCATCGACAATCCAGCGTTCTTCTTCATCATCCTGATCATGCTTCCTGCACTTCCTTTGCTCGTTGCGTTTGTTCCTACCCCAACTTTAGGCGCGGACGGCGCCGCTGTATATTTTAAATCCGGTCATTTCCTTCAAATAACCGTCGCGGAAGCCGCGTTTCGGAGCATAAACGCAAAAACAGAGCCCGGCGGTTATCGCCGAAGCTCTGTTAGGACAGCTTAATTGATTTTGTTCACGTTCCTCTGCAGCGCGTATTCCTTCGGGGTTACCTTGTACTTCTTCTTGAACAGACTGAAGAAGTAGGTTTCGTTCGTGAATCCGACCTTCTGAACGACCTCGTAGACGCTTAGATCCTCCTCGATCAAGAGCTCCGCCGCTTTGGTCAGCCGCACGCCGTTAATCAGATCGGGAATCGACAGATTCGTCGCTTGCTTGTAGATCTTGCTCAGATTGCGGGAAGAGATCTTCATCATCGCCGCGATCGAAGGCAGGCTCAGAGACAAGTCCTGATAATTCTTATGGATGTATTCCGTGACCGCGTCTACGACGAAATAATTCAACGTATCCGCATTCTCGTCGGTCGTCTCCTTATTCATCGAATCCTGCAAGCCGCCTCTGATGATCCGATGGATCTCGGCCATCGTCTCCTTCTCCAGAATGTGGCGGCCGATCGAGGCGATCTGGAGAGAGGGCGCCGGCGTGATCTTCGCTTCGTCCAACGCTACGATGGCCGTATTGACCAGTCTAATAATGGAGACCAAGGCATTGTGATAACTGAGCGTCTCCATCTCCCCGAACAGGTTAGCCAACACTTCCTTCATTGCGGCGACGTTGCCCGATTTGATCGTCTCCGCGAACCATTCTTCCAGCTCTTTGGGATAACCGGACTTCCTGCTGTCGGCGTTCTTGCGAATTCGCGCCTGCGTAATGACGGAGCCGTGGCCGAGCTGAAGCCGGTACATGGACTGATCCAGCGTCTGGTTGTACATGGCGTGCAGCCCGCCGATCTCTTCGGTCTTGCCGCTAATCGAAGCCGTGAAGGTGAGCTTGAACAATCGGGAGAAGCTCTCCTGCGCTTCGGCGATCAGCTCGGCGAGCTTGGACTCGCAGGAATCGTCCTGAGCCGGAACGCTTACGATCAGCAGCACGTGCTCTTCCTTCATATCGATTCCTTCGTTGGGATACGATCTAGCCACGGTCTCGGAAGCGATATTGAGCATGGCGAACCGGAACATTTCCTTATCCTTGGCGTTGAACGTCTGCTGGAACTCCTTGTAATTATCGATTCTGAGCAAGCATACCGCATGCGAATGTTGCGGGTTCAATGAGATTCTCATCTCTTGGAATACGGCGGACAGCTCATCTCTCGATATCGCGAACCGTTCGTCGAGAAGCCGGCTCAGCCAATAATGCCTCATCCTGTCCTTGTTGTCGTGCTTTTCCTTATAGAACAGCTCCAGCTCTTCCATCGACTGCCGATATACGGCGTTCAAATAGGAGATTTCGTCGACGGTTCCGGTCACGTCCTCCCCCGCTCCGCGCGGCCGGTCTCGCCTGACCGAGCTCACGAGATTGCCGATCGGCCGATAGATTCTGCGGGAGATGAGTATCGAGATCAGGATAGCGAGCAACAAAGTAATCACCGTGATGATGACGATGCTCGTGCGCAGACTCGCGATCGATCGGTACACTTCTTGAACCGGCTGCGTCTTCAGCAACGTAATCCCGGCGCTCTCGACTCTGGAGTAAGTGACCAGATACGAGGTACCTCCGTGCTTGCTCTGGAAGAAGCCGTCGGAATCGCCGTTCGGATTCGCGGCTTCGTATTCGGCGAAGTCGGACTTCAACCATTGGATAATCTCGTTGTTGCCCGTGCCGTCGGCCAGATACTGCCCGGATTCGTCCAAGAGGAAGATATTGTCGCCCTTGCGTTGATCGATCATGTTAATCTGCCGGATGTTGTCCAGCAGCCATTCCGCCCGCACGTTGATGATGATAACGCCTTCGGGCTTAAGGTCTTCCGCGGAGGTCTCGTACATCAAGTAAGAGAAGACGTTCTCCGGCTGGGACTCCCTGTTCACCAGCTTCCGGATGTCGCGGAAGATCGGCTTCATCTTAGGCGGCACATTGTCCGAACGGTATAGATCGCCTATCAGCTGGTCTTCGAAGAATATGGGACTTCCCGCGTTGTAAGCTTGGTCCAAGTTGCGATTGTAGATCGTCAGGGAATGAATGTACGGATTGGTCGACGTAATGGAGCTGGTCACTTTATTCAGCCGATTGGCCACGTCGACCATATCCTCTTGCTTCGCGTACATCACCGCGCCTACGTCGCTGTTCAGATAGAGAGTCTTGCATAGGCTGCTGATGGCGTCGTCCATGAACGCCATATTGTATTTGACCTGGTACAGGATCTTCTGGTTGGAGGCATATTCGTTCTTCACGAGCAGCTTCTGGGAGTTGATGTAGACGACCGACGACAGCGCGATGATGATGAGCAGAATGGCGATGCTGATCCAGAGAACCATCCTGACGTAATAAGCTTTGATCCCGAATCGCTTCATTCGCTTGTCCCCCTCTTATCATGAACAATGCCGAAGAGACTGGCATCCGCCAGTCCCTCTTGCAAGGCTGTCTTATCGCGTTCTCGCTTCTAGCCGGTCGGCCAGCGCATGCAGGTTGCTCAAGCTGATCCTCACGCTGTCCAGCGCATCGCCCTCGCATAGATCTTGTTCTACGACGTACCATTCGACGCCGTTCTTCTCTCCCCATAGGAGCAGAGGCTCGAAGTCGATGATGCCGGCGCCGATCTCCGCATAGGTGCGGCGGTCGTCGTCCGTCATATCCTTCAGGTGCATCGTCGGCATTCGTCCGCCGTAAGGGGCGATGAACGAAGCCGGATCATAGCCTGCTTTCGTCAACCAGTATACATCAATTTCCGCAAGAACGGCATTATCGGGTACCGGCTCGAGGAGATAACTCAGCGCGTCTTGCCCGTCTACGTTCGTGTCGAACTCGAAGGCATGATTGTGGAAGCCGACCGTGAATCCTTCGGCGCCCAGCTCCCTAGCCGCCGCGTTCAGCTCTTCGCGCAATCGGACGTAGCCTTGTTCGTCGCGCCATTCGTGCGGCACCGACGGGCAGATCAAGCGATTCGTGCCTAGCAGTCTCGCTTCCGTCATGATGCCCTTCGCATCCGATCGCAATCGCTCGACGGAGACGTGCATGCCGGCCGTCTTCAGCCCGGACTCCTTCAGCACTTCCGCGATCTCCTCCGCCGAATGCCCGTGAAGCCCGGCCGTCTCCACCCCGGCCCATCCCATCTCGCCGAGCCTTCTCAGCGTCGCCGGCAGATCTTGCTCGCATTCCTTGCGCAGCGTATATAATTGAACCGCGAATTTGTGCTTCAAGTGCTTCAATTCGGTTCCCCCTCGGTTTACCATGTGACTTCCATCTCTCCGCTTATATTCGGGATAACCAATCGGTCGCCGAACGCGCAACCCTTCAGATCCAGATAGACGCCGTCGGCTCTTACTTCGACCCGGTCCGCCGCCAGACTGGCCAGAGGCGGGTAGATCGTCACCGTAGCTTCGCGCAAGCCGGTGACGTGGATGAAGCGAACGGAGCTCTTCCTCGGCGTAGGGTTAGGCATGTATTCCCGGCAGAAGACGTTCGTCGTCTCTTGCTGTTCGACGAAGATGCGGCACTCGTCGCGGAATGTACGATCGAACGAATAGGCGGCGTCGCCTTGTCCGGCTCTAACGGTCTGCCCCGTAATGACGGGAACCCCGTCCGGGAAGCGCATGCGCAAGCTTACCGAAGTATCCTGACGGCAACCCGTGAAGATGAACCCGTTATCGCGCCGGGAGACGAATAGCAGATTGGACTTATTCGCCTCTTCCTGCTTCGTCTGCCGCAGCTCGTATCCGAATTCCGAGAGCATCTGCCGAGCGAGAATCGAGAGGTCGGAGTAAGCTTCGGCTTGCCGAACGGGAAGGTGCGTTACCGTTCCTCCCTCGAACGGCAGGGAGCCTCTGACCCAACCGACTTTGCCGCCGTTCCACTCCGGCAGCTCCCGGGTCAAGGCAACCACTCGGGCTTCTTCTTCCCCCGGGGCGGTCGCCGTCGCTGTCGCGCATACCTTCGTGGCCCGATCGTCCCCGTCGTTCAGAACCTCTCTAAGCGCGCCTCCTCCGATCAGGGGATCGTGCTTGAACGTTCGGGCCGCTGCGGCGGTATCCCCTAGTATCGAGTCCGCTCGCATAACGGTCGTCAGCGCGAACTCGCCTTCTAACCCGTGAGCCTGCCGGAGGTTAAGCATCTCTTGCCAGCGCGGATCTTCAACCGCCCCGTAGAGGATCGCCTTGCCGCCTTCCCGAACGAACTTCTCCAGAAGCCGGCCGTTCTCGCCCGCTAACCCGGAAGCCGGAACGAAGAGGATCGTCTCCCGCAGCTTGCCCTTCGCTTCGCGTCCCATCGCCGCGAATTCGTCCGTGCTAAGCACGGTATTGAGAGGCAATCCTTGATTGACCGCATTGCGCACGAACCATTCTTCGAAGAAGATCGTCTTCGCGTTATTAGCCGATTCCGCAACCGCCTCATGGTATTCCTTGAACGGATAGAGCCAGGTCACGATGCCGGCTTGATCCGGGAAGTCCCGAATCGCCCGGCGAAGATGGGGAATGACTTCGGCCGGACAATCCGCGTTTAATTCGCCCTTCTCCGTATCGATCGTCAGAAGCTCGATGATGCCCGGATTCTCCAGCTCGCCTTCGCGATTCATGCGGGCGACGGTCAATGGACAATAGATGTCGTGCGGCTCCCGATCGTAGAGGTCCCACCAAGGATTCTGCCAGAACCAGGGGTCGTTCGGATAGAAGCGATACGGATACGTCTCTCCCGGCAGTACCGCGATTCTGGACATGTGAGAAGCGATCTCCAGGCCGAAGTCGAAGTTAAGCGCTCCCCACGGTGAGTTCGGCGGCGGGTATTCGATGTATTGTCTCCTGTACAGTTCCGCCAACGGTATGAAGTCCTTCGCCAGATCCATTCCCGTCCCGAAGTTCGTGCCGCGCACCTCCGTACGGAAGTCCGGGCATTCCCGCTTGAAGTGCTCCCAGAACGACAGCGTTCTACCCGTCAACTCTTCGTGATCAGCCAACGGCATCGATGAACCGTCGTAATTCGCCCCCAAGTACGTCCAAGGGAAGTACGAGAATCCGAAGCCGTTCGAGAACCAGATGTAATCGAACCCGAGCTGCGGAAGAAAGCTTGCGCATTGCCTCCCCAGATATTCGCCGAACGGCGTACCTTCGGGTATACCCTCCGGATAAGCGGCATAAGCGGTCCGGTCTTCGTGCAGCTTGGACCAAGTACAGACCACCGTATAATCCGCCTTCAGCGCGACCTCTTTGCCCCCGAGCTCGGCATGGTTAATCTCCGGATGAAGCTTATATTTGAAGTCGGAATAGGCGAACTCGGGTCCGGCATCGAACGTGGCGCCGACCTCCATCCGAAGGCCGAACCTATCGGCGCCGATCCGCTTGAACGCGGCTACGATGAACCGAAGATCGGCGTAAGTGATCGCGCACGCGTCGGGCCGGTATAGCTTGGCGTTACGGGGGTCGTGCGGATCATGGCCGAACTTGTCCTCGTTCGCGAAGCCGATATAGCGCCCCCATTCGATCTCGCGCTCCCAATTGCCGTCCCAAGTCAGAATTTCGCTGCCGTCCGCGACCCATAGCAGCATCGAACAGCTGTCGGCCATGCCGACTAGCGGCAGCCACTGCCGAATCGCTTCCTCGCATACCGCTTCGATGGAGGACCGTTCCATGCTCGTAAAAGGCTTCAAGCTCATTTCCAACGTGACTCGCTTAAGTCGTCTGTCCGCTTGCGCTCGGCTCATTTCCCTTCGTCCCTTCCTGTTGCTCCTTCGACGACGGCTTGCAGCAGCTCCGCAATGACCGGCCGAAGCGTCTTCGCGATGCGATCGTAGCCCAGGTCGGAAGGATGTATGCCGTCCGTCGTGCAATCCTGGGGATCGTCGCCCAGCAGCAGCGCCCCGTCGAAGAAGCGAACGTTGCGATCCCCCGCGGCGCGGCGCCGCTCGACCTCTTCCCGCTGGATCACCTTGCGCTCTTCCCTGCGGGAAGCTTGCTCGCCGTCGAACGCTTCCCTCGCGAGACGAATCTGCGACACGACGAGAATCGGAACTTCGGGATGCTGCTCGCGATAGATTCGGATGAACTCGGGCAACGACTCCCGGAGCCGTTCCGTGCTTGGCGTATTCGCTTCGTAATCCAGAATCAGCAGCCCCGGCTCCTCGATCTGGCTAAGGAGATGGGCGAGCTCCGGCTCCCCTTGGGCATTGCCGGAGAAGCCCAGGTTCACGAATTCGAGCGGGAACATTCGGCTGAGAATGTTCGGATAAGCCATGCCCGGCCGGGTCGCGCAAGCGCCGTGCGTAATCGACGTTCCGTAGAGAAGCACTTTCTGGCCGACGGGGAACCCCGGGAATGCCGCGATCTCCGATGAGGGATCGATGCCGACATGAAGTTCCTTCACGCCTTGATATAGCGGGAGGTTCAACGTAATGTCCCGCATCTCCCTCGGCAACGAATCGAATAGCACGGATTCATACTCCGCCCGGGTGAAATCGAACCGCGAAGTGTTGATATACCGCTGGTCTCCGATCGCCCCGATATAACAATCCACGCCGCACTGGCCCGTAGCCGTCATCTGATACATGCTATAGGGAGCGGCCAGCTTCACCCGCACGTATAGATTCGGCGAATCCGTCCGGAACCGGACCTGTACCCCGGTCGTATAATTCGCCAGCCGATCCACTTCCGGACGAATCGGGTGGCTCGGTTGCAACGGCAACCTGCGATACACGCCGTCCCGCTCCAGCCAAGGCAAGCCCGTAACGCGCAGCGGCGCTTCGAGTGCCGACAGCCATTGCAAGTCCGACTCCGTTGTCCCGCCAACCCTCAAGTTATGGTCCGCATGATTGTCGGCTTTACGATCTGTTCCGCTCATCCCGTCACTTCCTTACCTGATGGCATCCATCATCATCGCGAATATCTTGAGATCCTGCACGTAGTCCTCCGGCGTCGTCTTGGGCGGCATTCCCGTGGCTGCAACTTGGTGAAAATATTCGAGCTCACACGAGTAAGCGTCCTTGTACGTCGGCCGGATGACCGTCTCTTCCAGCGCTTGGCCGATCGTCTCCCTGATCCGCAGCGTCGTCGGCAATTGTCTCAAGTACGGGGTGTCGTATTGGATAAGAAGCGATTTGCTCTCGCCGAACACCTCGATATGGGCATCGAATCTGCCTTGCTGATCCACTCCGGTCTCGAAGACGGCATAATACCCGTCGAACTCCAGAATCGCGGTTTTGAATCTGCCACCATGCGAAGACGTGACCGCCTTCACGCCGGTAGGGACTCCCAACAGTTCCCGCATGGCGGAGATATCATGGCTATTCAATCCTAGCAGCAGACCGTAAGCCGCGTAGGTCTCGGGAGATTGTTCGCCGATCGCTTCCTTCATCAGGCGGGCATTCCTCGACTTGCGGTCTTGCGCGGCTTCGGCCGGAATATCGTCGAATCTGTAGACGTGCGTACCCGATTGGCCGGTGAAGAAAGCGTTCGGGCCAATGATATCCCTGACGCGGGCGTAATTGATCGGCCCCAATGTCCGGACCTCGTCCAGCGCCTGGACGTAAGCCGGCGCGAATCTCCGCATGTATCCGACCATCACTTGCGCGGTCGAAGCATCCCGTGCCCGGATAATCGTCTGCGCTTCCGTTTCGGTCACGCACATCGGCTTCTCGACGAAGACGTGGATATTCCTTCGCAGCGCGGCCACGGTGCAATCGGTATGGTATTCCATATTGTTCAGGACGAATACGGCGTCCATCTCCGTCCGATCGAGCATCTCTTCGGCGTTCGTATACAAGTTCCCGACCGAATACTTCTCTCCCATCTTCGCGAGCAGCTTCGGCGAAATATCGCACAGCGCCACGATCTCGTACAGCTCCGGCAACGATTCCAGAATAGGCAGATGAATGATCTGGGCTACCTCTCCCACGCCGATAATACCGACCTTCAACTTCGTCATGTTGCGTTCCCCTCTTCCCTATCACCGTCTCGGCAACTTTAATCTAAACCGCCTAATCCGGCAGTGTACACTTCAAATTAGGTCGATTTCTTCAAATGCCGGCTTCTCGGCCGTTTATTCGGAGGAACTCGAACAATCCGGAGCCCAATGGGTCCGGAAGAGATTCGGATCATGCATACAACCTGCTCCTAATTAGGAAATATAGATACCATCAGCATTCTTGGAGGTTGTTTGGTTTGCTTCTTTTTCGTTCGGGCGTTCTTCTCCTCTGTATTTTCTTTTCGTTACTGACGACGGCTTTTTCGTCTCCGTTCAACAGCCGAGCTTATTATGAGGGTCGCAAAGAAATTATTTGGGAAGTGCCGACCAAGGAGAAAGTGATCGCTTTAACTTTTGACGATGGTCCCGATCCGAACGACACGCCGACGATATTGGATCTGTTAAGCCAATATGACGCCAAGGCTACTTTCTTCGTCATAGGGAAACGCGTGGAGCAGTATCCTCATTTGGTCATTCGGGAAACGATGGAAGGACATGAAGTGGCCAATCACACCTATAATCATCCGTACTTCAATCAACGGGTGTCGAATGATCGGATTCGTTCCGAGATGGAGCGGACCAACGAAGCCATCATCCAAGTCACGGGGCAGAAGCCGCATCTGTTTCGCCCTCCCGGGGGATGTTACAACGAGCAGTTGGTCCGCGTATCCAAGAATTTGAATTATCAGATCATCTTATGGTCTTGGCATCAAGACACGGAGGATTGGAATACGCCCGGCGTACATAAGATCGTGAGCAAAGTGTTGAACAATGCCCATAACGGGGATATTGTTCTGTTCCATGATTATGTTGAAGGGGCAACCCAAACCGTAGCGGCACTGAAACTAATCTTGCCTGAACTCAAGAAAAGAGGCTTCCGCTTCGTAACGGTGTCCGAACTGCTTACGTACAAGCAATAGTCTAGATGTTCCAATCGCCCCAACTCGATTCCATGTCGGCCACCCCGCCTATACGGTCATCCTCAAGGGCAAGATGCTGGAATGCGGAAGTCAGACTGTCTACGTATTTTAATTGAATCGACCCATGACGCTGAACTTGTCTATCCGCTGCAGTCTCTCTGATAGCATCGGGCAGCACGACAACAATCCATCGCAAGTACGTATGTTCCAGGATCGGCAGAGCTTTCAACATTGCATCCAGATTGGCGACCGTTCGTTCGGCGATAATCCGATTATCGATCAGAAGGTGAAAGGGCTGCGTCGCCTCTTGCAATGCCACGCGCGCATCCGTAGTGATATCCCGGAAATCCTCCATCGTTACTACCGGCACGTAGTGCGTTAACGCCAGAATAGGATTCGGCACCAGCCAGCCCGCTTTATAGCGCATGCTTTACTCCCCCTTAGTTATGTGGTCAGAATTTGTCGACTATATGCCCATAGCGCCTCGGCTACTTGGCCTTCGGGCAACGGAACGCGGAAACGCATGGGGCGATCCTGCTGCCAATGTACCCCCGAATGTTTCTCCAAGATCAGCCGGCCTAGATAAGCGCTACCTTGGGCTATCGGCTGGCCGAATAGTCGAGACAACAATCGGAACAGCAATGGCGCTTCTTGGAACAGATTCGTTCGAACCATTCCCGGATAGCAGGTATGCACGCGTAACCGCGGATATCGCTTGGCGAGCTCGGAAGCATAGAGATCGACCGCAAGCGCTGCCTTCATCGCGGCCTGCAGACCGGCTTGAGGCTCGGCCCAAGCGGTCGAAGCCTTCTTGTGGGCGCCATTGCCGCCTACCATAACGATGCATCCGCCGGGTGCGATTTTGTTCTGCTGGACAAGCATTTCCGCTAACGCGAATTTACTCAAATAGTTTGTTGCGAAAGTCGTCTCCAACCCTTCAGGGGTCAGCCGGACCTCTTTGCCGGTAGATATTCCTCCCGCGCACAGCGCCAACGCATCAATCGGTCCTTCGAGCTGTTCCGCCAAACGACGCACATCCGACATCTTGGACAGATCTGCATGGAGGTAGTCCGCCCCCAGATCCGCGGCAATCTTCGCGCCTTGCGTTCGATTCCGTCCGACGATCGTCACCTTCCAACCGCGTTCCGCGGCTAAGCGCGCCGTCCCGTAACCGATTCCGCTTGTTCCTCCCGTCACTACGATTCTCATATTATCCCCCTCATTAGTTAGGATCCTAGCTATAATGCAAGCGTTTTTCATCCGTTTACTTGTGTACGCAGCATCGTACTCACCCCCTCTCAGATCGTTAGGATCCTAACTATAGGCGGAGGCTAATAGCCCCCTTAATAATATTCCTTATCGCCTAGATTCTTGGCCACTCGTTGCAGCCACTGTCCCAGCAGATCTCTCTCGGCTTGCGTGAACCCTTGAAGCATCTCGTTCTCGAATTCCAGAATCAGATCCACCAGCTTACCGAACACCTCGTTGCCCTGCTGCGTGAGCGTCACTACGTTAGCCCTTCCGTCTGTATGGCTAGGCTTACGGGAGATATATGACCGAGCCTCCAGCTTATCTAATATACCGGTCAACGTCGCGGATGTAATTCCGCTATGATGCTGGAGCTTCTGCTGCTCCAACCCTCCGGATTGAGCAAGATAACCTAGGATCTCGAATTGCGAAGTCGTCAGATTGTATGTGCTTAACCGCACGTCAAGCTCCTTGCGCATAATAATATAGGTTCTCTTCAAGTAAAGGATGGATTGAGACATGCGGTATGGCTCCATTCTGAGATCGCGTCTATATGATTAGCATCCTAATTATAAGGTGGGGATTTCCAGGATGTCAAACCCAACATTTCTGAGCGATGGCCAGCCGGCAGTCGCGGCAATCGCCGAACCTTGAACTAGGCTCGTGCATAGCATGAACGGAAGTGAACTATAGGATTCTCGGAGGTAATGTCCATGGCTGATCACAAGCCGGAAACGATGTATCCCGTACTTTATCAATCAGATTCGAATAAAGCATCCGCTTTAAAATCCATTCGCGATCACGTACACCAGATTATCTGCGCGCACGTTAACCGGATGGTTCGCGTTCAGACCTTGGATGGCCTTACCTTCGAAGGCATGATTGTGGGCACAGATGGCCACCACGTTCAACTGAGGGTTGCGAACCCTTCGGGACAGCGCTTTTTAGGCCCTGGCATTGGCATTGGCTTTGGCTTTGGTGGCCCTGGCTTTGGCTTTGGCGGTCCCGGCTTTGGCTTCGGCGGTCCTGGCTTTGGTGGCCCTGGCTTCGGCGGGCCTCCTTTTTTTGGACCTAGCGATGCCGCTATTCTCACTCTGGTTCTCTTCGAGCTGCTTGTCATCGTTCTATTAGCATAGTCACGCGCCAACAAAAAAACAGAGCGAAGTACATGCTCTGTTTTTTCATTTCTCAAGCACTTCTTTATTGAATCGGCGCGCCGAAGATCGCCACATTCTGATCGCCCAAAGTGAATTGATTCCCACTCCACGCCAAGGTGTTCAAGACATAACCCAAGGCATCTGCGTTATATCTTCCGGCTATTTTTTGATACGCAAGCAGCTCATAAACATGATTCCCATCGAAATCTACAGGATATAGGCCGCTTAACGGATTTACGAACCCTGATATAGGCTGCCTCAACTTCCCGTTAGCCTTGTAGATCTCTCCAAGATACTCCTTGTCTCTACCGGAGATGTCGATGATGTACCTGCGCAATCGAAGCGACAAGTCCGCTCAGTCCTACATTCAGAATTAAAAAAAACATCGCCAGGGTATCAGCCCCATGGCGATGTATTCAACCTTCATAGTATGTTTCCATAGTTACAATCAACCTATAAATTGCATCAATACCTGATTGAATTTCTCGCGCTCGTCTAAGAAAGGCACATGACCGCTGTATTGAAACGGCACGAGGACCGAATTTTTGATCAACCGATTCGTTTCTTGGGCATTGGGGAATGGAACGATTTTATCATGGATGCCGTGAACGATCAGCGTAGGCACATGGATATGCGCCAGATCTTGCCGCACGTTCTGCTCCTTCAACGTCGTCATAACCGCCGCCGTCGCCCAACCCGCTCCCTCCAATCCCACTTGAAAGAACCAATCCGAGAACGGGGCGGAGATATGTTGGAAGAAGAACTGATTCGCTAGACCGGCGATCAATCCAGGCCGATCGGTTAACGTACCCGAAATAAACATATCGGCCGCTTCTTTCGGGACGGAATCCGGAGCTTGCGCATCGATCAAGACGAGCTTGGATACCCCGCGACCTTGATGCCTTGCCATATACCGGGCAACTAAAGTTCCGCCCGCGGAATGTCCCGCTAAGGTGATGTTCTGCAATTGCAGCGTATCGATAACGACTCGGATGTCGTCCGCCAATCGATCCAAGCCGTACCCGGTGTAGGGCTTATCCGAATTGCCGAACCCCCGCCAATCCATGCCGATGCAGCGGACTCCCATCGACGGAAGAATATCGTATTGATATTCGAACTGTTTATGGCTTAACGGCCAGCCGTGAATGAACAATATCGTTTTGTTCCCCGTCGGATTCAAATCCTGCACGAATACCCGAACACCCGGTTCTACCGTCACATAATAGGCCAAAGTTCTCCCCCTTATCCGAAGTGGAGCATCCCCTATACCTATTAGGAATACGACGGTATTATGCCTGTAATCTCCGCCGAAGCAAGTAAAGGCGCACTCCGCTCGGAATGCGCCTACTCTTCGATATACTTCTCTAATTCATCACAACGTATATCGTTAATCCGACCTCTGGCTAATTTGAGCAACCCTTCGTTCTCAAGCGATTTCAGCGTCCGGCTGATCACTTCTCGTGCCGTTCCCAGCTCGATGGACAGGGTATCATGCGTAATCGCGAGGGAATTGCTGTTATTATCCGTCTTTTCGATAAGGAACTCCGCAATTCGACCGCGGATTGATTTGAAGCTGATGCTGTCTAGCAGATTGGACATCGTGATCAGCCTCTTGGAGATCATCTTGAATATATACTGACGGAAGCTTCTGTGGCGGTCCATCCAATCTCTGAATAAGAGAACCGGAAACGCAAGAACGACGCACGAGCTTTCGAGGGAAGCCGAGGCTTCGTATTCGGTCTCTCCGAGGATGCTGGATATCATTAGAGGACAGCACTCGCCGCTTCTAATTCGATATAACGTTACTTCTCTTCCTCCGGCGCTGATTTTATACATTCTTACTGTTCCTTCAAGGATCAGAACGGCATGCTCCAGCAATTTGCCCTCATCGATCTGAAAGCCGGGCTGCAATTCTAGAATGCTGATCTCTTCATTGTTCCAGTCTTGAATCCTAATATCGGACAAGCTGGGGAAGCGAGAAACAATATAAGGGATTCGATCAACAACGGAAGACAATGGCGTCATCCTCCCTTTGGCTACATATTCGACTACAGCTTCTGTAATTCATATAAAATATCCGCCGGCTCCATTCGTTGCATGAAATTAGGGTTTACGTAGGCAGAGCGAACAATTGCACTCTCATCGATCATGAACGTTGCCGGTACCGGCAAGATCCAACGGTTCGTGCTGTTATACTCCGCCAAGTTCAAACCTACGCTTTCCAACATATGTTGCAAATAGTCGGGAACCTCGTAAAGAATATTATATTTGGCTGCGGCAAGGCCATTATTATCGCTAAGAACCTTATAACTTAAATTTTGCTTCTCGATTATCGTTAACGAATTATCCGGCGATTGAGGACTGATCGCGATCAATTGCGCGCCTACAGCGTGAATTTGAGGCAGAATTCGTTGGTATGCTTTCAATTGCAGATTACAGAACGGACACCATGACCCTCTATAGAAAACCAACACCACGGGACCTTTGGACAACTCTTCGTACAAACTGACTTTATTGCCTAACGCATCCGTTGCCGTAAAATCCTTGACCTTCTCGCCGATCGAAACGCCAGGATAATTACCGGAGTCTTGCAATTCGCGCAGCGACCGTTCTAATAACTCAAGCGCCTCTACGGGCGTGCTTGCCGTAAATTGATTTTTGGCATCCGCTAATTGTTCTTCTAGTCGTACATGGCTCATGGTAACGGCTCCTTTGGTTAATTACGATTAGATTAATTCGCGAAGAGCGCTAATAGCGGCTTCATAATCCGGATGATCCGTCATTTCCTTGAGATATTCGACATACCGAATCGTATTGTTCGCGTCTAGAATGAAGATCGCCCTCAATTCCAACTGCAGTTCTTTGATGAGTACGCCATACGCTTCACCGAATGAGCGGTGTTTGTAGTCGGTGAGCGTAATCATTCTGTCGATGCCGGCGGTGGAACAGAATCTGCTCTGAGCAAAAGGAAGATCGACCGAGATGGTTATGAAGATGACGTCATTACCCAATTGCGATGCCTCTTCATTGAACCGCCGCGTTTGCGAGTCGCAAACGGGGGTATCCAGGGAAGGAACGACGGATATCAATTTGATTTTGCCTTCATAGTCGGATAGGCTTGCTTCCTTCAGTAAATCTTGATTAATTTTGAAATTAGGCGCCGTATCTCCGACTCTAAGCTCCGGACCTACGAGAGTAATGGGGTAACCTTTCGCTGTCGCCACACCTGCGCGTTCTTGGGTCATTGATAATTCCTCCTTGGATATTTGATCGAGCTCCTGAGTTGAATAGTAACAAAATCAAATACGCGTAACCGTAACTTTGTCACACTGGATTAGAACAATATCCCCTAATCCCCTATTCGGACAACCCGCGCTTAAGTGAATGCCTGGTAATCAGCAGTCCCACTGCGATTACAATAACGGTGACTAGCACAGTCAACCAGAGTGCGCCGGTTCCGCCTCCGCTTACAGAGTGAACGGACGGGTTCAGAATCTCGGCGGCCAGTCCGGGCAGGCGGCCAGGATTCCAGCTCTGCTCATACGGCAGGGTACCTGACAAAGTCGTGAACACGACCGCGGCAGCTAACGCGCAGAATGCAGCGGCCGCCGCGCTGCGAAGGAGCGCGCTGAACAATAGCGTCAGCGTGCCGATAAGGGCAATCCATAGGATGAACAGCATCCCGCTCTGCAACACGCCCTGCCACTCGACGACATCGAAGAGCGTGTACGTGTAATACCATGCAGCGCCGTAACCGAGCAAGAACGACCCCGTTGCCAGCAGTAGGATCGCCGTCCATTTGGCCATGACGAACGAGGTGAAGGACACCGGCTTCACGAGAATCATCGCCGCCGTCCCCGAGCTTCGCTCGTTAGACAAGGCTCCCATGCTGGTCAAAGCGATGAGGAGCATGCCGATGACCCCATATTGCTGCAACGCGCCGGCCATGACCTCGAACGGCTTAGGCACGGGGATCTGAATAATCGCCCCTTCCGGCAGGTTGCCTGCGTTCGCGAGAATGTCCTTCATGAAATAGTCCATGATCGGTTGCGATGCGCCGAGCACGATGAAGCTGATCGGCATCCAGAGAATCCGGAAGCTCCTGACCATCTCCAGCCATTCCTTGCCTAACAGAACTAACCATTGCCTCATGGCTGATCCACCACCTTCAAGAACAAATGCTCTAGGGAGGTATATCCGAATTCGAGCTTGGCTAAGCGAATGTCCGCCGCCGTTAACTCCCTCATTACGATCCGTCTTAGCGTGTCGAGATGGCTTGCGCTTAACTTAACGCCCGCTGGCATAACCTCCGATATCTCGAGCCCTTCCGGTAACCGATTCAGCCATGCCTTCAACCATTGAACGGACTGCGGATCCCCCTCGGTCTCCAGCAACACCACCGGCTGACGATGATTCTCGCGAATTTGCGACAGAGAACCTCCGATCGCAAGCTCCCCGCCGCGCATGATGAGAATATCGTCGCAGAGCTCTTCGGCGTCATGGAGCACATGCGTCGAGAACAGCACCGTCGTCTCGCTGCTCAGCTCCCCCAGCAGCGTCATAACATCCCGCCTGCCGATAGGATCAAGAGCGGATACCGGCTCGTCCAGCACGAGCAGCTTCGGGCGGTGAACGAGCGCCTGCGCGAGGCCAAGCCGCTGCTTCATACCGCCAGAATAGCCCGATATGCGACGCTTACCGTCTTTCTCTATGCCAACGCGCGCCAGCAGTTCATCGCTTCTGGCTCCCGCTTCCCTGGCCGATAATCCGCACAGACGACCGGCGTAAACAAGGAACTCCCGCCCCGTCATCCAGCCATAGAAAGATGGGGTCTGCGGCAAATACCCGATCCATTCTCTCAGGTCCTGACCTGCCCTCATCCCTTCGAAGCGAATCGTTCCGGAAGTCGGCGCCAGCAACCCTGTCAGCATGCGAATGGTCGTCGTCTTGCCTGCGCCATTAGGGCCGAGCAACGCCACGCAGCGCCCTTCGCCAATCGCAAAGCTAAGTCCGTCCACCGCGACCACGTCGTTGAACTTCTTCGTCAGCCGATCAACGGTAAGCAGCGCCATCGCTAATACGACCTCCTGCCGAATAGGAAGAAAGCGATCGAGCCTAGCAAGCTTCCGAACACGATAATAAGCGTCCACACCCACTTGGGTCCGCGTACGCGATCCGACTTGACGAGCAGCACGAGCGCTGTAATCATAAGCGCCAGCTGCAGAATGATCATTGGAATTAGAGTGGCTAACAGTTCCGAATCGGTCATTTTATCCAACCTATAATCGCCTCCCGAGTTACTTTCTCTTCCTTCTAACGAACCACCAATAGAAGATCAGCGGAGTCGGACACTGAATCAGTCCCCAGATCGCCCAGAACCATGGATATCTGCTGCGCTGCCGCGCGTCTATATATAACCAAGTCGATTGGGCCAACAATAAGATTACGGCGCCTACGACTACCATAACGTCCGTATGGGACATCATTCCTTCGCCTCCCGACGACGTATTCGGGATGAAGCAGCCAGAAAGGCGATCGCTCCGATAGCTACCGCGCCCTGTACAATGGCGAATACGGCCGTGTTCCACCGGAGAAGAAGGAATAGCGACGCCAAGGCGAACAGGCCGACTCCCCATAGTTTAAGCAAATCCATCCATAAATTGCGCTCCGTAGACTTCTTATGTTCAGCCACGAGCGACTCCAGCTCGATAAGATGAGGAACTGCCGGATCCGTGCGACCGTCCCAGTCACGCAAGGAGCTGCCCAGAAGCTCCTCGAACAGCTCGGATTCATCATCCTGAACGACCCTGCTCTTCTTATCAAACCTCGGAACGCGATCGGTCATGCTCTGTCAGCTCCTTTCGTAATCGATCCAATCCGTAATGCAGCCTTGACTTGACCGTCCCGACGGGAATGTCGAGCCACTCCGCGATCTCCTTATAGGCATAGCCATAATAATGCTTCAATAGAAGCGGCAACCGAACGTCCGGAGGAAGCCCCGCCAAGGCATCAAGGGCGTACGGCCATTCTTCTTGGTCCAAAGCCGCTTTGAATCGAATCGCTTGCATGCTCTGCTCTTCGCTTCGCCACTTGCTCTCCCGCCCTTGCCGGCGTATCTCGTCCGAATACAATCTGGAGGCGATCGCGATGAGCCAAGTCGAGAACTTGGACTGCTCGCGGAAAGTACCGATCCGCTCGATGGACTTCAGCATCGTCTCCTGCACCAGATCCTCCGCCAACGCCTTGTTCATCGTGACTTTGAGCAGGTAGCGATAGAGAAAGGCATAATTCGCTTGCAGAAGCCTAGCTAACGCCGGTCCGTCGCCCCGGACGGCGAGTCGGATCGTGGACGTCTCTTCAGCGTTAGGGTGACTCATCCTCCGGGACTCCTTTCGTTTAGCTGCGTTTGAACATAGGACGCTCGAGTTTATCCATTTGTTCATTCATGTAAAATTAATATTAAACTAAATACACCGCGGATACCGGCACCTCGGTCTTATTCGAGCCCATCGTGAACATAGAAAAATACACAGCGGCGGCGATCATATTGAAACGCTCCCCTTTAAGTAGACAGGTGAAATAATTAAACCTGTTGCTTAAAGGGGAGCATTTTGTTGGGTACAAAAAATGAATATAGCGGATTAGAAAAGTTAGAGGCTATAAGGGGGTTTGAAGACGGGCGTAGTACTCAGAGAGAGATAGCCCAGAAGTACAACGTGAATATCAGTACGTTGGAAAAGTGGAGACGAAAATACGATCAGTACGGCATTCAAGGATTAGAGACCCGTACTCGCAATAACAGCTACTCTGCGAAACTTAAAGTTGAGGCTGTTCAAGATTATTTAACGGGCAAGTATTCGCATAATCAAATTATTAAAAAGTATAAAATCGCTAGCACAACTCAACTTATCGATTGGATACGCAAGTATAATGGTCATAGCAACTTATCATCGTACTACAAGGAACTATGACCAAGGGACGTACAACAACATGGCAGGAACGGATCGATATCGTGCTCTACTGCCTTTTCTAATAATCGGGATTACCAGAAGACTGTGAGCCAATACCAGGTCTCTTATCAGCAAGTTTATGGATGGGTAAGGAAGTATGAGGCAGGTGGAGAGAACGCTTTTCAAGACGGCAGAGGACGTACGAAGGCCCCTGAAGAGTTAACCGAGGCTGATCAGCAAAAGCTCACTATGAAGAAATTGGAGTACGAAAACGAGCGACTTCGGGCGGAAAATGCGCTCTTAAAAAAGCTGCAGGAATTCGAAAGGAGGCGTCGCTGAACGGGCATCGTCAGGAGCACATATACCTTGCTAGCCAAGCGGTGCAGCAGTCAGAGTCGCTTAGCGTGAAGCTTCTGTGCAAGATTATGGGATCCCAAGGTCAAGTTACTACAAGTGGCTCAGTCACAAACCCCGTCCACGACAACTGGAGAACCTGGAGCTAACGGCAGTCATGATGTCGTTGCATGAGAAGGTTGAAGGTACCTTCGGCTACCGGCAATTGACACTGCATATGCGTCGACAAACGGAGAAGCAGATTAACCACAAACGTATGTATCGCCTGATGAAGATACAAGGGATTCAATCCGTTATCCGTCGGAAGAAAAAGAAATATGTGCATTCTACACCTCAACACGTTGCTGAGAACGTATTAAACCGCCAGTTCCAGGCGGAAGCTCCAAATGAGAAGTGGCTAACAGATGTCACTGAATTGAAGTACGGCAACGGTCAGAAAGCTTATTTAAGCGCAATGCGTTCCAGAAATGCCGACTAGATGACAGCGGTATCGCCTTCCACACTTCTCCGCTCCACCGGCGTAAGCAGCCCAACAATTCACTAATTGCGTAGAGCACGCTGTCGGCTATCTACTACAAAATGCCCTCATCGCATATTTTTCATCAAGTTATAAAGAAAAAGGAAATGATTAGTAACATATCGAACATAGTATTTAAATGTAGAAAAATGCTGAGCGATTTTCGAAAATAGTATCGTTTAGTGTAAATCGGAGTAACTAGAGAGAAGTGAATTTTTCAATGTCAAGAGTTGATATATATAAGAAAAAAAGAATATTACCCTGGGGGTTAAAAAAACACAAAAATGACCTCATTGAGAACGGGGGAGCTAAACAAGTAAGTATTGACACCAATAGTTCGCTTGCTGAAAACGATAAACTTAATTTTAAATATTCCATAATTACAATTCTAGTTGTTTCAAGCCTTGTATACATTCTGAAATTATTATCCGGATTGGAAAAACAGTTGTTCTTGGATAGCCAATATGACTTTATCTCAAGGTGGAACTTTATTTTACATTTCGGTGAAGCAATGTTTATTTCAGCATTTATTCCGGTTGGAGTTTTCATAATAAATTTTGTTTTTTATTTCGTTCCCAACTCAACGATTACGACTAGGAAGTTAGAGATAGCATATTCTCGCGTTATCTTCTACTTAATGTATTGCATACTCTGTGTACTAATAATAATTCCGGTTATTGTTATAAATACATCAAAAAACCTACAAGTATATAGTATTTTGTTTTATAGTTCATTGATTGCTACAGTACCAATAATAATTATTAAAAAAGTAACAAGAGAGTCTTTTCTTCACCGTGGGTATATTAAGTATCTCGTGGTTGGATATATAATTCTGATTATCTTTTCACTGAAATCTTTTTATTATGATTACTTTCCATCCCTTAGACTTGAAAAAGGTATTTACTACTCATCTGTAGATAAAACTGCTTTAGCAACGTTTAACGGAAATGCCTCAGGAGGATTTCTTTGTCCACTCTATCAATGCGATAAGGATACTTCAAATGGAATTTTACTAGATCGATTTGATGAGGACACTTCTAAAACGACCTTTATCATCAACCTCACCGATCCACGAATTACATCTGGTACATATGAAGTAATCGTCCATTACTATAATTCAATACAATTCTCAGATCAAAAGCAAACCAATAACGACAAGAAATTATCCAGAAAACTCCAGTATGTTTTCGATGGGGAGACTGCCGATGAAAGAAAACAATACTTTATGAAATTTATATACCGAATTATCTGGAACAACTCTAGGGACAATCCAAATTACCATAAAATCATTACTGCATTAAATGACTTCTCATCCCTAATCGAAAAAAACAATTTTTATATAAGCAATGAGATCGCAAAAAATGAAGCCAAAGTAATATCTAATATGCTCCCGGAACAATCGAAAAAAATTTTTCATGATTTAATTCGTGATACTGTTTACCTATGAGAACATATTTGGTTCAGACCGTAATGATGGGGGTACAGACGTTTTATCAAAAGTACATCACCACGCACGTAGGCAACATAGCGATGTATACGCATAGCAGGCACTACTTCTTAGGACAACTAAATATGTGGGAGTGAGGCTGATGAAGACCATATGGAGCATGTTCGGTGGTAATGACGTAGACTTGTCATCTGTAATAAAGTTGCGACTGAACAAACCAGATTTCTCAGCGTGCGCTAAGGCGCCGTTCAAGGTTTTCTGATTCCTTGTTGATTTTACGTTGAATCAACATCTCTGAAACTCTTCGTGTTGATTTAACTGAGCAGAAACGAGTTTCGCAACACCGCTATGGTGTCACGTCCCAGCTCTTTCTCTGTATATACGAGCATGACGGGCGTGTGGTCGCCCCGTTCTGTAAGTACTTACAGGGTAACTATCAGTAGGAGTCGTTGACTTGCTGTTGACATCAGGTATACAAAACAAGCCGCCATGGCTCTTGAGCTACATGGCGGCTTGTTTGTTGTATAAGTACTGCTATACGTCTCTCGGTTATCCTTCATCCCCAACAGCTATTTGGTTATCCGGATATCCGATCCAATCACTCCAACTGCGGACTTCTCTTATTTAAGCTTTCACGTAATGAACCGGAGTGGATTATTACGAAATATGTGCACAAAAAGGATTGATTATATCTTTGTCGAATAATTGTTTCAAATGAAACTAAAAGGGGAAATCTGTAAATGGCAAGGCCCAGAGTATTCATTAGTTCTACTTTCTATGATCTAAAACAAGTTCGTGAGAACATTGATACTTTTATTAACAGCCTTGGATATATTCCAATTAGAAATGAAGAAGGGCAAATACCTTATGGAAACGATGATGTATTAGATCAGGATTGCTATGATGAAGTGGAAAACTGTGATATTTTTGTTTCAATTATTGGAAGCCGTTTTGGTTCTGAGTCGTCGTATGGAAGAATGTCAATTAGTCAAAAGGAACTTGAAACAGCAATATACCTTAACAAGCAAATTTATATTTTTATTGATAAAAACGTACAAGCGGAATATGAGACATATAAACTCAATAAGAATTTGAAATCAATGAAATGGCGACATGTAGATGATAGGCGTATATATGAATATCTTGATGAGTTAAATGAGTTAGATATAAATAAACCTATGTTTGCCTTTGAAACATCAAAAGATATAATTACAAAACTTCAAGAACAATGGTCAGGGCTATTTCAAAAACTCCTTAAAACACAAGAAGAACGAATCAGATTTAACGTAGTAGAGAAGCTTGAGGATGCTGCTGAAATGTTCCATCGAATTGCAGATTATTTTGTAGAACGTGATACAAATAGGGATGCTTCCCTAAGCCAGATGTTAAAAACAAATCATCCTGCCTTTGTTAGACTAGGAGAAGTAATTAATGTTTCATATAAAATTGTTTTTTTAAATGTCGGTCAGCTTAATCAATATCTCTCGAATATTGGATTCAAATTACTGCCAAACTCAAATGATGATCAATTAGATGAGTATATTAACTGGGCAGCGATTTCTCTTGATCAAAGTGAAAGAATGTTTATTCGTATTGCGAAAAAGTTATTCGATTCATCATGGGACCTTGTATACATAAGCAATGAACTATGGGCTGATCACTACATTATATTAAATGTTGAGGAATTACAGGCTGCAGTTTCAAAAGATTCAGAGGAGATGAGTTATTAAAGTGAGTGTATCGAATAGAGTCACTCTTATAATCAAGCAAAATTAAGATGATTTCGGAGGAAAATATATAATGATTTTTAATAATTTATCTATTCAAAATTGGAATCAATTCAGGGATGTTGAAATCTCGCTTCATCCGAAAATTACTATTATAACGGGTGCAAATGGTGCAGGAAAGAGTACAATACTCCGACTCTTTTCTAGGCTTGTGGGTTGGGGTTTTAATGAACTGTCCACTCCAATAAAGGGAAAAATGAATAAAGGATTTAAATATCGTATTAGTCGTCGATTAAAACTTGAAGAAGATGTTGATGCACATCAACAAATTAGTATAGGTAACATTACTCTCAAAAATGGACAAATTCTTAATATAAATGCTCCGTTAAATACTGATCAAGCAATTTACGGAATTTCAATTAATCCACATCCAAGTTTGAAGGGTATAAATATACCCTCACATCGGACAGCTTATACATATCGTCAAATTACATCAATTCCTGTAAAAGCACACACTAGAAACGAAGCATATAACATGTTTAACTCTTCAGTAATGCAACGTACACTTGGTCAATATTCAGACCCTCCTATTTATCAAATGAAAGCATCATTAATCAGTCTTGCAGTTTTTGGAAAAGGTAATGAGTATGCTACCTCAGATTCTGAGGCACTTGAGCTTTTTTTGGGTTTTATTGAAATTTTGAAGAAGCTACTTCCTCCAACTCTAGGTTTCGAAACATTAAATATTAGAAGTGGAGAAGTAGTATTAGTTACAAAAAGTGGAGAGTTTTTATTGGATTCTGTGTCTGGTGGAATTGGAGCAATATTAGATTTAGCATGGCAAATATACATGTTTGAGGCAGGTAAAGATGAGCCGTTTTTTGTGATAATTGACGAAGCCGAAAATCATTTACACGCCTCAATGCAAAGACAACTGTTGCCAAGTCTTATAGATTCGTTTCCTAATGCTCAATTTATTGTAAGTACTCACAGTCCATTAATGGTGAATTCGGTAAAAGAATCATTTGTATATGTTCTTAAATATAATGACGAAAGAACAGTTGATAGTTATTTACTTGACTTTGAAAATAAAGCTGGGAACGCAGCACAAATATTACGAGATGTACTCGGTGTGCCTATCACTATGCCTATTTGGGTCGAAGAAGATTTAAATAACATACTCGATAAGTACAGAGGAAATGAATTGACTCCTGAGAGCTACTTGTCCTTAAAAAACGATCTGTCTGCATTAGGACTGGCTGACCATTTACCCCAAGCACTCGGTTTCCTCCAAGGAGGCAATCGATAATGAGGTCAATAATAAAAGCCGAAAAACCAGATATCTTAGTAGAAAAAGAAATCGAGTGGACTCAAGAGTTAATGAATTATGTTACCTTAAACACCAAAATTCCAGATAGTGTGAAAGCTCGCTATCGTCACCATGAAATTAAAGATGCTTTGTTAACAGAGACTAAAAACAAATGTGCTTATTGTGAAAGTAAAATAACTCATATTGACCATGGAGATATAGAACATATCGAGCCCAAAAGCAAGGTACCTAACAAGACTTTTATGTGGTCAAACCTTACAATTGGATGTACAAAGTGCAATCAAAATAAACTGGATTACTTTGATGAAAACCTTCCATTAATTAACCCCTACATTGATACTCCAGAAGATAAGATCAAATTTGTCGGCCCAATACCTTTTCCGAAAGATGGGGATGTTAGAGCAGATCTTACGATTAGATTATTAAAATTAGATAGACCTGAATTAATTGAACGTAGAATAGATCATATTAATTTATTAAAGCCACTTATTAAAGAATACCAAATTACCGATAATCCAACTTTACGACGGATGGTACTAGAAGATTTATTGAAATATACTAAACCCGATAAGGAGTTTACTTTAATGGCAGATCACTTGCTATTCGACCTCGCGATTACTGGATGAAAATTGTCGAAACAATCAAAAGAAGAACAAATATATCAACAACCATAAATATTACTTTCTAGGGGCGAAAATTATTATGACTGAAGAAGAAAGAGTTCACACAGTCATTGCAAAAATTAACATATGGATTGAGCGTCTCGGAAACATTGAGGGAGTATTGACGGGACTAAAGTTCCCACTATACTTAACTTTCTTTATTTTGCTTGGACAAGACTATATTTTGATAGACCCTAAACCCGATTCAATTCCAACAAGCATTTTTATCATCGGAGCCTCTATCGCCATATTCGAGGCAATGCATAATCTTATTATTGCAATAGTTCGGTGGATTGAATCCACAAGAAGAAAATTAATACGAGCAATAACTCCTCCAGAATAATGGAAATCCCATCACCAAAAGACATAATTATTTGTGACTCATACTTGAAGAAGATTGCCTAAATAGGAGATAATGCATTCTACTTGAGAAACGCTCATTTCACAACGAAAAAACCAGACCCTCTGAAAAGAGGCTCTGGTTTTCTATATTATTTCTTCACAAACCAGATGAAAAAGCACACCTAATTAATGAATCTCTATAATTATATTCAAAAACCGCATATCGAACCGGCGATTTTGTTTATTGGTAAACTTAGTTATGAAATGTAAAATATGCTCATTGATTCTGTGTTGAATAACTCTCACGAACCATTCATTTTGTTGACTCGTATAGATGGTGGGGTTACAGAATCGCTATATTAGGACTGCCCGGTGCGATCAAGTTTCCGTTTGAATCGATCTGTAAATACTTTTATGAGTCCCTTGTTGATTCCGTGTTAACTTCGGACAATAAAAATACATCGCCAGGGCGTTTAGCCCCAAGACGATGTATTAAATGATTTTTAGTACTACTTTGCGTTTCTTCGCACTTACTCGTCTCCCGTCGCTACCACATTCCCCTCATAACTACTCCAATCACTCCAGCTCCTTACTCCCCCACGAACCCCTATGCTCGAATAGTTCCGACGTCAAAAAGTAGGGGTTCCGATCAGCGCGGCGTGAATGCCTCGGATGATACGCCAGCGCCCATGTGCAACGATCTCCGTGGGCTACGTTTGGGAAGACTTAGGGAGCAAGAAGCCCGTGAACGACGGGCTTGGGCGACATTACGGTTTGAATCGGGGCGAGTCATCCACCTGTGGCTGGGTCAAGCCGAACGGATCGCCAACAAAAGGACAAGTGAAGCAAACTGATGTACCGTAGGATGGGCCGGGGTGTGGACGGACTGAGTCTGAGTTTGCAGCTTGTTGGCAGTTTTCTGTATAAGGATTGCAATATATCTCAAATAAGGGAATACTAGAGAGACAGCTCACATGAGACGTGATATACTATTATTTGTGGGTAATTATACCTAATTCGGAGGGCTTATCGATGGCTAGAGATTGGAATCAAACTTTTAATAGCTGGACCAAGCCAGCAAGCGATACAGAAGAGGATAAATGCGCTAACGCCGAGACTATGATTAAAGATGCGATAAAAGCCGATTTAGAATTATCAAAAATGAACATAGAAATTATCCCTCAAGGTTCTTATAGAAATAACACCAATGTTCGAGCTAATAGTGATGTAGATATTTGTGTAAAGCTAAAGGACACATTTTTCTACGATCTGCCACAGAATCCACCCAAATCAGCAAATGACTTTAATATCGTACCATCATCATATACTTATTCGGAATTTAAGAATGCAGTTGAAGTAGCATTGGTTAATAAGTTTGGAAGAACAAGCGTTGCACGGGGGAATAAAGCATTTGATATAAAGGCTAACACGTACCGGGTTGAGGCAGATGTTGTACCTTGCTTTGAACACAGAAGATACTTTTATACCGCTAACGGAGGGTATGATTATTTATCCGGAATTGAACTGAGACCAGATACAGGGAGTCGAATAATCAACTGGCCTAAGCAGCATTATGAAAATGGCGTCAGTAAAAACAAAGAAACCGGAAATAAATTCAAATTTACAACTCGGGTATTTAAGCGGTTAAGAAATGAAATGAAAGAACAAGGGGTACAATCTGCAGAATATGTTCCATCATTCCTTATTGAGTGTTTAATTTGGAATGTGCCCAATAACATCTTTAGTTCGAATAATTATTTTGATCTTGTAAGGGAAGCAATTATTCATCTATATAATAGCACTAAGTCGGAGGAAGGCTGCTCAGAATGGGGCGAAGTCAATGAACTGAAATATCTGTTTAGACAATCGCAGCCTTGGACAAGACAACAAGCAAATCAGTTTCTGATCGATGCGTGGAATTACGTGGGATATAAGTGAGGTGGAATAATGAAGAGTATCAATTTTAAACTCTATTTATGGGCAACGCTGGTCATCTCTGTTTTAATATGGAGCTTGCTGCTGCTAGTTTATCAAATAAAATTGGAATTCTCGTCTGCTGTGTTCAAACAAGTACCCACGGTGATTACATTAGACTTAGTTATTTGGTCGTTGTTTATTAAATACGGTTGGAAAATGAAGATTTTTAAGGGGTGGCTTGTTCAGATTCCTATCTTGCAAGGTACATGGAGAGGGGAACTTCAATCTAATTGGATAAACCCTGACACTAAACAAACCTTGCCCTCCATCCCAATTCTTCTTGTAATTAGACAAAGTTTCTTGACCATTAACTGCACATTGTATACGGCAGAGTCTTCGAGTTACAGTTTTGTATCTTCGTTTTTGTTGGATGAGGAAACAGGGACTAGAAGGCTGATTTATTTTTATACAAATAAACCTCGTACATTAGTTAGGCACAGAAGTGAGATTCACGATGGTACTGCTGTCTTTGACATTCTTGGAACTCCACCCGCCAATATGATTGGTGAGTATTGGACAAGTAGAGGCACTTCTGGCGAGATGCGGGTTGAACATATTTCAACGAAATTGGCTGAATCCTTTCAAGCTGGAGTTACATTTCCAAAACCGCACGCAACTTAGAAGATATAATCACCGATAGTGACAAAAGGGGGCAGCGCAATGATTCATGAAAGTAAAGAAGTATCTAAGGTTGAGATAAATGATGTTAATATAACTTTTCAAGACGTATTCGAAAAGCCATATTTCCCAAAAGAATATACAGAAGAAATGAAGAATGCAAATGCACTGATTCTTCCATATGATGAAGGTTTCCGAGACCACGAACATCCCCTGTTTCCCGAACAAACAGGGGAATTTTATCACTACGTAAAAGATGCTTCCAAAGGAACCGATGTTAATTTTGATATTTGCGCTACCGATGAACAGTTCCAAGAACTTGAGCTCCATTCTGACCTAATAAACATTCCTAATATCATAATGACTATTTTTGCTTTTCCCATCGTTACCGGATTAATAACCAACTATTTGTATGATAAGCTGAAGTCACGTCGTAATGGACTTAAAGTAAAAGTAGATCTAATAGTTGAAACAAAGGGAAAATCTAAAAGGATTTCTTATGAAGGCGATGCTGACAAGTTTGAATCGACTATTAAAGCGATTAATCTCTTGGACGAGTAGGCTGTAGCTATGGATATTTCAACAATTAAAGATTATTTGCAAAATTTTCGGGACAATATCCTCAAGGAGGATATTCCCTATAATCTTAAATCACTAAAGGCAGTTGCAGTATCTTTGAACAATCAATCTGAGGCAAAAGAAATCTGGTGCCTTGAACAAACATATAAAGTAATTCAAGGTTACTTATCTGCCTTTCGGAATTTGCAAGAAAAGAAGCATTTTGATGCGTGGTTGGCCTTTGATCGTACCGATATAGAGCTATCCTTTTTGAGAAAGCATCTCGACTTTCAAGATAATAAGTACCATCTAAAATTTTATGACAAAATGATTCATCAGTACCAACAGTTGTTTCCATACCAGTACTTCATGAGTCGCGAGATGATTGTAAAACGAGCCACTTGTTCAATATGTGGTGCTACCATATCTTTAAGAAGACCTTGTGGTCATCGAGTAGGAGAAATATACGATGGTGAACAATGCTGTCGTATAATACAGGATGTTGAATTTTTAGCTATGGCAGTTGTAACAAATCCATTCGACAAATATACTGTTTTGTTCCCTCAAGGTATGGAATATAATTACTCAATGCTAGATACTCTGTTAACTCAGATTTCTGGCCCATATGATGATTGGACTCTCAGTGTTCTAAAGGAACGGAAGCAAGAATTCATTGGGGTAGGTCGCAATCAACTTTGCCCGTGTGACTCCGGAAAGAAATATAAGATGTGTTGTCATGGAACTGACAATGATCTCTTTAATCACCATCGTATTACTGTTCAAACAAGTACCCCAAGAAACAACATACCGATGTTCTGCGTGCATACTTGGAAGTAGTAGTTGAATTTGATTATAGATAATGACCACAAGCTAACTTGTTAAAGTGAAGCCGCTGGAAATAAAATTGAAATGTAATTATAAACCCCAGTCTATCAGCCGCCATTACCTTGGCGGTTTTTTGCATCCAATCTGAGAGGAGTGATCCATATGCCCACGGTAACCGCATCACGTGAACGACTGATTTCCGCCGCGATCACATTACACCATCCGCTTGACTATTATTTTGGTATCTTCCTTCGAGTCAAGGAAACGGAGGGTTTGAAGCTCCGAACGCTGTACGACCATAAGAACCACTACCGATACCTGCAACGCTGGCTGGTCGATCAGTACCCGATGCTCAACCTGGAGCAACTGACCGCCGACCACGTTCGCCAGTATGTAGGGCACATGTTGACTGAACAAACGCTGTACGACGGACACCCTACGTTGCAGAGCCATAACACAGTCAAAGGCTTGTCCCCAGCAAGTGTGAACATTCGCACCCGGACGCTCAAGTGCTTCCTACGATTCCTCCTCGACGAAGGATATCTGAAAGTCGACCTTGCTTCCCGTATCAAACTGCAAAAGGTCAAAGAGGACACTATCGGAGTTTTTGAGAAGGAGCAGGTCTTGCAACTGCTCGCCGCGCCAAACCAAAGGGAGTACACAGGTTTCCGAGACTATGTGCTCCTCACCGTGCTTTTCGATACCGGGCTTCGGATCAACGAGGCATTGAACTTGGCTGTGGATGACCTTAGTCTAACTGACAGGACGATTACCGTCCGCGCCAGCGTTGCTAAGAACGGCAAGTCGCGGGTTGTACCATAGAGTAAACGAACTGCGGAACTTATCGAAGTGCTTATCCAAGAGAACCGAACGCAGTTCACCAATCGTAGTCCTGCCAACGTGTTTCTCGTGAACAACGGCAAGCCGTTGACGTACAACCAAGCCTACAAACGCATTCGTTTGCACGGCGAGACAGCGGGGATCACAGGCGTTCGCGTCTCTCCGCACACGTTCCGGCACACATTCGCTACGCTGTACGTCAAGAACGGGGGAGACCCGTTTTCCCTGCAAAAGATACTCGGCCACCACGACCTAAGCATGGTACGGAACTACGTCCAACTGAACAACCGCGATCTGCAAGAGCAACACGCACTAAGCAGTCCGCTCGTCGGCGTGTAACCATGATAGTATTGTAGGGCTGGACAACACGACTCAATATAACTACCTCCAACCTATACCTGAACCATAAATAGCCGCGATTCTTCGGGTAGTATCGGATGACTTTTCACAGTGGCGTTCATGCGGTCGTGTGCTTATGATACTTCAAGTATCCCGGTACGGGGCTAGAGAGATAGATACATCCAAGTAAACGAGCGACACGGTTGGAGTGTTTCTTCCGGTTTTGCAACAACAATCGCTTTTGTCCACGCAGATGAAGTCGCTGCGTCAGGTGTTGAATAGAACAAACAGCGGTGAAAGGGACTGACGCGATGATGTTCCCGATTTGCTTTCTGTGACTCTTTGCGCCGTGTCAGTCTACCATATGATATGGCGCGAAGACCTCTCGATTGTCCGCTTCGTTCCACTTCCTACAGATAATTGACAAGCATATTTTGGGCATGTTTTACTGGAGGCAGCAGGAAATCAATTAAACGAACGAAGCGTCAGCCACGCCCAAGTGTTGGGAATGGCTGACGTTTTTTTCGTGGCGAGGGGAGCGGCATGTATTGACGGAGCGGACGAAAGAGGAGCTATTCGAGGAATATTCCCGGCTTGAAGAGCAAGAAACAAGACTGCTCTTGCAGATTGAAACGTGCGAGGAATGCGTATCGGGCAAGGGGCAACTGTATCGGCATGGTGACAAAATCGACTTGCTGACTGTGGAAGAAGTTTTAACGCTTGTCCACAACAAGGAAAGGGAGCTTCGGACAGAACTGCTGCACCTGCAACTGGCTAAGATGATGATATCTTTCCGGCACAGTAGAGCAACCGGCAAGAATCGGCCACTGAAAGATCGAGATGAAGAGTAGGCTTCTGAAAAGCGAAAAGGCACTTCCGTTGGTCTTCAAGTCCGGAAAGGGCGATAGTAGCCCTTCGCACCTAAGAGTCCAAAAGAAATGCCTCGTCAGCGTTCAAACTATGGGAAGTAAATCGTCGGGTTCTGTAGCAGCCCTTTCGACTCCACGATGCTAAAGAGCTTGTCTGCTTGCAGAATGAACGTCAGCTTCTGAACACCGCTGACATCAATAGCAATGTTTTGTGCCGCTGATTTGATGCTAAGATAATCGCTCTCGTACAGCTTCTTTCCATTACTTTCAATAGTCAACCTGACGTTATAGTCGGACTCTATCTCCTTTCGTCCACTGACGAAAGTAGCCTTGAAAAACTTGGCCGACCGGTTGAGATTAAACGTCATCTGTGGGTTCGGATGATTCTGGTGAGCACCTAGCGTAACGGTACTGTCGTCCAACGGTTTGGGAATCGAGAAGCCGTCCGTGGTCGTTGCCACTGTGTATGTCAGCAGGCTGACATCTTTGACTCCTTTGGCGATCAGCGCGTCAGCTACATCCGAGTATCCTTTTGTTTTGGCGAGAGTCAGCAGTCCAACCCCACTCTTAGTTTTGAGAGTCAGGTCTGCACCATGCTCGATTAGCTGTTTCGCGTTTCCCGGCTGTTCGTGGTCGAGGGTATAGAACAATAAGTTGTCGCCCTCTGGTGATTGGACGTTAGGGTCGGCTCCGGCATCCAACAAAATCTTCGTCACATCTGACAAGCCTTTCTGGACAGCCTCGAACAGTACCGTTCTACCGTTTTGTTGTTTGTTCGAGTCGGCACCTTGGTCCAGCAGCAGCTTGACGATCTCTGCATTTCCGGAACGTACGGCGAGTGTAAGCAAGGTAGTGCTCCCAGCCATCAGATTGGCGTCCGCGCCGCTGTCCAGAAGCCGTTGAACTGCTTGAAGCTGAGAAGCATCGACAGCGTAGCTTAGTGCCGTTTCTCCTTTGCTGTTGACGGCGTTCACGTCAGATTTGGCTTTAAGCAAGAGGTCAATCGCCTCGATGTTGCCTTTCTGTGTGGCGATCATAAGTGCGGTTTCGTCTTTAGAGTCCTTCGTAGCTTCTTGCAAGAAGTGAAAGAGGCTGACGAAGTTCAGGAATTGCAGCCTAAACCATCTCTGTTATTGCTCCCAAGATTGCCAGAAGTTTAAAACTCAAAGTGCCGCTGAGACTCCATGAGGAATCTTAGTGGCACTTTGAGTTTGGGAAGTTATGGTTCAAAATGCAATCAAACTTTGATAAAATTATGTTAAATCCTACTATTTATTTAGAGGAGGTTGCGAACTATGAAAATTGAAAAAGCACTCTACAAATCCGGTGATATCCAAAAACCCATAGCAGCCTCCTTATTAACTAAAGATTTGTATGAAGCAGAATATCGCAAAAAATTATTTTGTACCGAGTCAGGCTGTAAAACCCTATTGTCATTTGTCGAGAGGAAGGACACGGAAAGTAAATTCTTTAAGACTTGGCCAAAAAAGGTACATAAAGAAGGCTGCAAAAACGCAGTTGAATATTCGGATAACGAAGGTGCTGGTGCTACAAATACAGAAGAAGAATCTAAGTACAGGCCATCTTCAAAGCAAATTCGAGATAAACTAAAAAGAGCGTATGAAAGTTATACGAAGAAACCGGAGCATTCGGAAGATTCCACGACCAACGTCCCCCATAACCATTATGGAGGCTCGGAGGCGTCCGGTGATTCTGGAGCAGCAACGTTAGCGAGTGATGCTGTTGAGAAGGATACTGGTAAAGGTCCGTACATTTATACCAGACTCTTCGACGCATTAAGTGAAGCTGATCTTAGGGAAGTACGTTGTGTTATCGGACAGGTTAGGAGCATGTACGTCTTTGATGATTACGCTTATATTAACCTTACTCCAAAGCAGCAAGGTAGCGTGAAAATTCGCTTTCAGCCGGATTTTGTAGCTAACAACAAAACTGAATTTGCTCAGTTTGAGTTATTCAAAAAGTATGTTAACTTGAAAAGGTCCTTGAAAGAGGAGGTAATTTGCTGTTGTATTGGTACTATTAAAAAGGCCAATTTAGGTTATAATATCGAGCCTGATAGTTACATTAATTTCACTTTTAATGGCATGGGTTACTATGAAATAATTGAAGATTATAATCGAATACTGGGGGCTAAAGCTTCAAAACACGCTTGAAAGTTATTCGCACGTTTTGCCGGGATTGGAGGAGCAAGCAGCAGCCAAGCTGGATGAGCTACTGAGCAACGCAACAGCAGTCGCGCCGAACCCACAGCTTTCCCTGCCGCTTCAGGGGTACAGTAGGGTGCAGCCGGGGGGCAGTCAGGGGTTCAGGCGAGCCCTAGCCGCTCCGAACGGCTCCGGCTTACAAGGGTTCAGGGGGTACAATCGATATTTAACCCCCAAGAGGAACACAGCAATAGGAAGATGCAAACGCAGCAACCCGGAGTAATGCAAACCTGACTGAACCTCTTGAACCCCAAGCAGCAGAACCGCTACGAGCGATAACGAGCGACTGTACCCCGAACTGAACCCCAAGTGACCCCCGACTTAACCCTTACCGGGGGAGTGGCTGAATAATAATCCGAGAGCAAGCAAGAGAAGCCAAGCGAGTACCCATGCTGTGGCTGAATCTAGCTTGCTCTTGCTGTTCCTGTGTTCGGTTCCGGCTGCTGCTGGACTGTCGGGCAACCTGACATGACTGCCGGACTGTTGCTGGCTCCGGGGTTCCTGCAACTGCTTTCGTCGGGTTCTTGTTTGCAATCTGTTGACAGAAAAGTCCAAAGAGGGCTGCAACAGGTCATCAAGAAGCAACCTGTCACAGCCCTCAAATCCGTGTCCGACGAGGGTTCTCGGTTCTTACTCTTCTCCCGTCTCAATCGGATTGTCCGCGTAGGAAATCCAATCACTCCAACTACCCGCATACAGCTTAACCTTGCTGAATCCCGCTTCCTGAAGCGCGATCACGTTCGGCGTAGCCGTAACGCCGGAGCCGCAGTACACAACAATCGGCTTATCCCGAGGCAAATCCTCGAATCTTGCCGCCTGTCCCGCTTCATCCTTCCAAGCTCCGCCCTCGCCAAGCCCGTCCTTCCAGAAGCGATTGATCGCGCCTGGAATGTGCCCCGCCTTCTTATCCAGCGGCTCGACTTCCCCGCGATAGCGCGGTGCTTCCCTAGAATCCACCAGAACCACAGACCCGTCCGCCGCCGCGACGATCTCCTGCACTTCTTCCACCTCGACGAGCATGTTGTGTTGCACTGTCGCGAGGAAAGGAGCCGGGATTAGCACCTTCTGATCGGCGTTGACCAACAATCCAGCCGCGCGCCAAGCCGTGAAGCCCTCGTCCATCACGTACACTTGCTCATGGCCCAGATACTTCAACAGCCACCACAAGCGGGAAGCCATCGCCCCGCCTTGATCGTCGTAGGCGACGATGCGGGAAGCGTTGCCGATGCCGACACGGCTCAGCGTTGCGGTCAGGTCGGCGATGTCCGGCAACGGATGCCGACCACCGTGTCCATCAGCCTCCAAAGGCCCGGACAGATCCTTCTCCAGATCCAGATACACAGCGCCTGGAATGTGCGACTCTTCGTAAGCCTGTCGGCCGGCGTCGGGCTTACCGAGCTGGAACCGGCAGTCGACGATGACGATGTCGGACTCGTACAGTCTGGCGAACAACCATTTCATTGGAACGATATTTTGCATGTGCGTATAAGCCTCCTCAATCCTCGCTATATACCCTCATTATCGCAGGACGAGCGCCATTATGCCACCATCGACCACGCCCAATCGGAGACTCAACGCGTCCCAGCGTTAACGAATTATTTTCGGTCCGCATAGATCATTATCCGTTGCCTTCCCGCCCTGTTCGGCATGAGATATAGATGAATGCACAAGGGAGGAGAACGACGATGGCGATTGTGTTCAAGCAAGTCGAAGATACGGCGATATTCTCCGCGGACGCCCAGGTGAAGACGAAGGAGGGCCTCTTGGAAGTCGGCTTCGTCGAAACCCAGCGCGTCCCGAACGGCAGCCTAGACGGCGTCATGCAGATCTCGTTAGACGGCAAACCGCTCGTGGTCGCTTCGAGTAGCGTGACGCCGAAGTCGGAGGGCACGTCGAAGCGGATCCGGAAGCAATTCCGCGTGTATGACGATCGCAAGCTCAACAAGCTCGGCAATGCCTTGGCCCGAGCCTTCGACAAGCTGGCCAAGGAACTGCGCAAGTTCGATAAGAACAACCCGATCCCGCAGCTCATGCCCTGCTTCATCAGGGTTCCGTTGTGCCGACTGGCTTACTCCCAATACATCGTTGCCTGCAGACTCAGAGGCCGGCCGGCGCAAGAATGCTTGCAAGAAGCGGAGCGGATCTACAACAACTGCAAGGGCAACTGCTGAGCTCGGCTCCAATCGCACAACGCGAAAAAAAGGCCACGCCCCCATGAGCGTGACCCGTACGATGGACATGATGCACGACGTGACCGCTTACGGGTCAATCGCGCTTCTACTTCGCGGACTTCCCCAACAAATACGGAACAACGGAATACGAGACGATATTCCGATCCCTGTACGTCGCCGTAATGACGTCGGCATGCTTGCTCAGCACGCCATGCTGCAGAATGACGGGCGTGAATCCTCTCTCGCGGGCTCCGTTATAGGTACCTAAGACGCAGTGCTCCGCGGCATATCCTGCCAGGATGATCATCTCAATGCCTTGATCTCGCAGCAGCTGTTCCAGCTCGGTCTTCCAGAACGAATTCGTATACACCTTGGTCACGACCGGGTCGTTGTCGTCCATCTGAACTTCCGGAATCGTGAGGAACTCGTCTCGATTCGCTTCCGTCCGGTCTTCGATGTCTTGGACGTGGATCACGACATGCCCTTGAGATCGGAACATCCCGGATACATGATTAATATACTCGCAAGCTCTACTCACGAGGCTCTTCTCTACGCCCTTCAAGTGAGCGGCTTGCATATCGATAACGATGAATCCGACTCTCATCATAGTTGCTCCTTCATGGTGTAAGGTAATCATCCTAGTCATGTCCCCCTCCCCCGCATCGTACACTGTACTAACGAGATTGCGGAGGGATGCCCTGGTGAAAATATCGTCCGGAGGTTACGAGGTCGTCTATCACGGGAGAGTGTTCGCGTACGGGATGAATCCGATCGAGGTCACCTTGTCCGAGGAGAACGATCCGCTCAAGTTCGTCTTCTGTATCGAAAGGGAACCAGAGCGTAACGACTTCACGACCGACATTCGGCTCGTTCGCTATAACGAGGTTCGCATCGCGTGCGTGAACTTCCCCCGGGGCAAGCCCACCGGCAACCACGACTTGATCCATCTGGGCGTGCTGAACAACCGCAAGCTGTCTCTCCGGTACGAGGTGCTCATTAACTTCGATTCAAGCGCGTGGTCGCTGACGTTCACGTTCTTCGCCGGCGAGGGGGTCGACGGGACATGAACAAGATCGAAGTCCAAGACCCGAAGGTCGCCAGCAAGATCATCGCCGCGAACGCGGAGACGGAACGCCGCAAGGCGGAGCTCGGCATTCTCGGGCGTTTCTTCGGCTCCGGCGAGAACGTCCGCCTGTATATTGTCGGCACAATCGCGCTGGGCATCCTGCTCGTGGCGCTCGCCTATACGCTGCTGCCCGACAAGCATCGCTCGCCCGAATTCGGGCTGAAGGACATGTGGACGCTCGTCGTGCTGCCCGTCGAATCGACGATTATCGGCTACTTGATCGGGTCTCGCTCCAAGGACGGCGGACAATAGGCGTTTACGCCGCCGTCTGCGCAACCTTGCGCTTCTCCGGCCGCGCGACGAGCAGCGCCCACGTGATGACGGCCAGCATGACGACCGCCATGACGGCGAACAGCCAGCGCGTCGCGTCCGTACCGTGCTCGTCGAGGAACCAGCCGGTCAGCTTCGGCATGAACGCGCCGCCGATGCCGGCGAATACCATCATGAGGCTTGTTGTTTTCTCGGACATGCCCGGCACCGCGCGGTTCACGAACACGAGCGCGACCGAGTACATGCCGGACATGGCCAGCCCGGTCAAGAAGGCGATGACGAACGCGCCCGATACGTTCTCGACCCCGCCGAACGCGGTGAACAGAACGGCGCATAATACGCACGTGACCATCATGTACGTGCCGCTGCCCCACCGGTCCGCCGCGTGACCCGACACCAATCGGCCGAGCACCATCGCGCCCCAGTATACGCTAATCGAGATCGACGCCGTCGATTCGGCGAGCCCGTTATTCTGAACGAGCAGCGACGGCAAGTAGTGGACGAAGCTCATCTCGAAGCCGACGTACACGAGGAAGAACAGCGCGCCCCCGAGCAGAATCATCGCGATCCGCCCGCGGCTCATGGCGCTCCGCTCCTTCGCGGCCGCGGCCACCGCCTGCGCGCTGACCGGCTGATCCAACACCGACGGCCACCAGATCATCCATAGAATCAACGTTATGGCCGCCAACGCGCTGACGACCGCGAACGCCGCTACCCACTGATCGATCGAGATCAGCCAAGCTCCGACGAACGGCATGAGCAGCGCCCCGACGCCGAACGACACCTCGACGCGGCTCATCGCCACGTTCGCGTCTTTGCCGGCCGAGCCGATGATGAACGAGGCGACGACCGCCTCGGTCGTGCCGAAGCCGAAGCCCGCGAACGGTGCCGCCGTAAGCATGAGTCCCCACGAAGGCTGGCTCACGTACACCGCTTCCGCGATCGTCATGATCGCGAGCGCCGAGAGCAGCAGCTTTTTTTTGCCGATTCGGCCGATTAACAGCGGTGCCAGCATGACCCCGACCATTCCGCCGAGGAACTGATGCATGACGAGCTGTCCGCCCGCCCCGTAATTGATGCCATATGATTGAACCATCGGCTCCATGACCGCGCCGACGACCAATTGCCCTAATCCGACTACGATGAATGCGGTACATGCCAAGAAGAGCAACCGATTCATGATGTACATTACCCCTTCCCCTGATGCGATTGCGGTGGTGCCCTCCCATCATACCATGACCCCAGACCCCCTCGATATGCGGCATTGTGTCGTATCGCTATCCGATCCTGTATACTGGAAGCACCTAGCCCGTACCGGAAAATAAGGAGAGACCGCCATGAACCCGCAACTACATCCGATGACTGAGCAAGAGGCGCAAGCCGTCAGCCAGTGGCGCTATCCGCCTCCTTACGACGTGTACCGATGGCCTGCATGGGCCGACATGCTGCGCGATGGCCGCGAGTTCGCGGACGCCGACATTCGTCGCCAGCAATATCTGTCCGTTCGCGATGCGGACGACGCAGGCAGCGAGGAGCTGATCGGCTACGTGCAGCTGTTCCCGCTCGACCGCGCGATCCGCGTCGGCATCGGACTGCGCCCCGACCTGTGCGACAAGGGGCTCGGACCCGCGATCATCAAGCTCGCGGTCGTAGAGGCTGGAAGACGCAAGCCTGGCGCGGAGATCGATCTCGAGGTCGAGCAGTGGAACAAGCGCGCCATTCGCGCCTACGAGAAAGCCGGGTTCAAGGTGACCGATCGCTATTCGCGTCGGGCGACGCACGGCATCGTCTATATCTACTGCATGGTGTGGCAACAAGCATAACCTTCGCGCCCCGCACATAACTTATAGTGGTCAACCAGATTCGACTGGATAGCGTTAGGAAGTGTTCCCAGATCAGGGCAGCGTCGCAGCCGCCCCCAAAGGAGGCAATTCCAGAGTGAAAGCGCTCAATCTAGCGGCACTGATTCTCATCATCCTAGGTGGTCTCAACTGGTTGTCGGTCGGTTTGTTCGAGTACGACGTCGTTAGCGAGATTTTCGACGGTGCGGACGAAGTGGGGTCGAGAATCGTCTATACCGTCATCGGCGTCGCCGCGCTGTACGCGCTGGCGCTCCTGCCGAAGGTCGCGAAGGACGACTGATTCAAGGATCGAGTAGGAGGGGGCGGCTAGCCCCCGTCCTCTCACACCACCGTACATGCGGGTCCGCATACGGCGGTTCCGAAAAGTTAACAAAGCTCCAGGTAACGTGAAAGCATACTTTTCAGCCCTTTCGCTTCCCAATAGGAAGTCGGAAGGGCGTTATTTATGTTTCGAGACATTTCCCACGTACCTCGACGTGAGTTGGCCATTATTAGACAAGCCCAATTAGGTACGCCTAGCGCGTGGAGTTCGCGGATTCGGGTGCGTACCCGTTTCCATTGCTTCCACAAGCACATGCGTAATCTGCGACGAATCCATTGGTCGAATTTCTCGCAATGTTTCTTCGCGGACGCTAGTCGGAAGTAGCCTATCCATCCAACGAGGTAGCGGTTAAGCATGGTAATGCGGCTCTCCATGGACATCGAGCGCGTTCGACTCGTCAGCTCCCTAATCTTCTCCTTGAATCGGGAGATGGTCTGTGGTGCTAATCGAATCGTTGCTTGCTTGTCCATGAGAAAACTAAAACCTAAGAACTTGCGGTTCCAAGGTCGGTCTACCGCGCTTTTCTCTCGATTCACTTTTAGTTTCAGCTTTCCTTCCACATAGCGAGTGACCGACTCCATCACGCGCAACCCAGCTCGTCGGCTAGCCGCGAATATATTACAGTCGTCCGCGTAGCGGACAAACCGTAGCCCTCGTTTGGTTAATTCTTTGTCCAGATCATCTAGCAAGATATTGGCTAGAAGCGGACTTAAGGGCCCGCCTTGTGGCGTTCCTTCTTCCGTCTTTTCCAGCGTCCCATCTGCCATAACTCCGGCATTCAGATAGGCTCGGATTAGAGTCAGGACACGCTTGTCCGTTACTTTCCGCGCCACTCTTGCCATAAGCATGTCGTGATTCACTCGGTCAAAGAACTTGGCTAGATCCATGTCTACAACCCATCGCAGACCGCTTTGGATGTAGCGCTGGGCTTGCTTTACCGCGTCGTGCGCTCGTTTTCCTTGGCGAAAGCCGTAGCTGTGCCAAGAAAAATCTGCATCGAAAATGGGGTTCATCACTTGTAGAAGTGCCTGTTGGAGAAAGCGGTCCATTACGGTCGGGATACCGAGCAGCCTCACGCCGCCTCCGGGTTTGGGGATTTCCACCCGTTTGACGGGCATCGGTCTGTACGTTCCTGTGAGAAGAGCGGTTTTCACCGCGTCCCAGCGCGTTTTCAGGTAAGCTTGTAGCTCTGCTACCGTTACACAGTCCACACCCGGGGCTCCTCCGTTTTGTACCACCCGCTTGTAGGCGAGTCGAAGGTTGTTCCCTTCGAGCATTCGCTCCAACAGTTCGTTTTGGTCTTCGCGAGAGGGAGGGGCGACTTGTGCCGACGAAGAACTCGGCGCTCCGGCATACCCTAGCGGCTTCACCGCTTCTCTTTGCCGTGAGCTCTCTTGCGAGATTTTCTGCTGTCTTTGCTCTTCGTGCGAACGCATCGGCTTCCTCTCTCCTTTCGGTTCAGCCCTTCCGCAAGGCGTTGCAACCCCCTGCGTACTATGGCTTCTGCTGACTCCTGTGGATTCTGCGCGGCTTCTCAGTCGCGGTTACGAACTTAGTTCGCCTATTCCACAGGTCTCCCCAGATAAGAACGTCATCTTTCTGCCCGCAGCCACTGGAGTCTACAGGGAGAGCCTTTGGCGACTTAGGATTTCGTCATGTATAGGTGACTCATCCGGCTAACTCTGCCTCAAATCCAGTTCGTGTACCTTGGCTCGTGCATTTGCCTCCAGCTTCCTTCAGATTCTGCCTCACGGCAGACACCCTTGCTCTTGGCTAACGGTAGGCGTTCGCCAGCCCCCGTTCGGGACTTTCACCCTAGAGATGACGCCCATGCTGGGCGTACTACGAAGAAGCCGCCGGGGGTTACCTCCGGCGGCTTTCTATTGCTTATATGGGTGCTATACCGTCGAAGGAATCGGCGTCCCGAACTGCGCCGCGTTCAGCCGCGCGTACGTGCCGCCCTTGGCGATGAGCGCCTCGTGCGTGCCGTCTTCCTCGATGCCTTCCTCCGTCACGACGACGATGCGGTCCGCGTGGCGGATCGTCGCCAGCCGGTGCGCGATGATGAGCGTCGTCCGGTTGACCGACAGCTCTTCGAGCGCCTGCTGGATCTGCTGCTCCGTCTCGGTATCGAGCGCGGACGTCGCTTCGTCCAGAATGAGAATCGGCGGATTCTTCAGGAAGATCCGCGCGATCGACAGCCGCTGGCGTTGACCGCCGGACAGCTTCAGGCCGCGTTCGCCGATGAACGTGTCGAGCCCTTCCGGCAGCCCCTTGAGCATCTGCTCGAGATTCGCCTTGCGCGCCGCGTCCCAGATTTCCTCTTCGGTGGCGTCGAGGCGTCCGTAGGCGATATTTTCGCGGATCGTTCCGTTGAACAGGAACACGTCCTGCTGCACGATGCCGATCTGGCTGCGCAGCGACTGCTGCGTCATCCGGCGAATGTCGGTCCCGTCGATCGTCACCGCGCCTTCGTCGATCTCGTAGAACCGCGGGATCAAGCTCGTCAGCGTCGACTTGCCCGCTCCCGAAGGACCGACCAGAGCCACCGTCTCGCCCGAGCGAATGCTCAGGTTAATGTCCTTCAGCACGTGCGCGTGGTTCTCGTACCCGAACGTTACCCGATCGAACGAGATGTCGCCCCGCAGGCGTCCCGCATCGATCGCGTCCGGCGCGTCCTTCACGTCCGGCTCCGTGTCCATCAGTTCGCAGTACCGGCGGAAGCCGGCCATCCCCCTCGGATACAGCTCCAAGAGCGCGTTGATCTTCTCGATCGGCTTCATGAAAATATTCACGTACAGCAGGAATCCGACCAACTCGCCCGGAGTCAGCCGCTCTTGGTACGTGTACCAGGCGCCGAACACGAGCACGATGATCAGGATGAGCCGCGTCAGCATGTAGATGCTGGCCGACGTGTACGAGATCGTCAGATACGAGCGAAGCTTCGCGAGGCGGAACCCGCGATTGCGTTCCGTGAATCGCTCCATCTCGAACTTCTCGTTGCTGAACGACTTCACGACGCGGATGCCTTGGACGCTGTCTTCGACGCGCGCGTTCACTTCGGCGATCTGCTCGAACATCGTCGTCGCGGCCTTGTTCAGCTTCTGGTTGAAGTAGACGATAATCCAAGCCAGCAGCGGCACCGCGACGAACGTAATGAGCGCGAGCTCCCAGTTCACCATGAACATGATGCCGAACACGCCCGCGAGCGTCATGAGCGCGATGAACAGATCCTCCGGCCCGTGGTGCGCCATCTCGCCGAGATCGAACAGGTCGTTCGTCATCCGGCTCATGATCTGCCCCGTCTTCGTGTTGTCGAAGAACCGGAACGACAGCTTCTGCACGTGCTCGTACAGCTTGCGGCGCATGTCCGTCTCGATGTTGATGCCGAGCTTATGGCCCCAATAGTTAACGACGAATTGCAAGCCCATGCTCAGGAGATACATCGCGAGCAGCGTCGCGCACACCCACGTGATTTTGCCCCAGTTCTCGGTCGGCAGCAGCGAATCGATCATCCACTGGACGCCCATCGGGAACGCGAGCTCCAGCAAGGCGACCGCGATCGCGCAACTGAAGTCGAGCATGAACAGCTTCTTATACGGCTTATAAAATACTAAAAAACGACGAATCATTCCTTATGCCTCCGTGAGAGCGACAATCGTGCGATTGGCGGCCATGCCGCTCTACTGATCGTAAGCCTTCGCGGCGTGGATGTCCAGCATCGTAAGCCCGCCCGAGTACCATGTCGTCAGTCGCAGCGTCACCTTGCGATAATCGATCGAGATGAACGGATGGTGCACCTGCGCCTCCGCGATGTCCGCGACCTTGTTCACGAATGCGACCGCCTCGGGGAAGGAAGGGAACAGGTACTTCCGCGTAATCGTCTTACCGTTCTCCTCGAGCTTCCAGCCTTCGAGCCCGGCGAGGTGGTCTTGCAGTTCTTGCTCGGTTAGCAGCGGTTGCTTGGCCATGGGGTAGCCTCCTTATGCTTCATTGCCTTGCGGCAGCTCTTGATGTTTGCGGCTTCTCCGCGACGAGGTCGATCCGCTCCAACGCCCCGTACTTTCGTCGATACCGTTCCAATAGCCGAATCCACGAAGACGCGAACGCCAGGATGAAGAAGACGTTGGCCGTCGCATGGATCGTCTCGAACGGAAGGCCGAGCGCGTACTTGGCGAGAACCGCGTCCCACGAACGCGTCTGCATCCATTGGTCGAGGGCGAGGGTGACGTTCATGATCCATCCGAAAAGAAAGCCCCACGCAAGCCCGAACAGAGAGAGTGGCAGCCGCTTCCGACGCCATTCGCTGCGGTGCGCGAACAGTCCGGCGGTGTAGCCGGCCATGCCCCATGCGAACATCTGCCAAGGCGTCCACGGCCCTTGGCCGAGGAAGAAGTTCGACACGAGCCCCGCCGTTGCTCCTACCATCCAGCCTGCCTCCGCGCCGAAAACGACGCCCGAGACGATGACGACGAACGTGACCGGCGTGAACCCGGGCAGCAACGCGGCGAACGGGATGCGGCTCACCGTCGCGACGGCCGCCATGACCGCGATCAGCATGAGCTCGCGGGCTTTGCGCTCGCGGCGCTCGAAGCGCAGCGCGAACGGGATCATCGACAGCAGCACGAGCACGAGGCCGATGAGCAGCGAATTGCCCCGCTCCAGCGCCAGGTAGGCGAGAGCGACGTAAGCGGCGGCGATCGGAACGATGAGCAGCTTGGCGGAGAGCGTGCGCTTGCGATGCGGCGTTGTTGGTGCGGTTGACGCTGTTGGTGCGGTTGGTGCGGTTGGTGCTGGCGCCGATTTCCGTGTCATCGTTGCGTTGTCACCTCCCGCATAGCCGCGTTATGCGGCTCGCCGATCAACCTGTGAAGCGAAGGCGCGTAGAACACGTTGCCTTGGAAGAACGGCTCCGGCTCGCCGTCCGCGACGATCTCGCCGCGGAATAGCAGCGCGCAGCGATTCGCGTGCGCGGCGGCGAATTCCACGTCGTGCGTCGCCAGGAGTAGCGTCGTTCCTTGACGGTGAACGTCGCTCAGGTGCTCGCCGAGCGCCTTCTTCCGATACGGATCGAGCCCCTTCGTCGGTTCGTCGAGGAGCAGCAGCTCCGGCTTGCCGAACAGCGTCATCGCTAGCGCGCCGAGCTGCTGCTCGCCGCCGCTCAGATCGTGCGGGTGGCGATCGAGCAGCCCGCTTAAGCCGAACCGTTCCGCGAGCCGGCGCACTTCCCGGTCCGCGTTGTCCGCTCCCGCCACGCCAGCGCGGGCCGCGGCCGACATCAGATCGGCGTACAAGCTCTCGTGCGCGTAATGAAGCAGCGGGTTCTGGGCCAGGTAGCCGATCGAGGAGAACTTCGTCTTCGATGATATGCGCCGAAGCGGCGTGCCATTCAACCGGATGTCGCCGCGCAGCGGCTCGCGAAGCCCGGCGAGAAGCTGGAGCAGCGTCGACTTGCCGCTGCCGTTGCCGCCGAACAACGCGATCCAATCGCCTCGGGCGACTTGCCAATCCAAGCCCCTTAGCACGGCGGGCGATCTCTTGTCGTAGGCGAAGAACAGCTCTCGCGCGTCGAGCTGCTTCTCCTCGCGCTTCTCGTCACGATCCCCTCGAGTCAGAAGGAGCGCGCGCTCCATCTCGTCACTATCCCTTCGCGTCAGGGGCGGCGCCGGTTGCGGTCGCGCCGACCTACCGGCCTGCGAAGCGAGCCAAGTCCGCGCTTCCTTGACCGTCAGCGGCGGCTCGGCGATCGCCGCATCTTGCGCCAGCGCCCAACGCGTGACCGGCGGCAGCGCCGCGTCCCAATGCGCATTCCGCCGTTGCCATGCCTCGCGCGCGAACGCCTTCGGCTCGCCGTCGAAGGCGATCTCGCCCCGCTCCATGCGGACGATCCGGTCCGCCAACGGAAGCAGGTCGTCGAGTCGATGCTCGCTCATGACGACCGTGATGCCCCACTCGTAGTTCAGCCGCTTGACCATGCCGAGCAGCTCCCGCGCCGCCAGCGGATCGAGCTGCGCGAGCGGCTCGTCGAGCAGCAGCACGCGCGGCTGCAGCATGATCGCCGCCGCCAAGTTCACGAGCTGCTTCTGCCCGCCGGACAGCTCGTCCGTGCGCCTGTCCAAGAGCGGCTCCAAGCCGAAGAAACCGGCCATCTCCGCCAATCGGCGGCGCATCGCATCCCGCGGCAGGCCGAAGTTCTCCATACCGAACGCGAGCTCGTGCTCCACCGTGTCGACGACGAGCTGGTTGTCCGGATGCTGCATGACGAGGCCGACTTGAGCCGCCAGCTCCCGCGCCGGCCATTCGCGAAGCGGCGTGCCGTCCAGCAGGATCTCGCCGCTCATGCGGCCGCCGGGCGACACCTCCCGCTTCAGCAGGCGCAGCAGCGTCGACTTGCCGCTGCCCGAAGGTCCGCACAGCACGACGAATTCGCCGCGCCGCACGCGCAAGGTTACGGCTGAGAGCGAGGGAACGGCCGCATCCGGATAAGAGAAGGTTACTTGTTCGACGTTAAGATGCGCCATTTGCCGCGATCCCTCCATTCCCAGCCTAGCGGCACGAATAGGTACCCGATATAACTTGCCATCGCCACCGCGTCTCCGGCCGTCAGCCGGAAGCTGCCCAGCTTCGGATAGATGGCCATCATGCCGTGACCGCCGCCCCATGCCGCGATGATTACCGCGGCGCAGACGGCCAGCCCGCCGAGCGTCCACCCGTCTCTGGCGCGGAATCGATAGCCCAGATAGGTGCTGCGCGCCCCCGTGCCGTAACCTCGCGCTTGCATCGAGTCCGCCGTCTGCAGCGCGTCCTCGAGCGTCCAAGCGAGCAGCGTTCCGACGAGACTCGCGCCGTTCCGCGCCCGAGCGGCGAGCGAGCCTTCCGTCACCGTCACGCCGCGCGTTCGCTGGATCAGCATCAGCTCGTTCATCCGGCGGCGCAGCCGCGGCACGAGGCCGGTCGCCATCATGGCGACGAGCGCCGCCTTCGGCGAGACTCTCGTGAACAGGAACAGGAACTTCTGCTCCGTCATGACGAGCCGGTACGAGAAGAAAAGCGTCAGCACGTACAGGATCGACAGCGCCAGCGTGACGCCATACACGACGGATTCCAACGTCAGCGGCATGTCTCCCCAATACGTAATGACCGTTCGGCCGCGATGGGAGAGCAGCGGATTCGTGACCATGATGAGCACGAAGCCGACGATCATCGGCACGCTCCATCGCCGCCACTCTCGCCCGCCGTCCAAGTGCAGGTTCACGACGATCGCAGCTAACCATGCCGCGGCGAGCAATACCGGATGAAACAACAACATGCCGAAGGTTATCCCTCCGGCATAGTAGGCAAGCAATACGATCGGATGCAGCGAGCGGAATCCGAAGCCTTCGTTCATGGCCGCGGCTCCTCTCCCGAACCCGACTCGGCGAGCTCGTCGCTCTCGACGTAGAGCCACTCCAGCCGGTCTCCCGGCTTGAGCTCGTAGGCTCCCGCGCCGATGTCCGGCGCTTGGCCGTTCACTCGGAACTTCCAGCCGCTCGTCGGTCCGTGGTCGAATTCGTATAATCCGTCGATTCCTTCTATATAAGTCATCGCGCCGCTGCCGCGAATTTCGTAAGCCAAGCGGTGCGCCTTCGCGACGCGCTTCAGCACGGAAGCCGCGGTATCCCCGTCCTTCAGCTCGACCGTCTCGCCGTCTACGATCGTCCCCCACTCCGCGTTGCCGACGATCGAGAACGTAATGATCTTCTCGACCTCGACTGCCGGCTGCTCGGAGACGATCGGCGACGAGGGTTCCGCGGACGGCGTTGCCGTCTTCGGCGGCGGAGAAGCTTTCGCGGGTTCGCTGCCCTCGTTGTCCGCGGGCTTCGCGATCTCGCTCGCGGGCGGCGACGTAACGGCGCCCGATTGCTGCGTCTCGCTCGGCGTTTCATCTATCGAAGCAGGAGAAGCATCGGGCGGTGCCGCGGTTTCGGCATTCGCCGCTCCCGTCGACGGCGCGGTATTCGCAGCCTCGTTCGCATCGGCGCCTGCGCACCCCGCCAATAGGGCCAGCAAGATGAGCCATATGGCGACGATGCTGCCGATCGACCCTCGCGTCCTCTTCCGCGTTACGCCCATTCGCTTCCCCTCCTTCCTTCGAATCTAATCTTATCTACTCTATGCGCCGGCCTCTTATTTCACGCGATTCGCGACGACGAGGCGAGCGGCGATGACCGCCGCTTGCTCGCGAGTCAGCTTCGCCTTCGGCGAGAAGCTGCCCTCGTACGCCGTCATCCAGCCGGTCGACAACACCGCTTGCACCGCGTCGCCCGCTCCCGCGCTCACTTGGCCGAGGTCCTTCAGCGCGGTAACGCCTTCACCCTTCAGCTTCAGCGCGCGCGTCAGCAGAATCGCCGCTTGCTCGCGGGTCAACGTCGCGTCCGGAGCGAATTGCGTCTTGGACACGCCGCTAACCAGACCGGCCTTCACCGCAGCGGCTACCTCGTCTGCGTACCAAGCGCTAGCCGGCACGTCGGCGAACGCCGTCTTGCCGCTAGTCGCGCTCAATCCGAGCGCGCGCGCGAGCGCCGCCACGAATTCCGCGCGGGTGACCGCTTGCTGCGGCTTGAACGCGGCCTTCGCGCTGTCGCCTACGCCGAGCAGCGTGCCGGACGCTCTCGCGATCGCTGCCGACGGCAATGCCCACGCCGCGATCGCCTTCTCGTCCGCATAGCTGCCGGCTACCGCGAGCGCCTGCGCGATCCGCGCGACGTTAGGCACAGCGTCCTTCGCGTAGCCCGTTACTTCCAGCGTATAGAAGCCTTCCTTCAAGCCCTTCAATACCGCGTTGCCGTTCGCGTCGGTAACCGCCGTGACCGCTCCCGCCTTCACCGTCGCGCCGGCAACCGGCTGCGCAGGGTCCAACGCGTACGTCTCCGGATTCACCGGACGATACGATACCTTCACCGTTACGTCTTGACCCGGCTTCGGATTCGCCGGCGTTACGACCACTGATTCCGCCAGCTTCGTCGCCCCGCCCGCGTAGTAGACGAGCACCTCGTCGCCGTCTTCGAGCAGGAACGCGTCCGAGCCGACCGATGGCGCGAACCACTTGCCTTCGCGGTTCACCGCGAAGTACCAACCGTCGTAGCCGCCGTACTTGCCCGCATCTACGCCCGCTACCGAATCGATATACTTGCCGAAGCTCATCGATGCGACGTTATACTTCACGCCCTTCGCCTTCAGCAGCGCTTCCACCGCCTCCAGCGCCAGACCGCCATGCGACAACCCGGAAGCGATGACGCCCGAATCTCCTTCGACGCGTACCGTAACCCGCTTCGTGTACGATGCGAAGGCAAGCTTCGATTGCCATGCCACGTACGTCGGCGCCTTGCCGCTCGCATACCCCGTAACCGACACGGCTTGCTCGCCTTGAGGCAACGAGCTGAACGTAGCCGCGCCCTTCTCGTCCGTCGCCGCGGTCTGTCCGCCGATCGTTACCGTCGCGCCCGCAGCCGGAGAGACGACGACCTCGCCTTTATCCCAATCGTACGTTTCCTGCTCGACCTTGACCGTCACCGGCTGTCCCGCGCGCGGCTTCGCCGGCTCGAACGTCACCGAATGGATCAACTGCGTTGCCGAATCTCCATAGTAGACGTAAAGCGCGTCGCCGACCTGCAGCTTGAACGTCGCCATGCCTTCCATGATCGTGACCCACTGGCCGCCGCGCTTCACCGCGAAGTTCCAGCCGTCGTAACCGCCGAGCTTGCCGTTCGCGATGCCGCCGATTCCGGTCAGGAAAGCGCCGTATTGAGGATGACGGTCTATCGTATAAGCCGTTCCCGTACTCTTCAGCGCGCCTACGAGCGCCTCGAGCGCCGTGCGGCCGCCGGCCGTTCCGCTCGCGAGCTGACCGTTCAGGCCGTTAACGACGACCGAATATTTGCCCGTCGTCGCCTCTTGACCAAGACCCGCGTACAACCCCGGCAATCCGTCTTGCCAACGGTCGACCGCCGCCAATCCGAGCAGCGCGTAGAACGTCGCCATTGCGTCCGCTTGACCGCCGATCGCGTGCGCGAATCGTCCATCGGCCGACCGGAACTCCAGCAAGCGCGCCAATGCCGATACGCCGTTCTTCTGGAACCGCTCGTCGTTAATCGGGTCGATGCCGAGCGACGTCAGCGCGACGAGCACCTGCACCGCGCTCTCGCTCGATTCCGCCGGTCCGCCGAACCCGCCGGTCGGACGCTGCGCCGCGGACAGCCACGTCAGCGCGCCGTCGACGATCCCGCGAACGTCCTCCCGTTCTTGATAAGGCGCGAGCGCAGTAAGCACGATGCCCGTGACGTCCACGTCGCTCTTGCCCGGCGACAGCGACCAGCCGCCGTCCGCGTTGCGGTTGTCGACGAGCCACTTGACCAGCTTATCCCGCGTCCATGCCGCGTTCTTGCCCGGCTCGTAGCCCGCCGCGTCGATCGCGATCAGCGCGTAGGCTGGCGCGTTCGGCCCTTGCCCCGTCATCTTCTCGATGCCGACCAGCTTCCCGAGCAGGTCGACCTTGCCCGCCCCGACGCTCGCGGCGTCGCCGCCGTTCGCGTTGACCGCGAGCGAGACGCGAGCGTAATCCGTCGCGAGCCGCAGGCTGCCGTCCGAAGCCGCCTTCTCGGCGACCTTCTTATACTTGTCCGCAACCGGCTTGCCCGAACGCGCCAGGCCGAACGCGACCCAATCGCTCGGCGGTACAGTAGCCGCTCCATATAAGCTCTGCAGCTTGCCGAGCGCCACCGACACCTGCGCCCGCGTAGGCGCGGCGACCGCTGCCTCTTCCGCATGCGCGCCGCTTGCGAACGCGCCTAATCCCGCCGCTCCTTGCAACGCGATCGCCAGCGCCAATAAGACGCCGAGCCACTTTCTCGACAACATTTTCCCCTTCGATACCATTCCGATCTCCCCCTCGACTCCCATGGGCCCTTGCGGGCTCCGTCATCAAGCGAATCGCAGCTCCCTCATTCGTAACAACAAAAAAACATCCCCCGGAAAGACCGAGGGATGCTTGCGTGATGGCCCACACTTCGAATTCGCGGTGCCGATGACCGCGAACGGCAGTAGATACGCCCGAATGGACGCACCCCGCCTCGTGTTTCGCCGCATTCCGCCCTTCAGGCGGATTACCGCCTCAAGCATGCAAGAACGCAACGAGTGCCGCCACACCTCCCCTATTCCTCGTAGGTTATCGGGTGTTTGTCGAAAACAGGCAGGTTTCCTGGCTCCTGGATCATCGCTTGCCGGGCCTTCCCGCATACGTCCGTAAGACGCGCAGTGGCATTCCGGTTCGCTCCCCATGGGCAGTGGCGGGACCGCGTCGGGTTTGCACCGAACTTCTCTATTAAGCTCTTGCGAGCACCTGTTTTCCGCCGAATTCACTTGTGTTGCCATCTTAACACGAGGGCTTGGCACTGTCCATAAGCCTAAGTCCTAGCAAAGCTTGGCGAATCAACCCGGGACGGCCAAGAGATTCGAATAAATTCCGAATAACTTCGAAAATCGCGTTTCCCCTCTAAAGCTTTGCAGCCGGAATGTCGATAATCCTATTAACGTGTCGGTTGACGTTCACGTCTATGAACCGTCTTCTACTAATCCTTACATATATGGGGTGTACCATGAAAAATTCAACAATCTTGGGGTTATCGATCGGCCTAATCGCGCTTGTCTTCGGGATGTATCTCAAGGGAGCGCCGCTCGTCAGCCTCGTTAACAACCCGGCGGCCTACCTCATCATCTTCGTCGGTACCGCCGCTTCCGTTCTCGTGGCTTTCCCGATGTCCGACTTGAAGAAAGTGCCGAAATTGTTCAAAATCACATTCAACGAACCGAAACTGCTTCCCCGCGAACAGGTTATCTACATGTTCATGGAATGGGCGACCATTACCCGCCGCGAAGGCTTGCTCGCGCTCGAAGCGCGCGTCGAGGAAATCCAAGACGACTTCCTGAAGACCGGCATGCGCATGATCATCGACGGCAACGACCAAGACTTCGTCCGCGACGTCCTGCTCGAGGACATCTCCGCCACCGAGGACCGTCACCGCTCCGGCGCGCAGATCTTCTCCCAAGCGGGCATGTACGCGCCGACGCTCGGGGTACTCGGCGCGGTCGTCGGCCTGATCGCCGCGTTGCAGAACTTGGATAACATGAATTTGCTCGCCCACGCGGTCGCCGCGGCATTCGTCGCGACGCTGCTCGGTATCTTCAGCGGCTACGTCCTGTGGCACCCGATCGCGAACAAGCTGAAGCGCTTGTCCAAGCGCGAGATCGACCTGAAGCTCATGATGGTCGAAGGCTTGCTCTCGATTCAATCCGGCGTATCCACGATCGCCATCCAACAGAAGCTGCTCGTCTTCCTGACTCCGACCGAACGCAAAGTGTTCAACGAGAAGGAGGAAGAGCGCAGTGAGCAGAAAACGGCATGAACCTCATGAGGAGCATCCCGACGAATCTTGGCTGCTCCCCTATTCCGACTTAATGACGCTGCTGCTCGCCCTGTTCATCGTGCTCTACTCCGTCAGCTCCGTGAATACGTCCAAGCTCGAGGAGCTGAGCAAGGCGTTCAAGACCGCCTTCAGCCAAGGCGTCGGCGTGCTCCCGGCCGCGCCGAGAGTCATCGGCGAAGAGCAGCGACGCGGCGCCGATCAGAAGCTTCCCAAGCGGGACGACGGCAAGTCGCGCCAGACGCTCAAGGAAGAAGAACAACACAATCTCGAGCAACTGCAGCAGCAGTTGAACAAGTATATCCAGCAGAACGGCCTGTCATCCCAGCTCGAGACGCAGCTCAACCAGTCGCAGCTGCTCATCACGATCCGCGACAACGCCCTGTTCGCTCCGGCCAGCGCCGTCATCAAGCCCGACGCGCAGAAGCTCGCGACGGCGATCGGCCAGATGCTCGACGGCTACCCGGATTACGAAATTCAGGTCGCCGGCCATACGGACAACCAACCGATCAGCACGACCGAGTTCCCGTCCAACTGGGAGCTGAGCACGAAGCGCGCCACCAACTTCATGAAGATTCTGCTCGAGAATCCGAACTTCGATCCTAGCCGCTTCAGCGCGATCGGGTACAGCGAATTCCGGCCGCTCGAGTCGAACAGCACGGTAGAGAGCCGTTCGAAGAATCGCCGCGTCGAAGTATCGATTCTTCGCAAGTACGTCGAAGTCGATCCGGAGGGCACGAACGAAGTGTCCGTCGAAGTCGCGGACGCCGCGCAATAACGACGCATAATCCGTAAGCATACCAAAAAGCCTTGCATCCACCGCGGATGCAAGGCTTCTTCTATAAGATCCGTTACCCCAGATTCACCGGCGTCTTGCCTGACAATTCGATCGATCGCTTCACGAGCATCGCCATCGCATCGATGCTGCTCGCCCTCGCCGCATCGCTCAGCGGTATGCAGCTAAGCTCCGTGCACGCAAGAATAACGCATCGGCATTCGCCGTCTTCGATAAGCGTACGGATAATCGCTTCGAGCCTATCCGGGCTGACGTTGTTATCGCGCTTCACGTCGTCGTAGATGATGCTCATGACGTCCGCTTGCATCTGGTCATCGATCTCGTGATAGCGCATCTTGTACTTATCGCACGTCTGACGGTAGATGCCGCTTCGCAGCGTGCCGTTCGTCGCGAGGACGCCGATCTTGCTGCCCGGCTCGTACCGGCGCGCGATCTCCTGCAGCGTCTCGTCGACCATATTGATGATCGGCACGCTCGTCATCGCCTGCATGTCTTGGTAGAAATAGTGCGACGTGTTGCACGGAATCGCGATATTCGAGACGCCCGCGTGCTCGAGCAGCCGGATGTCCTTCTCCACGGCGCCGAGGAAGCGATCCTTCTCGCCGGACAGAATGATCGACGTCCGATCCGGCAGCGACGCGTGATTCAAGACGATCATATCGATATGATCCTGATCCCTCTCCGCCTCCGTATGGTCGACGAGCATATCCAAGAACACGGCGGTCGCCTTCGGTCCCATGCCGCCTATGATGCCTAACCGTTTCTGTTCCATTGGTTACCCTACTTTACTGAACGTGCGAGGCGAGCGATTCGCGATTCGCACTTATTTGCGTAGCAGCAGCTCGCGAGCGATCTCCGCGCCCGGATCCATCCCTTGGCAGCCGGCGAGCAGAATCAGATCGCCCTTCTCCGCGCGGTCGATCGCGTGGGCGATGGCGTCCGGCAATTCGTCGTACAGATTCACCTTCACGTTCGCCGCGGTCATCGTCTCCATGAAGACGCGCTCTTCCTCGTCCGACACCTTGTCCTTCGACGTGACGTGGGACACGCTCTTCGTCGCCGTAATCTCGTTCAGCTCGAGCCTCGACAGCCAGGCGACGATCGCCTCGGCGTTCTCGCGGTTCACCGTCGGACCGCGATCGCCCCGGATCGCGTACACGAGCTGAAGCCGCTCGTAGTCCATGAAGCGCAGCGTCTCGAGCGTGACGTTGATGTTGCCCGGGTTCGCGAAGTGGTCGTCCATGATCGAGAAATCGCCCTCGTGGACGAACTCGAACCGGCGTTCCACCCCCTTGAACTCGCGCAGCGACCGCTGGATCGTCTCCGTCGGCACGCCGCACAGCATGCCGATGACGATGGCGACCATCGAGTTGTACACCGAGTGCAAGCCCGGCACGCCGAGCGACACTTCGAATTCGCCCGTCTGGTAGTCGACGCCGTTCACGCTGAACGGCTTCACGATCTCCAGCTTGAACTTCGCCCGTCCCGTGGACAGGTCGAGATCCTTGCAATGGATATAGCCTTCCCGGCTCTTCACGCCGAAGGTGACGACTTGCGCCTTCGTCTCGCCGATCAAGGATGCGGAATACGAGTCGTCCAAGTTCAGAATCGCCGCCGCATGCGGGCCCGCGTTCCGAATCAAGCTGGACTTGGCCTTGAAGTAGCCTTCGAACGAGCCGTGGGAATCGATATGCTCCCGGCTCACGTTGTTCAACGTCACGATGTCGTAGTCGACCTGCTCGACACGGTGCGTCTCGAGCGCCGCGGACGACACTTCCATGCACACGTGGGAGACGCCGCGGTCGACCATCCGGCCGAGATACGCTTGCAGATCGAGCGATTCCGGCGTCGTCAGCTCGGCGGGAATCGTCTCGTCGTCGATCTTGATGACGACGGTGCCGATCAAGCCGGTCTTCAGCCCGTGATTCTCCAAGATGTCGTTCGCCATGTAGGACGTCGTCGTCTTGCCGTTCGTCGCCGTAATGCCGATCATCTTCATCTTGTCCGCGGGGCGTCCGTAGAACGCCGCGCCCAAGCGCGCGAGCGCGATGCGGCTATTGTCCACGCGGATCTGCGGCACGTCGACGCCGTCCACGAACCGCTCGACGACCGCCGCGACGGCCCCTCTACGAACCGCGTCCGCCAAGTACTTATGTCCGTCCGTCTTATAGCCGGTCACGCAGACGAATACGTCGCCTTCCGCGACCTTCTGGGAGTGGTAGGCCACCCCCGATACCTGTATATCCGCGTTGCCTTGCGATTCCAACGCGGTAATCGATGTTAGAAGCTCCTTGAGCGATGCCATTGGCGCTTACCCCTTCCTTGAACGGCCGCACCGAACGGTCCGCGAGCGACTCCCGGTATGTAAGAGGCGGGATGTTCCGTCCCGCTTCATTAATGAGCGCGATGTAGTTTCGCAACCCAATTTTACTTGATGAACCCGCATAATACAAGCTTCCGAGGGCATGGGAGCAGGCTCCCGGCGCGGGCTTATCGGCCGTCTGTACTTGCGATTCCTCCGGGCTTCCAGCCCGGAAAAAGAAACCGTGCTCGCGCGCCCGGCCCCAAAATAAAGAGCCGCCCCGCGGGCAGCCCCAGCCCTCCCCTATTCCCGCTCCGTCGGCTCCTGCATCCGGCGCAGCAGCGACGCGAGCTCCGCCCACGTCACCTTGCTGTCGGGATGCGGCACCGGCGACGGCAGCAGCTCCCGCTCCTTCAGCCAAGTCATATCCTCGCTGATGACCTCGCTCCAATCGGCAGCCCGGCGTACGGCCGTTCTGCCGCGCAGCCGCAGCCCGATCTCGCGTTCGCGCTCCTCGTTCGTCAGCATGTGCACTTCCCCCTCTCCCCGCCATTCCTTCATACTGCGCCAGATGGCGACGACGTCTTGCCCGTAGCGTTCGCCTCGCTCCGTCCACTTGCCGTTCAGGTCCTCCCAGCAAGGCGCGGCGCCTTGCCATCCGGCGCGCTGGATCAGCTCGGCCATCGGCGAGCTGCGATCCTCCGCCTTGGCGGCGGGCAACGGCTCGTCCGTCGCGAATACGTACAGGAGGCGCATCAGACGCTCGACCTCTTGCTCGTCCGCCCATTGCGCGAGCATAAGCGGGGACCACGACGGCCCCGTATAAGCCCTCGTCCATGCGCGCGTCTCGTAGATCATCTGGCAGAACGCGACGTCCCCGCGGAGGCCGTACTTATGCCCTAGCCGCAAGTAGAGCTCGGCGAGCTCCGGCGCCTTCGGATTCCGCCTTCTCAGATAAGCGTTCATTCGTTCCGCGGAGCAGCGCGCCTGGCCGACGATCGTCAGCTTGCCCGTCGGCCGATAGTCGGGATGCGCGCGAAAAGCTTGGCTCACGGCCTCCATCCTCAGTCCCCCTCGTCTTCCGTTACGCGTAAGAACAGGCGAATTCGCTTGTCCACTACTACTGTATTCGGGCGGGGCTCGGGTTTGACCTTATTTTCCAACCTGTTACAATAAAGCTGAAGTTGTACCCACCCCTACTAACAAAATGTGCACAAGTCTGTGGACAACGCGTCGGTTATCCACAGATTTGTGCACAGCATGTTAACAACGAATGCATGTTCGGTTGTGGGTAATCGGACGGGAAGGGGATGAATCGCCATGACGGAAGACGAACGGTGGATGCGGGAGGCGATTAATCAGGCGCGTCTGGCCGAAGCCATCGGCGAGGTGCCGATCGGCGCCGTAATCGTGAAGGACGGGGTCATCGTCGGCGCGGGACATAACTTGCGCGAGACAAGCCATGACCCGACAGCTCATGCGGAGATGATCGCGATCAAGCAGGCCAGCGAAGCGTTGCAAGCTTGGCGGTTGCTGGGCTGCACGCTATATGTAACTCTCGAGCCGTGCCCGATGTGCGCGGGTGCGATTCTGCAATCGCGCGTGGAACGAGTCGTCTACGGCACCGCAGATCCGAAAGCCGGCTGCGTCGGGACGCTGATGGACTTGCTGCAGGATAGCCGATTCAATCACGTCTCTCCTTGGGAATCAGGAGTGCTCCGCGAAGAATGTGCGGGAATGCTGACCGATTTCTTCCGTCGATTGAGAAGTCGGTAGCAGCGTAACCGGAGGAATCGTGCCCGTTCGCTTATTATTCTCCGCTTCTTCCCTGCGCAGTCGCTGAAGCTGAACGATAAGCATGTCCGCTTCCTCGCTGACCGCGACGATCTCCGGATCGGTCAGATTGCCTAAGTCGTTCGCCATCTCGCAGAGGCGAAGCTGCAGCAACTGGAGTCGATGTATTAATTGTTCTGTCTCCATATGGGACTCCTGACCGCTCCTTTCTCTATCATTCGCAATTTTTCGTCAATGTCTCGTCGGACTTTCGTCACGCAATGCTAGGTTTATTAATCCTTACTCATTATAGGACAAATTATTTCAAAATTTTGTAGAATGCTGTCGACGAATTTCCAAGAAATCGCTATTATTTTCCGACATTTATTGGGTATTGCGTACCAGTTATGGTGCAGGCGTTGCGATTTTTGACGATTTTTCATCTAAATGTGGGGAGACCGATCATGACGACCGCGCGCATCTTACTGGTAGAAGACGACGTATCGCTGCATCGCGGCATCCAGTTCACGCTGCAGCAGGAAGGCTTCGAAGTCGGCAGCGCCTTCAGCTTGGACGAGGCCCGGCGGCTGCTCCGCGAAGAGCGCTTCGCCCTGCTGCTGCTCGACGTGCACTTGCCGGACGGCAACGGCTTCGACTTCTGCGCGGAGATCCGGCGCACGAACGATACGCCTCTCATCTTCCTGACGGCCAGCGATCAGGAATTCGACATCGTTCGTGGCCTCGATCTCGGAGGCGACGATTATATCACGAAGCCGTTCCGGCTACGGGAGTTCCTCTCCCGAATTCAAGCCGTGCTCCGGCGCAGGGCGCCGGCCGCTTCGGCGAAGCCCGAGGAGGACAAAGGGGTCCTGCAGTCCGGCGGTCTGGCCCTCCATCTGGGCGAGATGCGGCTGACGAAGGAGGGAACCGACATTCCGCTGAGCGTGACGGAATTCCGGCTGCTCTCCTTGTTCATGTCGCATCCCCGTTCGGTGCTGTCGAAGGAACAGATTCTTCGGCACGTCTGGCCGGACGGAGCCGAGGTGCTCGACGAGAACACGGTCGCCGTCAACGTGCGCAGACTGAGGGAGAAGCTCGAGGACGATCCCCAGCAACCGGAGCGCATCGTCACGGTGCGAGGGGCGGGATACCGATGGAACGGGTGAGAAGACCGCGGCTCGGCTTCGGGGCGACGTGGCGCAATCCGTCCGTGCGCCGCTTCACGTGGACGATGCTGGCGTTCGCCGCGGCGGTGTGCCTGCTCGCCGCGATCTTTAGCCACTATGCAACGGAGCGAGTGAAGCGGCAGTGGCTCGCGCAGGAGTACGCGATCGCAGGCTCGCTGTCGCAGAGCGATCCGAAGAGCGCGGAGCGCTGGCTCCAGGCGCTTGCCGAGCCGCCGACGCCGGAGACGGTGGAAACCGGACGCAAGTGGCTGGCCGAGTACGGCGTCACTTCGCGCATCGAATCGCGCTGGCTTCCCGCGCTCGGGAATTTCGGGTCCTGGTCGCTGTCGCTGCTCCTCGGCGGAAGCTTGCTGCTAATCGCGTTGCTCGCCTGGCGGCTGTTCCGGGACTCGAATCGGCAACTGAAGACGCTTCGAGAGCTGTCCGTTTCCTTGGACAATACGGTCAAACATAATGTGCCCATGGCCAAGCGGATCTATGGCGAAGGAGAGATCGGCCTGCTCGCCAACGGCGTGCAGGAGCTGTCGCTGCGCCTTCGCGAGACGATCGAGCAGCTTCACCGCGACAAGGACTTCTTGAAGGACACGGTCGCCGACATCTCCCACCAATTGAAGACGCCGCTCGCTTCCTTGATCATCTACGTCGATCTGCTCGGGAACGGGAAGACGGATCCGGCGCACGCGGCGGAGTTCCTCGCGACGTGCAAGCGGGAGTTGGACCGGATGGAATGGCTTATCTTAACGCTGCTCAAGCTGGCTCGCATCGAAGCGGACGCCCTTGACCTTCACATCGCGCCCGGCCCGTTCGCGGATACGGTTCGCTCGAGCTTGGCCTCCGTCCGCCGGTTGGCGGACGATCGCGGCGTGTCTCTCGTCTTGGCCGAGCAAGAGGCGGGTGCGGGCGGCCAACCGGTGCTGCCGCACGACACCCACTGGCTATCGGAGGCGATCGCCAACGTGTTGAAGAACGCGATCGAGGTCAGCCCGTCGGGCAGCGCCGTCACCGTATCCTGGGAACGGACGCCGATCTTCGTGCGACTGAGAATCGCCGACCGGGGACCGGGAATCTCGGAGCAGCATTTGCCCCATATTTTCAAGAAATTCTACCGAACTACATCCGGCGGCAGCGGCGTCGGCCTCGGCCTCCCGCTCGCCAAGTCGATCGTCGAGAAGCACGGCGGGGTGCTGTCCGCGGGCAACGACCCGGACGGCGGCGCCGTCTTCTTCCTGACGATTCCTCTGCAGCCGCTCCCCTTGGCATCGACCGAACCGGCTTCCCTTACAACTCTGTAAGCTTCGGCCCCCCATGCGTGTAAGGTGGCGACGATATACTGGGTTCATACCGGAGGCAAGCCGCCCTGGCCTGCCCCAGAATCCAATATCGGGAGGAATCATTCCCTATGAACGTCATTACGGTAGACGGACTCAGCAAGTCCTACGGCAAAGGAAGCACGAAGGTCGACGCGTTATCCGGCGTCTCCTTCTCCATTAAGCAAGGCGAATTCGTCGCGGTCGTCGGCGCCAGCGGTTCGGGCAAGAGCACGCTGCTTCATATGCTCGGCGGCTTGGACCGTCCGACGGGCGGTTACGTCCACATCGACGGCGAAGATCTGTACGGATTGAAGGAGAAGGAACGGGCGGTGTTCCGCCGGCGGAAAATCGGGTTTATTTTCCAATCGTACAATCTCATCCCCGTGCTGAACGTCGAAGAGAACATCAAGCTGCCGCTGCTGCTCGACCACCGCGAACCGGACAAGGCGTACGTTCGCGACCTGATCAAGACGCTCGGCCTCGAGGAACGCAGCAAGCATCTGCCTTCCGAGTTGTCGGGCGGACAGCAGCAGCGCGTCGCGATCGGCCGCGCCCTGGCTTATCGCCCCGCGATCGTGCTCGCCGACGAGCCGACCGGCAACCTCGACAGCGCCAACGGCCGCGAGGTGCTCGAGCTGCTCAAGATCGCCGTGCGCCAATACCACCAGACCGTCATCATCATTACGCACGACATGAACATCGCCGCGGAAGCCGACCGCGTCCTGAAGCTGCAAGACGGCAAGCTCGTCAGCGACTCGCGCAGCGGCGGGAGGGGCGCATGAAGAGCTACGGCGCGCTCGCCGGGCGCTATCTGCAGCAGCAACGCCGCCGTTCGATCCTGACGATCGTCGGCATCATTCTGTCCGTCGCGCTCATCAGCGCTCTCGGCACGATGGGCCAGGCGCTGAAGGACAACATGCTCGCCAACGCGAAGTACGAGGACGGTTCTTTCCATATCGCGTATACCCAAGCTACCCCCGAACTCGCGGGCGAATTGAAGAACAACGTATTGATCGACCGGGAAGCCATCATGGTTACTGGCGGCTCTACGAAGCTACCGAAAGAGACAGGCGCCCTACTGTATGGCGTTAACGCGGCCGGCTTCGACCTGCTTCCGATTCACCTGGATGAGGGCCGATATCCGCAGGCCGCGAACGAGGTAATCATCGAGCAATGGCTGCTAGCGTTGCTGCCTTCGTCGCCGAAGCTGGGCGGAACGGTTACGCTGAACGACATGCAGGGCAACCCCGCAACGTTCACGATCGTCGGCGTGCTGAAGAACCAGAAGAGCAGCCAGATCAATCGCTCGTCCGAGATGTATACGGGGATGGACGACGAGAGCCTTCTCGCGCAATGGAAGAATAACGCAGACCCCGAGTATAACCTGAAGCTCTACCTGACGTTCAAGCCCGGCGTCGACATCAGCGAGCAGCTTCCCCATTTCGAGACTCTGAACAAGTCGTTCCAGACCAATTACGAGCTGCTCGGACTGTTGGGCGAATCGAGCAACGACAACCTGAACAGCGCGCTCGCGGTCGTGTTCGGCACGCTCATCGGTCTCGTCGCCCTCTCGACTATCGCCGTCATCTACAACGCGTTCCACATCGCGGTGCTCGAGCGCATCCGCCAATTCGGCCTCTTGCGCACGCTCGGAGCGACGCCGCGGCAGATTCGCAATCTCGTCCTGCGCGAGGCGACGGTGCTGTCCGCGATCGCCATTCCGCTCGGGCTCGCCGTCGGCTGGGCCGGCCTCTGGCTCGCGCTCTGGCTGATGATGCGCGGCGGCATGAGCATTCTGCAGATGGATAGCTTCGAGCTGACGTTCCACTGGTGGATCATGGGACTGAGCGTCGGCGTCGGCCTGTTCGCGGTATACGTGGCGGCTTGGCTGCCGGCTCGCAAAGCGTCTTCCGTATCCCCGGTCGAAGCCGCCAAGGGCGCGGGCAGCATCGTCCGCGAATCGTACCGCCGAATGCGCATTCCTTCCTTGCTGCAGCTGTTGGGCATCGAAGGCAAGATGGCTTCGGCGAACATCCGTCGCAACAAGGCGAAATTCCGGATCACGACGTTCTCCATCGCGGTCAGCATCACGCTGTTCATCGTGTTCCATTACTTCACGCAACAGGCGCTGAATCTGACCGTCGACACGTCAGAGAACACGAAGATCGCGTTCGAGCTGTATCCGTATAACGGCGCTCGAGATGCGAACGGCGATCGCGTGTTCCCTCTGGATCAAGACCGCTTTACTCCGGAGCAACTTGAACGAATCCGTTCGATTCCGGGCGTCTACGCGGTGTATGGCCAATACAGCTCGTTCGGCGGAAACGTCTGGCTCGATCCGAAGCTCGTCAACCAGCGATTCCTGGAGAAGACGGACACCGTTCCGGCCGAGACCGATCGCGACGGAACGAAGCTCCAATCGATCAACGCGGAGCTGCAAGTCTACGACGACGCGAGGTTCGCCGAGGCCAAGAAATATCTCGAATCAGGCACGGCCGATCCCGCGAAGCTCGCCGCCGATAACGCCGTGCTGCTTATTCAGACCGCGAAGCCGTTCATCCCTTCCTCCAACAAGCGGGAGCAGCTAGAGATGACCCGCCTGAAGGTCGGCGACACGCTGACGTACCAGATCAGTTCGGACAAGGACGGCAACCCGATCGAGCGCAAGCTAAAGGTCGGCGGCATCCTGTCGCAATCTCCGTTCGGGATGCCTTATCCCGAGACGTCGCTGATCGCGATCGGAGCGAAGTCGACGATCGATTGGGTGTACAAGGATGCGTTCGAGCCCGACATGGCGCCGACGACCGCCATGTACGGCGTGCAGATCTCCGTCAAGGACGGCGCGGATACGGATGCGATCAAGGAAGCGCTCGAGAGCGAGTCCGATATCGAGTACGGCGCACAGCTCGTCGATATCGTGTCCGAGCAACGAGAGGAGCGTCAGTTCGCGCTCCAGATGCAGATCTTCGTCTACAGCTTCCTCATCATCATCGGTTCGATCGGTAGCCTTAACATCATCAACACGGTGCAGACAAACCTGTTATTGCGCCGCAAGGAGATCGGCTTGCTCCAATCCGTCGGAATGACGCTTGGACAAGTTCGGCGAATGGCTTCGGCGGAAGGCGTCTGGTTCGGCGTCATCGGCGGCTTCTGGGGCATCGGCCTCGGGATGGCGATCAGCTATTTCCTGTTCACGCAGATCAACGAGGCGCAAGGCATCCCGTTCGTCTTCCCTTGGACCGGCGCGTTCATCGCCAGCGGTCTCGCGATCGCGGTCGGGCTGCTGTCCGTGCAAGGTCCGCTCAAGCGGATGAACAAGGCGAGCCTGATCGACCGGTTGCGTGAGGAGTAAGTTTTATTCACCAAAAACGGCACCTCCGCCCGAACGCGAATCGCGCTCGGCAGAGGTGCCGTTTCTATTCCAACTATTCCTTCGCGACCGCGCAAGTATCCCGAACGACGAGCCGCGTCGGCACGATCGCTTCCGGCGGCTGCTTCTCCTCGTCGGTGATGAGCCCGTCGAGCAGCTCGATCGCCTGCCGGCCGATCGCGATCGTGTCCTGCCGCACCGTCGTCAGCGCGGGATGCACGTGACTCGCGAGATCGATGTCGTCGAAGCCGACGACCGAGATGTCGCCCGGCACCGACAGCCCCGCTTCGCGGATCGCTTGAATCGCGCCGACGGCACCCGTGTCCGAGCTGCAGATGACCGCGGTCGGACGATCCCGCTCCGGCAGCGCCAGCAGCCGCCGCATCGCCGCGTAGCCGCCTGCTTTCTCGAAATCGCTCCCGACGACGTAACTCGCATCGAACGCGATTCCCGCTTCCGCCAAGCCGGCCCGGTAGCCTTGCAGTCGATGGCGGCTCACGTACGTATTCTCGATGCCCGACAAGAACGCGATCCGGCGATGCCGCAGCCCGGTCAAGTACCGCACCGCTTCCCGGACGCCCGCCTCGTTATCGGAGCTGATGTAGCCCGTCCGCTTGTCCCTCACGTCGAGGTCGATGAACAGCGCCGGAATGCCCGAATCGGTCAGTTCGCTAAAGTCTGTGTCCTCGTGCTGGAAGCCGAACACGACGACGCCTTCGACGTTGCGGCTCTGGCAATGCCGGACGAAGCTGTATTCCACCTTGCTCCCCGGCGTCTGGGTCAAGTAGATCAAGTCGTAGCCCATGGACTTGAGCGATTGCTCCATCCCGGCCAATATATGCGCGAAGAAGGGGTTGGCCACGCCCGTCGTGAGGAACATGCCGATCGTCATCGACCGGCGCCCGACGAGCGCCCGCGCCGCGGAGTTCGGCGTGAACCGCGTCTCCATCACGATGCGGAGTACCTTCTCCTTCGTCTGTTGATTCACCGTCGTATAGCCGTTCAGCACCTTGGATACGGTCGCCACCGATACCCCCGCCGCCTTCGCGACGTCGCGAATGTTCGTAGCCATGCCAATCCCCATTTCGTTCCCAACTACGCCTAATGTAACATACGAGGGCCGAGCCTGACTACGCGTGCGGGGACGTATCGCATTCGTGCTTTATTCCCGGGCCGATATCTGATAGAATAAATCTCGCACCGCGCGCCCGTAGCTCGGCAGGGTAGTGCGACGGTTTCCTAAAACTGTGCGTTTGGCTTGGCCCCGTAGCTCAGCGGATAGAGCACACGTTTCCTAAACTGGAGATCACGCCTTGAATCTTTGTCGCTGCGCGCTTCACTAAAGCATAGAAGACCCGTACTGTGATGAGATTCTTTTCACTGTAAAGAGTACATTCATACGAGGTTCTTGCTGGCAAGATTGTCCTCCGGTTGTCATTAGGACAACAACAGGACAACAACAGGACCACAACGAACACAACTTTAATATGGCTCCGTAGCTCAACGGATAGAGCAACCCTCTCCTAAAGGGTAGATGTCAGTTCGATTCTGGCCGGGGCCGCCATTTAACCAATCTTTTCAGAATCGCGTGGATACGCGGTTCTTTTTATTTTTCGGATAAGTTGATAAAAAGGGTCAATGTCGAGAATGTCCTGTGGTCGCGCTTAGCTACATGAGAACAGCAACGAAACGTAGATTACCTCAATCAAGTTGTGTGAAAATATAACGGCTGATAATGATAAAATGGGTATAATTAAGGCGAAGAGTACCTGTAAAGAGGTGGAGTATGCCGATAAGTCAATGTGCCTTATGCATGGAAACAAAAGAGCTTAGAGAAAGTCACATCATTCCAAACTTTATAGGCAAATGGATCAAGGAGACATCCGCTACAGGGTTCCTTCGGTCTGCATTGAACCCAAACAGAAGAGCTCAAGATTTGGCAAAACTTTATCTGCTGTGTGGCGAGTGCGAAGAGCTATTCTCTATAAACGAGAAACGATTTGCAGAGAATGTATTTATTCCTTTCCAAAATGGACAAAAAAGATTTGATTATGACGAATGGCTATTAAAATTCTTCATATCGATAAACTGGCGAGTGGGGATCTTGGAAGTCAGAGATCCCAAGAATGGCATGCCAGAAAACCTCATGGACGAGTTGGTAAAGTGCCTTGAAATCTGGCGCGAGTATCTGTTGGGTAGGAGCAAGGAGACTGGAGGGTACAAGCACCACATATTTTTCCTTGATACTCTAGAATCAGTCGGTTCAGAAGTAACGATTCTAGAATATACTAACGCATACCTGCTTAGAACAACTGACGCAACTGTAGCTAACAACACTTCAAATGCATTTATCTATGCCAAATTACCGGGAATCATCATGGTCTCCCACATCCATCCAAAGGATTTGAAGGGGTGGGAAAGCACAAAGATTTATCGGAGAGGAACTGTAAAAATTCCTCAAGTGTGCGCTGTGCCGGGCTTCGGTGATTTTCTTAATCATAGGATTGAAGCTACGAATACCTTTGTTGCTCAAATGAGTGACAATCAGCAACAAAAAATTTTAGATACCGCAATGAAGGATTTAGACAGGTTGGAGAACTCGAAATCATTAGAAGTTGTGATTGCTGATCACTTATTGAAGGAGAAGTACCAAAAGAATACATAAACTTCCTTTCATTTCTGAATACCTTGGAACCGAAAACTGCTACGGTTCCTTTTATTTTGTGGTTTTTTTGCAAGAGGACTTGGGTTGAAGTTATCTCGCAATTGCCCAAAGTATACATTTAGGTTCATTATTCTGGCAGTTCCTCTAAAATCACGAATTGAACATGGTCGATGAAATTAACTGTATGTTCATATGTCTTATTTAGGTAAAGACTTATTTCAATTGTTGAATCAGATTCTTGATCAAACGGATCATCAGGAAGAGTAATTGTTCCGGATTTATCTCCTCCTACATAAACGGTCCATATCATCCCCGGATTATGTGTCGCTTTATTTCGCATATCTTTCAAGGACTTGTACCATTCGAATGTTTCTAAACTCTCAAGTTCACGTAGGATCTCTATGTATGAGGTAGAACGCAATGCCTGCCTAACCCTCTCCGGGTTGACCCGTCTCTCACCAATCTCTAAGCCATATAGAACGTTGACTTCATGAAGAACGAGGTCGATTGAACCTAACAGCGCCCCTAGATAGGCATAAAACTCCGCTCTTAAAAGTTCCTGCCCCGCTTCTTGTCTAAGCAATTCAAAACTGTAATTTTGCAAAAACCGATTCAAATGATATTTCGAGTGATTTAGTTTGCTTTGTATGGATGAAATACGCAAGCTTCTAGCATGCTGTTCATCTTTCATTTTTCCACCAATGACTTCGCCTACGAATCTATCTGATACTGCCCTTAACGATGGAAAGTTCGTAATCTCCAACGGTATTCCCTCCCCAGACAACCTCATCAATTAACTCTTGGCTTTGGTTCCGCACGTTGCCAACCGCTGCGCCCACCTTATATGCCCGCATCCGATTTGCGTCATACGGCCGCAATAACGCCTGTAAGAAATCCTTGTCGTCCAGTTTCCTGTTCAACCATGCCACTTCATCTTCACGTTCAAGGATTACCGGCATCCGATCGTGAATGTCGGACATAAGCTCGTTGGGTGTCGTCGTTATAACTGTGCACGTACTGATCTTGTCACCAGTCGGGCTTGTCCATGTATCGTACAAACCTGCAAATGCAAATATGGGCCGATCCTGCAGCACAATTCGGTAGGGCTGTTTATTATCCCCGTTTCTTTTCCATTCGTAAAAACCGTCTGAAGGAATTAATCACCTTTTGCTTGTTACCAGCCCCCGGAACGCCGGTTTATCTCCGATGGTCTCCGCCCTGGCATTGATCGCTTTAGCTCCCCAATCGTCTGCCTTTGACCAACTCGGAAGCAATCCCCACCGCAATTCTCCGATTCGATTATGTTCGCCGTCATTGATAATTGCAGGTACAAGTTGCATAGGAGCGATATTATAGCGAGGTAAATAAAAGCAGCCCCAGATACTTCTGCTTCGTATAACGCCATCAGTTCATCGATGGTCACCGTAATCGTATAACGTCCGCACACTGTGAACCTATTATCCAAGGTCAGGTGTTGCACATTCCGGGTTAAATCTCGTTACTCTGTTGCTTGCCTAATAAAAACCGGAATGTGCTCCCCCTGATCAAAAATAGGTAGACTGTCATAATGAAATGGTGGCACGGACAAAGTAAAATGCCCTTCGATGGACGCTCACGCAAACCATGGTCCGACTTGATCTGATTACGAAGGCCAAAGTCAACGCCACAGCCTATGAATTTCCGCAAGCCAAGAAGCAAGGTCGAGGACGTCCGCCGAAGAAAGGCGTGAAGATCAAGCTCAAAGCGCTCTTTCAAACCCGTGCAGATTCGTTCCAAACAGCCGAGGTGTTGCTGTATGGCAAGCAGGAGACGGTCTTCTATTTGTGTCTAGATTTGTTGTGGGGGCAGAAGCTGTACCAGCCACTGCGATTTGTCCTGGTGCGGCGAGGCGAGCAGCTCTCCATCCTGGTGAGTACCGGTCTGACGCTCGTGGCCACGGAGATTATCGAGCTGTACGGCTACCGGTTCAAGATCGAATGTGCGTTTCGGGAAATGAAACAGGTGATCGGCGCGTTCGGCTATCGCTTCTGGAGCAAGTCGATGCCGAAGCTAAATCGTTATCAGCGTAAGTCCGATACGCCTCCAATCGAGCAGGTGAAGAATGAACGGGATCAAAAACGAATTCGCCAAACGCTCGAAGCGATCGAAGGATTCGTCATGTGCAGTTGCATCGCCACCGGCCTGCTTCAGTTGATCGCCTTGAAGTTCTCGACCCGAACGTCTGGCCTGTTTTGGCGCTATTTGCGAACACCATCCAAGGCTATCGTTTCCGAGGCTTCGGTAGCGGTGTATTTGCGAAAAATGATTTTTCGCCTGTTCGCCCAATACCCGCATTATCGATAACTGCAATAATTCGTTCAAAGCAGGAAAAGCCCTGTAATGACGCCGATTCGCTGACTGCTTAAGGGTTTGAAGTTTTCACTGTCCAGTTAAACTATACAACATATTAAATACACAATCCAAATACACAATCGAATCATTTTTGTATAAATATAGAAAAATTGATAAAAATCACTTTCCATTTGAGGTAATTTATGCTATAAATAGTTTGTCAACAATATTTCAAAGTTTTCAATTCTTGTTGACATTATAGCTTCTTTGTGGAATTAATTTGCCAACCTGCTTCCGACGGCTCATTGGCAAAGGCCTCGGCATCCTTTTGTGTTTTATTGCAAAAGTGCTGTCTTCATTTTACATGAAAAGGCGGTGAATATTGATATTTTAACAACTGTCTATTTAACTGGGTTATCTTTTACCTTTAATAAACAGTTAATGCAAGTGATGAAACGGGCAGTCCATCGCAGAGGCGGTGGACATTTTATCCGTCAGTAATTGAAAAATTACAGCTTTGTCGTAATAATTTAACTTTGGATTTAACAACTAACAGCATGACTCAATAAATTAAATACGATCATACCATCTCCTCTGTTCCCGACATAAAGCGCTCTTAGACCCTCTAGGAGGAATATACTCACGTTTCTATTGTAACTTCCAAGTTAACACACGAGGCTTTTGGGTCAAGACATTACTGCGAATATATTATTAAGCGCGCGAAATTACAAATAGGGAAGGATTGATTTAATTTTGATAAAGAAGGTTATTCTAACAATCTCATTGTTTTCTCTACTCGGCAGTTCATCTGTATTTGCAGCAAGTCCGATTGACTCCAATAAGTTGAATATACAGCAAGCAATAAATTCATATGACACCAAGGTAGTGCTGGATTTGGAACAATCTGGACTTAACACTGAAGAAGCCTTATATTATGCAAAACTAGACAAACTGGTCGAAAGTGTCGAGAATGGGAATGTGAAATTGAACGTCAATTACGTCAAGGATGATTTAAGTGATGAATATGTACGTTTACACAAAAAAGACTTTCAAAATGATGTACTTGCCTTAGACAGTAGAGCCTTAAAGAAGGGATTACTATCAGAGATCAATTTAAGGGAAAATGGCCAAAAGGAAATGCAAAAGTATCTTGACAAATATGCCAAAAAAGAAGGAAAAATGCCACAAAAATTTACTTTGGAATTCGCTGATGGAAGTTCAATCAGCGTAAGTACAGGGGTAGAAGAAGTACAAGATGTTAATAATTCTCAAGTAACTACCAATACCGCTTGCAATAATGTAACCCCTCATATCTCTGGTAATTGGAATTCATCCACCTGCGTCAATTACGAATTTGGAAAAGCATATTACGACAACGGTTATCAATGGCCCACGACTACCAAATACTATAACGCTTGGCTAGAATGGAAGTTCGATGCAGTTGTGAGCTGGTCTAAAGTTAAAGACACAATATCATTCAACTATGTAGCAACTACATACTCCGATGGTTCTCTTCAAGGATCGACATTAAATATAACCAACAATACAGGAGTTACTGCAGCTTATGGAGTAGCGCTAGTTAAGTCGGAAAATATTGGGTCCCCAAAATCCTCGGGAAGTGGTTTAAATAAGTATGTACAAGGATATACAGACGCATGGATGGAAGTTACAGGTGCATTCACCGCTTCTTACTTTGGATTGGGAATAAGTGTTACCACCGGCGGACAGTGGCATCAGTATGCAATTGTAGAAGCTAACGGAGAATCAAGTATCTTTTATTTCGCTGGAAAATATGCATAATTTTAAATGAAATTTATAAGCAATTCCCTCACTGTGAGGGAATTGCTTATAAATAAGGGGAATCCTCATTGGGTAGTTTACTTAATAAAACTAGTAAAGTTCTCTTTCTCACTTTGTTAATTTTCTTTTTGTTATTTCTTATTAAAAAAGCAAAGTTTGAATCTCACATTGAAATGTTTACAATTAATACACTGGGAAGTTCACAGTTAAATACAATTAATAACATCCCATTAAAGACCAATATTAGTTTAGAAAAAGTAAAGAAAATCAGAGTTGGAATTATTGATTCAGGATTAATTCATAATTTTCCAGGGATTAGTATGGAAATTATTAGTAATGAAATCATCAAACAACCCACAAACATGCATGGGATGTTTGTATCCGGTATTATAGCATCTAAAAAAATTGATGGACTAGACTATTTAGGGGTAATTCCGGGAATCGATCTTATTGGATATAATTTAGCGGATACTGATATAAATGCCAAGAGTCTGGCTGAGGCTATAACTATTCTTAGTAAGAGGGTCGACATTATTAATATAAGCATGGGAACATTTGCTGATGACCCGACGTTATTTGAAAGCATTAAGACTGCTATTGCTAATGGAGTAACAATAATATGTTCGGCGGGGAATAGTGGCAGTAATCAATATAACTATCCTGCATCCTTTCAAATACAAGGATTAATTTCTGTGGGGGCTTTGGATGAGGAGTATAACATTCTTCAGAATTCTACTTATAATGATCGTATAGATATTTATGTGCCTGGCGAAAGTATACCCACTATTTCATATACTAATGGCAAGTATTTAATTATGAATCAAACTGGAACTTCACTTGCAGCTCCAGTTGCAACTGCACTTGCAATATTGTTAAAAGCAAAATACCCAAAATTTTCTCCAAAGGATATAGAATCAAAAATTATTAGTTCATCTATCCAAATCTCAAGTAACTGGAAGCACGAAAGAAAAAAAGTGAGGATAATTAACTTTGAATCATCTCTATCCTAATATAAGTGTTTGAGGAGAGACATTTATAATGAAGAACCTATTGACTGTTATTTTTGTTTTAATTCTTCTGCTACAAGGACAAGGGTGTAGCACTGGTATTGATAATAGAGATGGAACAATCGAAAGTACAGAAGAAGATTTGTTTAATGAAATGGAAAAAAAGGCAACAATAGATATTGGAAATGTTACAGAGTTTAATGTAAATGAAATAAAATATTTCGAACAGAATCATATATTTTTGGCGTATACGTTTGTTGCCGATAATACTAGTTATGAAGGATCCGGCTACGCAGTCAAGTCAAAGAATAGATATGTCATTAAAAGATTTGAACAAACGAAAAGAGATACTAAGTCACCAATTACTAAACTACAGGTGATTGGTGACTTAGATGAATCTTTGAAACGGAGATATGAAATTATATCTGGTACAGTGAATGATCCTAGAATAACAACTATAATTATTAGGTTCTCAGACTTAACTAATAATATTTTTTCTTTGACACAAACGAAGAGAAGTTATTTAACCTATTCTGTAAGTGAAAAAAACCACAAACTAGAACAACTCATTGGGTTGGATAAACATGACAACGAAGTTTTTAGCCAATTATGGTAGTGTTTTAAGGAATTTGTAAAATTAATTCGAGAAGACATCGATTTCTCTTTATGCACCATTTCTTTTCGTCGAGGATCAAGTGGATCTTTAAGCAAAGGTGATTTAACTCGGGACTTAGTAACTTACTAAACTGCTCGATTTCCTGCTTGAAAACCGAAAATGGGCACACCTGTAGTAGTACTGGTTAAAGACAGTTTAGGCACGGCTCTTAAGATGCCTCAGAATTTCGAATAACGGCTTGATACACCTAAACGATGATTTGCCCAACAATTTCTCCATCCAAAAGCGTTGTCCTTCTTCTGTTTATTCTTTTGACGAAGCTTCTAAAGAAATAGCTTTAGTCTTAATTCCTGGACGATAAGTTTTTGCAACAGTCAAGTCAGCGACTTACATCTGCACGAAATCACTATAAATCTTGAGATTTTACTTTTGTGTTTACAATTATATTAGTATTCGTGAAATTATTTGGTTTCCTGCCAATTTGATATTGTGTCTCCCTCTGTAATTCCCGACGTCACAGAACCATTGAAAGTACTTACTTTGAGTATCGTGACAACAGCTAGACACCGGCTTGACCGCGTCAGGGAAAGGCTTGAAGTATTGGGGTAATACAAAAGGATAGCCCCGCGATCTCCAGTTTCCTAAACGTGGTGTCGGATGTTCAATTCATCTCGGGGCCGCCACCTTACAAGTACTAAGAACCACGCGACCGCGTGGTTCTTTTTGTGTTCATGGATATGCGAGAGGAATCGTACTTTGGGGCGAGGATTCGTCCGGTGCGTCCATAACGATGAGGTTTGAAATCGTAGGCAAGCAGCGCGACCGCCGCCCCGTCACCCTCTCACCACCCGATTGCCATGCCGTCGCCCCGCGGATCCGCCGCGCCGTGAAGACGCCCGTTCTCCCTGTCGATCCAAATGGCCTGCGCCTGACCCATGAGCCCATCCCACTCCCGCACGACTTCGACGCGATGCCCTTTCCGCTCGAGCGCCTTCACGTCCTCCTCCGCGATTCTCCCCTCGATTTTGAGACTGTCGCTATCTTGCCCCCACGTCCTGCCGAACACCCAGCGCGGCTGCCCGATCGCTTCCTCCACCGTGAAGCCGTAGTCCAGAACGCCCGTGGCGATCGAAAGCTGGGTTTGCGGCTGCCCTTCTCCCCCCTGCGTGCCGAATAGCAGGCAAGGCAGGCCGTTCTTGAACGCCATCGCGGGCATGAGCGTATGGAACGTTCTTTTACCCGGCTCCAAGGCGTTCACGTGAGCCGGATCCAATGAAAAGTAAGAGCCGCGATTCTGCAGAATGACGCCGGTCCCTCCCGGCATATAACAGGAACCGAAATCGAAATAAAGACTTTGAATGAACGAAACCGCATTGCCTTCTTCATCTACGACGGCCGCATAGGCAGTATCTTGCCCCATCGGAGCGGACAAACTTCCGCTCGCGGCATTCGGGTCGATCGAGGCCGCCAGACGCTTCGCGTAGGCCTTGGACAGCAGATCGTCCAGCGGAATATCCGCGAATTCCGGGTCGGTCAAATAAAGGTCCCGATCCCGGAACGAGAGCTTGACGGCCTCCGCCATAAGATGATAAAAGTCCGCCGACCCTCTCTTAATGGACGTCAGGTCGAAGCGCTCCAAAATATTCAGCATCATGAGGACGGTAAATCCTTGAGAGTTCGGCGGCATTTGATAGATTCGAGTACCCCGGTAATCCGTATGGATCGGTTTAACCCAGGCCCCGCGATGCGCGGCAAAATCCCCTTCGCCCAAGAATCCCCCCGCTTCCCGGACGTCTTTCGCGATGCTCCTCGCCAATTCGCCCCGGTAGAACGCCTCGCTCCTGCCGGCCCGAATCGCCTTCAGCGCGTTCGCCAAATCCGGCTGCACGATCATGTCGCCGATCGCGGGAATCGTTCCTCCCGGGAGGAACACGTCCGCCATTGCCGCGTTCGCCCTTATATCGGATTCATCGCGGACGATCCACTCGCGCAAATTCGGAGACACCGGACAACCAAGTTCCGCGTACCCGACGGCAGCCTCCAACACCTGCTCCCAAGAACATCGGCCGTAACGCGCCCAAACCTGCTCCCAAGCGTCGACCATCCCCGGCACCGTTATCGCGCTTAACGGCCCGCGCTTCGGAATCGCCTCCAACCCCCGATTCGCGTATGCGCCGATCGTTGCGTCCGCCGCCGCCCTTCCGGAGCCGTTATAACCGACAAGCTCTCCGGAGCCAGCTTCGTAAAGCATGAAAAAAGCGTCGCCGCCCAACCCCGTCATGTGCGGGTACGCGACGCCCAACGCCGCGCTTACGGCTACCGCCGCATCGAAAGCGTTGCCGCCCCTGCGCAAAACCTCCGCCCCCGCCTCGCTCGCCCCCGCATGAGGAGAAGCTACCATGGCGCGACTCCCGATCGTCATCCCGCTCCCCATCTATCCCACTCTCCTAATGAAGTTAACGTTGACTCATTATTCTTCGATTCGACCAACGAGTCAATCGATCCGCGCGATTTTGTCGGACCACCTAAATATCGAGAGGTTCATTGTGCATGATTCAATCTATGTTGTTTCGAATCGTATCGGGCGCGCCGTCCTTAGAAATGTTTAAGACCCGCATCAGTGTGCGGGTCTTAACGTTGCGATTATTCATGCTTATCTATCTCGCGGCCGGCAACAGTCTCGTCGAGATCCCGATGCGGTTCCAGCTGTTGATCGTGTTGATCGCCATGATCAGCGCCATGAACTGACGCTCGTCGAAGTGCTTCCGCACCTGCTCGTACACGTCGTCCGGCACGCCGGCTTCGGAGATCTTGGTGACCGCTTCGGTCAGCGCCAGCACGGCGCGTTCTTCCTCGGAGTAGATCGTCACCTCGTGCCAGACCGGCAGAAGCAGCAGCCGCTGAACGGACTCCCCCATTTTAATCAAATCTGCCCCATGGGAATCGATGCAATACGAGCAGCCGTTGATCTGCGATGCGCGTAGCTTAATGAACTCGTATAACCGTTTGTCGAGTCCGCTGCCGGCGATGAACTCCTCCAGCTTCAGCATCGCGGCTCTAACCTCCGGATTGGCTTTGTAGAAGTCGAACCTTGCGTTCATGCGAATCTCTCCATTCCTGTAATTTGTCTGTACGGATTATAGACAATACGGGAACGCGTTATGTGACAACACGACTAACCAAGTTCGAATCACATACGATTCATACGGTTCCGGGCAGGCGATTCCTGCGCATCCAGTTCACGCATCGATAGCTTGGCGCCGATCGCTTGGAAGCTGCCGACGACATCCTCGTATCCGCGTTCGATATGCTCGACGCCCGTTATACACGTACGGCCCTCGGCCGCTAACCCGGCTAGAATCAGGCACGTGCCCGCGCGCACGTCCGTAGCGTGCACCCATCCGCCTTGCAGCGGTAGACCCCCGCGGATAAAGGCGCTTTCTCTGCGCAGCTCGATCTCCGCGCCGAGCCGCCGCAATTGCGGCACGTGAGCGAATCGCTTCGGGAAGACGCGGTCCGTAACGATGCTCTTGCCCTTGGCCTGAAGCAACAGCGCCGTCATCGGTTGCTGCAGATCGGTGGCGAATCCAGGGTACATGCCCGCGCGGATCCGCGTCGCCTTGATCGAGCCGGCGCGACTTGCCGTAATGTGGTTCTCGCCGCGCTCCACATCCATCCCGATTTCCTCCATCTTGGCGAGGCAAGCGCCCAGATGCTCGGGAATGACATCCTTGACGGTAACCCGCCCCCCGTGGATTCCGGCCGCCATCAGGAAAGCCCCTGCGATCAATCGGTCCGGAATCGCCGAATGAGCTCCCCCGTTCAGATAAGGGACGCCTTCAATGCGGATACGCGCCGTTCCCGCCCCGTAGATCCGAGCGCCGAGCCGGTTCAAGAACGCGGCGGTATCAACCACCTCCGGATCCAAAGCCGCGTTGTGCAGTATCGTACGTCCTCTTGCACGAACCGCAGCCAGCATCGCGTTGATCGTCGCGCCGGAAGTGAGCATATCGAAATAAATGTCCGCTCCCGTCAGTTCCGCTGCTTCGACTACGTAATAGTCCTCGAAAATATGAACCTTCGCCCCGAGCGCTTTGAAAACTTTAAGATGCTGATCGATCGGTCTCGAGACGAAATCGTCGCCTCCCGGGAATCCGATCGTGACTTTGCCGAACTTGGACAACAGCGCGCCCGCGTAATAGTAAGAAGCCCGGTATCTCGAAGCTTTGCCCGGATCGATGACGGCGCTGTGAATGTTGCGCGGGTCGATGACGATCGTGCCGCCTTCCTGCTTGAACGCCATGCCGATATCCCGACTGATTCCCGCGATGATGCCTACATCCTCGATGCGCGGAATTCCTCCGAGCGTTACGACATCGTCTGCCAGACAAGCGGCGGCTAGCAAGGCAAGGGAGCTGTTCTTGGCTCCCGGTATATGTACCGTTCCGTTCAACGAGCCTGAAGTCTCCATCTGGATATATCTCATGAAGATACCCGCTTTCGTTAGGACGATTTCAATTCGGATTCGAGTACGTAGCCGTTGCCGCGTACCGCGCTAATAAGGAAGGTGTCTTTGCCGTATTTTTTGCGAATCCGGTACACCAAAGCGTTCAGTTCGTCGAGAGATACGTCGGAGAAACCGTTCGCCCCGAGCGAACGTTCCGGCCAGACCTTGGATCGAATCTCCTCGAGCGTAACGAGCTGGTTCGCTTTCTCATGAAGCACGCGAATAAGCGAATATTCTTTGTCCGACATCGGAATCCGCTTGTCTCCAACCACGCATTCTCTCTTCTCCCAATGGATCGTAGGTCGGGATTCCGGGATTTCCAGCTGCTTAGTCAGGCTCAACGGTTCGAATTCGAGAGTCTGCTCGGCGAATAAGTATGAAAAGTGAAGGACGATCATTCCCTTGGCGAGCTTAATAATATCGAAGTTGTTAAGGGTATACGGCGTGTGCGGCGTTAGCCTTGCGCCGTTGATCTCCGTGCCGTGACGGCTCCCCAAGTCGTACAGCACCGCCTGGTCATGCTCCTTGCGGATAATGAAATGCTTCCGGGAAATGAACGCATTCGTGAAGGTCAGATCCGGAATGACCAAGTGGGACACCCTGCCGACTAACGTTTCATCCGCGCTTAGATTCACGCATGTGCCCGAGCGGTATGGTTCTCCCCGAATCACGTACAGGCATGCAAAGTCCTCTTCCATGTTGCACCTCCGTTGGCTAGTGCAGACGATCGACCGCGATTACTATTATTGCCACTAATAATCGTAACTTAAGTCGAGGATTAGTTAAACCGCTTTTCGCTGACGCCGCGCTCACATTTCGGTAACGTTAAACCTAAAGCAAAGAACCGCAGCGGCTGCGGTTCTTCTTGTAATGCGCGGTGATTCGCCACAACTACTTCAACATCATCGCGAACGCGCGGCTATAGATCCAATGACCGTAATCATTGGGATGATTGATGTTATTGAGGAGCAAGCTCTCCGGCGTCTTGCCCGCGGCGAGCTCCTGCCGCCATAAGGCATGCGCGTCTGCCACTCCCACCCCGTACTCCCGGCCCAACCTTCGTATCGTCTCGGCATACAGATGGATATCTCCGCTCGCGTACAGCCAGTTCGGATTCGGCTCGCAAGGGGATACCAATACGATGTCGCTGCCGCACTTCTCGGTAATCGTATCGATCATGAGGCGAAGGTTCTTCTCGTAATCCTCCAACGGTACGCCGTTGCCGTTATCGAGCTTGTACTGGTCGTTCATGCCGTAGCCGATCGACACCAAATCCGGCATTAGCGGAATCACGTCGGCCTGCACCCGGTTAACGCCGCCAATGCTCGACTCTCCGCCGACCGACAGGTTAACGACGCTTAGACGGCCGCCGGGGTATAGACGCCTTAACTGCTCCGCGAGCCGATTGCCATAGGCGAGCCTTGGCTCGCTCGCTTCTCTGCCGACGCTGATGCTATCGCCGTAAATGACGTAGACGGCTTCTTCTCCTCGAGCGAGCTTGCGGGTTAAGCGATCGAGCAGCCCGGATCGTTCCACGTCCGCGACCGTCACGCTCGCTTCGTTCTGGCCGGCTTCGATCGGATAATCCGCGTATACCGTATAGGCCCGATTGCTGTAGTCCGGATAGTTCGCTTGGTCGAACGGGCACACTCCGTACAAAGGATGGCGAGAACCGTCCGGAATGCGGCTTCCCACCACTCGACGAATTGATCCCTCGTCATAAGCGACGATGTAATCCTTGCCTTCCTCGAAGCGAACGTTACCCGGATGGGCCGGGTCCGAATGGCTGCGCAATTCCAACGCTTGTCCGGGCAACGGCCGGTATCGAAGAGGCGACGGCTCTTCCTTCACGAACACGAACGCTTCCGCCCTCTGCATGCTAACCATCTGAATCGCTCCATCCTCCTTGGCTCATCTATCTCGCTTCGGACCAATCGAAGACGACAGAGAATACTTGGTCCGGGTGCAGCCGCAATTGCTCGTACGCGAGAGGCGCCTCCGTATAAGGAACGACGCGATCGATATACTGCTTGGGATCGATGAGCTTGTTCCGAATCGCCTCTACCGCGTTCAACCGATCTTCCGCCCCCCGGTCGCCCGGCATAAGCAGGAGGACGCCTTCCGAATTCAGATCGTGCCTAGGATCCAGGCTCAACCGATCCAGATAGTTGGCTTGATAGACGATGCGCGGCCAGTGACCGATCAATCCGGATATCGGGTTCACGTAATACGTCTTCGGGTCCCGGTAATTGTTCGGCGTTCTCCGGATAAGCTTGTGCGCCAGCGCCGCCCCCTGCTTGGAGCCCGAAGCTTCGACGACGATGTTCGCTCCGCCGTCGCAATAAGCGAGAATTCGCTCGGCGACGTCCGGGTCGGACGCATTCACGCAGGCATGGACGCCGTAGCTTAAGGAGCGTTGCAATCTGGCTTCGGCAAGATCGACCGCAATGACCTTGCATCCCTTGCCGACAAGGAATCCGGCGGAGAACGCGCCGATCGCCCCCTGTCCGATGACCACGGCGCACTCGTCCGGCTGCGGTTGCGCCGCCATGACGCCTCTCAAGCTGATCGCCGCCACTTGACTCGCGGCATAGTCCAAGGGATCGGCATCCTTCGGCAAGACGACCGGCTTGTCCGACATCCCTACGAGATGGTAGCTCGCCTGACCGCCCCATTGCGAATGGATGCCCGCCGGACCCGTCTGCGGATTATAGCTTAAGTAATCTCCTACGCGGTACCCCTTGACTTCCTGCCCCAAGCGGACCACTTCGCCGACGGCGGCGTACCCAGGAATGAGCGGAAACTTGCCCGCGGCGCCGTAGTGGCCGCCAAGTACGCGAGTCTCCGTACCGCTAGAGACGAAGGTGTAGCGCGTCTTGACGAGCATTTGATCTTCCTTCCTATCGGGTAATTCGAATTCGCCGAAGCCGACCTGATTCTCTTGCTCGAAGACGATAGCGCGGATGGTTGTCTTGCCCATACGGATCCTCCGTTTCTGCCTTGTAAGGCCCAATCGAAACCTAAGGCTTCCACCGCTACGGTGGAAGCCTTAGCAGCCTCGTAACTTCACTATTATTGATTTTGCGCTTTCCAAGCGTCGATTTGCTTCTGTACTTCGGCCAGGATTGTATCCAAGCCCGCATCCGTCAACCGTTGTCTCATATCGGCTACGAATTTGTCGTAGTCCGGCATCGATCCCGTCTGCATGACCGGCCACAACTCGGAGTATACCGCGTTAACTTGCGCCGCTTCGGATTTAACGACTTCCCCGTTGAAGAGGAACCCGAGGATGGACGACGTCTTCGCTTCGTCGTTGTTCTTCTGCATCCGTTCGAGCGAAGCCGTCGAGTTCCAGTTGGAATCCCACTGATCCCACAACGGTCCGACCCAGTTATGCCAGATCGCCCAAGTTTGCTCCGCGCCGCTCTTCGCTTCGATGGAAGGACTGTCCGTTCCGGCGCCCGATTTCACGGTATAGTTCTTCCCTTCCAGACCGTAGGCGAGCGTATTGGACAGTTTCTTGTCTTTCCACACCAGATTGAGCAATTGCATCGCCCGTTCCGGATTTTTGGACGTCGCGCTGATGGCCGTCGCCGCCGTCACCATATTCGGCGTGCCGATCATCGGGTAGCTCGCGAGCGACTCCACGGTCGGGTAACCGAATAGCGCCGTCGATTTCGAGCCGTCCTCCGTATAGCCGCCGGAATCGCGCATGACCGCGTATTTCCCGGTTTTCGCTTCGGCGATGAAGTCCGTTTTGATGGCCGCGTCCTTAGCCACGTAGCCTTTCTTGTAGTACTCGCTCATCGTGCGGTAATTATTGATGAATTGCGGAATATCGAGCTCCCACACGGCTTTGCCCGCAATCTCGTCGTAGCGGATGCCTTTGGTAATGTTCGTATGGTCGGTGACGTAATCGCCCGGGGCATTCACCGATTTGGTAACGAGCAGAGGCGTGATGCCCGGTTCGTTCTGCTTGATGAGGGCCAGATACGGCTCCAGATCCTGCAGCGTATGAACGTTGGCATAATCGAAGTTATGCTTGGTGACCAAGTCCTTCTTGAATACGATGCCGCCCGGCGTCGAGAACGGGCTCTGGCTTGGGACGGCCATGATCTTGCCGTTATAAGTGACCGCTTTCCAAGCGCGCTCGTCGACTTTCGCGAGAATATCCTGGCCGTATTCCTTCAGCAGATCGTCAAGCGGCAGGAACGCGCCCTTCTGCACGTTCAAGTCGATCGCGTTCGTCCAGTTCGCGGTGAACGCGAGATCGTAATCGTCGCCGGACGCCGACATGAGCTTCATCTTGTCGTCCCAGCTGGCCGCGTCGATGAAGTTGATGTGCAAGTTCGCGTTGATGGCTTCCTTGATGCCCTTGTTGACTTCCGCCTCGATTGCTTCCTGATCCTTGATCGTGTCGATCGGTTTGCGGATATACCAGCTTACGTCGACGAATTCATCCATCGGATCCGCCGCTTGGCTGGCAGCTGGCGACGACGGACTTACGCTTGCGGCCGGGCTTGATTCCGTTGCGTTGTCGTTCTTCGAGCTGCATCCGCTTATCGCGAGAGCTAGCATGCCCGCCGATAGAATAACGCCCAACTTATTCTCTACTTTGAACTTGCCTAATTTCATGCAAAGGCCTCCCTGGTTTATAGGTATATGAATCTATATCAAACAGTCGCAGGACCGCGGATCCATGCGCCCGTATTGATCCCAAGCGCAAGCTATCCTTTGACGGAACCTACCGTTAACCCTTGCACGAAATACTTCTGGAAGAACGGGAAGACGACCAACATCGGCCCGGCCGCGAGAATGCACATCGCCATCCGCGCGCTGAGGCTCGGGACTTGCTGTCCCGGCTTAACCAATCCGTATTGGATGGCCTCGGCACTATTCAGAAACTCCATGTTGCGCAGTACGCGAATGAGCAGATACTGCAGCTTCATCAAGTTCTCGTTATCGATATACAACAAGGTAAGCCACCAATCGTTCCAATACTGCAGCACCAGGAACAGGCCGAGCGTCGCAAGCGCGGGCTTGGTAAGCGGCAGAACGATGCGCGTGAAGATCCTGAACTCGTTCGCTCCGTCTATCTTGGCCGACTCGAACAGCGCGTCCGGCAGCGATTGCAGGAAGCCCTTCATCAGCAATACGTGCCAGCCGGTGATGAGGAAGGGGAGAATCAGCGCCAGGATGTTATTCTTCAGATCCAACCAGCTTACCATCAGAATGTACGAGGGAACCATCCCTCCTTGGAACAGCATCGTGAAGAATACATAGAACGATAGCTGCTTCCGAAACGCATAGTCCTTCCGGGAGATCGCGAAGGCGAAGCTGGTCGTGATCCAGAGTCCCGCTACGGCCCCGATTACCGTCGTATAAATATTGACCATATACGCGTTAAGCAAGACGCCGGGATTGTGCAGGATGACGAAATACGCGGCCAGATCGAAATTTTTAGGGAAGACGGCGTAACCCGAGATCAGGATTTCGCTCTCGTTCTGGAACGACGTCCCCAAGACGACCAAGAACGGATACATACAGACGAAGCATACCAGAAGAAAGATGCAATGAATGATCATTCGGCTTCCTATATAAGGCGAGCGAGCGAGCGGATTAGTCGGCGTAGACATGGCGGATACTCTCTCCTTAGAATAACGAATTGTCGGAGTTGATTTTCTTGACGACGTAATTGGTCAGGATGACGAGCGTAAACCCGGCCACCGATTGGAAGAAGCCCGCGGCTCCGGCCATGCCGATGTCGCCCAGATCGACCAGGGAGCGATAGACGAACGTATCGATGACATCCGTGGTCGGGTAGAGCAACGTGGAATTCATCGTCACGTTGTAGAAGAGACCGAAATCGCTATAGAAGATTTTGCCGATCTGCAGGATGACCATCATGACGATAATGGGCATGATCATCGGAATCGTAATGGATACCGCCTGCCGCAGCTTGGTCGCGCCGTCGATCTTCGCGGCTTCGTAATACTCCGTGTCGACTCCGATGATGGCCGCGTAGTAGATGACCGCCCCGTAACCGAGTCCCTTCCATATCGCCACGAGGATGAGAATGTACGGCCAATAGGTCGGATCGTTATACCACATGACCGGCTCTATTCCGAACAACGCCAACCCTTTGTTGAGCACCCCGTAGTCCATGTTCAAGAGCGCTTGGAATGCGAAGCCCGCCACGACCCACGAGATGAAGTAAGGAATGAACAACACCGTCTGATACACCTTCACGGCTTTCTTGCCGACTTCCCGAAGAAGCAGCGCGACGACGACCGAGACCGCCGTACCTAGCGCGATGAACACGAAGTTGTACAGAATCGTGTTCCTGAGCACTCTTCGCAGGACGTCGCCCTTGAACAGGAACTCGAAGTTGTCGAAGCCTACCCACGGACTGTTCCAGATTCCCAGATTGTATTTGTAGTCCTTGAAAGGAAGCAGCAATCCATACAACGGAACGTAATCGAAGATGAAGAGCAGCACGATGCCCGGCAATGCCAGTAGGGTTAACCCGTAGTTTTTTCTCAACGTTTTCATTGGCTTGCTCCTTGCTCGAGGTGATACCCCAACGATAGGACACTCGGCGCGATCCGTATATTTTGAACTTTGTCCGTTTCTTCGAATAATGCTTTTTCGGCGGAAAACCGGGCTTTAGGGGACTCCGATATATGCACGAAACTTCGATAATGGCCTGAACGCGCGCTTCCGGGTATCGAAAAAGAGCCTCGGCGGGCGATGAATCGACCGCGAGACTCTTCGTTCTGCAGGGCGTTTACCAGGAAATCTCGATTGCGCCGTCTACGTGATCGAGCTTGATGCAATCGCTCGACGCATAATCCCCCAGCTCCAGATAACCGTTACCGCATTTGACTTCGACCCTTGCCGCTCGGAGAGCGGCCAGCGGCGGGTAGATCGTCAGGCTGGCCTCTCTTAGTCCGGTAACCGCGAGCAGACGGGTCGAGCTCTTGTTCGGCGTGGGCATCGGCGAATGCTCTCTGCACGATACCAAGCTCCCGTTCGATTGACGGACGAATAGGCGGCATTCGTCGTGGAAGGTCTTATCCATCGAATATAAGGACGAGCCTTCGCCTACCTTCGTCGTCTGGCCGATAAGGATTGGAACGCCGTCGGGGAATCGCATCTTCAGAGCTACGGACGTATCCTGGCGGCAGCCGGTGAAGAGGAATCCATTGTCATGGCGGGCGATGAACAGCAATGCCGGCTTAGAGGCGGCATCTTGCTTCTCTTGCAGGAGGGAATACCCGAATTGCGATAGCACGTAACGGGCGAGCACCGACACGTCCCTATAGCGACTCGATTGTCTGACGGGCAAATCCGTGACGTTGCCCCTCTGGAACGGCAACGATCCGCGAACCCAGCCTACCTTCCCACCGTTCCATTCCGGACACTGTCGGGTTAAGGCGATGACGCGTTCTTGTCCGTCTTGTTTCGCGACCGACCAGACGCGCGTATAAGGATCGCCCGCATCCGCGATCGCTTCGCCGATTCCGCCGCCGCCGATAAGCGGATCATGATCGATGACGAACGTCGATGGGCCGTTATCCGCGATGGAATCCTCGGTCAGCGCGATCGAAACGTCCATTTCTCCTTCGAGGCCCTTCTCCTGTCGCACGTTCAACAGCTCTTGCAGGGCAGGGTCGAGCGCCGGTCCGTACAATAATACTTGCCCTCCGTCGCGAACGTAAGCCAGAAGATCGTCGGCATTCCCCGCGTTCAACCACGAGGTCGGCGTGAATATCACCGTTCGATGCAGTTTCCTTCGGCCGGCTTCGCCCATGCCCCTGAAGTCGTCCGTGTTAAGCACCGTATTCAGCGGCAAGCCTTCGTTGACCGCGTTGCGCACGAACCACTCTTCGAAGAGGATGCTTCTCGAACGGTCGGCCGACTCGGCTACGGAAGCATGGTACTCTCCGAAAGGATACAGCCACGTCAGAATGCCCGGTTCGTCCGGGAAGTCTTCGATCGCCTTGCGAATATGCGGAATGACCTCCTGCGGACAGGTCTCGATCAATTCGCCTTTCTCCGTATCGACGGTCAAGATCTCCACGATGCCCGGATTCTCCAATTCCCCTTGCGCGTTCATTCTGGCGACGGACAGCGGGCAATAGATATCGTGAGGCTCCCTGTCGTACAGATCCCGCCACGGATTCTGCCAGAACCACGGATCGTTCGCGTAGAAGCGGTAAGGATACGTCTCTCCGGGAAGGACGGCTATTCGCGACATATAAGCGGTCACTTCCAGGCCGAAGTCGAAGTTCAGCGCGCCCCATGGCGAGTTCGGAGGCGGATACTCGATGTATCCGGACTCGTACAACTGCTTCAGCGGAATGAAATCCTTCGCCAAGTCCATGCCCGTTCCGAAGTTCGTGCCGCGAACCTCGATCCGGTAACCGGGGCACTCCTGCTTGAACAATTCCCAGAAGGAGAGCATCTTGCCCGACAATTCCTCGTAATCGGCCAGCGGCAGCGTCGTCCCGTCGAAGTTCGCGCCGAGATACGTCCAGGGGAAGTACGAGAACCCGAAGCCGTTGGAGAACCAGATGTAATCGAACCCGAGCGCCGGCAGGAAGCTTGCGCATTGCCGTCCCAGGAACCGGCCGAACGGCGTGCCCTCGGGTATTCCGTCCGGGAACGCCGCATACGCGACCTTGTCCTCGCGCAGCTTGGACCACGTGCAGACGACCGTATAGTCCGCTCTCAACGCGACGTATTGCCCGCCGAGCTCGGCCTTGTTGATCTCCGGATGATCCTTGTACTTGAAGTCGGAATACGCGAACTCGGGCCCGGCGTCGAAGGTGGCGCCCACCGCCATGCGAATGCCGAACTTCAGGTCGGCGATCCGTTTGAACGCCGCGACGATATACCGCAAGTCCCCGTAGGTGATCCGGCAAGGGTTATCCCGATATAGCTTGGCGACCGCGGGATCGTCTTTGCTCTTAATATGGCCGAACTTCTCTTCGTTGGCGAATCCGATATACCGGCCCCATTCGATCTCGCCGTCGAAGTCGCCGTTCCAGGTTAAGATCTCGCTGCCGTCCGCCACCCAGAGAAGCATCGAGCAGCTATCCGCCAATCCGATCAGAGGCAGCCATTGCCGAATCGCCTCTTCGCATACGCGATCGATGGCCGACGGCTCCATGCTCGTGAACGGCTTCAGACTCATTTCCAACGTGACTCTCTTCAGAGCCGACTTCTCGCTTGCTGTACCCATTGCTTATCCTCCCGGAACATTCGATTTGCCTTAGTTGTTGTTAATGCACGTCGGCCGAAGACTCGCGCTATCGAACGAAGCATCGACCCCGTGCACGGTCACTTGCCTGCTCTCGCCCGGAAGCAGATCGAAGTACTCGTCGGACAGCCTCGCGCCGTCGTCCAAGCCGAAGTGGACCGCGTGAGCGTATACGTCCGAACGAACCGTGAAGGTCGCCTCGTTATCGCGCGCTTGGAAAGACGTAATCGATAGCTTCGCTTCGGGAACGGTCAGCTTGCGGAAGACGTCCGTTCGAAGCGCTGCCGGCGCGACCCCATGCTTCCGACGATGATGCTCGGCCGGAATAACGACCATCGTTCCTCGCAGATAATCGTACTCGCCTAACGGCAACGACAAGACCTCGTTGCGCGAATAAGGAGGCAGCTCGATCGTAATTGGACGAGTATCGCGCCGTCGCCCGTCGAAGGACAGATACCCCGCCTCCGCCTCCAGCCGAATCGGCTCCGGGGTTTCGTTGATCCCGATCGTTCTCGCGACGTCGCCTTCCCGGCGAACGATAAGCTTGACCGGATCGAACGCCCGCTTGACGTAGGAATAGGCGATTTTGCGTTTCGCGTAATAATCGATGATCGACCACCCGACTTCGCCCCAGCAATCGTTATACATCCAGAACAGGCCGCCGGAGCATCGCTCCCGATACCGGAACGATTCCAGCGAATAGCCGTACATGAGTCCCTGGCACACGCCCGCATAGTGCAGATAGTCGTCGATCGACAAGCCGTCGGCATCGATATAATGCTTGCTTACGCCGGCGGCGACGGTTTCTTTCTCGAAGAAGTTATTGTGATACTTCCAGATGTCCCCGTTCCGATCCAGCGGCGCTTCGCCGTGGTAGCGCTCGATCGAGGACTTACGGCCGGGCCCTACGTAACCGTATTCGGAGACGAACTTGGCGTCCAAGCGATCGTATTCCTCGGGCGTAATGCGCTTCTCCATGACCGGGCTCATCATGCCTTCGTGCCAATGGTGCACGTCTCCCATGCGATGATCGTTCGGCTGCTCTCCGCCGTAGGGGGATCCGTTCCAATACGGAATGTCCGGGCAGTTGCGCCTGACGGTCCGCGGTGCCAGCTCGTTATAGAGAATCGCGCCTCCGAAGAAGGGCGGCTTCCGGCCTTCCGCGGTCCATTGGACGATCGCCCAATGGTCCTCGTTATCCCCGCACCAGAGGACGATCGAAGGATGGTTGCGCAGGCGGCGGGTCTGATAGTCCATCTCGGCTTCCGCCTCCCGGCGGAACCATTCCAAGTGATCGGGGAACAGGCCGCAGGCGAACATGAAGTCCTGCCAGACCATGATGCCGGCCTCGTCGCATCGACGATAGAACGCATCGCGTTCGTAGAGGCCCCCGCCCCACACCCGCAGCATATTGAATTGGGCCTCCCTCGCCTCCCCGATCAACGTGGCGTACTTCTCGTCCGAAACCCGGGCATACACGGAATCGGCCGGAATCCAATTCGCCCCTTTGCCGAACGTACGGACGCCGTTGATCTCGACCGCGAACAGCCTTTCATCGCCGTTCACCCTATCCTGCAGCAAGCGAACGGAACGAATGCCGTAGCGGAAGCTCGGAAAGTGGACGCTCTCCCGCTCCGTCCTCGCCGCAACCCGAATCTCGTAGAGGTGAGGCGCTCCCATCCCGTTCGGCCACCACAGCTTGGCCCCTTCAATGATGCCTTCCAGATCGAGATAATGAATCCCCGAACGGACGCACGCTTCTTCCTCGAGCGTAAGGACGACGCGTTCGCCGTCGAGAACCTCGACGGTTATCGTCGCTTCCGTCGTGGACAAGGGGCGCAAGCTCTCCATCTCCACTTCCACGCGAAGCTCCGCCCTTGCGTCCGCCTTCTTCGTATAGGCCCTGACTCCCCGGATGGCGAGTTCCCGGTATCCGGTTAGCGTGACGTCCCCCATGATTCCGCAAGTCGGCACCTTAGGTCCCCAATCCCAACCGAACCCGTATTGCGGCTTCCTGACGAACGTTCTGCGGCTGTCTCCTCTTCCGTACGCCTCGCAGTCGATCAAGTTATGGCGAAGAAAGGCCGTATCCTGGTCGCTATAGTGCTCCACGCCGGAAGTTACGCGCACCGCGATCACGTTCTCGCCTTCCCGTAACGCCTCTCTCACCTTCTTCGCGAACGGGTAGAAGGCGCTGCGATGATGCCCGAGATGGACGCCGTTCAGGAAGATATCCGCCTCGGCGTCCAGCGACTCCAAGGTCAATTCGACCGTCTCGCAGGCCATGAACGCCGGGTCGACGATGAAGCTCTTCTTGAACCACCAGGATTTGAACTGCGTCCATTCGCAGTCGAAGGAGTTCATCCCTTCCAACGGCTCCTTGATAATCCCCGCTTCGATCAGCGGCATATGGATGTCGCAAGGAATCGAAGCGCGGAGCCAGCCGCCCTCCTTCCGCATGACCTCCGAAGCCTTCTCCGGCCCCGCGTGAAGCTCCTCGCAACGAACGAACCAATCGTCATTTAACGCTAGCTGTCTCAATGGGAGATCCCCCTACTTCACGATTCCGATTATCCCTAATGCAAAATTCGTCCCCCTGCATTCGTCGCGGTCCCCGTGAACGACCTCGAGCTCGCAACGATGCTCTCCGTCCGGCAATTCGTCCGCGATCCAGTACGTCCGAAGCCAGCCTCCGTCTCCGCACCATGCCGGCCTATCGCGGTTGGAGGTAATAACTTCGCCCCCGTCTATCCGATACTTGAATTCGGACGACTTCTTGCCGAAGTCGAACGCAAGAGCCAGTCCCCTCCCCTTGAAGGTGAAAGACATCTTCGCCCCGATCGCCGACGTGCATAGCAACTGATCGACTCTAGGCATCAGGGCGGTCGCCCGCTTGATCGTCCAAGGCCCTTCCAGTCGTACTTCCGCGAAAGGCAGAATCTCCGTATGCTCCCAATGATCCCGATGAAGGGCCTGCGGCAACGGCTGTTTCGGTACGGGTTTATCGGCGCGCGGCTGTTCCGTTAACTGTCGTTCCAATAAAGAGATCACGCTCCGGCCATAGCTCAAGCTGCCCCGATGAGTCGGGTGCAGGCCGTCCGGCAACCATTCGTCCCAAGCCATTCGTCCTCTGGCGACTTCCTCCCACGCATGAAGTCCGGCCCATACCGAGCTTATCCCGTAATGCTCGGCCAGCTGCTCGAACTCGGCGATCGAATCCGGCACACGGTTGCGGGACATGTCCTCGTACATTCTCTGGGAATAGGTATAGACCAGAATCAATTCGCTTCGGCCGTCCGCAAGCAGCTTGCGGATTAACCCTTCTCTTGCTTTCATTCGCTTCCCGGAATCCGTCAGATAGTCATTCACGGCGTATTCGATGAAGACCAGATCGCAATGGCGGTTAATGAGATCGCGTTCCGCGCGAAATAAGGCCAGATCGCTTCCCGTGGCGCCGATCGCCGCATTCTCGACGACGATTCGGGCCTGAGGGTACATTTCAACGAACCAACGCGTGACGGGCTCCGGCCAATTGTGCGACGGTCTTCCGTCCTCCGTTATCGATCCGCCGATATAACCTAACGTCAGAGCGCCGCTTTGCAGCTTCCTCCTCGTCTCCGTCAGGCCGTTCCGGTTCCTAATCGTTTCCATTCCATTCCTCCTCTCTATCGGTTCCCTTCAATCTAGCGACACTCGGTTTGCGTGTATACTTTGATTTACGTCGTTATCTTCGAATACGCGAGAATAGAAGCAGAGACGACCGGTCTCCCTGCTTGTCGGCGTTAGAATAGGGCAATAAACTCTTTAATTAATGTTCGTTTCTTCGAGATTTGTCCGTTGTATTTACTTTTCCCGCCTGCTGATATATTGTCACTTCGACTAGGCATATAAGGGGATGATACGCTTGAAGCATAAGACGAGAATCCAATCGAGAATCCTCTTGAAGATGGCGTTGTCGTTCAGCGCGTCCGCCCTATTCATCGTGGGCGTATTGTCGGTCGTCATCTATTGGAACGCGCAGAACTTAATGGTCCAAAGAGAAGCCGACAACAGCAAAAAAATTCTTTTCCAAGTCGAGTACAATACGAACCAGATGAACGATGCCCTTATCAGGCTCACTCAATCCATGTACTTAAACGGAGATGTCAATAAGATCATGTACGCCGAAGAAGAGAATATGGTCGACGTCATCGTCCGCATGAATACGGCCGTCGCTTCCTTAACGTCCCCTTATCCGTACGTGCATTCCATCAGCATCTACAATCGCAGCCTGAATCAATTCTACAATGCGGGATCCCCCGTATTCTTCGACGATCCGCAGCTGACGGACATGCTGTCGTCCGACCAAGTGCTGCCCAAGCTGAAACCGGTGTACCGCGATATCCACAAAGTCGTGAACGAACGCCTCGACAGCGAATACGTTCTCTCCTATTTCATGTACGAAACCTCGAAGGACGATAAGAAACCGAGCGCGTTGGTCGTTAACGTCAAGCCGGGATGGTTGTTCGAGAACATCAAGCAGATCAACATGAACGATCGCGGGCAGAAGAGCAGCATCATCCTCCTCGATCAGAACGACGGCATCGTGAATACCGATCAACCCGTCGGTAACCAAGACGAACTGAGCTGGTTCCGGGAGAAATTCGCGCACTACAAGCAGTCCCATCCCTCGGCGGCGACCGAGGGCTCCTTCAAGGTCAAATATATGGGCGCCCCGTACGTCGTCACGTTCAGTTATATCGACAGCATCGGCATGACCTTATTGAAGACGCAGCCCGCGTTAGAGGTCTATGGATACATTCAGAGCTTCAAGACCAGTATCGTTCTCATTACGGTCCTTGTCTTCCTGATCGCCATCGTCATTTCCGTGAGCATCTCCCGCAAGATCTACAGCCCGATCGGCAACCTGGTGCAGACCGTCTCCTCCGGACGCATGCATACGTTCGATCCGCGAGGCGGAAGAGACGAGATCTCGTATCTGGACTCCGTCTATAAGCATTCCTTGGAGCAATTGAACCTCTTCGATTCGCAGAGGTACCAGTACAAGGACGTCATGAAGCATTATTGGCTCAATCGTCTTCTGACGGAGAAGGTGAACATCGGCCAGGCCGAGATGACGGATATTTTCCGCGATACGAAGATCGACTTGCCCATGGACGGAACTTATGCCGTATTGCTCTTGAAGATCGATAATTACAAGCACTTCCGGCAGACTTTCTCCGAGCGGGATCAAGAGACGATTCGCTTCGCCATCATCAATATCGTGTCGGAATGGGTCTCTAAGAAATACGCGAACGAAGGCCTGAATCTGAGAGACGACCACGTCGCCCTGATTATGAGTCTCCCGCCGGAAGACGGGCGCTTCGAGGAGGAGACGGCCTCACTCGCGCAAGAAGCGCAGCAATTCGTGGAGCGGTATTACAAAATCACGTTCACCGCTTCCCTCAGTCCTGCGATGAATCGTATCGAATCTTTGCCTGCCCTATATAACAAATCGTTGGAACAATCCGTCTATCGGTTCCACTACGGCCATTATTCGTTCATCGATTCGAAGCTCGTTCAAGTCAACGAATCCAGCCCTAACACCGGTTACTCCAAGCCTCTGGAAGAGCGCTACCAGGAAGCGATCGTCAAAGGCGACTTGACCGAGATCGAACGCGCCTTGAGGCCGCTGTTTCACGAGATGACTCAGCTCAGCTACTACAACGCGATGGCTTCCACGTTCCGATTGCTGGAAACGACCAAAAAAACGCTGGAACTGCGACCCGGCGCGTCTCTGTCCCCGCTACCGGTCGATCTGTCCGCGTTCTCGATTCCGATCATGGAGAACGAGACGTTAAGCGGCATCTTCGACACGTTCATGGATACACTTCGGCAAGTGCTGCAAACCCGCGAAGGAGGCGTAGACGCGTCGCCTAAAGTCAATCATTACGTCGTCGAGACGGTGTCCGAATATATCGCGACGCACTACAACGAACCGACGCTATGCCTGGCTTCGATCGCTTCGATGATGAAGATCACGCAACGGCGTCTCGGCAATCTGTTCAAGGAATCCATGCATGTATCCATCGCCGACTTCATTAACGAGACGAGGCTGACCAAAGCGGCGGAATTGTTGACCGGAAGCGAACTCAGCGTACGCGAAATCGTGGAACAGGTCGGGGTCGTGAACGAAACCTACTTCTTCAGCCTGTTCAAGAAACGGTTCGGCCTCACGCCTAAGGAGTACGCGCTTAAGAACAACGTCAATCAGCTCAAACAATCGATTTCCCATTCGAAATAAGAGAGAAGGCCACTCCCGATGAAGTATCGTATTATCGTGACGGACCGAGCCAAGAGCATGGTCGAGGAAATGGGTTTCCATCGGCTATTGAAGCAAGTCTGCTGCCCGACCTTGGGCCGGATCGGAGCAGAGAAGCTGGAGGAATTCGGAGCGATGTTCTTCCACCCCATGGAACGCGCGGAGCTGGAACGCTCCATTCGCCGGTTGAAGGAAGTGTCCGACATTCCTCCGTTCATCGTCAGCGATATGGAATGCGGTCCCGGCAACATGATCTTGGGCGCTACGAAGTTCACTTCGATGATGGGGTTAAGCCAGACGAATTCGGAGGAGCTCGCCTACAAGGCCGGTCGGATCGCCGCCGGGGAAGCCGGCGAGATCGGCTACAATTGGACGTTCTCACCGGTAGCGGACTTGGCGATCGATCCCGACAGTCCCGTCGTAAGCACGAGAAGCGCCGGCAATCGGCCCGAGCAAGCGATCAAGATCGCCGGAGCTTACATGGACGGACTGCAGGAGCATGGCATGATGGCGACGATCAAGCATTTTCCGGGGGACGGTTACTCCTCTTGGGACCAGCATCTCACCACGCCGAAGCTCATGCTCGATGCCGCGGCGTGGAGGAACGGACCGGGGCGCGTCTTCCAAGCCTTGATCGATCGGGGGGCCATGACGATCATGCCGGGGCATATCGCGCTCCCCGCCTTCGACGAGCCCGACGAACGGGGCCTGTACCCGCCGGCGACGGTATCGTCCAAGCTGCTGATCGACCTGCTTCGGCAGGAGATGGGCTTCGAGGGATTGGTCGTGTCCGATGCGATCGAGATGGGCGGCGTCGTAGGCTACATGAATTATTACGACGCCTGCGCGGCGGCGCTTACGAACGGCTGCGACATGCTGCTGTTCCCGCGAATGGACGAGCGCTTCTATCAGGAGATGGAGCAGCGGCATAAGGACGGAAGATTGACGCTGGAGACGCTCAGGGATCGGGCTAGCCGAATCGTTTCCCTGAAGCAGCAATTCCATCTGTTCGATGATTCGTCCTCGTCCATTGATCAAGGAGGCTTCATTCTCGATAAATCGGCGAACGCCGCGGTAGCGAAGGAGGTCTCGGAACGAAGCATTACCGTCGTCAGAGACCGCGGAGAACTGCTCCCCTACCGCATGACGCCCGAGACGAAGGTTCTTCATGCGGTCATCGTCAATGATCACGAGCGTTACGGAGAGCTATGGGAACGGATGAAGCGAGAGGTCGGGAAGCTCGCCGGGACGGTCGACCAATGGCTTGATCCCGGCCCCGATGCCTTGTTCGAAGCCGCCCGCGAGCAAACGTACGATGTCATCCTATGTTCGATCGGCAGCCGCCTGAGCTACGGGCTCAATGTCGTTCGGCTGCATGACGAAGTGGCGCGGAATATGATGGGGGGCTGGACGAAGCTGGGGACTCCGGTAATCTTCATCGCCCACTTCCATCCCTTCGTTCATAAGGAATACGAGGCTTCGATCGACACGATCGTGAATGCGTACGGAGATATCGAGTGTACGGCCGAACTGCTATTGGAGTCGATCACGGGGGCTCGTCCGATCAACGCCCGGTTGTTCGCCCATAATTGATTGAGCGCATAACCCCGTCATCGCCATGACGGGGTTCTTACATCGTTTCATCGTTATTGGTGCGCTCTAAGACCGCTCCGTACCCGGCCCCGCCAACCCGATCAAGTTCCCCTGCAGCTTCAAGAGCAGCGCGTGCAAGCGCGCGATCTCCTCCGCGTCGAAGTCCCGGAACGCGAGCTCGCGATACCTGGCGCCGATCCCTTCCATCACCTCGAGCGCCTGGCGTCCCTTGTCGGTGATGCTCAGCAGAATGCTCCTTCTATCCGTCGGATGAACTTTCTTCACCAGAAAACCGTCCTGCTCCAGCCGGTCGATCATCGCCGCGACGTTCTGCTTCGATACGACGAGCCGGTCGATCAGCGACTGCGGCGATACCTCTCCCCCGCGCTCGATCAATTGCAGCATCCGCCACTGCTGCCCGCTGGACAGGCCGACCTCGGACACCATGTAGGCGGTCGTCTTCTGCAATAGATTGGATGTCGTGATCGTCTCAATGACGATATGCGACGCTTTGCGCAACGTTTCGTTCCTCTCGACCATGCCGGCTCCGCCCCCGTCAACTTTACCAACTTCTATTAAGATAGCGCATTCATCTGGTTTAACCAATCGAAATTCGACCTTAAATCGAAATATTAAGTAAACATTAAAATTTAGTCAATGCATTGACAAAATCCGAGCCCCCTACTATGATAAGAAAACAGCACAATATCATACTATTCCACTAGGAATTATGAGTCCACTGGACAGCCAGAGACGCACCCTACCGCATACGCGGGGAGTGTGTCTTTTTTGGCATATATCCGTGCGACATCAGCGAAAGGAGCTTGAACAACAATGTCCGATCATGACCAAAAAGTGGAGTTCGGCTGGTTCATTCCGACGTTCGGAGACGGCAAATATCTCGGGGTGCCTCCGCAGCGCAAAGCCGACCTCGCGTTCATCATCGAGCTCGCCCAGACGGTCGAGCAAGCCGGCTTCGAATTCACGCTCATCCCGACGGGAGTCGACGTCTGGCCCGTGGCGTCGGCGATCATCAGCCACACGAAGAAGCTGAAGCCGCTCGCGGCGCTGCGTCCGGGATTGATCGAGCCCGTGCAGGCGGCGCGGATGGCGGCGAGCCTCGACTACTTGTCCGAGGGGCGCGCGCGCATCAACATCGTGTCGGGCAGCCACGAAGAGGACTTGCTGGCGCTGGGAGATCCGCTCGCGCACGACCACGACGGCCGGTACGAGCGGGCCGACGAATTCCTCCACATCGTCAAGAGCGTCTGGGCGCAGTCGAAGGACTTCCCGAACATCAAGGAAAAGATGTACTTCGAAGGCAAGTATTATCGCATTAACGGCGGAGTTAGCTACCCGGCGCCGGTGCAAGACCATCCGCCGCTCTACTTCGGCGGCAGCTCGCCGGCCGGCAAGCGCGTCGCTTCGAAGTATGCGGACGTGTACCTCATGTGGGCCGAGCCGCTCGCGATGATCAAGGAACAGATCGACGATCTCGAGAAGCTGCGGCGCGAATACGAAGAAACTTCCGGCGAGCCGCGCAAGATCGACTACGGTCTCCGGGCGCAGGTGCTCGTTCGCGACACAGAGGAGGAAGCTTGGGAAGCGGCATGGGAGATCATCAGCAAGGTCGATCCCGGCGTCGCCGAGGCAAGCCGTGCCGCGCTGAACAATATTAAGACGACGAACCAAAGCCGGCAGAACGAAATCTTCGAATCGGCCAAGGACAACGATTATATCGTCGGACCGAACCTATGGGCCGGTATCTCGCTCGTCCGGTCGGGCGGAGCGCTCATGTTCGTCGGCACGCCGGATCAGGTGACGGACAGATTGCTCGAGTACGTGGATCTGGGCATCTCCAGCTTCGTGCTCTCGAGCTATCCTCACCTGGAGGAAGCGAAGATCTTCGGCGAGAAAGCGATCGGCTTGTTCTACGAGAAATACGAGAAAAGAAAACAACAGTTGGAGGTCGTTCAATCATGAGTAAATTGAAATCGCGTATGATATTCGGAGCTCCGGCGGCGTTGCTGGCAATCGCAATGGCCGTATCCGGATGCGGAAGCAATAACGGCAACAACGAGGCGGCGGGCAACGGCGCATCCGCCGGCGCAAGCCCCGCGGCGACGACATCCGCCGAGCCTGCCAAGCACGAGAAGATCAGCTTCATCCACTGGCGCTCCGAGGACGCCGATTCGTTCAACGCCATCATCGATCAATTCGAGAAGGAATATCCGAACATCGAGGTCGAGATGCAGACGTTCCCGTCCGGCGAATATCAGTCCATCGCGCAGCAGAAGCTGCTGGACGGCTCCGTCGGCGACGTGTTCGCTTCGTTCCCCGGCGCGCAATTCTCGATGATCGCGCAGTCCGACCTGTACGCGGATCTGACCGGCTCCCCCTTCATCGATAATTTCGAGCCTACGCTTATAGAAGCCGGGCAGAAGGACGGCAAGCAGCTGGCGTTGCCTTATCAGCTCGTCTACAACATGCCGGTATACAACGTCGGCCTGTTCGAGAAGCTTGGCCTCGAGCCGCCGAAGGATTGGGACGGCTTCCTCGCCCTCGGCGAGAAGCTGAAGGCGGAAGGCATCATCCCGATCGCCTACCCGGGCGACGCTTCGCAATTCATGAACACGATGATGATGAACAACGCGCCGGACGAGCAGATTTTCCAGAAGCTCGAAGCCGGAGAGACGACGCTGGGCGACGAATGGTGGATTAAGACGCTGACCCAGATCAAGGAACTGAACGACAAGGAATTCTTCCAGAAGGACGCCTCCGGCTCGAACTCGGAAGCGGCTGTGGCCCTGTTCGTCCAGGAGAAGGCTGCGATGATCGCGGCGGGTTCGTATGCGATCGTCGGCTTGAAGAAAGCGAACCCGAACCTGCAGATGAAGCTGCTCGCGCCGATTACGGTACCGGCCGACCAAGCGGTATTCGAAGGCATCCATACGACGACGTTCATGATCGGCGTCAACAGCAAGTCCAAGCATCAGGAAGCGGCCAAGACGTTCATCTCGTTCCTCAGCCGCGCCGATATCGCCGCGAAGTACGCGAACGAGACCGGTCAGAACGTCACGATCAAGGGCGTCGAGTACACGAGTCCGGAGCTTAAGGACATCGCGGAATGGACGACCCGCAAGACGCGGTTCCAACCGCGCTATCTGATCCAGAACATCGAAGTGCAGAAGGCCGTCGTCAGCTCGATTCAATCGGTGCTGTCCGGCGCGACGCCGGAGCAGGCGGCCAAGGACTCGCAGGCGATCATCGATCAGCAAGTGAAGAAGTAATCATGGCTACCTCCAGAACGATAGCCTGGTTCTTCGTCCCGGGTACGCTGTTGTACCTCGTCGTCTTCGTCTTCCCGACGCTGAACGGGCTGCGCTATTCGTTCACCGATTGGAACGGCATGTCGGAGACGTTCCGCTACGTCGGACTGGACAACTTCAAGAACGTGGCGGAGAATCTCATCTTCCATAAGGCGTTCTTCAACAATCTGAAGTTCATGGCGGCCGTCGTCATCGTTCAATCGGTGCTGTCGCTGCTCGTCGCCCTGCTGTTGTCGGCCAACAGCAGGAAGAACGTAGCCCTTCGGGGCTTGTTCTTCTTTCCGGCGATCATCTCGTCCGTCGCGATCGCCTTCATTGGCGCTTTCGTCTACGATCCGACGCTCGGGCTTCTGAACAATCTGCTCACAAGCATCGGATTGGATTCGCTCGCCGGCAACTGGCTGGGCGATCCGGACAAGGCGATCTACTCGGTCGCGGCCGTTCAGATCTGGTCTCACCTCGGCCAGATGGCGCTCCTGTATATTGCCGGCATTCAAGGCATTCCCGCCGACCTGTACGAGTCGGCGACGCTCGACGGAGGCAACCGGTGGCAGCTATTCCGCTGGATTACGTGGCCGCTGCTCGCTCCGACCGCGACGATCGCGGTCGCGCTGACGACGATCGGCTCGTTCAAGGCGTTCGATCTGATCTTCGTCATGACGAAGGGCGGTCCCTCCTATTCGACGGAGATTTTGTCTACCTACATTTACACGGCCGCGTTCCAGAACTACAGGTTCGGCGAAGCGTCCGCGGCCTCGGTTTATTTCATGGCGATCATCGCCTTGATTACGTTCATCCAATTCAAGAGCTTGCGAGCGAATCGCATTACGCAGTAAGGAAGGTTGACCTATGCCGTTACGAATTGCCGGATCCCTGTTCCTGCTGGCGCTCGGTCTTGTGATCGCCGTTCCGCTCGTCGAGATTCTGCTCACCTCTCTTAAGGAGACCGGCGAGTTCTATACGAACCCGATCGGTTGGCCGCAGGCGCCTAGCCTCCATCGTTACGTCGACCTGTTCAAGAAGCAACCGATGGTCACGTATTTCGCCAACAGCGTCATCGTCGCGGTAACGACCGTGGCGCTGGTCCTGTTGTTGGCAACCATGATCGCCTATGGCATTTACCGGTCGAAGGGGCGGGCGGGCAAGATCATGTTCGGATTATTCCTGGCCGGTCTGCTCGTGCCCTCGCAAGTGAACATGATTCCGATCTATTCGATGATCCAGCAGCTCGGCTTCACGAACAGCCGAACCGGGTTGATCGTCGTCTCCGCGTCGATGATGCTGCCGTTCTCCGTCTTCCTCATCACCGGCTTCGTCCGGCAGCTGTCGCGCGAACTGTTCGAGGCGGCGGCGATCGACGGGGCGGGCGAGTGGCGAATGTTCCTCCGCATCGCGGTGCCGCTGTCGGTTCCGCCGCTGGCCGCGGCCGCGACGCTGCTGTTCGTCGGCATCTGGAACGACCTTCTGTTCCCGCTGCTGCTCATCTCGGAGCGTTCCAAGCTGACGCTTCCGCTCGCGATGCTGCAGTTCCGCGGGGAATACGGGACCGATTATCCGAGCCTGATTACGGCCGTCGTCGTCATCAACGTGCCGATGATCGTCATGTTCGCGCTGCTGCAGAAGCAGTTCGTGGCTGGCATATCGGCGGGAGCGCTTAAGGGGTAAGCAGGAATCAACGCAAAGAACCGCACAGGCGTGCGGTTCCTTGCGTTGGTTACGCCCGATTTTCTCCCCGATCCGTTTTTCTCCCCGACCCTACTCCTTAACCGCCCCGAGCACGATCCCTTTGACGAAAAACTTCTGCAGGAACGGATACACGAGCAGAATCGGAAGAGCGCCGATGAAGATTTGCGCCGCCTTGACGGATTTATTCGATATATTCTCCAGATCCTCCGGATTCATGGCCATCTTGGTGAAATCCTGCTGCACGATAATGGTCTGCAGCAACGTCGCCAACGGGTAATTCTTCGCGTCCGTATTGTAGAGCATGCCATGGAACCATTCGTTCCAATGGAACACCATCGTGAACAAGGATAGCGTGGCGAGAGCCGGCAGCGACAACGGCAAGTAGACGTTCCACATCGTCTTGAAATGGCTGGCTCCGTCGATGAACGCCGCCTCCTCCAGCTCCTTCGGAATGTTGCGGAAGAAGTTGAGCAGCAGGATGATCGACCATACTTCCACGGCCGTCGGAAGGACGAGCGCCCACAAGGAATTGTTCAAGCCCAGCTTCAGAATCAGAATATAGTTCGGCACGAGGCCGCCCGAGAACAGCATCGTGAATACGAAGAACCAAGCGTATAGGGAACGGCCTCTGAAGCTGGAAGACTCCTTGGATAACGGGTACGCCGTAACGGCGGCGATGACGAGGAAGATCGCGGTGCCGAGCAGCGTCCGCTCCACCGATACGAGGAGCGAACGGCTGAAGTTGCCGTTGGACAACGTATCGATGAACGAGTCGAACGTGAAGTCGACCGGCCATAAGTACACCAAGTTCGCCATCGCCGCATCTCTTCCGCTTAAGGAAACGGCCAGAATATGAACCATCGGAAGCACGCAGCACAGGCTGATAACGATGAGCGCGACGGTGTTGAACCAAGTAAAGAGACGATAGCCGTTCGTACGATAGAGCATGCCGATCCCCTCTTCCGTCAGAATATGCGGTAACCTGCGAATTTGTAGGCAAGCCGGTAAGCGGCCACGATCATTACGAATCCGATCGCGGATTTGAACAGGCCGACCGCGGTTCCTAGACCCATATTGCCGCTAATGATCGCCGTTCGATAGACGTACGTATCGATAATGTCGCCCTTGTCGTACACGAGCGAATTGTACAGATTGAATATTTGATCGAATCCCGCGTTGAGAACGTTGCCGAGCGAGAGCGTAGCAAGCACGATCGTAATCGGCATCATGGCCGGAATCGTAATATACAAGGTTTGTTTCCATCGATTCGCGCCGTCGACGACGGCGGCTTCGTACAACGAGGGGTTAATGCCCGCGAGCGAAGCGAGGAACACAATCGTTCCGAACCCGAATTCCTTCCAGACGTGGCTGATGACTACCGTAATTCGGAACCATTCTCCGTCGCCTAGGAAGAAGATCGGCTGGATGCCGAACGCCGTTCCCAGAAGCTTGTTGATCATTCCTCCGTCGGTAGACAGAATCTCTTGCAGAATGCCGCCTAGGATGACCCAAGACAAGAAGTGCGGCAAGTAAACGAGAGTCTGCACGGAACGCTTGAACCAGGAGATTCGCGCCTCGTTCAGCAGCAGCGCGAACAAGAACGGGGCGATCAAGCCCGCGATAATCTTCGATACGGCGATAATCAACGTGTTCCACATGACTTGGACGCTATCGGACTGTTCGAACAGCTTCTCGAAATTCCGCCATCCTACCCACGGCGAATCGGTTAGCCCCGTCCAAGGCTTGAAATCTTGGAACGCCATGATAATTCCGCCCATCGGAACGTAAGCGAACACAAGAGTGAGCAGAACGCCGGGAATCAGCATCAGATGCAGCGGCCAATTGCGCTCGAGGTTCCACTTGCGGCTTCGCCGCGATATTGCCTTGCCCATCTTCCTCCACTCCTTGCTCTCTATGAAGAATGAGTCGGCCGCAGATCCGCCTGCCTTGCGTGCGCGGGCAAATCTGCGGCCACGTTCCGAATTCCTTGAATCGACCTTCGACGATTACCCGCCGTTCGCGGCTTTATACCATTCGGCGACTTCCTGCTGGATTTGATCCCCGCCGGCTTTCTTCCAATCTTGAACCCACTTGTCGAAGTAATCGATCGGTTCTTTGCCGTAGATGATCTTGCTGAACATTTCCGCTTCCATCTTGTCTAGGTTCTCCTGCTTATCCTTCATCGTCTGCGTCTGCGGACCGTTGTACAGATTGTTCACGGTGTGCTCGCGCTGCTCGTAAATATACTTGGCCGCCAGCTTCGACTGCATCGGGAACGTGTTCAACGTTTCTTCGTAAGGAGTCGCCGGCGCTCTGCCGTCGGCCAGCTCCGCCAACGCCTTAATCTGCTTGGACGGTACGACTGGAGCCATGAAGAGGAACTGCGGCGCGTGCCTGCCGCCCGGAATTTCGTTCTCCGTCGTCACCCGCTTGCCTCCGACGAAGTCGTAATCGTAGCCTCTGGCGAACCCGAATTCGAACTCCCCGCCCTTCGGCGGATCTTCGTACACTTCGTATAGATAGTTCTGATACTCGAACAACGCTTGCGGATTCTTCATATCCTTGTTGACGAGCAGCACCAGCCAGTGGTTAAGCCCATTGCCGATCTGGCCGATCTGGCCGTCCGGTCCTGCCGGAAGCGGATAAGGCTGGACGTTCGCGCCCTTGACGTTACCCTCCGTTGCGTTGAACGGCCAGCTGTAAGCCCATTGGGTCGAGAACGAGATGCCCGCCTGGCCCGACGTGAACAGTTCCATCGCCTTGACCTCGTCCTGAATGCCGGCTTCCTTATGCAGATAGCCTTTGTCGATCCACTCTTTGATCTTGCCGATCGCCGTCTTCGTCTCCGGCGTCGTCGTGCCGTACACGATTTCCCCTTGCTTGTTCTGATGCCAGATGCTCATGAAGGACCCGTACGAGCCCATGATCGGATTCAGTCCGATCCAAGTCGCCAAGTTGTATTTGACGTTCTTCAACGCGGCGGCGAGAGCGATCGTGTCCTTCTTCCCGTTCTTGTCCGGATCTTGGTTCACGAACGCGTCCATGACGGCTTCCAATTCCTCGGTCGTGGTCGGCGCCTTCAGATTCAGATTATCCAGCCAGTCCTGGCGAATCCACATGACGTCGTCGTGGAGGAGCGACGCCTCGATCATCGGGATGCCGTACGTTTTCCCATCGCGCTTATACGGGAGCCATACGTCTTTCGTCTCCGCCATCGCCGCCTTCCACTCGTCCGAAGCGTACTTCTCCCACAGCTCGTCGATGGGCTGGAACTTGCCCGAATCGATCAACGTGTGCGCGACGTCCGCGGGCACGTAGAGATAATCCGGCATCGGTTCGTTCGCGGTCAACGTCAGCATGAGCTTCGTCTTGAACGCGTCGTTGGTCGTCGGCGTCGTCCAGAGAATCTTCTGCTTAATGCCCATCCGATCTTCCAACCAACGCGTGAACACGTTGTCGTCGAGCGTCTCTCCGTTCTTGAACTTCAGCTCCGGACCGATCTGCTTCACGGTCGTGATCTCGATCGGCGGATCGTATTTGCCGTCCTTCATGACGGCCGCGCCCGACGAGCTCTCCGGGCTGGAGGATGCCTCGGTCGTCGTGGAAGCCGATGAAGATGCCGACGTGGAGGGCGAGCTTGCGTTGTTCCCGTTGTTATTGCTGCACGCCGCGAGCAGTGATGCCGTGATTACCGAAACCGCGATTGCCATCGATAGTCGTCTCTGCATATCCTAGCGATCCCCTTCCTCAATTCATTGATTTGGTTGGCTAACTCCAGTATAGATAGCGCTTCCATGAGGGGATATTGGAAGAACGCAAGATGGTTATGACTTTATTAACTATTCAGACAACGGGGTGTTTTTAACTTTCCCTATACTCCTGGGGCGTGCGTTCGAACTGCTTCTTGAATACTTTATTGAAGTACGCATGGTCAAGTCCGACCTGCTCAGCGACTTCGTAGATTTTAAGATCGGAGTGCTTCAGCAGGTACACCGCTTTTTGCATTCGAATCTGGTGGATATAGTCCCGCAAGTTCTCGCCGGTCTCCTGTTTGAAGATCTTGGACAAGTATACGGGGTGAAAATGAACGTAATCGGCAATCGACTGCAAGGACACGTCTTCCTTCAGATGATCGACGATATAGGACTGAACCTTCGCCAATAGTTCCTTGCGCGAGTCGGTCGTATAGTCGTCTGCGCTGGCGCGGAGACGGCCCAGAACGGAGATCGCCCATTCCTTGAGCAGGGAAGCCGAGCGGAACTTATCGTTGCCTGGCATGACGCCGTCCATCATGCTCTCGGACACCTGTTGGCCGTTCTTATGGGCGAAATGCAGGAAGCTCGACGCGATGGAGTAGTAAGCTTCCATGAGATGCTCTCGCGAAGTAGGAAAGCGGCCCAACAAATCCTGATAGATAACATCGACTTTATGGACCGCTTCGTCCCATTTGCCCGTATCCAGCAAATTAAGCAGCGTCGGCAGCCGGTACAGCTCGTCGAGAGCCATCGTCTTGACAGCCTTCCGATCGTCGTCGCCCATCGAGAAGAACAACCCGCTGCTGCTGCCGATCCGATTGCGGAACGAAGTCATCGCCGTTTCATATAACCCGCGAATATCGCCGGGGAACGCGCCCCAATCGCTGACCATGATGGAGATCGTGCCCTTCAAGTAAGTGAAGACGCTCGTCTGCACCTGCGCGGCTAACCGTTCCACCAGCCGCAGCTTGTCCTCTTCCGGCCGAGCCGGCTCTGCCGCGTCGGAGCCCTGCTCTTGCTCCCGGAGCCGGAGGACGAATACCAGATAAGAATGGGTATCCGAGTGGTGCCACGTATCGAATCGCTTTCCGAAAATCTCTTCCGTAATGTTGCATACGGCATATTCGAGCAGATGCGGACTGCGCGCGCCGTTGCTATAGAATTCGTCCTCCAGCCGGACGAGCAGCAACGCGATGGAATCGCCCTGCGCGAACGGCAGCTTGAGCAACCCCAGCTTCAGCTGCAAAGCCTCCCGGTCCGGCACTCGTCCTTGCAACAGATCCCCGAGCAGGTTGTGCCTTAAGAGCGGCATATGCTCCCGCAAGGCGACGACGGAAGCGTTGTATTCGCTGATCTGCTCCCACTCGGCCCTTAGCTTCGCTTGCGCCCTGCGTACCGTCTCCGCCAGCTCGTCCTCGTGAATCGGCTTCAGCAGATAGTCCGTCGTGTCCGCCCGTATGGCTTCGCGCGCATAATCGAACTCCCCATGTCCCGACAGTATAATGCAGCGGGTGCCTGACCAGCGCTCGCGAATTCGGCGGATCAGCTCCAGCCCGCTCATCCCCGGCATGCGGATATCCGTAATGACGATATCGACATGATGCTGGTTCAGCTGTTCGAGCGCCTCGTAGGCGGAAGAAGCCGTGTATACGTGATCGACGTCCAGCTTATCCCAAGCTATCGTATACTTAAGCCCTTCGATGACGGAGTATTCGTCATCGACGATCATCACTCGGAACATCCGTACCCTCTCCTTCCGGTCCGTTATAATCGGTCGGCGTCCATGCCAGCCTTACGATCGTTCCCGCGTTCTCCGCGGGACGGTACTGCACGCTGGCTTGATCCCCGAATCGCAGCGCCAGCCGCTGATTCACGTTCCAGACGCCGTATCCGGTCTTATCGCTGACCGGTTGCTTCAATCGCTGTACGACTTCCTGAAGCCGCTTCTCGGACATTCCGACCCCGTTGTCCTCGATTTCCAGCCATACGCCGTCTTGCTCCATGCCCCCGGTGATGAGAATGCTGCCGCCCCCGGGCTTCGGCTCGATCCCGTGGATCACCGCGTTCTCGACGATCGGCTGCAGCAGCAATCGCGGAATCTCGAATAGCTTAAGCTTCTCCGGCACTTCGATCGTATAGTCGATTCGGTTCAACCGCAGCTTCTGAATCTCCAGATAGTTCTGAATAAGAAGAAGCTCGTCGGCGATCGTCGTGTCCGGCTTCTCCAACCGGGTTGTGTATTTGAAGAAGTTGCCCAGGTTGATCGCCATGCGTTCGATCGGCTCGAGCCTCTCCAACCGAGCCATATTCACGATGAAGTAGAGACAGTTGTACAGAAAATGAGGATTGATCTGCGATTGAAGCTGCTTAAGCTGCGCGTCCCGGGATCGGAGCTGCTCGGAGTATACGTTCTCGACCAGTCGTTGGATCTGTTCCGTCATATCGTTGAACCGCTGGAAGACGAAGCTGAACTCCGTGTTCTTGACGGCTTGGATCCGCGTGTTGAAATCGCCGTTCTTCACCTTGCGCAGACTTCGCATCAGCGTTAGAATCGGGCGCTGGACGTGCCGATACAGCATGAAAGCGGCGAATACGCCGAGCAGCAGCTGCAAGGCGATCGAAGCGTAGAACAGCCGGGTGCTGCTCACGATCGGAGACAGCACCTGTTGCATCGGGACGTAATCGACGATCGCCCAGCCCTTGAGATTCGTCCGGAAGTAGTTCACCTGATAAGTTTGGCCGGACAGCTCGGCACGGAAAGAATCCGACCGCTCAAGCGGCCGTTGCCTTAGCAACCTCGCCACTTGTTCGGTCAGATTCTCGTTTTGCTTCGGATTCGCGACGATGCCGAGCTCCGCATGGAACATGAACGGATCTCCTTGGCCCGTGGCCTTATAATTGTCGAGCAACCGGATCAGATTGTCGTCGTCGAACCGCAGCTCGACGACGTTGTCGGCCTTGAGCGGATCGCTGTATCCCGACGAGGAACGAATGGAGTAGTAGAAGAACTGGTAATTCGGCCTCGAAGCGCCTTCCTTCTTCTCGGTCACCCACTCGTTGGCGACTCGTCCCGCCAGTTGATCGGCATGATAAGTAATCAAAGCGGCCGGATCGATCGCTTCTTGCTTCTTGGGGAAATAGATCGTGCTCCGCGAGGGCCAATCCGACAAGTTATTCTGTATGGTAATTCGCTCTTCCGCTTTCCGCTTCGTGTCGACGATGTCGAAATAGCTCTCGAACCCTTCGATCGTCTCGAACGACTTCACGATCGGATCGCTTCCCAGCTGCATAGCGGCTTTGGTCAGATGGTCAAGCTGCAGGTTCAGACTGCTCTGCGCGAAGGCGAGCCTGCTCTCTATCGCGTTCTCGATCTCGTTCTGCACGACTCCGACCGATACCCGGTTCGAATAGGCATGCAAGACGAGGATCGGAATGAGCAGGAACACGATGAACAGCATTACCTTATGGAAGATCGTCAGACGGTCCAGCAACATCGCACATCCCCTTTTACGACGATTGGGTCGGGCTTGCGCTCAAGACATCGCGGTGCGTCGCCTTTACGGCTTCCGTGAACTCCTCCCACGGCGCATCGTCGGCGGTCAGCAGCCCGTAATTGCCATTCAACGGGTGCCGGACGGAGCGGAAATCGTATAAGGCGAACCAATGGGCGCCCACGCACGACGGTAACGCGACAGCCTGTTTAATAAATTTATCATACAATTGTCCCCGGCGGCTCTGATCTTTCACCGTGGCGTGCTGCGCGCCGTTCGTGCTGCTCAAGTAACCGGCTTGGCGCCCGGCGCAGATGCTGAATTCGGTTACCATGACCGGCCTGCCGGTCAATTCGCTCACTCGCGTCAACCACTTGCCCGGGAATTCGCGGGTGTAGAAGTTGAGCGATACGACGTCCAAGTATCGGCCCATGACTTCCAAGACGACTTCCGGCGTGCTGGCTCCGACCAATCGGCAGCCCAGGATCAGATGGTTCTTATCGTACGTTCTTAGCAAGGAAGTCGTCGTGCTATAGTAGGTCTCCGCGATCAGCTTCAAGTAATCCAGCTTGTCTTGCTCGAATGCCTCGGTGTCCGCCGTATAGCTGAAGACGGTAAGCAGATCGTCGAACGCCCAATATTCGCCGTTCCATGCTTTGTTCAAGCTGTCGATGTCGCCGTAACGATCCTCGAGGAAGCGGACCCATCTCTTCTTCCCCGGCGCGGTCGAGGGGAGTTCGAAATAGTCCTGCAGCAGATTCGTCGGATCGGCTCCTTGCTTCATATCGTCCATGCCCCATTGGCCGCCCTTGCCCCACCAATGCAATTCGTTGTCCGTATAGTAGCCGATCAGCGAAGGGTCGTCTTCCAGCATGCGTCCTTCGCCGTGGAAATGTTCGGTCAGCACGCGTTGAATCGAATACACGAAGCTGTCGCAGAAGACGTCCGGAAAGCCCACGCCCCAATCCACGTTGACTTTGTTCGCGTGTTGGGACAGACGAAGCTCGATCGTCTTCGGAAAAGAATTGCCCCAATAGTACTTCTCGTGCCACGCCGCCAGCGTGTTGAAGCCGTACTCTTGAATCTGCTCCAGCTTCCGGTCCGCGAACCGTTGGAACCATTGGCCGTCGCTGCCGTAAGCCTCCTGTAATTGGGCGCTATTCAAACTATCCGGAAGGAATACGCAATTGACCCCGAGCGAGAAGAATTCCTTGCCGTTCGGATCGAGCAGCGCCCAGCCTCCGTCTTCTTTCCGGCCCGTCGTGTAAAATCGCTTCGACATATCGCTCGTGCTCCCTTCGATTTGCGGTTCAGTCTCATCGTAGTTGCAAGGCGCGGCCTTGAGTATTGGAAACCTTGAAGCTGGATTGTTTTCCGTTAGCGAGTTTTTTCAGTTCGGTACTTGAACCTCAAGGCTTTGTTGTTGTTCTCGAAAAAAAACAGGTCGTCCGCGACAGATAATCCTGTCGCAGACGACCTCATGGTTTCGCGGGTCAGCGCGTAAATTCGGACATGCCCGGCGTGTTGGAACCGCCGTCGTTCGGATAAGCGCGAACCGTGTAGGTACCGGTTCCCGACCCTAGGTTCGTGCCTGACAGGCTAAGCGTCCAGTAGCCTGTTGCCGGATCGTACGCCGCCGGGTTGTAAACCGGCGTGCTTCCGAACGAGTGCGCAGCCTGATTCAGGTATTGGCCCGACGAATTTTGAATCGTGACCGTAACGCCGCTGATGTGTTGGTTTCCGTCGGGATCGAGCGCGATGCCCCGGATTTCCGTCGGTGCCGAAACGAGATTCCAGGTCGCGTTGCTCGGCTTAACCCCGCCGGGCGACGTCACCGCGGCGATGACATTGCCGGACGTGTTGCTGGCGGACGGTCCCGTGTAGCTGCCGAACAATTGCTTGTACTTGGCTGCCGCATTCGGATAATCCGTCGGAGGACGATGCTGGCCTTCGGCGAAATCCCAGAACGACTGAAACTCGACGCCGGTTGCGTTAAACCATTTGTACATCGCTTCGACAAAGTACGGATTGTCGCCGGAGCCGTTGCTGCCGACCCCCCATTCGGAGAATGAGACCGGTTTGCCCCGTTGCTTAGCGAAATCGCGCAGCCAGTTCAAGCCGTATTCTCTGGTTATCGTGTACTGGAATCGCCGGGCGGGGTCGCTGATGTCCGACCATATCGTCTCGTCGTATACGTCCATGCCGATGATATCGACGTACGCGTCGCCCGGATACGCCGTTTCGAGCGCGATCGGTTCGCCGATATTTACGTTCCATTCGATCTTGAACTTGTCGGACACCGAGTGGAACGTGTCGGCGAATTGCCGGAACGCGTTGATGAAGTCCTGCGTTTTTTGCTGTTGGTTTTCTCCCGGTCCGGCGACAATCGTCCACGGGAACCACCAGCCGTTGAACTCCCACGCCGTCCGTACGTAGATGTCTTCCTCGTCGCCGGCGAATTCGAGGATGCGCTCTGCCTGGCTTCTATAGTAATCATTGTATGCGCCGGTGGCGGCTCCGGCGAGCGTACCTTCGGTCGACGTTATGATCGGGATGTTCCAGAACACCTTCTTGCCGAGCGGTTCCCAGAAGTTGTCGATCAGGAACGTCAGCGACGAATTGTAGTCGCTCCAGTTCTGGAATCCCGTGGCGTGGTACAAGTAGAAGTCGCCTCTTCCGAACCAGGATTCGTAGGTCTGCACGTTCTCGATCGAGTTGCCCTCATACACGCCGCTAATGAAGGTCCTTCGTCCGTCACCGCCGGGCGGAGGCGTCGGTGTCGGTCCCGATCCGGATTGGACGATCGAGAAGATGCCGGACGCGTTAGACGGAATGTACCAGCCGGAAGCACCCGATTCGAATCCGCCGTTGGCGATCAGGTTGGATCCGCCGTTCACGCCGATAAACACGTCGTCGATGTACAGCGTGCCGGCAACGTTGCCCGTATCCTGAAACTGCAAATTCACCGTACTGTTGGAACCGGAATTGAAATTCAGCGTATGCTCGGTCCAGGTGCCTGTTGCTGTAACTTCCGAACTGGTCAGGTTGGCGCTCCAGTTGCCGTTGGCCACCTTGGCGGTCATTTTGCCCGAGCCGTATACCCAGAACTTGAGCACGTAATTGGTGTTTTGCGAGACAGACAGATTGTCCTCTGTCGCGCCCTGCCAGGACGGCGAGCCGCTCACCGCGGCCTTCATCGACCAAGACCCGCTGTGCGCATTGCCGGCGGGCGTCGGTGTCGGAGTAGGCGTAGGAGTAGGCGTAGGAGTAGGAGTAGGCGTAGGGGTAGGCCCCGAAGCGGATTGGACGACCGAGAAGATGCCGGACGCGTTCGACGGAATATACCAGCCGGACGCACCCGATTCGAATCCGCCGTTCAAGACCAGATTGGAACCGCCGTTCACGCCGAGAAACACATCGTCGATGTACAGCGTGCCGGAGGCATTGCCAGTATCCTGAAACTGCAAATTGACCATGCTGTTGGACCCGGAGTTGAAATTCAGCGTATGCTGGGTCCAGGCGCCTGTTGCGGTAACTTCCGAACTGGTCAGGTTGGCGCTCCAGTTGCCGTTGGCCACCTTGGCGGTCATTTTGCCCGAGCCGTATACCCAGAACTTGAGCACGTAATTGGTGTTTTGCGAGACAGCCAGATTGTCCTCTGTCGCGCCCTGCCCGGACGGCGAGCCGCTCACCGCGGCTTTCATCGACCACGACCCGCTGTGCGCGTTGCCGTAGGGAGAACCGGGCGGCAATTCAACGATCGAGAAGATGCCGGACGCGTTAGACGGAATGTACCAGCCGGACGCACCCGATTCGAATTCGCCGTTGGCAATCAGATTGGATCCGCCGTTCACGCCGAGAAACACGTCGTCGATGTACAGCGTGCCGGCAACGTTGCCCGTATCCTGAAACTGCAAATTCACCGTACTGTTGGACCCGGAATTGAAGTTCAGCGTATGCTGGGTCCAGGTGCCTGATGCGGTAACTTCCGAACTGGTCAGGTTGGCGCTCCAGTTGCCGTTGGCCACCTTGGCCGTCATTTTGCCCGAGCCGTACACCCAGAACTTGAGCACATAGTTCGTGTTTTGCGAGACGACCAAGTTGTCTTCGGTCGCGCCTAGCCAGGACGGCGTACCGCTCACCTCGGCTTTCAACGTCCACCCGCTGCCTACCGCCGATACGCTGCCGGAAGGCGCCATTTGCGCCACTGCGGAGACGATCAGCACGAACGCGAACCATAGGCGCAACGACCTTTTGACGTTACTTTTCATTATTGCACTTCCCTCCCCAATGAAATTGGCCCGTTCGGCTCCCAAGCGTCGCCATGGCGGAGACCTTTGGAAACGATTTCTAGATCCGGGCAGTTCCATTATAGGGACGAGGATGAACGCCGTTATAGAGTAAAAAATTGATTTTTCTGATGATTTTCAAAGAACGGTGCGAACGTTAACGCCAGCGCGAGTCGACAATTGTTCATAACTACCCGAATGGGGGGCTGCGGGATATGAAGCTTATACCGCGGCAGGATGGTATACTGTAGCAAGCCATGTTTACGACTCTACGCGGACAGGAGCGAAGCGATCATGGAATGTCGACCCGGCTGCGGCGCCTGTTGCGTCGCTCCCTCCATCAACTCCCCGATCCCGGGCATGCCGGACGGCAAGCCCGCGGGTGTGCGCTGCGTGCAGCTCACCGACGACAATCGCTGCAAGCTGTTCGGCAAGCCCGAGCGGCCCGCCTTCTGCGGCGGACTACCGGCTTCCTTGGAGATGTGCGGAACCGCCGACGCCCATGCGTATCGGTATCTCGCGGAGCTCGAACGGCTGACCGCGCCCGACGTTACATCGTCCCCACGTTCGTCCCCGCCATCAACTCCGTGAGCGCGCTGCGAATCGTCGAAGCCGCGATGGCGAATCCTATGCCTTGCGCCTCCGCGTTGACCGCGGTATTCACGCCGATGACTTCGCCTCGGTCGTTCAGCAGCGGACCGCCGGAGTTGCCCGGATTAATCGACGCGTCGGTCTGGAGCAGATGCTCGTACTTGTGCTCCGTGCCGTCTTCCTCGGCGATCGTGATCGGACGTTCCTTGGCGCTAAGCACGCCGACGGTCATCGTGTGATCCAAGCCGTACGGGTTGCCGATCGCGATGACCCAGTCGCCGATCGCCGTCTGGTCCGAGTCTCCGATCGCCAGCGCCGGGAACTTGCCTCCGTCCGGGCTCTCGACCTTCAGCACGGCCAGGTCCAGATCCGCGTTCGCGTTCACGAGCTTCGCCGTAAGCGGCTCGTCGTAGCCCGGCACGGTCACCTTCAGCTCGGTCGCGTCCGCGATGACGTGCTCGTTCGTCAGAATGTAGCCGTCCTCGTTGAAGAAGAAGCCGGTTCCCGTCCCCATCAACGTCGGTTCTGCCGTCCTGCCCTGCTGCGATTGCTGACGCGGATTCATCATTCCGCCCCGTCCGCCGAACGGCCACGACCCCTGCGCATTCTGCTGGATGCCGTAGTTCTCGATCTCGACGACCGCTGGATTGGCGGCATCGAATACGGTCGAGATTTTCTCGTCCGCGCCCAAGGAAGCTGTCGTTACGCCCGCCGAATTCGCATACGAACCGCCGCTCGCCGAGGTCGACGCGACCGCGGCTGCGCCGCCTGTGAACAGGTTCATTCGATCCGCCGAGAAGCTGACTCCCCCGACGACGAGCGCGCCGGCCAAGAACGCCGCGAGCATCGGCCGAACCGCGCTTTTCGCCCGACGATCTCTCCGATTGCCCCCGTTCCCGGAACCGCCTCCCGCCGCACATGCCTTATTCAATTCTTCCTCGTAAGACGACTGCAGATTGGCCGCCTGTCTGGTAGGTTCGAACCGATAGATCGTTACGTTCTCGTTGGAGTCGTTGCTTATAGGATTATTGCCGTTATACTCGTTCATTCGAATCATCCTCCCTAGCTGAGATGACTCTATCATGCGCCCCGAACCTAAAATGAACCTTAAACGCGCCTAAAAGGTTCATGAGAAATCAAGTTGCCATGTTCATCGTATCGCCGGATATACGCCAACAACTCCTCGAAGTTGACCCAGGCAATTCCGACTTTCTGATCCGCCGCTCCATAAGACATGATTAAGTCTTCGCCTACGACGATACCCCCGGTCGTGAACAGACAAGGCGTCGGGTAGTCCGCCGGCATCTCCCAATCCCGCTCCGCGTACATCAGACGATCGGAACAGCGGTGCGTAACGATCGGAAAGTCGTCATCCCGCTCCCGAATAATCATGAAGGATTGCGTATAACCGAACTGTACGTTCTTCTTCGCGTGATAGGATACGAGCCATTCTCGATTCCCGATCGACAACGGCGGCCAGCTTGCGCCGACGCGGTTCTCCTCCCAATCGAAGACGGGCGAAGCCAGAAGCTTATGGGTCGCTCTAGGAGAAGCGAAATCCGCTATCGATTCCGCCGCCGCCAAGTAAATCGAAGGCTTGCGAACCCGGTCTCCTCCTTCGAAGGGCAGGACGTTCATCGGCCGATGCAGCATCAGATATTGCTCTTTGCCCGCGATCGTGAACTTCTCCGGGAATAAGAACACGTCGCGATTATCGCTGACCTGTCCCTCGGTAAGCGGCCCAACGTACTGAAACGCTCCTTCATACTTCCGCTGCTTCAACGCGTCCAAATTCAGCTTGTAGAGAACGGTAACCGTATCGTTGGCTCGGGCCGCTTGGATGAACGGATCCGAATCGTTGCCTTCGAAGATCCACCCCGGAACGTATTCGAACCGCGTCTGCACCGGCGGATTCTGACTGCTCAGCCAATAAGGTCCAGGGGGAAAGGGACGGCACGCAACCGTTACGTACAACTCGTTCTCGATGTAGAAGATGCGCGGGTCCTCCACGCAGCCGTTCGCGTAATTCCGCACGGTATGGCCGTGAATATCCGTAATATACAGCTCGTGATCTTCGTATCCCAACGCCGGCGCCAGCGCGGGTCTCGAGAAGTCCGCGTCCCAAGTTTCTCCCGCATCGTTGCTTACGGCATAACCGAGGAAGATCGGATACGGATCGTGACAGCCCTCTCGCCGCTTCTGCGGCCACGGCCCCGTTGCCCGGAATAGCATATGAATCTCGTTCGAATCGGGATCTTGGATAATCGCCGGATTCAGAACCATCTTATCCGCCCAATCGCAGCCCGGTACGGGCTCGAGAGCCGGTTTGTTCCTATAGCGAAATCGTGGTTTCATGCGTTTCCCCGCTTTTCATCCGAAAGTACGAGTCTGTTACTGCCTCGCAAACCCAAATTAGCATACCTATTATCGTAACGACAGCGAATCTCGGAAACAGTAAGATCCATCAAACGAAAGAGGAAGATCCATCATTCTCGCTGCATCGGCAAGCGTTCTATAATGAGGCTTGTAAGCGAGAACAGGGTGGAGGCGGAGTAAAGTGAACGAGCGGAAGCAGTATGATATCGTCATCTACGGAGGAACGGCTGCGGGCATCGCGGCGGCTGTTCAAGCCGGACGAATGGGCAAAAGCGTCGTCGTGATCGAGCCGAGCCGGCGTATCGGAGGCTTGACCAGCGGCGGTCTGGGAGATACGGACGTGGGAATGAAGGAAGCGGTCGGCGGACTGTCCTTGACCTTCTACCGGCAAGTCGCGCGCAAATATTCGCAGGACGGCGCTCGTTGGGTATTCGAACCGAAGGTCGCGCTCGAAGTGTTGCAGGATTGGGTGGCGGCGCACGGCATCGAGGTCGCGTACGAGGAAAGGCTCGACCTCCGGGACGGAGTGACGAAGCAAGGACTCGACATCGTCTCCATTCGGATGGAATCCGGGAACGTCTATCGCGGCAAGGTGTTCATCGACGCGTCATACGAAGGGGATCTGATGGGCAAATCCGGCGTCTCTTACTTCGTCGGCCGGGAGTCGAATGCGCAATACGGGGAAACCTTGAACGGCATTCGTCACGGCAGCGAGAACGAGCTGCCCCGCGGGATCGATCCTTACGTCGTCCCGGGGGACCCCTCGAGCGGCTTGCTTCAGCGCGTCAACCCGGATCCCGGCGGCAATCACGGCGACGGGGACACCAAGCTTCAAGCGTATAACTTCCGCATGTGCCTGACGAACAACCCGGACAACCGTCTGGAGATCGAGAAGCCCGAGGGCTATGACGAAGCCGATTACGAGATTCTGTTCCGGGCCATCGAGCAAGGACAGAACGCCAAGTTCTTCAAGCTGAACCGGGTAACCTCGGACAAGACGGATTCCAATAACAACAGCGGCATATCCACAGATTACAACGGAATGAACCATAGCTACGCGGAGGCGGATTACCGCGAGCGGGAACGCATGCACGAAGCCCATCGCGTCTACCAGCAAGGCTACGTCTGGACCATTCAGAACCATCCGAGAGTGCCGGAAGACATTCGCGCGGTATACAAGCCTTGGGGCCTCCCGCTTGATGAATTCGTCGAGACCGGCCATTGGACGCCTCAGCTGTACGTCAGGGAATCCCGCAGATTGATCGGCGATTACGTGGTGACGGAGCATGAAGTCAGACGGGACAGAGAGGTGCCGGATTCCATCGGCATGGGCTCGTTCGCCATGGACTCGCACCACACCCAATACTACGTGAACGAAGACGGGCATGTCAGCACGGAGGGCGGATTCTACGTCAAGCTGAAGGCGCCTTATCCGATCAGCTATCGGGCCATCTTGCCGCAACGGGCAGAGTGCACGAATCTAATCGTGCCGGTATGCGTGTCGGCTACTCATGCGGCCTACGGCTCGATCCGGATGGAGCCCGTGTTCATGACCCTGGGACAATCGGCGGCGACCGCGGCCTCGCTGGCGATCGACGCGGACGGCATCGTACAGAACGTCAAGTACGAGCAGCTGCATGCCCTGCTCGTTCAAGATCAGCAAGTTCTGTATTGGGACGGCGAATGCGAGCATCATGTCTCGTGATTGAACCGGAAACCGAACGTCCGCCGGTAATCTCCCGGCGGATGCCCGAATCGTTCGCGGAACACGCGGCAGAAGTGGGCGTAGCTCGGGAAGCCCGTCTTCTCGGCGACCCGCTCCAGCGGAAGATCGCCGTAGAGCACCTGCTGCTGCGCAAGCTTCATCCTCACGTCAATGCAATAGGCGAACGGCGATTGGCCGAAGGCGGCTTTGAACAAGTAGGAGCAGCGAGAGACGCTTAATCCGACGGACGCCGAGATGTCCTCCAAGCGGAGAGCTTCATGCGAATGATTCTCGATGAATCGCTTGATCTTGTGCGCGGTTTCTTCTCCCTTGGTGCGCCGCTTGGTCCGAATGACTTGCTCCAGCGTCAAGCATAGCGTTCGCAGCAGATAGTCCATGATCTCCTCTCGGTTGTGCATCACCTTCTTCTTCTCGCGGATCAGATGCTTCCATAAGGTGATGACCGTATCGTCGAAGCCGATGTTCGTCTTGATCGGCATGCCCTTGTCTTGCCACCACGAGTCCAGCCATTCCCCGTCGCCGGCGAGGAAATAGTCGCCGACGGGTTGAACAACCCCGGAATCATGAGATCTCCGGGGCTGCACGTTCAACTCGTACGACACGTCGGGAGGGTAGATGAGCAGGTCGCCGGGGATGATGGTCTCATATCGGCCCCCCACCAGCGCGCGACAGGTCCCTTCCGCCTGAAGCCGGAACAGGTAGAAGTTCAGCCCTTCCCGATACGTGACGGAGTGGGGCTTGGCGTGTATGGAATAATCGGCATAGATGACGCGGGATCGGCGTGGATCGGACTCCGTCATAGGCAAGGTTCCTCCCGACTCCGTGGCGTTATTCCGAGGCCGGCACGAAATCCTCTCCCAGCCATACGTCTTGTTCCAGCAGCTTCCGTTGAAGCTCGGCGACGGCAATGCCGCGCGAGCCGGTGCCGCCCCGAAGCGCCAACGCGGCAGCCGTACCCGAAGCTTGCCCCATGGAGAAGCAGTTCGGCATGACCCGCAAGGAGCCTTGCACCGCCCGATCAGAGGAAACGCAGCGTCCGGCAACCCATAGGTTGTCGATGCCGACCGGCAGCATGATCCGATACGGCACGCCGTGCGACACCCCCGGAGGCAAGTGGTTGAAGGTCATCGCGCCTTTGCTGTCGGCGAGGTGAATGTCGATGTAATAAGCGTTGCGGGCAATGTCGTCCGGGAAGGAACGCGCGGCCAGGAAGTCGTCGACCGTCAGAATATAGTCCCCTTCGATACGCCGGGTTTCCCGGATGCCGAGCTGCTCCCCGCTCGCCACCATATGGGCGTGCTCGAAGCCCGGTACGTAGCCGCGGAAGAACCGCAGCTGGCGCTCCGCCGTGCGGCGGCCTTCGATCGCCCCTCGCGTCAGATCTTCCGCGAGCGTACCGTCGACGCCGAACACATGGCCGAAGTTGACGCCGACCAAGTAGTCGCTGACCCAAGCGAGGCCGGAGATCGACTTGCGGCCCTCCGGCAACGCGCCGTCGGCGATCGCCCGCTCCACCGTCTTGTGCAGTTGGCCCGTATCTCCGCTCTCCTCGAGAAACCGTTGGAACCGCGGACGGTCTACGTTCGCGAGCAGATAGCACATGCTGCCGGGCTGAAGCTCGCCCGCTTCCCCGCCCTTCTGGAACGGAACGCCAGCCAGAGCGGCAATATCCCCGTCCCCCGAGCAATCGATAATATACCGGCAGGGGATGAAGGAACGCCCCGTCTTGTTGACGACAACGACGCCTTCGATCGTCCGGCGGTCCTCGGACAAGACGACATCGTAGACGAAGGTGTGGTAGAGCGGCGTAACGCCGTGTTCCAGAATGGCGTCGTCATACACTCGTTTCAGCACCTCGGGATCGATCGGCACCCAATCCAGCATCTCTCGATATTCCTCGCGGTACCGGGGTTCGCAGGCTTGCTTCATTCGCTCCATCAGCTCGAGGCCGAGACCGCGAATGATCGGCTTCCGCTTATCCGTGAAGGGACAGAAGGCGGGAACGAGCGCTACCGTCCCCATGCCGCCAAGGAATCCCCTCTGCTCCACCAGCATCGTGCGCGCTCCCTCTTTCGCCGCGGCAATGGCCGCTGCGATTCCGGAAGCCCCGCCGCCGATGACCAGCACGTCTACCTCGCGGGCAACGGGAATGGCGGCGGGCGGCAACGTCAGATGTCCGTTCATAGCGTCCTCCCTCCGGCGCCTTCCAGGCAAAGCTTCACCAAGTCCTCTACATCCGCGGTCGCCAGGCATTCTACCGTATCGGCGGCGCCGTAGTAGATCTTCACTTCCCCGGAATCCTCCAGAATCATGCCGCCGGGGAAGATGACGTCGTTCCGGAAACCCCCGCTCGTCTCGTACGCGGCTTCCGGCGCGAGCAGCGGCGCTTCCGCCTTGCCGATAATCCGGCCGGGGTCTTCGAGATCCAGCAGCAAGATGCCTGTCGTATAACGTTTCTTCCAACTGTCTTCCCATCCGTTCTTGCCCCGGCCGCGGTCGATATCGACGGCATGGAACAGGGTTAGCCAGCCTTGATCCGTCTTGACGGGCGGAGCGCCCGGGCCTACCTTGTCGTTGGCGTAAGCGACGTCTTCGACCGCCAACACCAGCTTGGAGTTGCCCCAGTATCGCAGGTCCGGCGAGTCGCTCATCCACATGTCGAAGCGGTCTCGTCCCCCGCGGCTGTATACCGGCATCGGGCGCTCCAGCCGAACGTACTTGCCCCCGATCCGCTCCGGGAACAACACCATGTTGCGGTTGTCCGGCAGCGACAGGCTCAGCACCTCGAACGAGGCGAAATCCTCGGTTACGGCGATGCCGCCGCGCAGACCGTGCTTGGTATCGACCGCGAAGCACATATAGCATCGCTCGCCGATGACCGTCAGGCGCGGATCGTATACGCGGATGATCTCATCGTCGTGCCAGGACCAGATCGGCTTGGGCTGCACGTCCCACTTGATGCCGTCGTCGCTGAAGGCCAGTCCGAGATTGGTCGTATGATGAGGGGCGACGATCCCTCGGCTTTCATCGCCGTAGTCATTGCGGAACACCATGACGTATTTGCCTTTGAACTTGGCGACCCCGGCGTTGAAGACCATCGCCGGACCGTATGGCACATCGCCCGGAGATAGTATCGGATTCGCGGAATGCCGGGTGATGATCGGGCTCGAGAATAGCGGCCCTACCGTGAAGTCGTTCATATGGATGATGCTCCTTGTGTATGAAGTAAGTAGGGAATGGCATTACCCTTTGACCGAACCCGCCGTCACCTGAATGAACGACTTGTTCGCCACGATATAAGCGAGCAGCATCGGCAGGATGGACAGACAGGCTCCCGCCATCATCAGGTGGATCTGCATCGCGGCGGAAGCGCCGTACCGAAGATTCGCGAGCCCGACGGTCAGCGTCTGCAGCTGCGGATTCGTCATCGTGAACACCAGCGGCAATATATATTCGTTCCAAGCATGACGGAAGGCGAACAGCCCGGTCACGCCAAGCCCCGGCGTCAAGAGCGGCAAGATAATCCGGAAAAACGTCCGGAAGAAGCCGGAGCCGTCCACCATGGCCGCTTCGTCAAGCTCGCGGGGAATCGCCTTGAAGAAGCCGAGCAGCATGAAGAACGTGCCGGAATGGGCGCTGATCAGAATGAGGATGACGCCCCATAGCGTCGTATTCAGGTTCAGCGCGACCATCATATCGAATTGCGGGCGCAGCACGACGGCACCGACGGAGATGAACATCATCGACGCCTGGACCGTCACGAACAGGGACTTGCCGGGGAATCGGCGGCGGTCCACCACGTAAGCCGCCATGGCGGCTACCAGCAAGGTGCCCGCCGTAGCCATGATGCTGACCCAAGCGCTGTTCCACGTATATCGCGCGAAGTTCGCCTGCTTCCAGGCTTCCGCATAGTTGGCGAACTGCAGCTTGGCCGGCAACAAGGTGCCGCCGGTCATCATCTCGGCGCCGGTCTTGAGAGAACCGGACAAGGTCATCAATAGAGGGAATACGGTCAGTAACGCCGTTAATAGCAGAAACAGCCACATGGCCGTACGGCTCAAGATCGCGCCCGTTCGGTTGGACGGCGGGGCGGCGACGCGGCCTCGCCGATCCGGCCGTCGGGATATCGCTTGTTCGTTCATTCGCCGAACCTCCTCTCTTGCGATGCTAATACATCTTGTTCATTTTACGGCTCAATAGGAAGTACAGGCCGGTGATCGCTCCGACGATAACGGCCGTTCCGAAGCCCACGGCGCTGCCGTATCCCAGCTGTTGCTCGACGGGCGATCCGGTGGATACCGGGAATAATAGCTTATACAGATAGAGATACATGACCTCGGTCTTGCCGATCGGTCCGCCTTCCGTCATCAGCATGATGCTCTCGTATCCCTTCAAGGACGCGATAATCGCGAGCATGATGACCAGCTGGGCTACCGGAGCCAGCATCGGAAGCGTAATGTGCCAGAATCGTCTCCAGGCGTTCGCGCCGTCGATGGACGCGCTCTCGTACAAGTCTTGCGGAATGCTCTGCAGGCCGGCCAGGAACAGCAACATATAGTTGCCGACCGCGCCCCAGACCGCCACGAGAATGACCGTGAACATCGCATGTTCCGGCCCGAGCCAGTTGACCGGCTCGGAGACCAGGTGCAGCTTCATCAGGACGGCGTTGACCATTCCGTTATAGGAATTGAAGATCGTATAGAACACCACGGAGATGACCGCGGTACTGATTATCGTCGGCATGAAGTAAATCCCGCGCAGCAGATTGCCGCCGCGCAGCTTACCGTTCAGAATGACCGCCAGCAGCAACGAGATCGGCAGCGTCAGCAGCAGCTTGCCTCCGGCGTAGACGAACGTATTGACGACCGCTTCCCAGAACAACGCGTCTCGCATCAGCCGGCCGAAGTTGTCCAAGCCGACGAACAACGGCTCGCCGTATCCGGCATAGTCGTAGAACATATAACGCAGCATCCATATCAAGGGATAGATGCCCAAGGCTGCCGTCAGAATAATGCTCGGGGACAGGAACAGAGCATTCTCCCCAAGTCGTTTCCATCTCCATCTCATGATCCGTTCCTCCTCGATACAATGGGATCTTCGTCGGGCTCGAACGAACTCGCCCTTCGGGGAAAGAAAAAGGACTGCCGCCCGTAATACGGCGTGCGGCAGCCCATTCTTGCCTGTCCTTATCCCTGCGGCTTAGCCGGATCGAAGGCAGGGTTCGGCGTTACGACGACCTCGCCTTTCTCCACCGCCTTGGACAACGCGGCGTTGTATCTGGCGTTCAGATCGTCCGTAATCGCCTTCGCGTCTCCGCCGGCGAGCATATACTTGAAGAATGCATCCGCGTAGACGGCGCCTTCCGGCGTAACGTTCGGCGAGACCGGCCAGATCGAATCGTGTTCGCCGACCAAGAAGCCTTCCATGCCGCTAATCTCCGGTTTGTTGGCCTGTTCCACGATGTGAGGCACGACCGCAAGCCCGAAGCCTTTCTCATGATAGGTCTTCAAGATATCGTCGCCGTACATGTACTGCATGAACTTCCAAGCCGCATCCTTATTCGCCGACTGGGCGCTGATGCCGAGCCACGTCCCCGCGGACACGATCTCGGAAGTTCCCTTGATCTGTCCGTCCAGCGTCGGAGCCAGCGCGCCGCCCCAGTTGATCGTCGTCGGGAATTGATCCTTGTACACGCCCGGTTCCGTCGAGAAGGAGAGGTACATACCGATCTTGCCTGCGGCGAATTGGGCGCGCAGCGGGTCGATGTCCAGCGCTTCCGCGCCGGGAAGAATGCTTCCGTCTTCGTGCATTTGCTTGAAGTATTCGATGACCTGCGAATAAGGCGCGAAGTCGAATTGTCCCGTTTTCAGATCGAAGCCGAGGCCTTGATGACCGCTCAAGGACAGAATCTCCCGAACGGAACGGTCGAACGCCGACTTCGGACTCTTGAAGTTCAGCGCGAAGCCGTAGACGCCGTCGCCTTTGCCGGCTTCGGTGATTTTCTTGGCATCGTCGACCATTTCTTGCAGCGATACCGGAGGATTAGCGATGCCCGCCTTGGCGAAGAGGTCCTTATTGTAGATCAGACGCAACGTATTGCCCGTATTGGCCAAGCTGTATACTTTGCCGCCGAACCGGTTGACGTCGTCGAGCAGCAGCTTGCCGAACTTCGACTTGATGTCGTCGGTCAGATAGGCATCGATCGGTTCGAGATACCCTTTCTTGACGAAGCCGGCCGCATTGCCGCTCTTGATGCGCAGCAAGTCCGGCGCTTGGTTGCTGGAGAAGGCGATGTCGACGCTCTGCGCGTAATTCTCGGACAACACCGTCAATTCCACTTGAATGTTGTCTTCGTTCGTCTCGTTGAACTTGTTGATCAATTCCTTGATGTATTCTTGGTCGTGACGGTCGTCCGTCCAGTACTTCAACTGTACGGGCGGTTTGTTCGTCTCCGCCGACGGAGTTGCCGAAGCCGAAGCCGCGCCGCTTTCCGAAGGTGCGTTCGATGCGCCGCTATTGGCGTTATCGTTGTCGTTCCCGCCGCAACCCGCGATTCCGACGGCTAGCGCAAGGCCTAATCCGAGACCTGCCCATTTCTTCTGCATGCGTTCTACCCCTTTGATTAACGAATGGTTGGTGAGCTCGTTTTTTATTATAAGTGCTCCTATTCGAAGAAGGAGTACGGCAACTTCACTCTCATGGGATACAAATCTACGGTCTGCGCGGCAGGCTCCTCATGCCTCCGGCCGGTCCGCGTGATAGCCCGCCCTGAACTCCGACGGCGTCTGGCCGGTGATCTTCTTGAACATCTCGCTGAAGTATCTGCGTTCCTCGTAACCGACGGCCGAAGCCACCTCTTGCACCTGCGCCCCGTCCACCAACAGCTGCTTCGCCTTATGAATGCGTTCCGAGGTGATGTGCTGCGTGACCGTCATCCCGGTCACCTGCTTGAACAAGCTGGCGAAGTAGCTGGCGCTGAGATGCACATGGGCGGCGCAATCGCCGACGGCGATATCCTCGGACAACCGGCTCTTGATATAGTCGATGGCTCTATAGACGACCTTCTGTCCTTCGGACAAGCTGTTCCGGCATACCAGAGCGGCTCCCTCCGCGCACAAGGCATGCAGCTGGCGCTGCAACGCGGCCAGCGGCAGCCCCGCCGTTCCTTGCGCCTTCCTGAACTTCTGAACGAGCGGCTGGATGTCCGAATACGGAACCATTTCGTAGAAGGCGCGAATCGCCGAAGCGGCCAGCTCGTCGTACAGGCTGAGCAGATAATCCGGATTGTGCCGGGAAACCCGCTTCTGCAGCGACTCCGAGATCGCGGACAGTATGGCTTCGGTCCGTCCGACATGGCCGGAACGGAGGGCCAGCAGCAGCTCGTCCTTGTACTCGAGCGCCAGCGGCTCCTGGCTCTCGCTCTGGCGAATATCGGCATACGGAATGGCCGCGTTGCCCTCGGTGAACAGCCGATGGGAGAGCGCCCGCTGGGCCTGGCGGTAGGAATCCGGCAGCTCGCAGATCTCCTCCGCTCCGCCGCCGACCCCGACGGACACGGTGAACTTGGTATGCCGTTCGATATTCCAGCAGATCCGCTCGGCGATCTCGATTGGACTCGACTGCGGTCCCGTATCGTTCAACACCGCCAGGTACCGATCCTGACCGGCGCGGAACACGACGCAGCGCGCGAATTCGGCGATCGTCTCCTGCACGATGTTCAGCAGGGAGAAGCGGGTCAGCTCCATCTCCCGAATGGACGGTTCGGGATCTTGCTCGCGGAACCGGTCGATCTCGATCAGCATGACGACGAAGCCTCGCGGCTCCAGCTCGATATTCAGAAACTCCCACCGTGCCGAAGCCTCCTTCCAAGACGTGCGGTGGTTGACGAGCAACGAGAAGTATTCCTGCCGCAGCACCGGCATGCTCTCGCGGAGCTTGCTCTCCATCTCCCGAAGGCTCAGCAGCTTCTTCCTCTCTTCCATAATCTCCGCCTTGGCCCGCAGCACCGCCGACATGATGTCATCTTCGGAGAAGGGCTTCACGACGAAGTCGTAAGCGCCCAATTGCACCGCCTGCTGCGCGTATTCGAAGTCTGCGTAGCCGCTGATCAGAATGACCTTGCAATCGCGGTTCTCTTCCAGCACCGCGCGCAGCATGCTCAGCCCGTCCATTCGCGGCATCCGGATATCGGTAATGACCAGATCCGGCCGCAATTCGCCGATCAGCGCAAGCCCCTCTTCCCCGTTGCTCGATACGCCCGCGACCCGAATGCCCTGCTCTTCCCAGTCCATCGCGGTCAGCCCGTCCACTACGCTTCGAATATCGTCGATAATGCAGAGACTGATCGCCTCAGGATTGCTCATCCGCATGCACTCCTATCTTGGGTAAAGAAATCCGTATTTCGGTTCCGCGCTCCGGCGCGCTGTCCGCTTCGATTGCCGCGCTATCCCCGTAATAGAGCTGAAGCCGCTGAACGAGATTAGACACCGCATAGCCCTTCTTCGAATCCGGCCTCAAGAGCGCGCGCGCCTGTTCTTCGTCCATGCCGCATCCGTTATCGCGCACGGCGATCGTCCAGCGTTCCCCTTCTCCGGTAATTTCGATCTCGATACGGCCGCCGGTCTTCAGATCGCGGAAGCCGTGCAAGATGCTGTTCTCCGCTAACGGCTGCAACAGAATGCGCGGTATCGAGAGCTCGGCCAGCTCCGGCTCGCGCACATGGATCTCGTAAGCGAACAGACCTTCGTAGCAGCTGATCTGCAGCTCGAGATACTGACGAACATGCTCCAGCTCCTTCGACAGCGTCGTAATCTCCCGGCCGTTGTTCAGCCCGAGCTGGAACAAGCGGGAGAGCGCCATGACCATCTGCTGCGACGGCTCGATCTGTTTGAGCTTCAGCTTCCAGTAGATCGTGTTGAGAGTATTGTATAGAAAATGCGGATCCATCTGCGCCGACAGCGCCTTGATCTCGGCCGTCCGCTTATGCGTCTGCGCTTCCGTAACCTCGTCGATCAACACGACGATCTGCTCCAGCATCCGGTTGAACCGAACGCCCACCTGCCCCAGCTCGTCCCCGGTGCCGCTCTCGAACCGGGCGGTCAGATCGTTGCTCTCTACCCGCTTCATCACCTTCAGCAGCCCTTGAAGCGGCTTCAGCAGATAGCGCGAGAACACGCCGGAGATCAGCACCGTTACGGTGAACACGGCAAGAGCGACCGCGGCGATCAGCCATTTGACGTACACCAGATCCTTCAGCACGTCCGCCTGGGACCGGATGGTGGTCATCGTCCAATCGGCAATGCCGAGACGGTCGTAATTCAGCAAATAAGTCGCGCCGCCCAGCTCGAAGGATTGGCTGCCCTCCGCGCGGTTCATCATGTCCTTCAGATCGCCCGCGTCCACCGCTTCCCGGACCAGCGCGTCTTTGGCGGGATATACCGTCTCTCCTTCGGCGTTCAGCAGGAAGCTGTGCGCTCCTTCCCCGGTGTTGCCCTGCACCAGCTTGCGGAATCCGTCCTCGCGGATGTTCACGACGATGTATACGCCGTTGACCGGCGTGTCGAAGATCGGCTTCAGGATGAGCGAGAGGACTCGGTCCTTGCCGGAGAAGATCATATCCTCGTGGCCTTCCACCCACAGGTTCTTCTGCTCCCTCTCGATGCGCTCGTACAAGGAGGTATCCGGGAACGCGGTGAGCCGATTGCGGTTCATGGACGAAGGATAGAATTCGCCGATCGGCGTATAGACATAGATCGAATGGATGAGCGGCTCGGCGATTCTCGCCTGCGAGAACACGTTGTCCAGATCGTTCAGATGCTTGTAATAGTTGTCGTCGGTGCCCGAGGCGGCATCCTTCAGCATGTCGTAGAACGGCTGGCTGATCATGAACGTCATCATGATCAGCATCAGCTTGTTCAGCTTCTCGTCCACGATCTGCGCGGACTTGACCACGGTGTCCTGCGTGAGCTTCAGCGCGTTCTTCTCCAGCGTGGCGGCCGAGATATAGTAAGACAACCCTCCGGTCATCAGCACCGACAGCACGATGACGGCCAGGAACGCGACTTTCAATTTGTTGCGGAACGATTGCCTGCCGAGGTAATCCAAGCTGCTCACGCCTTCCGTTAAGACTGTCTATCCGTTGATTATGTCACCCCGGCGCGCCGTTCGACAATATGAGATAAACGAAGCTGTCCCGGAAGCCTTATCATGGCCCCGGGGACAGCTCCTCCGTATGATTGCCTGTCGAATCTAAGCCGGTGTCCGAACGAAGGCATCATCGAACGCGACGCCCGCGGAGGTAGTCCGGAAGCCGATCTTTCCCGCCGTCAATTCCGATACCGGATTGGTCCATTGCACCTTCATTTCACCGTTCACGTAGCCTGCTATCGCGTTCCCTTGAACGGCGGCCGCGATCGTATACCATTGGTTCGCTTGAGCCGCGAACGGCGTATCGGATACGAGGGTCATGACGTTGTTGACGGACTTGTACAGCTCGAGCTTCTGGGCCGCCGCATTGATCCGGAACATATAGAAGTTAGCCGCGTCTTGTACCCGGAATAGAATGCCCGCGTTCGCATTGACGATCGGCATCTTCACTTTCGCTTCGGCCGTATAATTCGTCCAGGAGCTGCCCGCGGTAATAAGCCCGGTGGCCGAAGCCTGCTGGATTAAGGCGTTCGTTCCGTCAGCCGCTACGCTCCAAGTACCCGTTGCGGACGCCCATCCCGCCATGTTCCCGTCCTCGAAATCGTCGACGAACCGGTCGATCGCGGGAAGCGAATGCATCGGAGGCTCGGCCGCGAGGGCGTCGTCGAACCGGACGCCCGCGGAGGTCGTGCGGAATCCGATTCCCCCCGTCGTCAGCTCCGTGACGGGATTCGTCCATTCCGTCAACAATTGTCCGTCCGCGTAGCCGGATATCTTATTCCCCTGAACAACCGCCTTAAGAACATACGATTGCTCCTCCGCTGCGGCGAACGGCGTGCTCGCGACCGACGTCAGTTGCCCGTTCACGGACTTGTACAGCTCCAGCGTCTGATTGGATCCATTGATGCGATACATATAATAATTGTCGGCATTCCGTACCCGGAAGACGATGCCCGCGTTGGCGTTGGCGACGGGCAATCTCACGTTGGCTTGATACGCGTAATCCGTCCACGAGCTCCCGGCGTTGGCCGTAATCAGCGACGTAACCGTCTGGTTCCCGCTGGATAGCACGCGATTCGCGCCGACGGTCGGTACGTTCCAGCCGCCCGACGCGGAGGTCCATCCCGCCGTATCCCCGTCTTCGAAGCCGTCGGCGAACAACCGGTTGGAGTTGACGATGAGGACGCCGTTTACGTTATCGCCCACGCTCAATTTCAAGTCGCTCAAGCTCGTCGCGAGCTCGCCTTTCACGACGACGTCCGAGAACGTGACGCCGTTAACCGTCCCGCCGTTGGTCGCATTCCCTTTAATCCGGGACTGCTGGGAACCCTGCTCGCGAATATTGACGTTCTTCACGAGCACGTTGCCGACATTGCCTGAAGTACTCGTACTGACCCCAAGCCAATAATTCCCGAATTGATTGATGCCGACCCGTTCGATATCGATATTCTCGAACGTGACATTCCGAGCGTAGCCTTCCTCCGGAAGCGTGTTATAGAGGTAGCCGTGATCGATCAGCAATGCCCGGGCGCTCTGATAGATAGACGAATTGCGGACCGTCACCCCGATCTGCGCCTGGGCGACTCCCTGGCCGATCTTGAAGGCCGCGCATCTCGTCCACGCGAACGCGTCGTCGAACACCACGTTCTCCAGATGCTCGAGCGCTCCCGGCCACCCGCTGGACATCCCCGTCTGCAGCCAAGTTTTCGTGGAATAGGTGTCGTCGTCCGAGATGGCGATCGAATGCTTCACGAGCACGTTCTGGCTCTCGTTAATATCGATGACGTCGTTCTCGATCTTGTATAGGTCCTGGAAGCCCTTGAGGTTCTTGATGGTCACGTTGTCAGAGCGTACGACCATGAACGACCAGAACCCGGCATCGCGCAGAATCAATCCGTCGAACGCGAAGTTCGAGGTCTGGATCGGAACGAGCAGGTTGTTCAGCAATCCTTCGTCCTTGTTCGGGGCCGGCATCTTGCGCTCCCGCATCGCGATGCCCTTGCCGTCGATGGTTCCCCTCCCGCGCACGGTAATATTGCTGGATCCCGCGGTCGTACGGATGAAGTACGTGCCGTCCGCGTTGCGCGACGTTTTGCGGAAGTCGATCGCGTAGTCTTCGCCTTTGCCCGTACCGAGGATGACGGCTCCTCCGGCCACGTAGAAGGTGACGTTGCTCTTCAAGGTCAGGTTCCCGCTCTTGTATACCCCGGCCGGGACGAATACGACGCCTCCGCCCGCATTATGGGCTGCATGATGGCCTGCTGAATCGCGCCCGACGCCATCGTCGCCCCCGTGTTATCCGCGTTGAAAGGCGACTGCGTTACATTGTAGATCCCGGCGCCCGAGGAAGGAGGAATATTCGTCTCCAGCGGGTCCGCCGCGATGACGAGCTTCTTCGTCATGCCGTTGATCTCTACGATGACGTAAGTCGAGGTCGAGAGCGAGAACGTCAGTTTGTTGCCGCTAACCGTTCCCTCGATGTTCTTGGCCAAGGGGCTGATGGAATACGAAGTAATCGGCGCGTTGGCCGTCACTTCGATCGCGACCTTCCCGGCAAAAGAAAACTGCGCGTAATCGTAGTCGGGAAGATAGCTGACGACGGGAACCGCTTGGGTATCCGCCTTCAAGGAATACACGCCGGATGCGGTATAGATGGATGGCATCGGATACGTCTGAATCGTAGCGGGAGCGGCCTCGGCCACGCCGGCGGTATGGGGTAACATTCCCGTAATCAGCATGGCTAGCATGACCAATAGACCGACTGCTCTTCTTGTACTCTTCATTAACAATTCCTCCTCGGGATCGTTCGTATGCCCGCCTGTTCGCGGTTTCGTGTAAACGCTGTCATCATGCCGTAGACGAACAGCCTGTTTCCTGCCGATCAGCCTCCTCCGCTAACGCTTTGATACCGTCAGATTGGATTATAGTCCGTAATCGGCAAGGAGGGAGTGGGGTGAGCCTACTGTCCGAGGATACATTTTCACTGTAGACGAAGAGGCTGTCCCTACAGTCGCCGCATATGCATCCGATGCGATAAACCGAAAACCCCCGCCCGGCGCTTTGGCCGAACGAGGGCTTCCGATCCTATTATCGTTCCGTTACTTGCTTCAACATCCGCACCAATAAGGTCACCGCTTCCGCACGGGTCGCTGTACCGTTCGGAACGAACTTATTGTCGCCGCGGCCGCTCGCGAGGCCCAGCTTCCGAACCGCCTCGATTGCGCCTTTGGCCCAATCCGGGATGTCCTTATCGTCAGAGAAGCCGGTCTTCGCGCCTGCTTCGGCCGACAGCTTAAGCACTCTGGCGACCATCGCCGCCAACTCCGCGCGGGTAATCCGCGCGTCCGGCCGGAAGCTGCCGTCCGCGTACCCGCTCACGATGCCCGCTTCCGCCGCGCTGGCGATCGCTTGCTTCGCCCATCCGCCGATTCGGGCTTCGTCCGTGAACGCTGCCATCGAAGACGCTGCCTGCAACTTCAGCGCATTCGCCAACATGACCGTGAAATCGGCGCGGGTAATGTCGGCATTCGGTTGGAACGTTCCGTCCGGGTAGCCGCTGACAAGCCGCTTGGATGCCGCGTTCAAGATGTCGTTCATCGCCCAATGACCCGCGATATCGGTGAACGAAGGCGCCGGGGTATTCGGTTCGCCGCCCTCGTCCTTCTCGCCGACCGCCATGACCGCGAATTTGGTGAAGTGATCGACCTCCGTCGTGATCCGATCGCCGTTCACGACGCCGCCTATCTCGATCCATGCTTGGTTTACTTCGTCGTAATAGTAGATAGCGACCTTCTGATCGTCTCCGACAAGAGACGGATCGAACTTCATCGAGATGACGATCGGACGCTTGAAGTTGCCGGTCACGTTCTTCGTCAATTCGAAGACGTTGCTGACCAGCGTCTCTCTATCGAACGCGAGGTTAGCGATGTCGAGGAGCTTCACGATCTCGATGCGCAGCTCCTGCTCCGCCGCTCCCGCGCCTATCGCAAGGCTAACCTCGTTATCGAGGCTGACTTCGCCGGCTCTGCTGCTCGGGATGAGAATGCTGCCGTTCGTCGATGTAATGACGGAGGTATCGGTACCGCTGCCGTTGTTGCCGGAATTTCCGCCGCCGTCCGGATTTCCGGTCGTCGGGGCCCCCGGCGTCGCGATGGCCGCCGCGGAGAAGCCGCTGCCGCCGCCCGCATTGACCGCTTGTACCGCGAACGCGTAGGTCGTTCCGTTCGTCAACCCGTTCGCCGTATACGTGACGGTCGTGACGCCGGCTTGAACGAGCGCCCAGCTGCTCGGATCGACCGGTGCCGACGTTCCTTCATGCATGTATATGGAATAACTGTCCGCACCTGCTGCCGCGCTCCAAGCGAGCACGACTCTTCCGTCTCCTGCCGTGCCGGTTAAGCTTCCCGGCGCCGCCGGCGCCTGCGGCAGTTCCGCGGCAGGGGCAGCGATGGTCTCTCCTGAGAAGCCGCTATTGCCGCTTGCATTGATCGCTTTCACCGCGAACGCGTAGCTCGTTCCGTTCGTCAATCCGGTGACCGTATACGTATCCAGCACGACGCCGGATCGGACGAGCTCCCAGTCGCCCGGATCGGCCGGCGCTTCGGCGCCTTCGTACCGGTAGACGTCATAGCTTGCCGCTCCCGTCACGGCATTCCAATGCAACGCGACTCTGCCGTCCCCCGCAACGCTTGTCAAACCGGCTGGCGCCGATGGCGCCGGCGGCAATTCCGACGTCGGCGTTGCGATCGTCGCGTCGGAGAATCCGCTCTCGCCCCCCGCGTTCGCCGCCTTCACCGCGAATGCGTAGCTCGTTCCGTTCGTCAGATCGGTTACGTCGTACGTAGCGCCCGTGACGCTGGCTTGGACGATCGCCCAGTCGCCCGGATCGACGGGGGCCGCCGTTCCTTCATACTTGTACACGGAATAACTGACCGCTCCGTCCGACACGCTCCAATTCAGCGTAACCAAGGCGTCGCCCGCGACGCTGGTCAAGCTTGCCGGAGCTTGCGGCGCCGAAGGCAATCCGAGCGTCGGCGTAACGCTTATCGGAGCGGAAGGATCCGAATCGCCGATCGCGTTCGTCGCGACGACCGTGATGTCGTACGTCTCGCCGTTCGTTAAGCCGGCAATCGTTATCGGACTGACGTTCCCCTGTTCCGAAGAAACGGCCGTACCGTTCAGCCAAGCGGTAGCCGTATACCGCACGATATCGCTTCCGCCGTTACGGATCGGCGCGGCGAAGCTCACCTCGGCGGACCCGTCGCGACCGATGGCTTGTACGTCGACGGGAGCGTCCGGGAAGGTGACGAGAGGCGAATACACCTTGAATTCCCAGAGCGAGTAGCCGTATGAAGACCCTCTCTTCGTGCCGAACATCTGAACGTATCTCGCGTTGACCGGCGCGAAGGCGATTTTCTCGACGCCGCCGGCTCCGGTCGTCGTGCTGTAAACCGTCGTCCAGTTCGCCGCGTCGTCGGAAACCCGGATTTGATACTCCTTCCCGTACGCGCTTTCCCAGTGCAAATCGACCTTATCGATAGGCTTGCTATAGCCAAGATCGACGTAAATCCACTGCGAATCGGAATAGTTGGATCCCCAACGGGTATTCAATAGGCCGTCGACGGCGCTGCCGGCCGCCACGTCCGACGCTCTGGCCGAGCTTGCCGTTGCCGGCATGCCTTCCGCAAGGTTAGGCGGGAGCGATCCATACGCTTCGAATTCCCAGAGCGAGTAGCCGTATGTCGTCCCTCTCTTGATGCCGTACATCTGAACGTATCTGGCTTGCACGGGCTCGAAGGTGATCGTATCGGTCCCGCCCGCTCCGTTCGCGGTGCTGTAGACCGTATTCCAATTCGTCAAGTCGTCGGACACCCGAATCTCGAACTCTTTGCCGTACGATTCCCAACGCAGAACGACCTTCTGGATCATTTGGCTGGCGCCAAGATCCACGTAGGCCCACTGCGCATCGGAATAGTTGGATCCCCAACGGGTATTCGCGATGCCGTCGACGGCATTGCCCGCCGCCACGTCCGCGGCTCTGGACGAGCTTGCCACAATCGTCTTGCCTTCCGCAAGGTTAGGCGGCAACGCTTCGTACGCTTTGAATTCCGATAGCGAGTAGCCGTTCCCGGTACCCTGCTGAACGCCCTGCATCCGAACGTACCTGGCGCTGATCGAACGGAACGAGATCTCGTCGATCGCTCCGTCCCCCGTCGTCGTCGAGTAGACGTCCCTCCAGGTAACCGCATCGTTCGATACTTGAATTTTATAGCTTTTCCCGTACGCGTTCTCCCAACTCAGCCTCACTCTATCGATTACGTATTGATCTTGCAGATCGACGCTGATCCATTCATTGTCCGAATCGTTCGAACTCCAATACGAAGTTCTGTACATATCCGTAGCATGCGAGGAAGCATGTCCGTTTTTACTGGATGAAGCGGTTGCGCCTTTGTCGTAAGCGAGATCGAATCCTCTATCGTCGATGGAGGCGCCCTCGTTCATCGTTACGCTTCGGCCCGTGAACGTATCCTTGCCGAGCTTGTAGCTTGTCGTGGTCGTTACTCCGTTACGATCCAGCGTCACGTTCACGATCATTCCCGGCGTTTCGGGATTGGAGACCGAGATGCGCGCAGGCGTTACGGATTCGTCCACGATAACCATCGAGGGCTGATCTACTTTGACGGTCAAACCGTCTCTCACCGTCACCGTTCCGGCTTTATAGAACAGCATTTCGACAATATTCAGCGTATTGTGCCGGACTGCCTGGATCGACGGCGTATTCGACAGAATCGTGACCGGAATATTGCCCGCGTAGTCGCCCACCTCGGCCGAAGATTTGTTCGGCAATACGATGTACTGATAGGAAGCGTTCGTGGGCTTTACGCCATGATCGAGCCAGATGGAGAAGATCGATTCCGTGATCGGCTCCGTCGAGCTTCCCGTAACGACATCGCTCCAGCTTCCGGTCTTCGTCTCCCGATTGACTTGGAAGGTCGTCGCTGTCGGGAATACATAGCCGATGCTATCGTTATATGCCCAGCGTCCGGTCGTTTGCAACGGTCCGTCCGCGATCGGATTGCCGTCTACGAGCGCTTGTCCGACCGCCCGGCTCTGATTCAAGGTCGTGTGAACGGCAGCCGCGTTCGTCGAAGTAATTCCCGCGCCGAGCGCAACCATCTCGTCATCGAAGAAGAAGTAGCCCTTCTTCCCGCTGGTACTGAGTTTGTTGAAGTCGAACGCGGTCGCGCCATAGCGTTCGTTGGTCACGCCGCCTACGAACGTCTTGGGATTGTTGAAGTTCCCGTCTTTCGTGAGCACGTTCGGTGCCGTCGTGCCCGGAACATGGGCCCAGTTCATCAACGGGTAGATGGTTCTGTATTCGTCGCCGGTTCTCTGAATGGCGGTGGCCCCTTGGTTCGTCCAATACAACAGGTTATATCCGCCGGGATTGATCGTTCTCCACTCGCCGCCTTTGACCGTGCTCGATGCCATCTTGACCGTAATGCCATAGTCGTTGCGCATATGGGAGGAGACCAGCGTCTGCCATTGCGTCGTATTGTTGGCGATCTGTCCGTTGCTCGTGCTCGTGCCGACCTCGCGAATATTGTGGAGGAAGCTCGCGAACTCCGCGGCTCTCTCGGGGTTGGCCGTCAGCATCCACTGCAACGGATCTTCGTAGAAGGTCAAAGCCGAGCTTTCGTAACCCGGCCATTCGGGTCCGTTCATCCCCATGCCCAGATCGGCAACGTCGCCTCTCACGAGATACCTAGTGCCGTCCAACAAGTAGGACGATAGCGAATCGATCGCCGCCTTGCTATATGAGAATACGGTACCCGAGGTCACGTACGCCCAGAAGGACATATCCCTGGCGAAGCTTCTGCCGTAGCCCGTCGTATAGTTCGTCTTGCCGTGCATGAAGAACGACATGTCCGACTGGATTCCCGTCACGGTCGTCGTCACGTTCGACAGCACGTTGAACGCGTTCACGGCGCTGCGAACGATCCGGACATCTTCCAGCAAGAGTCCGCGGATCATATAATTCTGATTGTACCAGGACGAGTTGGCGCCATCGACCGTGTTCGGTTCGCGATCTAACGTGTCGATAATATTGGCGGCTTGCGTCTCGGTTAGATATCCTTCGCATAGAATCGCGATTTTCGCCAACCGGAGTTGTTTGCCGATTCCGGTCTCCCACCAGTTGGTAGAAGTCGGCAATGCCGTGAACCAATAGTCCAGCCCCTTCTGAATGCCCGCTAACAGGGCTTCGCTATGATAGGACGGACTACTCGGGTCCGCGAACGCCTGTGCCATCGCTTGCATTCGATCCAACGCGAGGTAGGGCGACCAAGCTCGCCCGTTGGCGCTGGAGGTCGTATTCGCGTAATCGACGTCCGCCCAGCTTCCGTCCGCGTTCTGAATGGATAAGTACGTTCCGGCTTGAGACTTGAAGGTCCATTCGACCCGGCCGTTCGTTCCGTCGTTGATAATATCTCTGGAAATGTAGAACGCGACCATTCGCTCTTTCATCGTTCGGATATCGGCAATCTCTTGAGCGGCGTTCGCCGACTCGGAAGTACTCGCCGATACGGGAGAATATAACATGATTGACGATAGCATTGCGCAGACAATAGCAAGACAGGCCCACCTCTGCATGAACCTTCTCATTGGAATGGTCATTCACATACGCTCCTTTGTTAACACGCGTATACAGTCGTTGACAGCGCTTTCCCATACAAGTATGGAAGAAGGCAGCTTGCGCTGCCTTCGACTCGTTAATCGAACGTACGATAGATCTCGTCCAAGGAGATGTCCGCCACGGCCATCACTTCGTCCGCAGCGCCGTAATACATGCGGACCGTCTTATCCATCAGGATGGCTCCGCACGAGAACACGACCTTGCCGAAAAATCCGTTCACCTCGTAATCGGCCTCCGGTTCCAACACGGGAACGCGGGATCTCGCAAGCACCTTGGCGGGATTCTCCAAGTCTAGCAGCGCGGCGCCCATGCAATAGCGATGATTGCCGTCCGCACCGTGGTACAGCACGAGCCAACCGCGATCGGTTCGAATCGGAACCGCGCCTCCGCCCATGCGCGCCGAATCCCAGCCTTGCTCGCTCAGCCCCATCAGGAAGCGATGATTGCCCCAATGATCGAGATCGGGCGATTCGGCGATCCACATCTCGGGAGAGCCGAACGCCTTCGGCACCGGTCGGTGCAGGGCGTAATATTTGCCGTTGATGGTCTCCGGGAAGAGCATGACATCCTTATTCTCGGGAGCCAGCATAATCCCGCGCCGCTTGAACGTCCGAAAGTCCCGGGTCTCCGCCAAGCCGACGCCGACGCCGTGCAAGGACGCAGCGCTGTACGTGACGTAATAGACGTCCCCGATCTGCGTCACGCGCGGATCTTCGATTCCCCAAGCCTCCAGCGCGTGCTCCGGAAACAAAGCCGGCCGCGGCTCGATGTCGAAATGAACGCCGTCCTTGCTTCGCGCCACGCGCAGATGGGATAAGGAGGTGAGCTTGATCGTGCTTCCGTTCCGCGCGATGAAGCGCGAATCGGAGTAATCGTATCTTGGATCGGTCGCGTCGTAGCGCTCTACGATGACGGCGGAATTCGTTTCGTCCAGCACGGGGACGAGCACTTCGTCCTCGCGGTCCGATACCGGAGCCTCCGCGACGCGCAGCAACAGGATCGTTTCTTCCCCCGCTTGCGCGACGCCCGCGTTGAACGCCCCGAGCACCCGGAAGTCGGGACGGGAAGGCGTAACGTCTTCGGCCTGTATAATCGGATTTTGCGTATAGCGTTTTACGTTCATGTGCAATCCCTCTTTCAGCGTGGAAGCGCCGTTACTTACCGGACGAAACGGCGTTGATTTGCGCTTGAATTTCGTCGATCACTTTTTGTCCGCCGAGGCTCGCCATTTTGTCGTCCATCATCGCTTTGCCTTTATCCGCGGACAGTACGCCCTGGTTCAGCGGCAGGAAGACCGAATCGTGAAGCGGCGTAATCTTGGCATACTCCGTCTTCACCTTCTCGGCGTCGAAGTTGAAGCCCGCCGTCGGACTAAGCGTGAAGTTCGCCGGGTCGGTCGAGAAGTCGAACCACTTCTTGTCGTCCGGCGTCATCGTGTCCGGCGTGCGGTTCAACGTCGGCCGCCAGGTCAGCACGTAGCCCGGGAACGAATAGGCGGACAGCACCTTATAGCTCGTATCGCCGACCGGCTCCCAGTCCTTCCCTTGAACGCCGTATTCCATCAAGTCATGGTTCTCCTTAATGGACAACCAGTTGGCCACGTCCATGACCAACTCGGGATTGTTGGACGAGGTAGGGATGCTTAGGAAATTCCATTGCTGGAACGCGGTGTACGGCTTGGCCTTATCGCCGTTCGGCACGAACACTTCAAGCTTGTCGCTGCCGTCCTTCAGCATTTCCGAATATTTCAGCCCTTCCACGCCGTCGGCCGCATAATAAGTAGCCGCGTATTTGCCTTGCTTGAACAGCGTTTCCGCATTTTGTTCCTGCGCGATATTTTTCGACAGGATGCCGTCCTTATAGTATCTAGTGACGCGTTCGTACGCATCGGCAATCGTCGGGCTTGCCCATTGGCCGACGACTTTCTTGTCCTTGGTCGAATAGGCGAACATGTTGACGCCGATCTCGAGCACTTCGTCGAGCGCTTGATTCGCGGATTCGCTCAGAATGAACGGAAGCTTATCGGCTTTGATGCCGTTAATGACGAACGGCTTGATATCCTGCTCGTTCTCCTTGACCGCATACAGGAACTTCTCCAAGTCGTCGAGCGTCTTCAGCTCGGGAAGTCCGTATTTCACGCGCAAATCTTTGCGAATCAGCACGCCGTACAGCTGACCTTGGGTCGTACCGAGAGGTATGCCCATGATTTTGCCGTCGAACTTGTTATATTCCCACATCTCGGCGGGGATGGACGCCTTGAGCTCCGGACGTTCGGCTACCATAGCATCCAATTCCGTCAAGGAATTACTGGCGATCATCTGATTCATGGACAGCCACGGAGCATCCAGATACATATCGAAGTCTTCCCCGGCGGACATCTTCACGGATATCGCGTTCCCGTAGTCGGTCCAAGGCAAGAAGTTGATATTCAAAGCCGCCCCGACGTTGTCCGCCTTTAACTTGTCGTTGACGGCCTGCAGCACGTCGTCGAAGCCCGCGGGCTTGTCTCCCGGAAAATAAGCTTTCAGCGTCACCGTTTCCTTCGGACCGGCCGCGGCGCTTTCCGTATTCGCCGGAGAGTTCCCCTCCTTGCCGCCGTTGTCCGTATTGTTGCCGCAGCCCGCCAACATCAGCGACGAAGCCAATACCGCCGTCGTCGTTACGCCAAACGCTTTTCTGAATTTCATTCTGTTACCCTCCCATGTCTATTGAAGAAATCTATGATTAACCGGGCTAATCCGGTTAATGCCGGACATCGACGCTTACCCTTTGACGGCGCCTACCGTCAGACCTTTGACGAAATACTTCTGAAGCATCGGATACAGCAACGCGATCGGACCGATCGTCAGCACGGTCGTCGCCATCCGCACGCCGTAGGTCGGCGGCGTCACGGAGATAGCTACCCCGGAGGGAATGAGATTCTTGGCGGCTTCCATATTGGATACCATCCGGCGCAGAATCAACTGCAGCGGGAACAGCTTCTCGTTGTCCACGAACATCAGTCCCATGAACCAGTCATTCCAATAGTTCAGCGCATAGAACAGACCGACGGAAGCCAGAATCGGCTTCGAGATGGGGATCATGATCTGGAAGAAAATCCTCATCTCGTTCGCTCCGTCTATTCTTGCGGCTTCTTCCAATTCCTCGGGAATCGTTCGGAAGAAGCTGACGAGCAGGAAGACGAGGAACGGCTGGCAGAGCAGGGTTAACACGAGCACCCAGATGGAATTCTGCAACTGCAGCCACTGGCTGACCACGATATAGAAAGGAATGATGCCCCCGGAGAAAAGCATCGGCAAGTAGCAAAAAATCAGAAAGGGCGTTCTCACGACATTCCGTTTGTTAGCCAGCGAGTAGCCGAGCATCGCGGAAATGCACAACGCGCTTAATGCCCCTACGACGGTAATAAAAATCGTGACCGTATAACCGCTCCACAACACGTCCGATCGCAATACCGCCCGATAAGCGTCCAGCGATAATTGTTGCGGAAATAAAGTATAGCCGTGCGCGATCAGTTCGCCCTCGTCCGTAAAGGAGCCGACGATCATCAGCAGGAAAGGAAACAGACAAAATAAGGTGAACGACATAATAAACGCATAGGCAAATGCCGTGAAAGTTCGATCCGCGGCGCTCTGTTTCTGTCTCATCGTTATTCTCCTAGAATAAAGCGGATTCTTTAGACACCCTCCGGGTTACCCAGTTGGCGGTAATGACGAAGATCAGACCCATAACCGACTGGAACAGGCCGACCGCCGAAGACATCCCGAAGTCGTGCAGCTGTCTCATGGAACGGAATACGAAGGTGTCGATGACGTCGGTAGTCGGATACAGCAAGGAATTGTCCCCGATGATGGCATAGATCATGGCGAAGTCCCCGTTGAAGATTTTGCCTACCGCCAGCAGCGTCATGATCATAATGGTAGGAACGAGCAACGGAAGCGTAATTCGCAGCATGATCTGCAGCTTGGATGCCCCGTCGATTCGCGCGGCTTCGTACATTTCCTCCGATATGCTCGTAATCGCGGCCAGAAAAATAATCGAAAGATAACCGGCTCCCTGCCACACGCGGATAACCGTCAAAATGTAAGGCCACAGCTTCGACTCGAACATCCAGTTCACCGGTTCCAAGCCGATATTTTGCAGCCAGTTGTTGATCATCGGGTCTTCCCCGCCGAATAACGATTGGACGATCATGCCGACCACGATCCAGGACATGAAATAAGGAAGAAAGATGAGTGATTGCGAAATTCGCTTGAAATACTTATTGCGAATTTCATTGAACGCCAGCGCGATTATAATCGCGGTCGCCGTGGTGAACGCAATGAACAGCACGTTCAACGACAGCGTGTTTCGCAGAATGACCCAGAAGTCGTCCGAAGTGAAGAAATAATCGAAGTTTCGAAAGCCGACCCAATCGCTGCCCGTAATTCCTTTGGCATAGTTATAGTCTTTGAAGGCGATCATGATCCCGTATATGGGAAAATAACTGAACACGAGGAAGAACAGCAGCCCCGGAACGGCCATCGCGTAGAGAAAAGGATTCCGAACGATATGCTTCAGCTTGGACGTTTTACTTGGTTGAACTTGATAGTGCATCGCTTTGTTTCCCTCCTTTCTTCGAGACCGACAATCGCATCGGCGTACCGTTGTATAACGCTACTCTAGCCAACCCTAACCGCCGCGACAATTCCGACAAGCTCCGATTATTCCTGCAAGCGCCGATTTACGGACTTCCCAAAAACAACACTCTATCGAAAATAAACGATTCGGCAGACGAAAATGCTCCTTATGCTATAATGAACCCACCAATTTGAACGCGGCAGCTATTATCGGGGGTTCTTGAACAATGAAATTCAGACTTCCACTTCTCGCTTCGCTGAAGCGGCATCCCACCTATATGAAGATTATTTTCTACTTCGTCGGCGCCAACGTTCTCGTTCTGGCGATTTCTTTCGCGCTGCTCTACTGGCAATCTTCCAGAACGCTGTTGAAAGAGATCGGAGATCATTCCGAATCCTTGCTGGTGAACGGCGCCGGGAACACGGCTCGACTGATGGAATGGGCTCTGGACTTCAGCTTCTCCTCCAGCAATAACAGTACGCTCAAAGTGTACGCCCTTTCGGATCAATACAGCGATTTTGAAACCTTCGAGGTATGGAGCCGGCTAACGGACATCAAGAACGCCAATCCGTCTATCGATTCGGTTTACCTCATCAACGATTACACGAATACGGTCGTCGATTCCAGGCTTGGATTGAACGATGCGGAAACCTTCTACGATCAGGACATCCTCGAGCGTTTGCGTGATCCAGTTACGGCGGACCGCAGCGTTCTCATTCCGAGAACCCTGTCGCTTCCTCTTACCGGCAATCGTCCCAAAGACGTCATTACCATCGTGAGATTTTACGAAAAAGGCAGCTCGATCTCCGCATTCGTTCTGAACGTAGATACTCATAGTCTCATGACCCTGCTTCGGAACAATTCGAAGTACGCCGACAGGTCGATTACGGTTCTGAACGATCGGGACGAGACGGTATTCAGCAGTACGCCCATGAATCGGGAACGAATCGCGGAGCTTAGAAACCAGGGGAGTCAGGGGACAAGCGGATGGGAGCTCTTCCAGCCTCGCGATCAGGGAGAGCAGCTCATGGTTTACGCGGACTCTTCCATTAAAGGAATTCAGGATTGGACCTTCATCGAGACGATACCGAAGTCCGTTATATTAGGGAAAATCACCGTTCTTCGCAATACGAGCCTAATCTTGTTCTTCGTCCTGTTCGTCGCGTCCCTAACCGTTATCGTTCTGATTTCCAAACGGGTTTACTCGCCGATTCAAGAACTGATCAGCAGGGTAATGCGACAGCATCAAGCCGAGAAGTCCGGCCCCGCCTTTAGCGCGAACGAGCTTGACTATTTATCCAACGTGTTCACGGCCCAACGCAATCAGATTCATGAACTGACCGAGCAACGCCGGCATAATAAAGCATGGGGCAGAGAGAGGTTTTTGCGGGATTTTCTGGGGGAGACCTACTATTCGGCAGCGGAAATCGAAGCCCAGTTCCTGGAGTGGGAAATCGCTCTGCCGCAAGATCAGCTGTCCGTGGCCATCTTCCGGATCGACCGATTCCCGGAATTCTCGGACACCTACTCCGAGAAGGATCGGCGACTGCTCCGATATGCCATGTCCAACATTATTCAAGAATCGCTGCAATCGTCCAAGCACAAGCTGCTGACGGTGGATATGGGAGACGATCACGTGGCGGTCGTCTTATCCGCCCCGTTGTCCGAGGAATTCGCGAGGAAATTGCAAGTATCCCAACAGTTAATCGAGCAGTACTTGTCGGTCGGAACGACCGTCGCTTGGGGCCGGACGCTTCCCGCCTTAACCGACATGCACGAGATCTATATGGAGACGTATGAACTGACGCAGGAACGGTTCCGATTCGGGCATAGGGCGCTCGTCGTTAGGGCGTGGCTGCCCGACGCTCCCGGAGAGCTGTATCATCTGCCCGTGGACAAAGAGCGGCAGATCGCCCAGGCCCTTCCCAAGGGGAATGCCGCTACGGTTCTGGAAGTCATACGCTCTTCCGTGGACAAGCTGCGGGCCATTCCCTATTTCGAATGTAAAATGTCGTTGATTACCTTGTTCATGGACATACGCAGGCTCATGCAGGAGTACTCCGTTCAGCCGCTTCCCAGCTCGTGGGGGCTGACTTCCATCGAGAAGCAGATCACACAGCAGGAGACGATGGATAACGTCGTTCCTTGGATAGAAGCATTGGTGACCAAGACGCTCGACGATATCGCGGCCGCCCGCAGCCTGTCCAAGAACGCGGCCCTGATCGAACAAGCGGACCGGTTCATCGACGAACAATTAACCGATCCGAACTTGTCCGCGACCATGCTGGCCGATCATTTGGGATTGTCCGTAAATTATTTCCGCAGCTTGTATAAGGCGGAAACCAACCAGTCCGTCACGGACAAGATATCGGAGAAGCGCCTGGATTGCATTTGCCGGGAATTGCTCGCCTCCGATTCGCCGATCGAGCCTATCGTCCAGCACTTCGGATTTACGTCTCTTAATACGTTCTATACCATCTTCAAAAAAGCGTACGGCATGACGCCTGCCCAATACCGGAGGACGCATCGCAACGGCGATTCCTTGGATCGGGTATCCCACCAAGATTGAACGACTTCTTGGAAGCAAAAGAACCGCGGCGCCGAGGCTCGCGGTTCTTATTAATAAGCGGATAAAGTTACTTCTTGAACAAAGCCGCCGCGTCCTCCAGCAAGCCGTCCGCCGACAAGATCGTATACGACCACCACTTGTCGTACGGCACCTCGTACACGCGGTTATTCTTGACGGCCTTGAGGGTCTTCCAGACGCCGGACTGCTGCATGGCCTTGAAATTCTCGACCGATCCCGCTTCGACGTCGGACACCATGACGATCAACCGGTCCGCGTCGTATTCCGGAAGCGCCTCGAGCGACAGCTTGTCCGTGAACACGAGCTCGCCCTTGTTGTCGTCGATCAGCTTCTGGATCGCGGGATGCGGCTTCAAGCCAAGCAGGCTGTACAGTACGTGGCCGACGTTGCGGTTGCCGACGACTTGGAACGAATCCTTGGAGATCCAGAGGATCGACACCGTCTCGTCCGCTCCGACGAGCCCCGAAGCCTCTTGCTTCGCCTTCTCCGCCCGCGCCTTGTGCTCCTCGATCCACTTCTTCGCCTCGTCCGGCTTGCCGACGATGTCGCCGATCTGATTCAGCTGGTCGTAGATATCCTGCCCGGCCCATTGGAACGTCGCCGTTGGCGCGACCTTCGCCAGGTTGCCGTACACTTCCGCGTCGATGTAATCCGAAGCGAGGATCAGATCCGGCTTCAGCGCCAGAATCGCCTCGTAATCCGGCGGATAGTCGCCTACGACGTTGATCTTAGGCTCATGGCTGCTGAGGTAGTAATCCGGCTCCACCTCGTACTTCGGCGCCCCGGCCGGCTCGATGCCGAGCGTGATGAGCGCCGACGCCGCCCCGATCGCATAGATGCGCTTCGGCTCCGTCGGGATGTCGCGCGTTCCGAATTGGTCCGTATACGACTTGACGCTCGCCGTCTCCGTTCCTTCGTCGTTATTGTTCGACGCGCTTCCGCATGCTCCCAGTATGACCGCGAAACAGACGAGCATGACGGCGGCGATCGATGGTTTCGAGCGATTCCACATGTGCGATTCTTCTCCCTTGCGACCTTGATCTTGGTCTAATTGATTATGATTACCATTCTCAATATAGCACCGGGAAAAAGACGCAACAATGACGCGATCGGCACCGTTGCCTGACCGTTTCGGAACTAGCCCCCCGCTCGCGCCGCTATCCGATCTGTACTGCTGCGGCGTCACCCCGAACAGCTTCTTGAAGATGCGGCTAAGCGCCCGAATATCGGAATAGGCGACGCTCTTGGCGATCTCGTGCAGCGGAAGGTCCGTAGCCGCGAGCAATTGTTTCGCCTTCTCCAGACGAATACGCGTCAGCACGCGGGCCGGACTCTCCTCCCGCTTCTGATGGAACAGCTTGTTCAGGTACCTCGGGCTGCAACTGACCGCGTGGGCGACGGAATCGACCGTAATCGGTTCGGCGTAATGATCGTTCATGAATTGAATCGCCTGATCGAACAAGCTCGGCCGCTGCGGAATGATCGGCTGGCGTTGCAGCTGCCAGTGCGCGTGGTAGACGAAGTGCTGGAACAGCGACTTGGCCTGCAGCCGGTTCAGCGCCGATGCCGCGCGCCAGGCGCGGTACATTCGCTCCGCCGTCTCGCGAAGCTCTCCCGGATAGAGCGGCGTCATCGCGAAGTGCCGTTGGGACGGATGATCGTTCGCCGTTCCCGAGGATGCCGAGGGAAGCTTGGCTTTATAGAGAATCAGGTAGAACTCCAGGGAATCTCCGGCCTCGATCGTCAACGACATGCCCTTGCCTCCGTGCAGCAAGAAGTCGCCGCCGATCCGGTGCCTATGCGCGTCCATGCCTACCGCTGCCGAACCTCTCGCGAAGTAGACGAAGGCGCTCGACGGCAACGTATAGGCGAACCGTTCCGACGGTTCATCCGGCCGGATCAGCCGTATATCGCGTATATCCAGATGGGCTTCGTACCAGAACTTCAAGTCGTCGTTCGTCGTCATGGGCGGTGCTCCTTAAGTGTGTCTTCTCCATTTTTCGACATTGGATTGACAATTCCTGTTGGAATAATCGACATCTTTCGCAACCATCTATTGACAGATTAAGTTTCCGCGCTTAATATAAGTTACTGATAATGATTATCATTATTAATAATAATAAGTTGGTGTGCAAGCTTGATCTCCAAGCGATTCGATCTTTCGTTGAAAATGCTCATCGTCTGCGGAGGCCTCGGGCTCCTCGTCTTCTTCTTCTTCCTGTCGATGACGGTCGGCGCCAAGGACATTACGAACCGGACGATATGGGACGCGATCCTCCATAACGGCCCGGACACCCTGCAGCATAAGATCGTCCGCGAGCTGCGGCTCTCTCGCACGGTCATGGCCGTCATCGCGGGCGCCAGCTTCGCGGTCGCCGGCGCGATGATGCAAGGCATGACGCGCAACGCGCTGGCCAGCCCGGATCTGATCGGCGTGAACGCCGGCGCGACCTTCGCTCTCGCGATCGTGCTGAGCTTCTTCCCGCTCATGCCGTTCAGAAGCGTCATCGTCTGCGCGATGATCGGGGCGGGATTAGGCGTAGCGCTCGTCTACGGCATCAGCGCGATCGTCCGGGGCGGCTTGACGCCGCTGCGGCTGGCGTTGGCCGGCGCGGCGGTCAGCGCCTTGCTGACCGCGCTTAGCCAAGGAATCGCGATCTACGCCAAGGTCGCCAAGGACATGGCGTTCTGGTCGGCCGGCGGCATCGCCAACGTGAAGTGGTTCCAGATCGACATGATGCTGCCGTTCGCCGTCGTCGGCATCGCCGCGGCGCTGCTGCTCGCGCCGGCGATCACCATCCTCAGCCTCGGGGAAGACGTGGCGACGGGGCTCGGCATGCGCAAGGGCTGGATCAAGCTCGCGGGCAACGTCGTCGTGCTGCTGCTGGCGGGCGCGTCCGTCGCGGTCGTCGGTCCGATCGGCTTCGTCGGCCTGGTCGTGCCGCACATTATGCGAGCCGTGCTCAGCGTCGACTATCGATGGATCATCCCGGCCTCGGCGATCTACGGCGCGCTGCTCACGCTCGCCGCGGACATCGTCGGGCGCGTCCTGAACCCGCCGAACGAGACACCGCTCGGCATCATCACCGCGATCATAGGCGTACCGTTCTTCGTGTACTTGTGCCGTTCCGGAAAGAGGGATCTGTCGTGACCGACGCTAAACTTCGCCGCTTCGCCCTCGTCAACGTCGCGGTCGCGGCGCTCATCGTGCTCGTCTTCCTGATCAGCCTCAACTCCGGCTTGATTCGGCTTTCCCCGAAGGACGTGTTCGCGACTCTCTTCGGACAGGGCACGGGGGAGCAGGAGCTTATCCTGTTCGACTTCCGCATGCCGCGCATCCTCATCGCCCTGCTCATCGGCATGGGACTGGCGGTATCCGGCGCGATCCTGCAAGGCATTACCCGCAACGATCTCGCCGATCCCGGCATTATGGGCATCAACGCGGGGGCCGGGTTGGCGGTGCTGCTGTTCTTCGCGTATTACCCGATCAACCAAGCGGCGCCCGCCTTGTTCGTGCCGATGATCGCCTTCGCGGGAGGATTCGCCGCCGCGCTGCTCATCTACGTGCTCTCGATCAAGAAGGGAGAGGGCATCTCCCCGATGCGGCTCATCCTGATGGGCATCGCCGTCGCCGCGGGCATAAGCGCGGCCACGTTCGCGATCTCGATCCGGCTCGACGCGTTCACTTTCAACTTCGTGAACGTCTGGCTGGCGGGCAGCATCTGGGCGACCGGCTACAAGCACGTCCTGGTGCTGCTGCCGTGGATCCTTATTCTCATTCCGCTGGCCATCTACCGCTCGCGTTCGCTGAACGTCATCAGCCTTCACGAGCACGTAGCCGTCGGACTCGGTTCGTCGGTATCCCGGCAGCGGTTCTTCTTCCTGGCCGTCGCGGTCGCGCTCGCCGCTTCCTCCGTCGCCATCGGCGGCACGATTGGCTTCGTCGGCTTGATCGCGCCGCACGTCGCCCGCAGGCTCGTCGGTCCGCAGCATCAATACTTGATCGTGACCTCGGCGTTCATCGGCGGCTTGCTGCTGCTATTGGCGGACACGATCGCCCGATACGGCATCGAGTCGACGGAGATTCCGACCGGCATCGTGGCCGCCGTTATCGGAGCGCCGTATTTCATCTACTTGTTAATGAAGAGAGTCTGACCCTCGGTTCCACGGGACGCCGGAGTCGTCCCTGCAGAATACAACACATTCAACGATTAAGAAGGGGAGTTACACGCACATGAACAAGAATTTAGCAGTCATCCTCGCGCTCGTATTGGTTATCGCCCTCACCGCCGCTTGCGGCAACAACGACAACGCTTCGGACAACGCCGGTGCATCATCGTCCGCGGCGCCGTCCAGCGCCGCGGCTTCGCCGAGCGCATCCGAGCCGGCTGAGCCGGCCGCCGCGACGACGCTCGAAGCCAAGCACAAGTACGGCGTTACGACGATTCCCGCCAACCCTCAGAACGCGTTCGTCACGCTACAGCGCTTCGCCGATCCGCTGCTCGCGCTCGGCATCAAGCCGGGCACGATCATCGCCCTCGGCAACGTCGATCACCTGAAGGACTATATCGACGGCGTGAACATCCTGAGCGATTTTCCGGCGAAGCCGGAGGCGGTACTCGCGGCGAAACCCGACTTCGTGCTGGGCGACCCATGGGTGGAACAGACGACGTACGACCAGCTCTCGAAGATCGCGCCGACGATCGTGCTCGGCGAGGGAGACAAGCCGATGACTTGGCGCGACGTGTTCCTCTATCTGGCGGAAACGTTCGGCAAGAAAGCCGAGTACGACGCGTTCATGGCGAAGTATAACGAGAAGGCGGCGGCGGCGAAGGAAGAGCTCGCGGCCAAGCTAAAGGACGAGACGGTCATGATTCTGCGGGTCGAGCAGAACCGCATCATGCTGTGGGGCAACGGCGACGGCTTCACCGAAGAAGTGCTGTACAAGGATCTCGGGCTTAAATCTCCGGCGAACCTGCCGCAATCTTGGACCGACATCTCGCTCGAAGCGTTGACGGATTACGACGCGGACCATATCTTCCTCGAAGTGCGTTCGACGGCGGAAGGCTCGAAGAAGTTCTTCGACGACCAGGTCGCGGGCAGCGCCGTATGGAAGAGCATGAAGGCGGTACAGAACAACCATGTGTACCCGATCGCGTCGGATCTATGGGTTGAGGGCAACGGGCCGATCGCCTACATGGCGGTCATCGACCAAGTCCGCGAATACCTGCTGGGTGGCGCGTAATGAGCGGGGACCTGGAGCTGTATGATCTGACGATCATCGGAGGCGGTCCCGCCGGACTGTATGCGGCGTTCTACGGCGGCATGCGGGACATGAAGACGAAGCTGATCGAGGCCAAGCTCGAGCTGGGCGGACGGCTGCTGACCTATCCCGAGAAGATGATCTGGGACGTCGGCGGCGTCACGCCGATCCGCTGCGAGCAGCTGATTCGACAGATGGTGGAGCAGGCCCTTACGTTCGAGCCGACCGTCGCGTTCGGCCAGCAGATCAAGGAGTTGGAGCGTCTCGACGACGGCACGATGATTCTGACCTCGGACACCGGGGAGCGCCACCATACGCGGACGGTACTGATCGCCGCCGGGTTCGGCGTCGCGAATCCGAACAAGCTCGAGCTCGAAGGCGCGGACCGTTACGAGGTATCGAACCTGTATTATACGGTAACCAGCCTCGAAGCTTTCCGGGGCAAGCACGTGCTCGTCTCCGGCGGCAGCGACGCCGCCGTCGATTGGGCGATGGAGCTGGAGCCGATCGCGGCTTCCGTGACGCTCGTTCACCGGCGCGACCGGATCGGCGGGCACGAGGTGAACGTCAAGTATCTGCTCGAGCAATCGTCGATCCGGGTCATGGCGCCTTACGTCATCGCCAAGCTGTACGGCAATGCCGCGGGTAACGCGATCGAATCGGTCTCGTTGGCCCCCGCGGACGAGAACGGCCGCCAGACCGGCGGCGAACAGGAGCGCATCGCGTTCGATGCCGTCATCATCAATCACGGCTACAAGGGCAACCTGGAGGACTTCAAGCGTTGGGGCGTCGAATTCGACGACTACCGCATCCGGGCGTTCGACAAGATGGCGACGAGCTTGCCCGGCGTCTTCGTCGCGGGCGATCCCGCGTCGTTCGCCAACAAGCTGAATCTGATCGCGGGCGCGATCTCAGACGCCGCAGTCGCGGTGAACGGGGCCAAGAAGTACTTGGAGCCGTCCGCGTTCGGCATGGCATACGTGTCATCCCATAATGGCATCTTCAACGAGCGGAACAAAGCTTTGCAGGCTAAGGAAGAACGAGCATAAATAAAGATACAGCCGGGGTCCTTTTGGGACTCCGGCTGTTGTGCGCCTACGCGCTATCTCCCGCCGGCCGCTCGAAACACTTTGATTCGATCGAATTATAAGATAAAATAAAGAAAGAGCAATGTTCGCGACAACTTATTATCGGAATCGGAAAGTAGGACGATCATGGGACGCAAGTGGAACAATATCAAGGAAAAGAAAGCGTCGAAGGACGCCAACACGAGCCGCGTATACGCCAAGTTCGGCATCGAGATCTACGTCGCGGCCAAGAAGGGCGAGCCGAATCCGGAGTCGAACCAATCGCTGCGATTCGTTCTCGAACGCGCCAAGACGTACAACGTGCCGAAGGCGATCATCGACCGCGCCATCGAGAAGGCGAAAGGCAGCGGAGACGAGATGTATTCCGAGCTTCGTTACGAAGGCTTCGGGCCAAACGGATCGATGATCATCGTGGACGCGCTCACCAATAACGTGAACCGCACCGCGGCCGACGTGCGCTCCACGTTCAACAAGAACGGCGGCAACATGGGCGTCGGCGGCTCCGTCGCTTACATGTTCGACTCGACGGCCATCTTCGGCATCGCGGAAAAGTCCGCGGACGAAATCATGGAGCTGCTGCTGGAAGCGGACGCGGACGTGCGCGACGTCGTCGACGAAGACAACGAAGCGATCGTCTACGCGGACGCGGACCAATTCCATGCCGTGCAGGAAGCGCTCAAGCAAGGCGGCATTACCGAGTTCACGACGGCGGAGATCGTCATGCTTCCGCAGACGTACGTTACGCTGCCGGCGGACGGACAAGCCCAGTTCGAGAAGCTGATCGACTTGTTGGAGGACAACGAAGACGTCCAACGGGTGTTCCATAACGTCGAGTTCGAAGATTGAACGGAGCTGAATACGCACGAACCCCGCGCCTAGGCGCGGGGTTTTCGTTATTATTCGCAGCGGATTCGTATAACTTGATCAACGAGGAAACCCGTTCCCGATGCCCGGGTAATCCGGATACCGCTGTTGCGGCGCGCTCGGCTGCGCATAACCCGGATACGGCACGGGACCGCCGCCCGGCTGAGGTTGCGGCGGTTGGCCCTGCGGCTGGCCCTCGTGAGGGGCATGGCGCTGGTTCTTCTGGCAATCGGCCGGCGGACCGATCGTCACGGTGCTCTTGATCGGCGCGAGCGCCTTCGCGATCAATGCTTCGTCGAGGCAATACGTATGGGCAAGCGTGTTGCGCGGCACGAGCCTGAGGAAGTCCGACACGGCGATGAATTCCGGAACCGGCGCGTCGAAGATCGCCAGCAGGTGCGTATCGTCCACCGTCGCGATTTCCCAGTGGAACCAACCCTGCGGGATGTTGGCGACTTGGCCCGGCACGATGTTGACGTTAATCACCGTCTTCGTGAACGGATTAAGAATCGATACGGTCGCCGCGCCGGCGATGCAATAGACGAGCTCCGACGCGTTCTGGTGAACGTGCGGCTCGACGACGTTGGCCCTGGATAGATAGATATCCAGCAACGAGACATTGCCCAGCGTGTTCAGCTGTTGCACGCCGAGCGCGTTAATGTAATTCCGATTGTCCTTCGTGAACGATCGGTTGTTCCGCAGATCGAAGAAATATTGTACGCTAGGAGAAGTGAAATCCATATAAGAAACCGCCATTTCGCTCTTTCCTCCCCGGGTGTGGATTCGTCTGTACTATGCGTATTCCCCCGGAAGCGGAAATATGGATGGCAAGCTCGTCAAAATTCTTCTTCGTTCGGAGGACTCGACCATGTTCGGCAACAAACCCCAACAGCCAAGCCCGGAATCCTCGCCGCAGCGCGAAGTGCCCGTCTATACCGTGCATACGATGCCGAGAAGCTACGAATTGCTGTGCACCGTGTTCGCGGGCAAGGTGAACACCGCCTATCCGAGCAACGTCCTGCAGAAGCTCGGCGCCGCCGGCGGCGCCATTCCGGAATGCGACGCCGTCATCGGCCTCGTCATTGCTCCGATCGCCGCGAACGGTCAGCTCGTGCACGCGTACGGCACGGCGATACGCTATACGGATCGCGACGGCAGTCCGGCGATCTGATCCTGCGCCCATCGCCATGTAACGCAACAACGCCCGCGAGTTCAAGATTCGCGGGCGTTGCGCTGCATTATGGCATTAATTGAATGACGGCCGCCCCGTATGACGGCACTTCCCCGATAATGGCGCGCCGCTCGTTCACACTGAACGACGTCCCGCCGAACAGTCCTTGGACGGACAGGACGGCGAACCCTTCCGGCGCTTGCAGCTCCAATCGCTGGGCGACCGGGCTGTTGTTCAGGATGACGCCCAATGTCTCGTCCTCGTCGTAGCGGATGTAGCCGAACGTGTTCTTCGCGTCGTCCGCGAACCAGACGCGCAGGTCGCCCGCGCTAAGCGCCCGGTGCTCCTTACGCAGCGCGATCAATCGCTGGCAGTATTCGCGCAGCGAGACGTCCTGCCGGCTCTCGTCCCATTCCATCGGCTTACGGCATCCCGGATCGTGCGCGCCGTCCATGCCGACCTCGTCGCCGTAATAGAGCATCGGCATGCCCACGTACGTGAACAGGAACGCCATCGCCAGCCGCAGCCGATCCTTCTCCCGCTTCTCGTTCCAGCCCCACTCGCTTCGCCCGCACGCTGTCAGGAAGCGCTCGGTGTCATGGCTGCCGAGCAGATTGAACATGCACCGGTTCGCCCGGTCCGTATATTGCATGCGAATCGACTCGAACCGGCCGACGAACGCCCTCGCGCCGATCATCTGCACGGCGAAGAACTCTACTATCGCGTCCCGCAGCGGATAGTTCATGACCCCGTCGAACATGTCGCCGCGAAGCCACGGCGCCGAATGGTGCATGATCTCCCCGACGAGCAACAGCTCGCCGTCGATGCCCTTGATCTCGTCGCGCAGCTCTCGCCAGAACGAATGATCGACCTCGTTCGCGACGTCGAGCCGCCAGCCGTCGATGCCGTAGCGCTCCACCCAGTGGCGGGCGAAGTCCAGCATGTACCGGCGAGCTTCCGGATTGGCGCAGTTCAGCTTCGGCATCGTGACCTCCGACCCGAACGTCGCGTAGTTCGGGACGGGCCGCTGGACGACCGGGTAATCCCGGACGAAGAACCAATCCTTGTAAGGGGACGCTTCTCCGTTCGCCATCACGTCCCGGAAAGCGAAGAACCCGTCGCCGGAATGGTTGAACACCGCGTCCAGCATCACCTTCATTCCGAGCGCGTGCGCGGCGTCGACGAGCCGCTTCACGTCCTCCGCCGTGCCGAACGCCGGATCGATCTCGTAATAGTCGTCGATATTGTACTTATGATTCGAAGGAGAGCGGAACAACGGCGTCATATAGACGAGATTGACGCCAAGCTCCCGCAAGTACGGCAGCTTCTCGATAATGCCCTGCAAGTCTCCGCCGTAGCGGGACTGCGGCGTCGGCGATGCCTGGGAATCCCATGGCTCGGCTCCGGGCGGATCGTTGCCGGCATCCCCGTTGCGGAACCGTTCGGGGAAGATCTCGTACACGATGGCGTCGTCCGCCCACGTCGGATATGCCCCCTCCCAGGAGGCCCCGATGAACGGACAATGGAAGTAGCCGGCAAGCTTCCGGTCCTCCGATACGCCGTTCTCGCCGATCCATGCCCGCTCGCCGTCTCGGCCCTCGAGTAAGAACGCGTAGCGAATGCGCTGCGTATCCGCGCGCAACACGCCTTCGTAATAATCGTGCGCCTCCGTCGACGCGACCTTCGTCAGCCGCTCGGCCTTCTCCGAGCCCGGCGGCGTATAGCGATCGGCGTGGAGGACGTAAGCCTTCTCGACGTCCCCGCGTTTCGACCGGATGCGAACCTTCGCCTCCGTCTCGCCGATCGGGAACAGATACGGTACGTCGTTAATATGATGGATCGCTTCTTTTAACATATCGGTTCCATACTCCTTATGCAGCTTTAGAATAGGCTCATTACCCTTTGGAAGCGCCCGCCGTCAACCCGTCGATGAGGAACTTCTGCAGCCAGATGAAGAGCAGCAGTACCGGAACGGAGAGCAGTACCGCCCCCGCCGCGAAGAACGTGAAGTCCGTCGACGTCTGCTGGTTCACGATGCCGTACAAGCCGACCGCGAGCGTCTCTTGATCGGTCGTCCGCAGAATGAGCCGGGCGAAGATGAAGTCGATCCAAGCCCCGTTGAAGATGACCAAGCTGACGTACGTCAGCATCGGCTTCGAGAGCGGAATCATCACCTTCGTGAACGTCTTCCAGTGCGACGCCCCGTCGATGCGCGCCGCTTCCTCCAGGCTTCGCGGCACCGTATCGTAGAACCCTTTTGCCACGAAAACGTTGTTGATGAAAGCGCCCGAGCTATACACCAGGATCAGCGCCCAATGCGTATTCAGCAGATCGAATTGCGCCAGCAGCACGTAGATGGCGATCATCGACATGAAGCTCGGGAACATGTTGAGTACGAGCATGGCGGTCAGACCGAACTGCCGGCCGACGAACCGGAACCGCGACATGGCGTAAGAGCCGAGCAGCGTCAGGAACGTCCCTAGAATCGTCGACAGGATCGCCACCTTCAGCGTGTTCCCGTACCAGCGGACATAGGGATACTTCACGCTCGAGAACAAGTCGCGGTAATGCTCCCACGTGAACGACCGCGGGATGAGCGTCTCGCTATACAAGCCGTTGCCCGACTTCAAGGACGACATGACGATCCATAGCGCGGGATAGACGATCGATAAGGTCATGAGGCTCAAGATGACGTAAGTGAATCCCAGTCTTAGCTTCATTGGATGAGGTCCTCCTCCTTGAACGATCGGGTATTCCGGTAGTACAGCACGGACACCGTCGCGATCACGAGGAAGATCATGATGCTGAGCACCGACGCGAAGTTAAACTGGCTGTTCGTAAGCGTCAACTTATAGATCCACGTGACGAGCAGGTCCGTCCCGCCCGCATACATGAGATCCGGTTGTATCGGGTTGCCGTTCGTCAGCAGGAAGATAACGTTGAAGTTATTGAAGTTAAACGCGAATTGCATGATCAGGATCGGCGCCGTGGCGAATAGCAGCAGCGGCAGCGTGATGTGCCGGAACATGTAGGCGCGGCTCGCGCCGTCCACTTCCGCCGCCTCGTACAGATCTCGCGGAATCGTCGTCAGCACCCCGGATACGAGAATCATGATCAGAGGGAAGCCGAGCCACAGATTGACCCCGATAATGGTAATCCTGGCCCATAGCAAGTCGTTCAACCAAGGAACGGCGCCGAGGCCGATCATCTCCAAGTACTGGTTGATCGGTCCGAATTGTTCGTTGAACATGTTGCGGAACACGAGCAGCGACACCAAGCTCGGAATCGCGAACGGCACGACCATGAAGGTCCGCCACAATCTCTTGAAGCGAACTCCCCGTTGTTGGATCATGATGGCGACCATCGTTCCGAGACCGTACGTCGTGAGCGTCGCCGCGACCGACCAGAGCAGCGTCCATAGCGCGACCGAGACGAGCGTTCCGCTCCAGCTCGACATGCGCAGCAGGTTGCCGAACGTGTCGAATCCAATCCAATGAACGAGATTCGCGGGAGGCAGATTGGGTGCCGCGTAATCGGTGAACGCCACCAGGACGCTGAACAGGATAGGCATGACGGTCAGCAGAATCGCGGCCGTAACGGGCACCGCCAGGATCATTAGCGGGAATCGCCGTTCCGCGACGCGTCGCAGCGTGACCGAGAACGAATACGGCGCGATGCCGGCTTCCCGCAGCTTCGCCGTCGCCCATGCGTCCCGCACGTTCATGGCGTACAGCGACGCCAGCAGCAGGACGAAGATCAGCGCGATCAGCCCCTGCACGAGCAGTTGGATCGAATGGTCGCCGTCCACGAATTGATAGGTCTTCCCGACCTTGACCATCTCTCTCGGCGCGTCTCCGAGAGTAATCATGCCCGCGACGTCCCGGGCCAGCCTCTCGACGATCCACCATGCGCCGCCGATTCCGATCGCGAAGAGCAGCAGCCCTTTCAGCCATTGCCGGTTATACCACTGGCCCAGCCCCATGAACGCGGCGGACAACGCCGCGGCCGCCCAAGTCTTGTTGCGCATTCGAATGTTCCGCTCCTCTCTCCGAAGGCACCCGGCGGGCGCCGGATGCCTAAGGGGCCGACCTTATTGGCCGACGGTCTCGTTAAGCTGCTTGATGGACTCAACCGCCTTGTCCATCGTCTCCTTGACGTCCTTCTTACTATCCCAGATCGATGCGAATGCCGCGTCCGTCGGCGCCCACATGTTGTTGATCTGCGGAATCGACGGCATCGGGATCGAATTCTTGAATTGCTCGACGAACCCGCTGATGATCGGATCGTCCTTGATCTTGGATTCGTTGTTCGCTTCCTTGTTCGCCGGAATGATATGCGCCATCTCGAAGTCCTTCATTTGCACTTCTTTGGTTATCAGGAACCTCGCGAGCAGCTTCGCCGCTTTCGGATACTTCGTGTAGGAGTTAACGTAGAACGAGCGAACGCCGGCCATGGAGATCGACTTCTTCCCGCCCGGCAGATCCGGAAGCGGAGCGACTCCCAGGTTCACCTTGCCTTGGTAGCTGCCGACCGACCACGGACCGTCGATCGTCATCGCCAGCTTGCCCGTGGAGAACAGCTCGGTCTGGATATCGAACTTCATGTCCGTCGTCTTGATCGGTACGATGTCGTACAGGCTCTGATAGAACTTCATGCCCTCGATCGCGCCCTCGTTGTTAATCCCGATATCGCTCGGATCCGTGCCGTCTTTACCGAAAACATAGCCCCCGTAAGGCTGCATGAACATATTGTTGAAGTACAGATTGTGCAACCATGCGATCGCGTACTTCTTGTTCGCGGGATCGTTGTACGTCTTCGCGAACGCGATGACTTCCTCCCACGTCTTCGGCGCTTCCGCGATCAGGTCTTTGTTATACAAGAGCGCGTACGTCTCGATCGTCTCCGGATAGCCGTACAGAATACCGTTGTACGTGCTTGCCTGAACCGCCGTCTCGAGCGCGTTCGCCCTCGTCTCTTCTTCGAACAGATCGTTAGGCATGATCAAGTTGGCCGAAGCCGCTTGCGCGAGCTTATCGTGCGGCATCATGAGCACGTCGCCGGCGACGCCTGCAGGTCCGTCCGTCTCGAGCTTGCCGAGCTGGTCCGGCGCGTTCACGTCCTCGATCTTAACCGGCACGCCGTAGGTCGCCGTGTAGAGCGGGAGCACCGCCTCGATGAACGTCTTCTCCGTCTTGTCTACCCAGATTTTCAGCTCCGCGCCGGATTCCGGCTTCACTTCTTCGTCCGTTGCAGCGCTTTCATTGCTCGCCGAAGCCGATTCCGTAGCGCCTTGCGTCTGTTCCGCGCTCTCCGTAGGTTGCGATCCTTCCGAGGAGTCGTTCGAATTGCCGCATGCCGCCGCGCTCATCGCCAACATCGCGAGAATGATCGCGTAACTTAATTTTTTTGCCATAATCCTGTTGAACCCGCCTCTCGTTATCGTTTATAATTCGTTTAGGGAACCGGTTTCCTAAATCAACGGTAACATAGGATTTTTAGGAAATCAATAACTTTTTTATATAAATTTGCTATTATAACTATGTTATAATGAGGTTCAAAGCGAGGTTTAACGATGAAAGTAACGATCAACGATATCGCCCGCGCAGCTAACGTGGCGAAGTCGACCGTGTCGAAGGTGCTCAACGACGCGCCGACGATTCCGGAAGAGACGAAGCGCAGAGTGCGCGCGATCATGAAGGAATTGAACTACACGCCGAGCAGCATCGCAACGCAGCTTGCGCGCCAGAGCAGCTTCGCGATCGGGTTCATCATGGACGTCGACCATAAGGACGACTTCCTGAATCCGTTCGTGTATAGCATGGTCGGCGGCGCGGAGAGCGTCGTCTGCAAGCAAGGCTACGAGATGACGATCTCCAACGTCAGCAGCCGCGACGACGACGACTTCATCGCCAGGTACGTGCAGAGCAAGAAGCTGGACGGCATGCTGCTGCATACGACCGTCCTGACGAAGCGCAGGGCCGAACAATTGAATGAGCTGAATTTTCCGTACGTCGTCGTCGGTCAACCGAAGGAAGACGTCGACGTGACGTTCGTCGACATCGACAACCATCTGGGAGGTCGGATGGCGGCTTCTCACCTGCTCGAGCAAGGGTATGGGCGAATCGCGTTCATCGGCGGCGTTCCGGGCGAAGCGATCTCCCACAACCGCTTGCTAGGCTACCGGAGCGTCATGGAATCGCTGAACGCCTCGAACGACGATCTATACGTGCGCCTCGGCAGCGCCGACGAAGAATCCGGCCGCCGGCACATGCTGGCGCTGCTGGAGCTGCCGGAGCCTCCGGACGCGGTCATCTGCGTGAACAACTACGTGGCCTTCGGCGCGCTTCAAGCGGCCTCGGAGCGCAAGCTGTCTATTCCCCGCGACCTCGGCATCGTCGCCTTCGATAATTATCCGCTCGCTCCGTTCACGACGCCGTCGCTGACGGCGATCGACAACGACACGTTCGACTTGGGCGTGCTCGCCTCGCGGGTGCTGTTCGAGAAGATCGGACAAGCGCCCGTCCAGAGCAGCTACAAGCTCGAGCCGAGGCTGATCTCGCGCGATTCGACACGCCGGCAAGACGCTCGGCAACCGGAATGAAACTTATCCAATAACTGACTTTGCATTTCTCCGCGGCTGTGCTATAATCAATTTCGTTCGCTGCTTTCGGGCGATCAACGGGACGTAGCTCAGCTTGGTAGAGCACCTGGTTTGGGACCAGGGGGTCGCATGTTCGAATCGTGTCGTCCCGACCACCATACGCAACCGATCACGGCATACCTGCCGTGATTTTTTTATGTTCGCGGAACCCGAGGAAGCAAGAAAAACCCCTCGCCGAATGGCGAGGGGTTCCGTATTTTCCGTATTACCGCGTATTAGAGCGATTCGTCTAAGCCAACGCCGCCCATCAGGCTGCCCAGATCGCCGAATGCTTCCTCGAAAGGAATCACTTCGCTCGCGTCAGGCTCCCCGACTTCGAATTTGACTTCTTCGTTGACGTCGGACAGTTGAGACACGACTTTGATCGCGAAGCTGCCCGAGTCGCCGTCTACGTCGAATGCGGCTTTGAGCGTCGCATCGGTGTACACGGGGTAATCTTTCTTATCGATGCCGATGTTGGAGACGATGTTCAGCGACTTCAGCTGTTCTTTCATCTCCGCCAAGCCGGCGTCGAGCTCGCTCGTGTCCGCTTCTTTCAGCGCGTCCTTGGCAGCCGTAATCTCTTCGGCCGTCAAGCCCGCGACTTCGCGGTACTTGTCGTTGCTCTCGAGCAGATCCAATACTTCCGGAGCGATCTTCTCGATGATCGTCTTCAGAAGCGGTTCGATCTGGGACTTCTCGACATGCGCTTGAACGACTTGCTTCACGTCGACGTCGTCTGGTATGCCGGCGTCCTTCGCCTTGACGTTGGACAGGTAATCGTCCGCTTCGATATGCTTGAATACGATATCGACCAAGTCTTTCACGAAGTCTTGGGACAGCGCCGGATCGATGGTCGGAATCTCTTGGCCGGCTTGTTCCGCGAGCTGGTCCATATCAAGCTCCAGGTACTTGCCTACGAGCTCTTCCGGAATCGGAAGCATAGCGGCGTTCGGCACCTTCACCCACAGCTTCTTCTCCGACACGATGATCGGAATGGTGAAGTTGATGGCCATATCGCCTTTCAGCTCGAGCTTCAGGATGACTTCCGCGAGCATTGGATCTTTCTTATACGCGCCCGTCCAGGACAGCTCCGCGTTCTTGAACATGTTCATCGTCATCGTGTCGTCTTCGGTCATCTCCGCGAGCGCGAGATCGAACTCTTCGAACTTCATGTTTCCTTTGAACGTATAGGAGTTCAGTTCGCTCGACGTCGTCAACGAAGCTTGCAGCGCGTCTTTCGGCGACTTATCTTTGGAATTGCATCCGCTCAGCACGAGCGCGATCGCCAGCAGCATCGCGACGAGCCCGAAGCCGTATTTTCTCTTTAACATTAGGACGTTCCCCTCTCCACCTAACCTTATTAATGCAACAGAACTAATTCTATCTCAATTCCGCAGGAGCGAAAAGACTTTCTGTGTTAAATTTTCGATAAAGCCGGCAATTCCCATATCTAATTCCTAATGAATGTCTTTCTTCTTGAAGCGTCCGCCCTTCACGTCGTGGATGTTGCCGACGGCCAAGAAAGCGACCGGATCCAGTTCCGTGACGATCGACTTCAGCTTCGCTTCTTCCAGACGGGTAATGACGCAGAAGATGACTTTCTTCTGATCCCCCGTATAACCGCCTTCGCCGTGCAGCAGCGTGACGCCTCTGCCGAGACGGTCAACGATAGCGTCGCCGATCTCCCTGTAATTATCGCTAATGATCCAACAAGACTTGGACTCGTTCAACCCTTCGATCGTCAGATCGATCACCTTGAAGGCGATATAGTAAGCGATCAACGAGTACATCGCGCGGTCCCACGAATAGACGAAGCCGGCGGTTGCGAGGATGAAGAAGTTGATGAACATAACCGTCTCGCCCACCGAGAAGGGAGACTTCTTGCTGAATAGAATCGCGACGATCTCCGTGCCGTCGAGCGATCCGCCTGCCCTGATGACGATACCCGTGCCCGCGCCGAGGAAGATGCCTCCGAATACGGCAGCCAGGAAGATCTCGTCCGTAAAAGCAGGGACCGGGTGCAACAGCGTCGTGGCGATCGAGAGGACGATAACGCCGAGCAGCGTCGATAATGCGAAAGTCTTGCCGATGGTACGATAACCGAGAATCAAGAAGGGAAGGTTGAGGACGGTTAGGAAGATCCCGATCGGGATTCCGGATAAGTGCGAGGACATGATGGATAGACCCGTAATGCCTCCGTCAATGACCTGATTCGGAACAAGGAAAATTTCAAGCGCGACTCCGACGAGCGTAGCCCCTAGAATGATTAATAATATCCGGCGCGCAAGCTCTAGCGGCGATAGCTTGTGGTGGTGAATCTGCTTCGTCTTTGTAGGCGGTCGTGGCGGTACGGGTAACGTCTGATCAGTCATCGGTATTTCCTCCTTCGGAATAATTATGTATCGCTTTATTATACCAATCGGTTTATAATCCCGACAACAAAAAGTCCCGGTTAATTTCACCGGGAACTCGGATTTATCGGCTTAACCTTGCGGGTTATGATGACTTACATGGTTGCGGTTCTTCACTTTCTTCGATCCCGATAGCGGTTCGTTCGGAAAAGGATTGTTCGTTACGTCGGGCGCGTTGTGCTGTTGCCCCGGCTGATTGACGGCTTGAGATTTCGGCTTGCTCATGCGGCTATGTCCGCCTCCTTAGCTTTTCGGATGCGCGAGATCGACGGGTTCGTCGTGGTTAAGCGCGGCTTGGTGCCTGCGATCGTTCTTGTCCTGCTGCAATTGCTGGGCATGGTGCGCGTTCACCGGATCGTTCTCCAATTGCTCGGCGACGTTGCTTAAGTTCTTATCGGCGAAGCCGTTCGCGTTAGACACTGCCGGTTCCCTCCTTAATGATGGGTATAATGATGCAACGCTTGCGCCGTCTCGTGCAGATGGCGCCGATAGTCGGCGATGAGTTGCTGCGGGATATCTCCCCGCTCGTCGATCGTCTGGCCATCTCTTTCGACGTCGGTGAGCTGGATGTCGATCTCCCGGCTGTCGATGTAGCGGACGGCGAAGTCGAATTCCATCATCTGATGGCCGGCCGTTCGGATTTGGACTCTGAGCCCGTTCGGATCCGCTTCGTCCGACATCACTTCCGCTTTGTCGCCGTTCGTCAACCGCTCGGGGAGCGTTTCCTGCCACGCGCGCACAAGATCTTCCTGCGGGACGTTCAATTCGTCGTTGCTTGCCATGATAAGCACCTCCACCTTGTTAGGTTGACCACATGGGGTGAAGTTATGCGGCGTTCGAACGCGTTCAATGAGAAAGCCAAACGTGCCAGGATCCGCGCCGCCGAATCGAAACAACCCCGCTTCGGATGTCCATCCGGACACACAGTACCTTATCTAACCGAAAACCCGCGTCTAATCGAAATTGGCGGACACAGCAGCCGCTATTCTTGATCAAATGCAGTATTAGGAGTGTCGAATTCCGAATAAAGGTCGCTGTGTCCGCAACCACGGCGTTAATCGGGAGTTTTTGTAAAATAGCGTCCCGTGTGTCCGCTAATAAAACCGTTGGTGGCGGAGAGAGTGGGATCGAGTCCCGGACCTACGGACATGCCCCCCGGGCATCTCCGCTTAACGGTCGTTCGAATCCCACTCGCCATTGAGCAAAAAACCGATTCCTTTTCAGGAATCGGTTCGTTTTTTTCGCAATGGCGGAGAGAGTGGGATTCGAGTCCCGGGGCCTACGAACATGCCCCCGGCATGTTCGCTTTACGGCCCGTTCGAATCCCACACACCACCAACAAAAAACCGATTCCCTCTCGGGAATCGGCTTCGTTTTTTGTTGGTGGCGGAGAGAGTGGGATTCGAACCCACGTGGGCTTGCACCCTAACGGTTTTCAAGACCGCCCCGTTATGACCGCTTCGGTATCTCTCCACGATGGCAGCGGACGTCCGCCTTGCGGCGACGTCGGCTTACTGCCACGTAATCATATCACAAGCCCCGTTCGTTGTTCAACCCTTGCGCGGCGACAGGTATTGGATACCGCCCATATACGGACGCAGCGCTTCCGGCACTTCGACGGTGCCGTCGGCTTGCTGATAGTTCTCAAGAATCGCAGCGACCGTCCGTCCGAGCGCCAAGCCCGAGCCGTTCAGCGTATGCACGATTTCCGGTTTCGCGCCGCTCTCAGGCCGGTAACGGATTGCCGCGCGGCGAGCTTGGAAGTCCTCGAAATTCGTGCAGGACGAGATTTCGCGGTACGTGCCCGCGCTCGGCAGCCATACTTCGATGTCGTACGTCTTGGCGGAACCGAAGCCCATGTCGCCCGTGCACAGCGCGAGTACGCGGTACGGAAGTCCGAGCAGCTGAAGCACCTTCTCGGCATGGTTCGTCAATTGCTCGAGCACTTCGTACGATTCTTCCGGCTTCACGAGCTGGACAAGCTCGACCTTATTGAATTGATGCTGGCGAATTAATCCGCGCGTATCGCGCCCGGACGCGCCGGCTTCGGAACGGAAGCAACCGCTGAAGGCGACGAAACGCTTCGGCAGCGATTCCGCGGACAGGATCTCGTCGCGGTGGATATTCGTCACCGGTACTTCCGCCGTCGGAATGAGGAAATAGTCCGTACCTTCCAGCTTGAACAGATCCTCCTCGAACTTCGGAAGCTGACCCGTACCGACGAGGCTGTCGCGGTTCACGATATATGGCGGCAGCACTTCCTCGTAGCCATGCTGATCGGCGTGCAGATCCATCATGAAGTTGATGAGCGCCCGCTCGAGACGCGCGCCAAGACCCTTATAGAACACGAACCGGGAGCCCGTTACTTTCGCTGCGGCTTCAAAATCGAGAATACCGAGATCGTGGCCGATATCGAAGTGCGCCTTCGGATCGAATTCGAACGAGCGCGGCTCGCCGTTCTTGCGGACGACGACGTTATCGTCTTCCGATGCGCCTACCGGCACGCTCTCGTGCGGGACGTTCGGGATCGATAGCAGCAACGCGTCAAGCTGGACATCGATCTCTCGCACTTCTTCGTCCAATTGCTTGATGCGATCGCCGACTTCCTTCATCTCCGCGATCAGCTCGTCGGCGTTGCCGCCGCTCTTCTTCAATTTGGCGACCTCTTGCGATACGACATTCCGGCGGTTCTTCAGTTGGTCGCTCTCCGTCTGCTTCTCTCGGCGGCTGCCGTCGAGCTTCGGGAATTCCGCGATCAGCTCTAGGGAAGCTTGGCGGTTGCGAAGCGCCTGCTCCACTTTATCGTAGTTGTTGCGCAGCAATTTGACATCTAACATGAACGTTAACCCCTTTTGTCGCCCGCCGCTTGACGAGCCATATCGATGAAATACGAATGGAGTCGGTAATCGTCCGTCAGCTCGGGATGATACGACGACGCCAGCAGATTCCCTTGCCTTGCCGTTACGATCTCGCCGTTATACACGGAGAGCACGTCGACGCGCTTGCCGACTTCCTTGATGAGGGGCGCCCGGATGAATACCGCGCGGAGCTTCTCGTCGATTCCTTTCACGTCGAGATCGGTCTCGAAGCTCTCCCGTTGCCGGCCGAACGCGTTGCGCGCGACCGTCATGTCCATCAAGCGCAGATGCGGTTCTTCCGCTCCTTCGAGTCGTTCCGCGAGCACGATTAATCCCGCGCACGTTCCGAATACCGCCTTGCCGTCTTCCAGCGCGAACGCGCGAATCGCGTCGATGAAGTCGTACTTGCGCATCAGCTTGCCGATCGTCGTGCTCTCGCCCCCGGGAATGATCAGCCCGTCGATGTCGGCCAGCTGCTCCGTTCTCTTAATGGCTACGCCCTGTCCGCCCGCCAATTCGATGCTTCGAATATGCTCCGCGACTGCTCCCTGCAGCGCCAATACGCCGATGTTCATCCCGTATTCCTTCTCCCTAATCTCAAACGGCTTCCTTCGGCCTAATTAGCCGAGTGGAAGCCGCTCGATGATATTCGTGTTGCTTGTCCGGCTAACCGGACGACGTCGTCCCTCGGCTTACAGGCCGCGATCTTGCATCCGGTCGGCAGCGTGCAGCTTGGAGATATCGATACCTTTCATCGGTTCGCCGAGATCCTTGGATACGCGGGCGATAAGCTCGTAGTCCGTATAGTGCGTCGTCGCTTCGACGATCGCGCGAGCGAACTTCTCCGGGCTGTCCGATTTGAAAATACCGGAACCGACGAATACGCCGTCAGCGCCAAGGTGCATCATAAGCGCCGCGTCCGATGGCGTAGCGATGCCGCCGGCTGCGAAGTTAACAACCGGCAGACGGCCCGTCTCGTGAATGTTCAAGAGCAAGTCGTAAGGTACGCCAAGAACTTTAGCTTCGTTGTACAGCTCGTCCTTCGACAGGTTCTGTACTTTGCGAATTTGTCCGTTGATGAGTCGCATATGGCGAACGGCTTCTACGATGTTGCCCGTTCCCGGCTCGCCCTTCGTGCGGAGCATCGAAGCGCCTTCTTGAATACGGCGCAACGCTTCGCCCAGGTCCTTCGCGCCGCAGACGAACGGAATCGTGAAGAGGGATTTGTCGATATGATACACTTCGTCCGCAGGCGTGAGCACTTCGCTCTCGTCGATGTAGTCGACACCGAGCGATTCCAGTACTTTCGCTTCTACGTAGTGGCCGATCCGAGCTTTCGCCATTACGGGAATGCTCACGACCTTCATGACTTGCTCGACCAATTCGGGGTTCGCCATGCGGGCAACCCCGCCGGCCGCGCGAATGTCGGACGGTACGCGTTCCAATGCCATAACGGCGGTAGCGCCCGCCGCTTCGGCGATTTTAGCTTGCTCGGCGCTCATGACGTCCATGATTACGCCGCCTTTTTGCATCTCGGCCATACCGCGTTTAACTCTTGAAGTACCCGTTTCCATGTTTCCATGCCTCCCAAAGATTCTAACCATTAATTTTACATGAAGTGTGCTTAATATACAACCATTTCACTCGGAATCAAGCGGTCTGGTATCCGGTTAGAACAGGTTTACGATCCCCTTGAACAAGCTGGAGAAGAAGTCTCCGATCGCGCGGAATAACGACTGCCACCAGCCCGCCTTCTTGACGTCTTCCGCGGCGATCAGGTCGATCGTTACGGTCTCTTCTTCCAGCGTCGAAGGGTCTTTGTACTTGTAAGTGACCGTTCCGACCTTAGCGCCCGTCTCGATCGGGGCCTTAAGCGGATCCTCGTTCGGCTTCGCTTCCACGAGCTCCGGCGCCGTCTTCGAGTTCTTCGGCGCGAGCAGCGTTACGTCCGTCGCGGTCACGACGGCCACGGTCTTCGACTTGCCCTTCTTGACTTTGAACGTCTCGAAGCCCGGCACGGTCGCTTTCGCCTCGAGAATGGTCTGCTTCTCGAAGCCGTTGAAGCCGTAATCGAACATCTTGGCCGTCTCGATGAACCGATAGCCTTGCTCGGTCGTTCCCGGGACGCCCATGACGACCGAGATGAGACGAGTGCCGTTGACGAGCGCGGTACCGACGAAGCACTTGCCCGCGGAATCCGTGTTGCCCGTTTTCAGTCCGTCAACACCTGTATAAGCGAACTTCTTGAAGTTAGCATTCGACTTATTGCCTTCGAGCATCCAGTTCCAGTTGATCATCGGATCCTTGTCGCGTTCGCGGAACTTCAAGCTCGGAATGCGGGACGTCTCGAGAATCTCCGGGAATTCGTTAATAATCGTATAAGCGAGCGTCGCCGTATCGCGCGCGGACATAACCGTCTCGTCCTTCGTCGCCGGGCGGTAACCATCCGGCATCATGTAGAGTTCAAGGCCGGTCGCGTTCACGTAATGCGTGTTGTTCATGCCGAGCTGCTTCGCCGTATCGTTCATCAACTCGACGAAGTTCGCTTCGGAACCCGAGATCGCTTCGCCCAATTGGACCGCCGCGTCGTTGGCCGAATAGATCGCCATCGCCTGGTACAGCTGCTTGACGGTGTACTTCTCGCCCGTACTGAGCAGAATCAAGCTGCCGCGGCGATCTTGCTTCGCGGCGTTGTCGCCGATGACGATCTCCTGATCCCAAGACAGCTTGCCTTCCTTGACGGCCTTATTGACCAAGTACTCCGTCATGACCTTGGCCATGCTCGCCGGCGGTCTAGCTTCATCGGCGTTGTATTGATAGAGCACTTGCCCGGTCGCCGCATCGAGCAGGATGGCGGCCTTGGCTCTCAGTTGCACCGCGCCGGTCGTAAGAGAATCGGTCGCTTCGTCCGCCGATGCGATCGACGCTCCCGCGGTAAGTACGTATAAGAATAAGAAGGAGGACAGTACGCTATAGGCAACGAACCGTTTCAATGATTTAGAGGCGAGTCCTGACAATAGATGATAGCGATTCAACGCGTTCTCTCCTTTTTCGATAACATTCTCGTTCAGCAGCCTTTATTGTAACACACCTATTCCGAAAGAAAAAAGCCGCAAGCCCTAATGTTTAGAGCTTGCGGCTTCCAATATTTAGACGTAATGCCCTATCGAATTACAGCGAGTAGTTCGGTGCTTCCTTCGTGATTTGAACGTCGTGCGGATGGCTCTCGCGCAAGCCCGCGCCCGTGATGCGAACGAACACGGTGTCGTTCTTCAGCTCGTCGATCGATGCCGTGCCGCAATAGCCCATACCGGAACGGAGGCCGCCGAGAAGCTGATGAATCGTGTCTTTGAGCGGTCCTTTGTATGCAACTCGGCCCTCGATGCCTTCCGGAACGAGCTTGCTCTCGTTCTCTTGGAAGTAACGGTCCTTGCTGCCTTCCTTCATCGCGCCGATGGAGCCCATGCCGCGGTAGGACTTGTATCTGCGGCCTTGGTAGATCTCCGATTCGCCAGGGCTCTCTTCCGTACCGGCGAACAAGCTTCCGAGCATGACGCAGCTTGCGCCCGCCGCGATCGCCTTGGTTACTTCGCCCGAATACTTGATACCGCCGTCGGCAATGATCGGGATGTTGTATTCGCGAGCGACCGTCGCGCAATCGTAGATCGCCGTAATCTGAGGTACGCCGATACCCGCGATAATACGCGTCGTGCAGATCGAGCCCGGTCCGATGCCGACTTTGACGACAGATGCGCCCGCCTCGATCAGATCGCGAGTCGCTTCGCCCGTAGCCACGTTGCCTGCGATGATCGTAAGCTCCGGATACTTGTCGCGAAGCTTGCGAACCATCGACACGATGTCGATGTGATGACCGTGCGCCGAGTCGACGACCAATACGTCGATGCTGGAACGAACGAGCGCTTCCGCGCGCTCGAACGTATCCTTGGACACGCCTACCGCCGCTCCGACGAGCAGACGACCGTGGCTGTCCTTAGCCGCGTTCGGGAACTGGATCGCTTTCTCGATATCTTTGATCGTAATAAGTCCTTTAAGCGTGTTCGTCTCGTCCACCAAAGGAAGCTTCTCGATCTTATGCTTCTGAAGAATGCCTTCCGCTTGCTGCAACGTCGTGCCTACGGGAGCGGTAACGAGGTTCTCGTGCGTCATGACGTCCTTGATCTTAATGGAGAAGTCATGCACGAAGCGAAGGTCGCGGTTCGTCAGAATGCCGACCAGCTTCCCTTGATCGTTGCAGATCGGAACGCCGGAAATCCGGTATTTGCCCATCAGCTCTTCCGCGTCGTATACGTGATGCTCCGGCGTCAGCGAGAACGGATTCGTAATAACGCCGCTCTCCGAACGCTTCACGCGGTCGACTTCTTCCGCTTGCTGACTAATGGACATGTTCTTGTGAATAATGCCGATGCCGCCTTCGCGCGCAATCGCGATCGCCAAAGCCGATTCCGTGACCGTATCCATCCCCGCGCTGATCAACGGAATGTTAAGCTTCACCGAAGGGCTGAGTACCGTCGATACATCAACGTCCCGCGGAAGAATGGAAGATTTCCGTGGAACGAGCAGAACGTCGTCGAACGTCAGTCCTTCTTTGGCGAATTTATTTTGCCACACGTGCAATTACCCCCTGTACCGGATGCTTCCGGCGTTTAGTCTCCGATTGATTATCTGCAATCTTAGCAGAGGCACTAGTGACTGTCAAGCACAATCGGAAGGGTGGAAAACCGCGCCAATAAAGCGTTTTCGCCGCTTCGGCATTGCTTAGTCAGCGATCGAATTGCGGGTATCGGTTCGCCGAATTCCAGAGCAAGTAGGATGGATAGCCGGCCGCGCGCGATGCCGCGATCTGTTCCTTTACTTGCTGCAAGCCGTACCGTTGATGCGGATGCACCCAAGTCGCCGTGAAGCTCTGCAGCCATGGACGGACTTTCGCCGTATCGATTCCTTGGGCGTTCATCCGCTCATTCTGCCGAGTAATATCCTTAAGCGCGCGCGCGATAATCGGACTTGGCGTAAGGTCGGGATGCGCCACGCCCCATATCCCGTCGGCGTAATGGGACGGATAGATCATCGGCGAGACGACGTCGACTTCGCTCGCGATGCTCTTCCAGCTCTGGCCGATTCCCATATCGTCGGTGGACGAGCCGACGAGTCCGAATACGTCTGCCGATATGCGTGCTCCGGCCTTATGGGCTCTCACCGAGGCGCGATGGAGGAATTTGCGTATCGCTTCGCTCTTCGTCCACTTGTTCGGATTCGCGTATGCGACTTCCCGATCCACTCGCTTCTCGTTCTCAGGGAACCGCACGTAATCGAATTGGATCTCGTCAAATCCGATGCTCGCCGCATGCTCCGCCAGCTTCAACGGGTATTCCCATGCTTCTTGGCGATACGGATCGATCCAAGGGGAGCCCCCGCGATCTTGCCATACCCGGCCGTCCTTGCGCTTAATGCTCCATGAGGGAACGGCGCGAGCGAGCTCGGGATTCTTGAACGTAATGATTCGCGCGATCGTGTAGATGCGATGCTGCTTCAGCTTCGCGATCAATTGCTTCATCTGCTTCGCGGACTTCGTGTTCGATATCGGGTAGGATGCGGCTCGCGGAGACTTCGGAAGCGCGGTCAACGCCATGCCGCTGTTAATATCGACGACCATCGCGTTCAATTCCGTCTGATCCACGAGCGCGATGAGTTCGTCCATGCGACGGCTGCGCGCGACATGCGAAGTGACGTAGATGCCGCGAACCGGCTCGCCGGGTTTACGCAAGCTCACTTTCTCCGCGTCTTCGGCTTTCCATACGTCATAAGTCGTCATTGAATTGCCGTTGGTGTTGGCGTCGGGGGACTTATGAATCGGCGCCGCTCCGGACTGTCCGGCCGGAGTCTTAGCGCCACCGGAAGAATCCGTATTCACCGGCATGCATCCGCTAATCGCCAACGACAACACTAACAGTATGGACAGGAACTTCCGAATGGAGGAACGACCGCGCATGATGTGCATGACAAGACACCTCCGCATTAAGAATGCCTTTAGTGTTTGCTCGGTCGCGCCTTGACGTGTAATGGAGTTAGTGGGAGGGCAGGTCGGATTTGCATGAAGTGGCTGCATTATGCAAAACAAAAAAACCGCCCCTAAGGACGGTTCACGAACTAATATAAGGCTTGCGCCTTGAAAACTGGATGCGAAACAAAGCGTTGGTGAAAGTTTGAAACATCCGTGGCCATCCGTGTCATTAGGATAAGCCCTCGACCGATTAGTACTCGTCAGCTGCACGCGTTGCCGCGCTTCCACCCCGAGCCTATCAACCTCGTGTTCTTCAAGGGGTCTTACGAATTGGGAAATCTCATCTTGAGGCA
>NZ_JBHTGV010000004.1:0-511588 GCF_042675445.1 Cohnella sp. GCM10027633 | reverse complement strand
CTTTTACAATCGCAAGAGAATTCATGGTTCTTTGGGTTACGTATCTCCTGATCGATTCGAGGAGATGTACTACAAAAACATTAGCTGAAATGCGTTAGCGAGTGTCCACTTTCTTGACAGAGGTCCACACACAACGCTAAATCGCCACCTGGCCGCCGTGCAAACGTTTAACGTTACCACATAACGCTAAACCGCCAACTGACCGCCGCAACTGCCCCTCAACCGCCCCGCGGCCGTCCGCGTGAATCGTGCCCCGCATCCTAACCCCGCCCGCTACGCCTTCTTCTTCGAAATCGAGAAAATAACCGTCTTCGCCGCCGAATCGACGATGACCTCGACCGAGTCGCCGCCGATCAACTGCTGCGTTGCGCCGACCGGCGAGCCGGAGACGACCTTCGCGGTCGTGTTCGTCAGCAGGTCGCGGAACGCGGAAGAATCGTAACCGAACAGGAAGTTCGAGAACAGCTCGATCGCCTCCCGGTTCCGAGCCAGCGTGCCGTCGCGCAGACGGATCGTAATGCCGTACGTGTCGTATTGCGGATCGAGCCATAGTGTCGTCTCTTCCGTCAGCTTCGTCACGCCCGCCTGCTGGCCTACGACGGCGTCCATCTCCGCCTTATCCTTGAACAAGCGTAGCTTCGTGTCGAGCAGATCCTGGTTCGTCCCGCGAAGCTGTCCGGCCTGCTTCAGCACGTCGTAGGCGTCCCGCATGCGCTGGTCCGGGAAGATCACCGTCTTCGAGCCGCCGTAAGCCGTCGGCACGGACAGTTGCAGGCTTCCGTTCGGCGCTGCGACCTTGACCCGCTTCGCCTTGTCCGTCAGCCGGTTCAGCACCTCCAGCGCCTGCGCCCGCGTGACCGTGTCGCCGACGCCGAAGTAGCCGTTCGGGTAGCCTTGCATGATGCCTTTGGCCAGCGCTTCCGCAATGAACTTCTGCTCGCGCTCCGTCGCGCTCCGCAAGTCCCCGTACGTCTCCGCCATCTGCTGGCTATACGCCGAATCTTCGAGGAACTCCGTCTCCTGCAGCGTATAGTAGATGATCTCCGCCACGTTCTCCCGCGTCATGTCGGTCTGGAAGTCGGTATATCGGCTTTTGTTCAGCAGATGAAGATCGCTGGAGACGTCGATGTACGGCTTCGCCCAATACCCGACCGTCATCGGCTTGAAGTCGAAGTAGCGATAATCCTGCTTCAATATCGTCTGGTTCTCGGCGCTAAGCGACTGGAGGAAGCTATTGCTCCAACTGCGCTCGCCGTTCAAGTGCTTGTCCGAATAAGAGAGGATGAGCATCTTGATGAATTGGTCGACCTTCACCGGTTCGTTCGGCTTGAACGTTCCGTTCGGATACCCGTCCAATATGCCCCTCTCGACCATCGTTCCAATCGTCTTCTCCGCCCAATGTCCCTTCACGTCCGTGAAGACGGGAAGCCATGCCTCTCGCGCGAATGCCCCCGTAGGGCTGATCCCCGCGCACAATAATGCCGTAATGATGACTGCTGCCGTCCGCCGACGCATGTGATGTTGCCTCCCGATAACTGTCGATTTCAACTCGCTATTCCTTAGCTAATCACATTCGGATATTATTGGAAACGGGCGATACGCCTATAGTACCCGTAGCCTTAAGTCCGACATGCCGATGGGGCTAGAGGCACGGAATGCAAGCGCGGCGCGGGTTCTCGGTCGGTACGGGCAATAGAATAAAAAAACCTCGACCCCGTCGGAACGGGATTCGAGGTTCTACTTCGTGGCATTCGGGAAATACTAGACTTGCTAGGCTTCTTGAGCCACCTTCGCTTCGATCTCCGCCTTCATCCGTTCCCGTTCGGGACCTTTCAGGATCGGGCAGCTATAGCACTTCTCGCCTGCTTCGCGGCGATACCACATGCAGCAGCCGGAGCGAATCATCAGCGGGCTGCCGGGCTTGTAGGGATTGTCGATGTAGCTGGGCGTATGGGAGAACGGATTGCCGCGCTTCCGGTTGAACGTCTCCGGCGGCAGGCTGGCCAGCAGCAAGTAATCGTCCTCGATCTGTTTAAGCATCGGACCTTGCGGCATGATGCCGCGTACGTATTCCATCACGTAAAGCACCCGGGAGCCATACTGGTTCCAGATGAGATCCGGCTTCAGGCCGCCCGCGGCGGAGACTTGCTCCAAGACGGGGTTGAATTCATCATTGAAGTAACGCTCCCACTCCGCGGCGACGGCGGCGCGCCTTGCGCAAGCGTCCGTCGGGAGGTCCGTCCAGCGAAGCTCGTGAATCTTGAAGCAGATGTGCGCGTGATCGTCGTGGGTCTCCAATTGGATCGTCACGTTCGAAGGCGAGACGTCGAGCACGCGGTCGTATTGAGACATGATCAGTTGCTTCACCGCCGCGAGTCCGTATAGCGCGAGCCCGGCGTACGATACGGCTAGCTCGAGTCCGATCGCCTGGACGAGCGCTCCGGCGCGCACCAAGAAGTCTTTCATGTCTTCGCGATCCGTTAGCTCGGACAACGGCTTCGAATATACGGGGGCCGCACTGCCCTCGGTGGAGATGTGGAAATATTTATTAAACAGGGAAAAGTCCATTTCCGATCACGTCCGTCCCAATAATGAGAATCATTATCACGTTTATCCTTTAACAATAGCCTGCGATCGCTTGGATGTCAATGCGCGGACGACACATAAGCGTCACATAAAGGTTGCGTAAAAAAGTACAACAATAGGGACGAAGTCTCATTGAAGGAGTATAATGAGTGCGGACGAGTCGAGCGGGTTAAATGGATCATACGGAGTGAGGAAAGAAGGCGGGGTTTTGTTGAAAGGGCTTCGAAATCGAATATCGCCATTGAATATGGTCGTGCTCACCCAGTTTCTGAGCGCGTTCTCGGACAATCTGAACTTCTTCCTCATCGTCGGGATGGTGAAGCGGCAAGGAGCGGACAACCCCGACGGGGTCGTCACCTACATCCAGATCGCGATCTTATGCGCGTACGTGTTGCTGGCGCCGCTCGTCGGCGCTTTCGCGGACAAGACGGCCAAGTCGCGGGTGCTGCTGCTCGGCAACGCGTTGAAGGCGACCGGAATAGGTTTGTTGCTGATCGGCGTGCCGCCGGTGCTATGCTACTTCTTCGTAGGCGTGGGAGCGGTCGTGTACTCTCCGGGCAAATACGGCATTCTGTCGGAGTTGACGAAGAACGAAGGGGAATTGCTGCGCGCGAACGCGTGGGTAGAAGGGTCGACGATCTTCGCGATCTTGACCGGGACGGTCGCGGGAGGATTGCTCGCCGCAAGCTCCGACTTGCCGGCGATTCTGACGTGCTTGTTCATCTATCTGCTGTCGCTCGCGATGACGCTGCTCATCCCCGCCAAGGCAGGCAATCCGAACATCGAATACGGGAAATCGGCCGGCCAATTTTTCCAAGATCTGACCCGGCTGTTCCGCAGTCCTCGCGGACGCTTCTCTCTGCTCGGCACCAGCGCCTTCTGGGTGACGGCTGCGGTTCTGCGCATCGCGCTGATCGCATGGCTTCCCGTTAACCTCGGCATTACCGATACGGACCAACAATCGATGATTATCGGCGTTACCGCCGTAGGCGTTGTCGTAAGCGCCGTGCTGATCCCGAGGCTCGTGCCCGAAGGCAGGCTGTACCGGGCGTTCTATTACGGCATCGTCATGGTCGTCGCGGTCATGGCGGCCAGCTTCACGCATCAGTTATGGTTGACCGTTACGCTGCTCTTCATTACGGGCGTGATGGGAGGCATATTCCTTATTCCGCTCAATACGATGCTGCAGGAAGAAGGCAAGACCGCCATCGGTTCGGGCCGGACGATAGCCGTGCAGAATTTCGTGGAGAACGCGCTGACCGTTATCGGTTTAGGCTTATATTTGACGTTGACCGAGATGGAAGTCCCGGTCAACAAGTCCGTCATCGGCATCGGCTGCGTGCTCATGCTGTTCCTGCTCGCGCTTGCGACGCAGGTGGGCGCGGTCCGCGCCGGTTATTCCCGAAGGGAAACGACGTGAACGAGCCCCGCGTTCGCCGTCACCTTGATAATGCCGTGACCGGCGTCGTATTCGGCTTTGCCTAGACCTACGTCGGTGGACGGGTCCGCTCCGAGCACGTAGAATAAATCATCGGCGAGCGTGCGGACGCATACGTCGCGTTCGTCCTTGGAGAGTTCGTTCCAGTCGCTCTCCTCCATCTCGAACGCTTCGTAGAATTGCGGAACCGTCACGAGCGCGCCCGCCAGGTCGTCAAGAATGCGGTCGTAGTCCCGAGAGTAGCGTATTGCCATGTTCGTTGCTCCTTTCGTCATGTTGCGTCTGTCTTTATGCTTGCATTATACGCGACGCCGTTTTCTTTAGCCAACCTTTAGGGGACTTTCCTGCGAGATTTACTTTCGTGCGGGATGACGTTTCGATATAATGATTGAGGTTATACGGAGGTGTTGCACGGTGCTTCAATCGCGAGTCGGCGGATGGCGGTATTGGTTGGCCAAGCCGTTCGTATTTTTCTCGATCTTCATGCTGTTGAAAATTTATTTGGCCAAAATCGTCGTCTTCGGCGATAGTCCGCTCTGGTTGCCGCTTCTTACGGGGGTTCCGTCCGTGTGGGTGTTGTTCGCGCTGATCGAATGGTTCGCGCCCAAGCGCAAATTCGGCGTCTATCTCGCGGTTAATTTATTGATTACGAGCATATACTTTGCCGTTATTATGTATTTCAAGTATTTCGGCGTCATCGTCACGTACCATGCGCTCCAGCAAGTCGGCCAAGTGACGGAAGTGAAGGGGAGCGTGTTCTCTCTCTTGCACCCTTACTTCCTATTTATCTACACCGATGTCGCGGCGTTCCTGCTATTGCTGTTCAGCCGCAAGTTCCGCGCGTGGGGCAAGTCGCTCGCCGTGCGGGAATCGAAGACGATCGTGTCGGTTCTGTTCGGCGTCTCGCTCGCGATCTGCGCAGCCAACGTCTGGACGCATCGCGACAGCATCAACGAGCTGAACCAAGCGGAGAACATGGGCATTCTCAATTACGAAGCTTATGCGATCATCGCGAGTACGGGAGATCATCTGGAAGACCCGAGCAACGTGACCCCGGCGGCGATCGCGGCGCTGAAGAAGGTCGAGGTGCCGGCCCAACCGGCTTACTTCGGGAAGGCGAAGGGCAAGAACGTCATCATCATACAACTCGAGGCGTTCCAGAACTTCCTGCTCGACAAGAAGATCGACGGTCATGAGGTAACGCCGGTCATGAACAAGCTGGCGAAGGACAACTTCTACTTCCCGCACTTCTATCAGCAGGTGGGCCAAGGCAATACGTCGGACGCCGAGTTCGTCGTGAACACGTCTTTCTATATTCCGCAGCACGGAGCGGCTTCGCAAGACTATGGCGACGTTGCGTTGCCGAGCATGCCGAAGGTGTTGAAGGACAACGGGTATCAGACCGCGACGTTCCATACGAACGACGTGCAATTCTGGAACCGCGAAGAGTTGTACGAAGCGTTGGGTTTCGATCGGTATTACGACACGAAGTTTTTCGGCGACGACGATCTCGTCTTCTTCGGCTCGTCAGACGAAGTTCTGTACGACAAGACGGCGGACGAGCTCAAGAAGATGAGCGAGAACGGGAAGCCGTTCTACGCGCAGCTGATCTCCATGTCTTCCCATCATCCGTTCGACATTCCGGAGCGCAAAGTCCGGTTCGAATTGCCGGAACGCTATCAGGATACGCTCGTCGGAGACTATATCCAGGCTCAGAATTACACCGATTACGCGCTGGGACAATTCATCGACAAGCTGAAGAGCAACGGCTTATGGGACGATTCCGTTATTCTGATCTACGGCGACCATCTCGGCTTGCCGCTCTATACGCTCGACCATCACGAGAAGAAGCTGATGGAAGAGATGTACGGCCGGGAATACGGCTTCCCGGAGATGCTCAATATCCCGCTGTTCATCGTCGCGCCTGGCGTTACCGAGCCGAAGGTATTGCCGCAGACGGGCGGGCAAGTCGACGTGTTCCCGACGGTCGCGAATTTGCTCGGCATATCGCTCAAGGATCACATTCATTTCGGGCAAGACCTGCTTAACGCGACGAGCAACTTGCTGCCGCAACGTTATTACCTGCCGACCGGATCGTTCGTGAACGACAAGGGCATCTTCGTGCCGGGACATGACTACAAGGACGGCACGGCGTATCCTTTCGACGGCGCACCGCCGACGGGGGCGGAGACGACCGAGGACGAGTTCAATCGCGCGTTGGAGCTGCTGCGGTTGTCGGATAGTTACGTCGGGCATCTGCCGAATCACGATTAATAGAGAGAGAACTTATACAATCAAGGGGGTCAGGCAATGAATTTGCAATCGATCGATTGGAAGAAATACATGCCGCTCTTGTCGATGCTCGTATTCCCGTTCCTCGGCATGATGTACGCTTGGACGAACGGTCCTAACGCGAATCAGGAAGTGTCGCAGCTGGCGACGTCCATCGACGCGGCGATTCCGTTCGTGAAGTACTTCGCGCTGCCGTACTCGATATGGATCTTCTATATTTACGTCTGTCTCGTCTATTTCTTCTTCAAAGATCCTAGCGCGTACTATCGCGGTTTGCTGACGTACATCGTCTGCGCGCTTGCCTGCTACATGATCTACTCGGTATTCCAGACGACGGTCCCGCGTCCCGTCGTGACGGGCAACGACCCGTTCTCCGAGCTGATGCGCTACATCTACAACAGAGATCAGCCGTTCAACTGCTTCCCGAGCATTCACTGCTTCTCCAGCTACATGGTCATGCGTATCCTATGGACGAGCTCGTTCCGCAACAAGTGGAACATGATCCTCATCACGGGCATGTCGTCCATCATTATTATGTCCACTATGTTCGTGAAGCAACACGTCATTATGGACGCGTTCGCCGGCATTCTGCTCGTCGAGCTCGTCATCCCTCTCATCGTGATGCTCGAGCGTTCGCTCAGAGCAACGAGAGAGCGCCAGAGAAGCACCTTCGGAGCATGATACGAAGACAGCCCGTCGTCGCGGAGACGAATCTCCATCGAGACGGGCTGTTTCTTTGTTAGGATTCGGCCGCCTGAACGGCCAGATGGCACATTTGAATATAGCCTTGCTTGATTTGCTCGACGGTGTAGCCCATCTCCTGCTTGAGATGGAAGTAGCCCGGAGGCGCCATCGAGCAGATGAGCGCATGGGACGTTAACGTCGTATCGATCGTTCCGCCCGGCGTACGCTTGCCGAGCATCTCGCCAAGCAAGCCGGATATTTGGTCCCGCAACGTAATATACATTTCCGTATGGAAGAAATTTCCCCGAGGATCGCAATTCACCCTTGCTTCCATCGTCGCGATCATCTCGGCTTTCTCTTCAAGCGCTTCGATCCACAGGCCGATAATGCCGCCGAGCCGGTCGGCGGGGGCGAGGCGCGCGTTCGCCTGTAGGAACGCGGAGATCTTCTCCAGCAGCCGATTGCTGTAATCGGTCAACAGCTCGTTGCATAGGTCGCCTTTGTGGGCATAACGGCGGTACAAGGTCGCTTGGCCGATGCCCGCCGTTTTCGCGATTTGGTGCATGCTTACGCTCTGCACGCCGTGTTCGTCGAACAAGCTTTGGGCGGTTTGCAAGATTAATCTACGATGTTCGACGGCGTCTCTTCTTTCTCGCCGGACTGTCATTTCCGCCACCTCTTTCTCGCTAAATATATCTTGCTGTTCGTATTGACAGACGAACAGACGTACGGTAACATCGAGTTTAAACGGACAATTGTCCGTTATTGCTAGGGGATTGCCGCGATAGCGTCCGCATGTCTATATTTTATCGTTGATCCCCTCTACGGTCAACGTACGGACTAGAGAGGCAGCGTCACGGCCGTTCTAATTATGGATAGGAGGTTCACTATGTCTTCACAGTCAACACCTGCCGCAGCCGAGGGCGAACTCTCGATGCGCAGCATTATCGGCCCGCTCGTGGCCATCATTTTCGGCATCTTCATGGTTATTCTGGACGGCACGGCGGTTAACGTCGCGCTGGAGAAGTTCATCGTCGAGTTCAAGCAGAAGGACTACTCCCTCGTCCAATGGACCGTCATCGGCTATGCGCTCGCTCAAGCCGCGGTCATCCCGCTCGCGGGCTGGCTGTCCGACCGGTTCGGGGCGAAGCGCGTGTTCTTGATCTCGATCGGCATGTTCACGATCGGCTCCTTATTGTGCGCCCTCGCGAACAACATCGAGATGCTCATTACTTACCGCATTATCCAAGGTCTCGGCGGCGGCGTCGTTATTCCGATCGCCATGGCGTTCATCTATCGCTTAGCGCCTCCGAGCAAAGTCGGCGTCGTCATGGGCATGATGGGCATCCCGATTCTTCTCGCCCCGGCGCTCGGTCCGGTTATCGCCGGCGCGTTCGTCGAGTACGCGAGTTGGCAATGGATCTTCCTCGTCAACCTGCCGATCGGCGTCGTCGGCATCTTCCTCGGCATTCGCACGCTGCCTAACATTCAGCGTCAAGCGGTCGCCGCTCTCGACCTGCTGGGCATGATTCTCGGGCCTCTCGCGTTCGCCGCGCTCGTGTTCGGCGTCTCCAAGGGCGGCATCGACGAGATCACAGGAGAGTCCAAGTGGGGCAACACGGACGTCATCGTCGGCATCGCCATCGGCGTCGTGGCGCTCATTCTGTTCGTCATCGTCGAGCTCCGGAAGAGCAATCCGCTCCTCGAGCTTCGCGTATTCGGATCCGGCAGCTTCTCCAAGGGCATCGTCGTGCAATGGGTATCGCAGATCGCGATGTTCGGCACGATGTTCCTCGTGCCGCTCTACTTGCAACGGGCGCTCGCTTATTCCCCGCTCGAGACCGGCCTGATCATGCTTCCGCAAGCGCTCGCGTCCGGAATCTTCATGCCGATCGGCGGCAAGCTGTCCGACCGCATCGGGGCGCGTCCGCTCGTCATCGTGGGCATGCTGCTCACGACGGTGTCCGCGTTCCTGCTCTCGAACATCTCCGCGGGAGACGGCATCGTTACGGTCATGATTCCGCTCGCGATGCTCGGCGCCGGCATGGGCTTGTTCATGATGCCGCTCAACACGCACCTGATCCAGTCCGCTCCGGCGAACTTGGTCGGCCGCGTTACATCGCTTACGAACGCGACGCAGCAAGTCATGATGTCGTTCGCCGTCGCCGTCCTGACGACGATCTACGCGACGAAGCTGAGCGGTCTCGTCAAAGGCAACCCGAACGGAGATATGAAGACGTATTTCGCGGAAGCGTTCGGCCATACGTTCTTCATCCTGATCTTCGTCGCGGTCGCCGGCGGCATCCTCGGTCTCTTGCTGTCGAAGCCTAAGATCGCGGAAGGCGCGGAGAAGAAGTCCGCCGATCTGCACGCGATGGTAGGCTAATCTGATTGCAAAGAATAAACCCCTTCGGTCTTTTGTCTTTGGGCCGGAGGGGTTTTTGGCGTATGTATGCCTATAGAAATTGGACGACCCCCGACAGATTGCTGGCGGGGGTCTTGAATATTGAAGCGCAACCGCGCGATTCTTCCTGAATTCACTTGCACGAACACAACGATAGCCCTACCTCTCCATCGTCTTTGCGGCTCCTAGGCCGCGCCAGTGAGAATTCGTGTTTCCTTCCAGCAGCCGTCAAATAAGGAATGTGGGTTTGGGAAAACGGAGGAATATTGCCCAAAGAGGAAAACCAGAGGGTTACTACTTCTACAAAAATAGATTATACCGTTCTTTGATGTAAATGTCAACAAATTGTCAAACGTACAAGCTTGCGACATTTGTCTAATCCGGGCTTGTTCGGACCGTCATGCCGAGCTCGGATTCGCTGTATACATAGATTACCTATAAAGGAGGCGTTAACATGCGACAATTTGCGGTCGTCGTCCGAGAATTGCGAGCGTGGATCTTGCTGGTGCCTTTCGCGCGAGCGTTGATGCCGATTCGTCTTCACCTGTTATTCTGGGGAGTACTCGTGCTCTTCTTAAACGAGTTTCTGTACGAGGTCGTTTCGGTCTCGAGCTTCGGTACGCTTCACGACATCTTCTACGATTTTCCGCTGTACTTGATCGCTTATTACGGATTCTTCGTCGGCTTCTGGCTGACGCTAGTCTCCCGGGACGTCAGGTTGCTCCCCTATGCAATGTGGATGTACGCGTTCGTCGCGCTGTTCCCGTTCCAATCGCTCGGACTGGCGGAGTACGCACGCGCCGGAATCTACTTCATCGCCGGCTTCGCGCTGCTTCGATACGCGGCTTCCTCTTATAACGCGGAGAAGAGGGCGTCGGTCTACTAAGAAGACGTTAATCGATTCTTTACAAAATCGTAGGCTATCTGTATCTCGCGATAATGTGTATAGTAGAGGGGAAAATACGAGAATCTCGGAGGGACCTCTACGATGTACTGTTCACACTGCGGCACGCAGCTGCCATCGAACGCTAATTACTGCATGAACTGCGGAACGGCCGTCGCGAGACCATCGCAGGAGGTTCAGGCGCCATTCGGGATGCCGGCGCAACCGTTCGTGCAATCGCCGCCGTTCGGACAACCGCAGCTCCCGGGACAACCGCAGCTCCCGGGACAACCGGAGATACCCGGAGAACTTAGACTCCCCGGTCAACCTCAATTACCCGGGCAACCTGAACTTCCGGAGCAAACTCAACTCCCCGGCCAACTGGAGCCTTACGCGCAAACGACGGATGCGCAGCAGCCCGAGCAACAACCCTTCTATCAACCCGATCAACGGCGCGGAATCTCCAAGCAATCACTCGGGCTTGTCGCCGCCGGGATCATCATTATCGTCGGGGGATTGTTGTACTACGGCTATGCGAATCGGGAAGGCGCCCAATCGACGCCGGAGAAGACGGTCGAGAGCTTCATCGAGGCAGTGGACGAAGGCGACGGCGAAGCCGTGATCGAGCTTTTCTCTCCGGATTCGCTTCCGGAAGAAGCGCAGGAGCGCGCGGATATGATTATTCAGTTCGAGATGTTCGCGAAGGAAACGGACGTCGTAGAATACGAGATCGGCGAAGCGGAGATCAACGAGGATACGGCTACGGTCGAGTACAAGGTGACTTACGAGATTAACGGCGAGGAACAGGGCGACAACTCCAGGTTCGACCTCGTCAATATCGACGGCAAGTGGTACATTGACGAGAATATATAATCAGCCAACGAACAAACCCTCGGTTAAGGCGAATAACGCCAAGAGCCGAGGGTTTCGTTCGTTTATCGGACTTCGTAATCGAAGGCGAGCCGAAGCTCCAGCGCTTGTCCGGGGTGAACGAGCATCAAGCCTTCCTTATCGTTAAGCGCTTCGTTCAACGCGGTCCACGGCTCAACGCAGACGAACGGCTTGCCCTCGACCGACCAGAGCACCGCGTAGCGGAACGCTTCGCTGTACGTCAGGCGCACCGTGCCGCCTTCATCGTTCAACGGGAAGGCGATCTCAGGTTTGCGGGCGTCGAGCAGCGCGACCGATTCGACCAGACCGTTCAGATCGAACGTGCCGTCGAACGGCTTCTCCGTCTTGTCGTTGTAGTCGAGCAGCTTCGTCGCGTCGGTCTCGTACGCAAGATTCTTGCTCCGCGTCGCGAAGTACGGATGGAAGCCGGCGACCATCGGCATCGGCTCGTCCGATAAGTTCGCATAGGATTGTTCGACCGACAGTCGTCCGTCCTTCAACCGGTACGTGAACCGCAGCTCGAACGCGAACGGGTAAGCGGCGATCGTATTCTCGTTGCTGCTAAGCGATAGGGTGACGTAGGCGCCGTCGTCCGTGCCCGACCCGACGACTTGCCACGCGCTCGTTCGGGCGACGCCGTGGTTGTTCATCGCGTACGTCCGGCCGTTCCATTCGTAGCGTCCGCCGACCAGTTGTCCGCAGATCGGGAACAACACCGGATTGCCTCCGCGGATGTTCGCCTTCGGATTCAGGAACGTGTCCCGGTCCAAGTAGAACAACTCTTGGCCACGAAGCCGGCATTGCGTGACGATCGCGCCGCGCTCGGGGCAGACGAGCACTCGGGAATGCGTCGCCGGTTCGGTTAATTCGTATAGCTCGTAGCCGTCGAAGAACGTGCTGACGGCGTATTGCGGTTGATCGCTCATGGTTGCGCCTCCTGGTCTTGTCCGTGGTCATGACTACCATTATAGCAATTGTCGTTCCCGAACGGGATAGCGGATTGGTTCCGATGCATGAAAGACGCGCAACTGTCCAACCTATGACGGGACATTCCAAACAATGCGGATTACGGAAGGGGTATCGGAAATGACAAGCAAGTTGTTAAGAGCGGTGCTGCTGACGATGTGCATCGCGCTCTTCGCCCTGCCGCTCGCTGCCCAGGCGCAAGGAGAGTGGCGCCCGGCGAAGTCGAAGCCGGGCTTGACGCTGCCGATGGCGAACCTGAAATGCGAGATGCAGAAGCTATGGTACGAGCATGGAGACTGGACGCATCGGTATATCGTGAGCGCCGTCGCCGGTCTGGAGGATAAGGACAAGGTGTTGGCGAGACTGCTTCGGAACCAGCAGGACATCGGCAACGCGTTCAAACCTTATTACGGCGAAGAAGCCGGCAACAAGCTGGCCGCTCTGCTCACGGAGCATATCCAGATCGCGGGCAAGCTGTTGGAAGCGCTCAAGTCGGGCAATCAAGCCGAAGCCGACAAGCTCAACAAGGAGTGGTACAGGAACGCGGACGATATCGCCAAGTTCCTGAGCGGCATCAATCCGAACTGGCAGTACCAAGAGATGAAGATCATGTGGGAACAGCATCTGAAGCTCCTGGCCGATCAAGCCGGCGCTAGGCTGACGAAGAACTGGGACGCGGACATCGCGGCTTACGACAAGGGCCAGGATCATCTGATGAAGCTCGCGGATATGCTGGCGATCGGGATCATCAAGCAATTCCCGAATAAATTCTAGTACGGCGCGCAGGGCGGTCTTCCTTAGGGGAGGCCGTCTTTTCGTTTGACCGCTCCCCTGTTATCGGTTACGATAGAGGCAGTTATAAACGCGTGTTCATGGAGGGCTCAAGGCGATGAATAAGACCGGAATCAACGCTACGGAAATCGCCCGGATCGCGGGAGTGTCTCGCAGCACCGTCAGCCGGGTCATCAACAATTATTCGAACGTCCCTCCGGAGACGCGGGACAAGGTGATGGAAGTCGTTCGCAAGCATCGGTACGTGCCGAACGCGTCGGCGCAAGTGCTCGCCGGCAAGAGAACGCGGACGATCGGCTTGTTCATGATCGAGACGGGTCACGTATCGGGCGATATCATCTCTAACATGTTGCTTGCGAGCGTAATTGAAAGCGCTTCTTCGCGGGGGTATTTCGTGCTGACCCACATTATTCGCGGCGGAGGCGACCAGGAAGGCATTCGCCGCGTTCACGAGATGTTCCGGCAGCGGCGCATCGACGGCGGACTGTTCTTCGGAGCGGCGAGCGACGAGCCGTTCGTCGAGGAACTCGTCGCCGAAGGCTATTGGATCGCCGCCATGGACCAACCGTTCCTCGAGGAGCCGAACCGGCTGATCGCGGATTTGAACAACGAGGCGGGCATGAAGCTCGCCGTAGCCCATCTCGTGCGATTGAACCATCGTGAGATCGGGCACGTGAGCGGCGATCCCAAGAGGTTCTCCGGTCCCGACAAGTTGGCCGGGTTCCGGGCGGCGATGCGCGAGCACGGCTTGGAAGTGCGCGAGGATTGGATTCTGCCGGCCGGATTCCACGAGGAGGGCGGCTACGAAGCGATTCGCGCATTCTTGGCGGAAGGGAAGTCGCTTCCGACGGCAATCGTGATGGCGAACGACAGCGTCGCGTTCGGGGCGATCCGGGCGTTGAAGGAGCGAGGGATCGAGGTGCCCCGGGACGTCTCCGTCATCGGCTTCGACGACCATGCGCTCAGCGCGAGGCACCAACCGGCGCTGACGACGCTCAGAGTCGGCTTCGCCGGGGTGCTGGAGCAGTTGACGGCGTCTCTCGTCGACCATATCGAAGAGAGGGCTAGCGGGGCGGTCAAACTCAGCGCGACGACGCAATTCATCGAGCGCGACTCATGCAGGAAGCTGTAATCATTCGAAGCGATAAAGGAGAAGGCGAACATGAATAAGGGAGTACTCGGCAACAACGTCGTTACGCAGATCGGATTGCTCGTGCACGATATCGAGAAGACGTCGCGGGCATACGCAGATTTTTTCGGCATCGATAAACCGAACTGGTTCTGGACCGATACGGTGGACGTCGCTCGGACGGAATATCGCGGCAGCTCTTCTTCCGCGCGGGCGAAGCTGGCGTTCTTCGATATGGGGTCTCTGCAGCTGGAGCTGATCGAGCCGGATCATGAACCGAGCACGTGGCGCGAATCGTTGGATCGCAACGGCGAAGGGGTCCACCATATCGCCTTCGGAATCAAGGGGATGCAAGAGAAGATCGCGGTCATGGAAGCGAGAGGGATGCCGCTGCTGCAGAAGGGCGAGTATACGGGCGGCCGCTACGCGTATCTGGATACGTTCAACGATCTGAAAATATTGCTCGAGCTGCTCGAGAACGACTGACGCGGAGGCCGACGACGATGATGAATCTATTGATTACGGGCGCTGGCAGAGGGTTGGGCCTGCAGCTTGCGAAGCTCGCGGTCGAACGCGGGCATGCGGTCGTCGCTTGCGTGCGAGAAGTCGCGGAAGCTTCGGAAGGCTTGCTGCAGCTGGCCGCCGTGCACGGCGACCGCTTGCGAATCGAACGGCTTAACGTAACGCACGAGGACGAGGCGGCGCAGCTGGCCGCGAAGCTTGCAAGTCAGGGCATGAAGTTGCACGGCATCATTAATAACGCGGGAATCTTGCTGGGAAGAGAACATGCGATCGAGTCGTTGCCGCTCCATCTCGTCAGGCTGACCTTCGACGTGAACGTGTTCGGACCGATGATCGTCGCGAAGCATCTGTCTCCGTTGCTTGCGGACGATGCCGGATCGGTCGTCCTGAACATCTCCTCCGAGGCGGGCAGCGTCGCGAACGCTTACGGCGGGGATTACCCGTACGCGATGTCGAAGGCGACGGTGAACATGTTCTCGAAGCAACTGAATGCCGCGCTGCATAAGCGAGGCATTCGGGTGCTCGCCATCCATCCGGGGTGGATCCGGACGGATATGGGCGGCCAGAGCGCGCCGCTCGAAGCGTCAGCGAGCGCTAGCGGCATTCTCGATATCGCCGAAGGAAAGACGCGGGTGGCAGACGCGCTTGTCTTCGTCGATCATTCGGGACGCGAGATGCCTCTCTAATCCAACAGGGAAAGCAGGTCATACTGATGAAGCAGGTCGTTGCGATCGTAGGCGACTATTATCATCGCGAAGCGGACAGCCGGGCGTCGCTGCTCGTCGCGCTGCAGTCGCAAGTCGCGGATGGAAGCGTGCATGTTCGGTTCGTCGACAAGGAGAGGCTAGCCGAAGCGCTGGCCGAACGGCCCGACGCGGTCGTGCTCTTCGCGGAGGACCGGCTCGAGCCGGAGAAGGACGGTAACGCGAGGTGGATGACGCCGGAGCTCGCTGCGGGCATCGTCCGATACGTCGAGGCGGGCGGCGGCTGGCTGGCTTGGCATTCCGGTCTTGCTTCGTACGATCCGCATGGCGAATACGTCAAGATGCTGCGAGGTTATTTCCTCTCGCATCCGAGCGAGCATCAGCCGGTGGCATACGAGGGGGACGGCGCCTCGTTCGAGATTCTGGACGAGCATTACTTCGTCTCTTGCGACGAAGAGAATACGGACGTCTTCCTGCGTTCGTCGTCGGTAGACGGCGATTCGATCGCCGGTTGGCGGCATGCGTTCGGCGACGGCCGCGTGCTGTGCCTGACGCCGGCGCACCGTCCGGAAGGGTTGTTGCATCCGGAGGTGCTCAAGTTGCTCGAGCGGTCCGTCCAATGGTTGGCCGAATAGAATGAAGGGAGCTTCGCCGGATGATGCGGCGAAGCTCCCTTGCGGTTAGGGACCAATTCAATACATTAATTCTCCGAGCGGTCCGTTCTCGTCGATCATGTCCTGGATCTCGAACACCGAGATCGGGAAGTAGGGGAAACCCCAAGCGTAAGGCACGATCGCGTACAACGGGAAGTAGACGACGAGCGACTTGTCGGCGACGTAGAAGTCCTGGTCGGGCGTAATGCCGGGATAATCGCCGAGCAGCGGCAGCTTCCGCGCCTTGATCTGCGCTTGGATGATCTTGTTCAGTCTCGCCTGGTACTCGCTGTCCGGCTTGAATAGCTCGCCGAGCGTATAGCTGCGGCCCGTATCGGCATCGAACGTCAACGAGCGCTGAAGCGTGTTGCCGTGCGCGCCGCCGGTGAACGCGTAGTTGAGCAGCGACAGACTGAGTACGCCGCGTTCGTTCGTCTTGATCTCGAACGTGCCGTTCATCTCTTGAATATCGGGATTCGGATAGCTTTGATCCTTCATCAGCTCCCGCGTGGTTTCCGCGATCGCTTTGTTCATGATGGCCGTCGCTTCGGGCGTCGTGCCTCCGGTAATGAAGGGAATCGATACTTTCACGTTGTTATCGTGCATCGTACGGACTTGAATCGGCAGCATTAACGTCTGGCCGTTCATCGGAACCTCTCCTTATGCCGCATAGGCGGATATCACCTCAGCTTATGCGGGAGGGCGGCGTCCGGTGAGCGGCCGCCGGGCGGTTACGCCGATGCTTCGGCTTGGGGCGATTGGGCGCGGCCGCCTTGGCCGATCCACGTCGATTTCCAATCGCGTTGCACGATCAGGATCATGACGATGCAGAAGAGGGCGACGCCGCTGAGAATGATGAAGCCGGTCGTGTAGCTGCCGGAAGACTCCTTGATGTTGCCGAGAATCTTCGGCAGGAAGTAGCCGCCGAGTCCGCCCGCCGCTCCGACGATGCCGGTAATGATGCCGATCTCCCTGCGGAACCGTTGAGGGACGAGCTGGAACACCGCGCCGTTGCCCATGCCGAGCATCATCATCATGACGAACAGCAGCGCCGTGATAACCGGAAGCGCGGGCAAGGTGGAGATGCAGAGGAGCATGACGGCGACGCCGCCGTACAGCGTGAGCAGCATTCGGATGCCGCCGATCTTGTCGGCAAGCCAGCCGCCGACCGGACGGAAGAAGCTGCCCGCGATGACGCAGATCGTCGTGAAGTCCGCGGCGCGAACGGCCGACAGGTCGTATTGCGTATTGAAGAAGATCGTTAAGTAGGTCGACATGCCGACGAAGCCGCCGAACGTGACGCTATAGAGCAAGCAGAAGAGCCAAGTGTCGCGGATCGAGAACATTCTGGCGTAATCTTTCAGCTTCGCGGGAGCGGGCTGATTCGGGCTGTCCTTGGCGAAGATCGTGAAGAACACGAAGACGATCGCGATAGGAATCAAGGCGAGTCCGAACACGACGTGCCAATCTCCGTAGTGCGTGGCGATCCGGTTGGCGAACAGCGTCGCGAACACGGTGCCGCTGTTGCCCGCGCCGGCGATGCCCATGGCGAGACCTTGATACTGCGGCGGATACCATCGGCTGGCGAGCGGCAACGCGGCCGCGAAGCTCGCGCCGGAGATGCCGAGCATCAGGGCGACGACGTACATGTTCTGCAACGAATCAGCGAACAGCCAGGCGTAGACGAGCGGGATCATCGTCAGCAACATGCCGAGCTGGCTCGTGCGCTTCGGTCCGATCCGGTCGGTCAGGAAGCCCATGACGAGCCGGAGCACGGAGCCGCCGAGTACCGGAAGCGCGACGAGGTTCGCTTTCTGCGAAGCGGTCATATGGAAGTCGTCCATCATAATGACGGCGAGCGGGCCGAGCAGCACCCAGATCATGAAGCTTACATCGAAATACAGGAACGCGCTGATCAACGAGGGCTTATGCCCGGCTTGCATGAATCCTTTTCCAGCCATGGGAATCTCTCCTTTGTGTTTGCCGCCGCGTTATCTTTGAGTTGGAAGCGGTTTTACGATGCACAAGAAAAGCCGGAGCGGTCGATTGCTCGACTGCATCCGGCTTCGTTGCCCGGTTACGGTACGCCCTTGTACCGTAAGACCGTATTTATTATCGATAGGGAAGCTTGCTGGGTGTTGCGCCAGGGTGGCGGCTGCGGCATCGTCGCCGTCCTCCGCCCCCTCGATCGAGGGTGATATCGTCATTATATGTTCGAGGTTAGATCAATGTCAACAATACTAACATAATAAATTTTCAACCGTGGATGAGCTGGTACACTTTGACGATCGACGCCGCGACGTCGCCGACGCGCTTGCGTTCGTTCATCGCCTGCTTGCGCAGGAAGTCGTAGGCTTCGGACTCGTTGATGCCTTTGATCTCGCACAGAATCCCTTTGGCTTGATCGATCCATTTCCGTTCTTCGAGACGTTGGATCAGCTGCTCCTTCTCCTCGTTCCAGCGCTTGCGTTCCTTATAAGCGCGAGAGGCCCACTGGAGCGTCCATTCGATCTCCGCGGCGTTCATGCGGGGAAACAGCATGCCGTCGAGCGAGTAGCCCCACTCCGGGTCCTTGGGCGCGCGCGGCTCCGCGCACAGCCACAAGATCGGGAGCTTCCGGATGCCGACCACGGTCATCTGGCGTTCCTTCAGCTTAGCGTAAGGGACGTGGAGAATGGCGGCCGACGCCAGCTGAAGCCCGTTGCGCAGGTCGGCTTCGGTTCGGGCGAGCGCGCGGCAATGAGGCTGCAACGCGGCGGCCGGGGCGGGATCGACGCCTTCTTCTAGCCATAATAGCGGTTTGCTCATGGTTTCTCCTCCCGCATGACCCAACGATTACCTCGCCTCGATGCATTTTATGTAATGTAATATAACATAAGCCCCTAAACCTTGTCGATAACCGATTGTTATGGTGAACGCTACCAATATAATGGGCGTGTTTATGTGATGTTTCTTGTTTTTGATGTGAAATATGTTGACATATTGGAAAATAAGACACTATACTAGGGCTATAACTGAACACAACATACCCGGTGAAGCGGCACAACGGCGTGTCTCTCACCATGGCAACGGAGCCTGTCCCTATGATCGAATCATGGGGATAGGCTTTTTGCGTTTACCGACGTCGTCGGTCAAGAGAGAGGAGAGAGACGTAAATGAAGAGGAAGCTGGTCATGGTCGGCAACGGGATGGCGGGCGTTGCCTTCGTGGAGCAACTGCTCAAGCTGAATCCCGGCAAATACGAAATCACGATTATCGGGGCGGAGCCCCATCCGAACTATAACCGCATCATGCTCTCGTCGGTGCTCGCCGGCGACGCCGAGATGAAGGATATCGTCCTGAACGATTGGGACTGGTACCGCGATAACCACATTATGCTGCACGTCGGACACGCGGTGACGAAGCTCGATGCCGAGAAGAAGACGGTGCATACGGACCAAGGGCTGGCGGTCGAATACGACGAGCTCGTGCTGGCGACGGGCTCGCTGCCTTTCATGCTCCCGTTGCCCGGAGCGGACAAGGAAGGCGTCATCGCTTTCCGGGACATTAAAGATTGCAACGCGATGATCGAGACGAGCAAGAAGTACAAGAAGGCGATCGTCATCGGCGGCGGCTTGCTAGGATTGGAAGCGGCGCGCGGTTTGCTGAACCTGAACATGGAAGTCAGCGTCGTTCATATTTTCAACTATCTAATGGAACGACAGCTCGACCCTACCGGATCGAAAATGCTGCAAGAGGAGCTTGAGCGCCAAGGGATGAAGTTCTTGCTGGAGAAGCAATCGGACCTGATTCTCGGCAAGAAGCGCGTGACCGGGCTTCGCTTCAAGGACGGAACGCAGGAGGACGCGGACTTGATCGTCATGGCGGTCGGCATTAAGCCGAACGTCCAGCTGGCGAAGGACGCGGGCATCGAGGTGAATCGCGGCATCGTCGTGAACGACGTAATGGCGACGAGCGTGCCGGGCATCTATTCCTTGGGAGAATGCGCGGAGCACCGCGGCATCGTCTACGGTCTCGTGGCGCCTCTGTACGAACAAGGCGCGGTGCTGGCGAAGCATCTCGCCGGATCGGAGACGTCCGGGTACGCGGGCTCCGTGCTGTCCACGAAGCTGAAGGTGTCCGGCGTGAACGTGTTCTCGGCCGGCCGGTTCACCGACGAACCGGGCACGCGCGCGCTTCGTGTGCAAGACGATCTGAGCGGCATCTATAAGAAGGTCGTGTTCCAGGAAGGCAAAGTCGTCGGCGCCGTGCTGTTCGGCGACACGGCGGAGAGCTCGAAGCTGTTCTCCCTCATTCGCAGCGGAGAGGACATGACCGGCCGCGAGCGCGAGACGTTGTTCGGCGCGGAAGGCGGCGGCAAGGGCGGCGGCACGAAAGAGCTGGTCGAGGCGATGAGCGGCGACGAGATCGTGTGCGGCTGCAACGGCGTGGCGAAGGATACGATCGTCGAAGCGATCAAGGAGAAGGGCTGCGTCAGCATCGGCGAGATCAAGGCGTGCACGAAGGCGTCGGGCTCCTGCGGAGGCTGCAAGCCTCTCGTCGAGCAGATTCTCGCGCTCACGCTCGGCGAGGACAACGTGCAGAAGGTGCACGAAGGCATATGCGGTTGCACGTCGCTCGGCCGCGACGAAATCGTCGAATCGATTACGAGAATGCAGTTGAAGACGTCCAAGGAAGTCATGCACGTGCTCGAGTGGCATAATCCGGAGGGGTGCTCGAAGTGCCGTCCGGCGCTGAACTACTATCTGGGCATGGTATTCCCGGAGGAGCATGACGACGAGCTCGAGAGCCGCTTCGTGAACGAGCGCAACCACGCGAACATCCAGAAGGACGGCACGTTCTCGGTCGTGCCGAGAATATACGGCGGCGTAACGACGCCGGAAGAGCTGAAGCGGATCGCGGACGTGGCCGGCAAGTACGACGTTCCTCTCGTGAAGATTACAGGCGGCCAGCGGATCGACTTGCTCGGCGTGAAGAAGGAAGACTTGCCGAGCGTCTGGAAGGATCTCGACATGCCGTCGGGTTACGCCTACGGCAAGGCGCTGCGCACGGTGAAGACGTGCGTCGGCAATACGTTCTGCCGGTTCGGCACGCAGGATGCGATCGGCATGGGCATCGCGATGGAGAAGAAGTTCGAGCGGTTGAACACGCCGGCGAAGGTGAAGCTCGCGGTATCCGGCTGCCCGCGCAACTGCGCGGAAGCGACGATCAAGGACCTCGGAGTCGTCGCGATCGACGGCGGCTGGGAAATCCACGTCGGAGGCAACGGCGGGACGCGCGTGCGCGCGGCCGACCTGCTGACGAAGGTGAAGACGGAAGAGGAAGTGCTGGAGTGGACCGGCGCGTACTTGCAATATTACCGGGAGACGGCGAACTTCGGCGAGCGTACGTCCGAATGGCTGCAGCGGGTCGGACTGCCGACCATTAAAGTCGCTTTGGCGGAGTCGGGAGAACGTCAAGCGCTCGTCGGCCGCATCGAGAAGACGCTTGATCTCATGAAGGATCCGTGGCTGCAAATTATCGAGAGCGACGATCTGCGCAAGGCGTTCGATTCGCTGACCGCGAAGTCCGACGCGGCTTCCGGAGGCGCGGCCAACGCCGTCCAAGAGGCGCTCGCGGAGAAGCCGCCGGTCGAATAGCGCGGACGAACATAGACAGAGGAGAGGATACCATGGCTGACATTCTGATTGGACATATGAGCGATTTCACGGACCGCCGCGCGCGGACCGTGCAGTGGAACGGTACCGAGTGGGCGGTGTTCCTGCTGTCGGACGGTACGTTCCGCGCGATCGAGAACAGCTGCCCGCACAAGGCGGGCAAGCTGTCCGAAGGCATCGTGTGCGATCATCACGTCTACTGTCCGCTGCACGATTGGAAGATCGACATGAACGACGGGCAAGTGCAGGCGCCGGATACGGGATGCGTGGAGAAGCTGGAAGTTCGCTATGACGCGGCGACGGGCAAGGTGTACTTGCAAGGGGAAGCGGGCTCGCTCAGGAAGACATCTTAAGATCCGCGGGGGGGTAATCGAATGGGGAAGCTGACGGGTAAACATATCGCGGTAACGGGGCCGAGATGCGAAGAGGAATTCGGCCGAATCGTCGGCAAGTTGGGCGGTACGCCTTCGGTGTATCCCGCGCAAGGAACGGTGTATTCGGATGCGGGGCAACTCGAGGCGCAGTTGCGGGAGCTGATGGAGAACCCCGTCGACTGGCTCATCCTGACGACGGGCATCGGAACGGAGGCGCTCGTCATGAAGGCGGAGGAGCTTGGCCTGCGGGACGCCCTGCTCTCCGTCATGACGGCGACGCGCATTGCCGCCCGCGGCTACAAGACGGTGAACGCGCTGCGCAAGCTCGGCATCGATCCGACCGTCAAGGCGGACGACGGCACGACGGACGGCATCTACCGGGCGTTGGCGGATTATCCGCTCGCCGGCCTGCGAGTCGCGTTGCAGCTGTACGGGGATCCGTCGCCGCGTATCGCGGGAAGGCTGCGCGCGGCGGGCGCGGAATGCATCGAGCTGTTGCCGTACGTTCATATCATGCCGGACGTCGCTCCGATCGACGAGCTGATCGATCGCTGCTTGCTCGGCACGATGGACGCCGTCGTGTTCACGAGCACCGTCCAAGCCCGCTGCGTCTTCCATCGCGCCCGCGAGACGAACAAGGAGCGCGAGCTGCTCGCGGCGTTCGAGACGAAGGTGCTCGGCGTCGCGGTAGGGAAAGTGACCGCGGAAGCGATGGGCGAGGAAGGAATCGTTCGAGTCATCTACCCCGAGGAAGAGCGGCTGGGTCCTTCGATCATCGCCGCGGGACGGTGGTTGGAGGCGAATGGCGAAACGTTGCCGCGCGACCTCGGTCGCATCGCGTCCGTCTCTCCTGACGCGCAGGAAGCTTCCTGCTAGACGATCCGACTTGCTGCCGAGGCGTGGGTCGTCATCGGGACCGACAACCTTATGCGGCATTCGTCCCCGGCTTCCTCCGCTAGCAGCTCCCCGCTTAATCGATTCGCCTGTTCGGCCAGCGAGCGCAGACCGATTGTCCAATCGGAGGCGTTCGCCGGCTTATTTGCGTTCATATATGACAATTCCAGACGCACGACTCCCTCCGATTCTTCATGCCAAATCGATAGTTCGAACGAGCGAACCGGCCGCTCGAGCTTCAAGCCCGAACCGATTCCTTCCCGAACGGTCTGGAACAACAGTCTCTTATGCGCCGTGCCGAGCTGCTCGGGCAGCATTCCCAGTCGCTTGTCGATCGCGCAGCCGGCCGTCAGCGTCGTCTCCCGGATCAAAGCGCCGATCGCTCCGTGCAAGTCGAAATGCCCGGCGTCCTCCCGAAGCAGCCGCACCGATTGACGGATATCCTCCAGTCCCCTTCGCAGCAAGTCCTGAGAGGAGGCGAGCTTCTCCTCCGCCTGCTCGCGGTCGTCCGGCAGCAACCGCTTGGCGTCGGCGAGCCGAACGATCGTATCGCTCAGCGTATGTCCGACCGTCTCGTGGATGCTGCCAGTAATACGATGCCGCTCTTCCATGATCATCGTCTCCGCGAGCGCCTCGGCGTTCTCGCGCATCGAAGCCGCAAGCCGCTCGTGCGTCCGCTCGAGCTGGCCGGTTCTCTCTTCGAGCTCCTGAGTTCGGACGTGCACGGCGTGTTCGAGCGAGCGGTTGAACTCGATCAATTGCCGGTTCATGCCCGTATAGCGATACATGATGACGCGAATGAGGCAGACGACGAACGCGAACAACCCCCAGAACAACAGGTCCTTCGGCAAGCGCAGCACGGCCGACGTGAGCCGCTGGACGCTGTCCGGCATGAACGAGAAGACTACGAACCGGTACATGTGGAGCAACGCGATGCCGGCGAGCAGGGAGAAGCCCGCCATGATCCAGACGGATTCCAAGTCTTTGCGGCGACGGTAGGCGACCCAGATCGTCCAATACGACGCCGCGAACACGACGAGGAACGTCGGCGTGAATACGAACATGCCGGCGCCGTACAGCCAAGGGTTGAAGAACACGCCGATGACGGTAATCGAGGCGATGGCTAGCGTGACGAGCAGCAGCAGCCGGATCGCGCGGCGATGGACGTCCGGGAACACTTGCTGCATGGCGCCGATGAAGGCGAACGTGGCGATCGGCATGCATACGTCCTGGAAATAACCGAGCGCGGGAACGTCGATGATCGCCTGAAGCAGATGGTTGCGGACGAACGCGGCATAACCGCCGAAGAAGGCGAGCAGGCTGAAGTAGATGTAGAGCCGGTTCCTCTGCGAGGCGTACAGGCCGAGCGAGATGAACCCGCTGAACAGGAGCAGCGCGCCGAGCAGCAGGTTGTCCAAGTCCTCCCGGAGCATCTGGGCGATCAGGCCGGACTTGTTGCCGAGCTCCGCCTCGGCCGATACCGGCAAATGTTCTTTGTAGCGCACGAGCAAGTCGACGTATGCGGGCATCGGCGACGGGAGAGGTACCATCTTCCAATGATAGCCGATGTTCATCCAATTGACCTTCTTCGTAAGCACATAGGAGAATAGCTCGTTCTCCCCGTCGAACGCTCTCAGGCTGCCGACGTAGTAGACTTTCAGTTGCGGGTCTTGCAACTCCGCGGTCGGCAGCGGCATCCGCAGCCAATAGGCTGTGGCCGGAACGACCGTCTCAGGCCGATACGGCTGCCAACCGTTCGCCGGCGGCGAGCTCGCATCGTAGGAAGCCGCCGGCGCCCATTGCCAATCGGCCGCGCGCAACGTCGTAACGTCGTCGGCCCGCGATTGCACCGTGGACAGCAGCCAGCCGATGCACGCGAGCAGGGCGAGCAGAATCGCGCCGGTTCGGAGCAACGGCCCGTGCGCGGTCCAAGTTCTATGGTCTCGTCCGTCGCGAGTGTTCATGGCGGATTCCCCTCCCTTATCGATCGCCGATCAGCGGCCAAGCGCTTGGTCTTCCTCGACTCCATACGGCAACGACAGCGTGAGCACGCAACCGGGCTGCCCGGGAGCGATCGCCATCGTGCCGCCTAGATTCGCCACTCTCTCCGACATCGCCCGCAATCCGAAGCCGTACGCCGCGGGGGTATACGTTCGTCCGTCCCCGACGAGAGAGAATGCCAGGGAGGTCCGTTCGACGCGGAGCGAGAATTCGAACCGGCTGCTGCCGCTATGCTTCAGCCCGTTCGTCAGCCCTTCTTGCAGCGCTTGGAACAAGACGCGCTTCTGCAGCGTCGTCAAGTCGCCGGGCAGCGGATCGATATGGCGGACGATCGTAACGCCGGTCGCTTCCTCCGTCTCCCCGATCAGCGCCAGCATCGAGGCGTGCAGGTCGTAATGAGACGAGTCGCCCTCCATCAGCCGCTCGGATTGGCGAATCTGCTCGAGTCCGCGCCGGACGAGCTCGCGAGAGGCGTCGAGCTTGTTCTCCGCCAGCCGCGGGTCGCGGACTAGCAGGCGCCTGGCGGCTTCGAGCTGGACGATCGTCGCGGTGAGCGAGTGCCCGATCGTGTCGTGGATCGTGCCGGTCAGCCGATGCCGCTCTTCCAGCACCATCGTGGACGCGAACGCCTCCGCGGTCTCTTTCATCGAATCGGCCAGGCGGGCGTTCGCGTCTTGGAGCTGGACTTCCCTCTCCCGCAGCTCGGCCGTCCGCTTGGCGACGTTCTGCTCCAGCGCAGCGTTCCACGTTTTCAATTGCACGTTCAGTTGCCCGAACCGGTGGACGATGACGCGGACCAGGCAGAGGAGGAACAGGAACAGGCCGATCGACAGAATGTCGAACGGCAGGTTGCCGAGCAGAGGGACATTGCTCTTGACGACGTTGAAGAACGCGGGCAAGTACGTGCGAAGTACGTGGATCAAGGCGACGGCAGTCACGACGAAGAATCCGGCCAGCATCCAGATCGATTCGATGCCTTGGCGATCCTGATAGGCGGACCAGATGGAAGCCAGAATGATGCCGGCGGCGAAGAGGAACATCGCCAGCAGCGGATAGCTGAGCAACAGCTCGAACCAAGCGATCGGCAGCAGGACGGCTCCCATGAGCGTGGCGATCGCGAGCCCGAGGACGATCCATCGGAGCTTGCGCAGCTTGCGCGTATGCACGTCCCCGAACACGACGATCATGATGCTGATGAAGCCGTACACGCCGAGCGGGAAAATGCCGAGCTCCATATAGCTGAGCCATGGTTGGTCCCATAGCCATTGCATCAGGTAGTTACGTACGACGGAGGCGTAAGATCCGCATAACGAGAGCAAGGCGAGATACAGATGGAGCCGGTCGCGGCGGATCGAATACAAGCCGAGCGAGAAGAAGAAGCTGAACAGGAACAGCACGCCGATCAGGAAACAATACATGTCCTTCTGGATCAAGTGGACGAGGAAGTCGCCTTGGCCTACCAGTTGAATGTCCGGCTCCGGGCTGAAGCCGCGTTGATCGTCGAACAGAAGGAACGTCTCGGATGGAAGCGGAGATGGCAACGGGACGAGATTCCAATGATAGATCGCGTTGACGCGTTGGCCGCTCGCCGCGGGGTCGTAAGCGTATAGCAAGCCGCCCTTGTCGAAGACGGCAAGGGAGGTGGCGTTCATGATCCAGAGACGGGGCTCGCGCACGTCATCCGTACGGTTCAGCGGAACGCGCAGCCAGTAGGCCCGTCCGCTATCATAGGGAGCGAAGCCTTCGGTAATCGACATCCAGCCGGTCTGCGGAGGAGCCTCGGATTCGAAAGCGCCCGGCGATGCCCATTGCCATTGCGCGGGTTGCAGCCGATTCGGTTCATAGGAGCTGTCGAGCTTGAACAGCCCCCACGCGATGACGACGAGGAGGCCGATCAATATCGCCATTACGCGCAATAGAGGCAGATGGTTGCGAATGCTGCCACGAGCCAAAACCGATTCCTCCCGCCTGCAAGTCCGTTGCTTCTCATTGTAACGGGCGAAGCCGGTTCGTTACAGTGACTGCCGTCATATGACAGTCATGTCTTTGAGCCAAATGACGGCTTGCGTGCGGTCGTTCGTGCCGATCTTGTCATAGATGGCGGAGACGTAGTTCTTCACCGTGCCCTCGCTCATGAATAGCAACTGCGCGATATCCCTATTATTGCGGCCTTCGACCATGAGCGCGACGATGCTCATTTCGCGGTCCGTGAACTTGATGTCGGCGATCTTCCCGCGCGCATGGCCATGCTGCGGACGAGCGGCGGGGGCTGCCAATCTCGCGGCGAGCTTCACGGCGATCGAGGCCGGCAGCATGATTTCCCCTTTGGCCGCGTCGCGAACGGCTTGGAGCAGCTTGTCCGTGGGGATGTCCTTCAGCAGGAAGCCTACGGCCCCGCCGGCCAGCGCGTCGACGATATAGTCGTCCTCGTCGAACGTCGTCAGGACGAGCACCTTCGTGCGGGGGGAGTCCTGGCGGAGCTTCTTCACCGCTTCGATTCCGTTCATGACCGGCATGCGGATGTCCATGAGCACGAGATCGGGGTTGTGGATCGCGACGAGCCGGCAAGCTTCCTCGCCGTTCTCCGCGGTGGCGACGACGTCGATGTCGTCCTCGAGCTGCAAGATCGTCTGCAAGCCGTCTCGCATGAGCGTCTGGTCGTCCGCGATTACGATTTTCAACATGCGTTATCCCTCGATTCGTTCTATATATACATGATTATAGTGGAAAAGACGGCATCTGCGTTAGGCGAGTTTTCGTGACTCGAACGGTGACGGCTGTCACTGGTCATATGACGCGGCATTCCCGTACGATAGAGTCATGGGTCGGGGACGAGCTGACAAGCCCCGCGAGAAGGAGCGAGCGATATGATCATTATGCATACGAGCCAGTGTCAACCGGGAATGAAGCTGGGGCGTTCGATTTATACGGAGCAAGGACACGTGCTGGCGGGAAGAGGGTTCGTGCTGACGGCGCATGCGATTCATAAGCTTCAGCAGCTGGGGCTGCCGTTCCTTCATATCGAACAAGAAGGCACGGAGGATATCATCGCGGACCAAGCGATTCGCGACGAGACGACGATCGTGCTGCACGGGGCGCTGACGCACGTCATGGACGAGCTGATGAACGGACGGCGCGACAAAATATCCGCGAACGTCGTTCGGTTCTGCCACGACGCGACGAAACTGATGGTCGACGATCTCCGCACGCGCAGAAACCACCTCTGCTTGCCGGTGCACCTAAGCACGACGCTGGCCGACGGGGACAAGCAGCATTTTCTGGAGCATGCGATGAACGTCGGCGTCTGCGCGACCCGTCTCGGCCTCGACGAAGGGCTCGATTCGGAGGAGCTGCATGCGCTGGCGATGGGCGCCATGCTGCACGACATCGGCCGCCTGCTGTTGCCGGATGGACTGCGCTCCCGCGCCACGCAGGGCGACCGCTCCCAGTATATGACGCACGCGGAGCTCGGATTCCGCCTGCTCCGGGACAGCGGCTTCCCGGTGCTTACGGCGCAATGCGCGCTGTTCCATCATGAACGCGTCGACGGCAGCGGCTATCCGTTCGGTTTGACGGGCGCGAAGATTCACCCGCTGCATCAGTGGATCGCCATCTTCGATATGTTCGATACGATGGTGAACGGACGCGACAACGGCAAACCGATGCTCCCGCACGAAGCGCTGGAGGTGCTGTACGGCGGTTCGGGCTCGTTGTACGACCTGGACAAGGTGGCGCGTCTGCGCGACAACATGGCGTTGTTCCCGCGCGGAACGACGGTACGCTTGTCCACCGGGGAGATCGGCGTCGTGTCCGGGCTTCACGCGGACAGCAAGCAACGGCCGATCGTGCGCGTCATCCGGACGCCGGAAGGCGACTCGCCGGATAAGCCGTACGAGGTCGACTTGAAGCGGCAGCTTCATCTGATGATCAGCGGCGTGGGCAACGACAAGACGTCCGGGGCGAACATGTTGGGGCAAGAGCGTCCTACGGCGGAAGGTCGGTCGAACCGCGTGTTCCATCTCGTGTAATTCGGCGGTACGGGGGCAAATGTGGCGAAACGGGTAAGGAAAAAAATACCTCGGTTTATAGCCTTGACTTTTGTCCCCCGACTCTGTATTCTAATAAAGTGATTTCGCGCTGATGTAGCTCAGCTGGTAGAGCAACGCATTCGTAATGCGTAGGTCGGGGGTTCGAATCCCTTCATCAGCACCATTATTTACGACATGATAACGCGCCCCGCGAGGGACGCGTTTTTTTGTGTATTTTTCGGCGGTTTGGCGCGCGATAAGCGGGAAAAGTCGGGTTACGGTGCGTGAATCGGAGGTTTGGCGCGCGGTAGGCGGGAAAAGTCGGGTTACTGGGCGTGAAACGGCGGTTTGGCGCGCGGTAAGCGGGAAAAGTCGGGTTACTGGGCGTGAAACGGCGGTTTCTCCACAGCCCCCTAATTAAGTTGGAGTCCTCCCCCACGAAAATGTATGCTTGATACATGAGGAGGACGAGTTGAATGGGACGCATGTTTGAGGAACAGAGAGAAAAGGCTGCGTTGGAAGCTTTATCGGGAATTAAGGCAGCTATTGTAGCTCGGAAGTATGGAGTTTCTCCTAGCACGGTGACGCAATGGGTGCGGGATTATCGAGAAAAGCATGGCGAGCAGGATCATCCCTATCCACAAGAGCAAGCTGAAGAGATGAAACGTCTTATCGAGGTCGAGAAGAAATATGAGAAAGCAGTCAAAATGCTGGGAGAAAAAGATCTTGAAATCGAGATTCTACGTGAGCTGCTAAAAAAGCCAACCCCTGCTTATCCGAAAAATTCAAGATAGCCGACACGTTCATTAAGCAGGGTAATCCAGCAGCTCTCGTGCTGCGCATCATCGGGTTGGCTGAGTCAACTTACTATGACCGCATGAAACGGCTGTCAGAACCCGCTCAGGCCGCTCAAGGTAAGCGCGGAAGACCTATCCCCGGCTACTCGTTTACGGAGTCTGGCGAGAAAATCAGCGACGAGCAAATCCAGGAATGGCTTCTCGAACTAATTTCCGGCGAGGAGCACGTGTACGGTAGCAAACTGCTTGCGGAATGCCTGAGGAACCAGTACAAGCTGAAGCTTAATCACAAGAAGAGCCACCGGCTGTGCAAGGAACTAGACATCCTACAGCCTCAGCGTCAGAAGCGCTTCAAGCATCCTCGGAAACTGCCAGAGAACCGAGTCATTACGGGACCTAACCAACTCTGGCAGATGGACATCAAATACGGTTACGTCGCTGGCCGTGACAGACACTTTTTCGTGTTGAGCATTATTGATGTATTTACTCGCGTCATTGTCGGCCACTACAGAGGCTCGTCGTGCGAGGCCAAGCATACCTGTCAGACGCTTTGGAGAGCCATTAGCAGTTACTGCACCACAAATGGCGACCTCCCTACTGTGCGAACTGACAATGGGCCACAGTTCGTAAGTCACCTTTTTGGAGACATGTGTGAAAGCTGGGGGATCACACACGAACGTATTCCGCCTCGCACGCCGGATTTGAATGCTTTTATAGAATCATTTCACAGCAACATGGAACGAGATCTCTTCAGTAAAGAAGAGTACGAAACGTTCGAAAATGCTTACACATCTGTAGACCGTTATATGGACTTCTACAACAACCGAAGAATGCACACAAGCCTTCGAAAAATGCCACCGAGTAAATTTTCGGAATGGGTAATGAGCTTGGATGATCGATCAGAATTCTTCTGGCCGAGAAAGAAAGTGAAATAACGAGCATCGCTACAAAATGAGTTGGTTTTATACGGGAGACTCCGGAATTAGGGGGTCGCACCGGTTTGGCGCGCGGTAAGCGGGAAAAGTCGGGTTACTGGGCGTGAAACGGCGGTTTGGCGCGCGGTAAGCGGGAAAAGTCGGGTTACGGTGCGTGAATCGGCGGTTTGACGCGCGGTAAGCGGGAAAAGTCGGGTTACGGTGCGTGAATCGGCGATTTGGTGCGAGATAGGCGGGAAAAGTCGGGTTACGGTGCGTGAAACGGCGGTTTGGCGGGCGATAAGCGGGAAAAGTCGGGTTACGGTGCGTGAATCGGCGATTTGGCGCGCGATAGGCGGGGAAAGTCGGGTTACTGGGCGTGAAACGGCGGTTTGGCGCGCGGTAGGCGGGAAAAGTCGGGTTACTTTGGTGTTCCGCCGCAGTAACGCCGCCCCGCCGCGCTAATTGCCGAAAGCTGGTCCGATCGCCGCAATAACGCCGCCCCGCCGCGCTAATTCGCCGAAAGCTGGTCCGATCGCCGCAGTAACGCCGCCCCACCGCGCTATTTTGCCGCGTGCCTCGTCCAACGAACGCCAAAGTGCCGCCCCTCCGCTCATCTTGTCGATGAACGTGGGTGGCACTTTGCATACTTACTTCTTTTTCGCTTGTGCGGCGGCCGCCTTCAGCTTCTTCGCGTGCTCGAGCCCGATGTAGCCGGTGACGAAGCCGGCGGTCATGAGCACGATGCCGATGATTTTGTTGGCGATGAAGATCGTATCGATGGCGCCGAAGATGACGAGCATCAGACCAAGAATCGCTAGCGCGTACGGATTTTGCTTTTTCATAGGGCGTCACTCCTCGCGAACGGTCGGTTGATGGAATATTGGTTAACGTCAAGTATACCGTATCCCGCGCCGATGCGACAGATGTCATGTAAGCTTACTTGGATGAAAATTTTAGTATGCGTCAAGTCCGGTTAGGCCTATCATGCATCCCGCCTCGTCCGCATATAGTAGTGGCAATATGCTGCCTGACGTTAGCGGCCGGTTTCGGCGCGCGCGGACAGGAGGGGGAGCAGGATACGATGTCTACGATACCGAATTTCCCGCAATCTTTGCTAGAGGAACACGCGCGCTGGCATCACGAGCATCATCTAGCCGATCCGTCGAGAGTGCCGATCGGTCACGGGCTCGCGTTCCTGCAATTCCACCGCGATTATATCAACCGGGCGCTCGCTTGGTACAATCAGACCGGGAACAACCCGAGCCTCGTCATGCCGTGGGCGGCCGTTCCGGAGCCGATCCGCCGAGCCTCTTGCTACGACCAGTCCGCCGAAGCCCGCATCTTGTTCCAGCCGGAATCGTTCGCGACGGCCGACGAGCTCGGACGCTTCCTCGAGTCTTCCGGCATACACGGCTGCATCCACCGGGAAGCCGCGAGGCTCTACGGCGAACCGGAAATCGACGACTTCGACGTGGCGCCCCGCAACACGGTATTCTACAACATTCATGGAATGATCAATCGCTGGTATCAGAACTGGGAGGGTTTGGGTCGATTCCAGGGCGGCGTCGGTCATTGGTGCGGTCCGTTCGAGGAATCGGACGACGAGGTGCTCTATTATCGCGAGTCGGACCGCACGTGGTGGCTCGGACGCTCGCAGCAGCCAGGCGGTCAGGACGAACTTCGGGTCGCCGCGTCGGTGGAATGGGCGGCGATCGGCGACAGCCTGAGCTTCGGCCCGCTCGCGGACGGGCGGCCGTTCCGGGTGTGGGATATCGACGGCGACGGCAAGCTCGAGGTCGTCTTCCACAATACGGAGGACGGCTTCTGGCGCGAAGGCAAAATAAAAGACGGCCGGCTGCATTGGCAACCGATCCGTCTGCGAGGTTAATTATGGAGAGGCGCGGCCGGCGAGCTCCGCGAGCCGATGAAACACGTCGATGTAGTAGTCGTCCTTGCGGGGCACGAAGTCGGCCTTCGTTACGATCGCGTCGCTCGCCTCGAGACGTCCGTCATGCAAGGCGACGCCGCGCGCCGGCAACTCGGACGCTTCTCCCCTCATGAGGGCGATCAGCTCGCTAGCGCGAGCTTCGTATACGCCGGCCACTTCCTCTTCTTGCAGGCGAAGCGACGACAAATTCCAATCGGATATGCAGCAATAGACGTCGCTAATCTCGCGATCGATGTACGGCCTGCCAGCGATCGTCCCTTCGAGGTGCTCCCGCACCGTGCCGATCGCGATCAGCTGCTCGAAGCCGACCGCGACGCCAAGCTCTTCTTCCAGCTCGCGAACCGCGTCCCTCGGCGATTCGCCGGCGACGAGATGGCCCGCGGCCGTAATGTCGTAACGGCCGGGGTTCGTGTCCTTGCCCGCGCTGCGCAGTTGGAACAGCACCCGCGCTTCGCCGTCATCTCCCGTTCGCGCCAGCCAGCAGTGGAACGTCCGGTGCCATAGGCCGAGCGCGTGCACGTCGCCGCGCTCCGCGGTGCCGATCCACCGTTCGTCCTCGTCGTAGACGTCGAATACTTCCCCCATCGCTACCCCCGCGCGGCCGAGGCTTGTCCGTCCGGCGTCACGTCGGACGTGCAATGCGCGCACTTCTTCGCGGCGAGCGGAATCTCGGACAGACAGTAAGGGCATTCCTTCGTCGTCGGCGCTGCAGCGGCCGGCTCCTCTTCCTTCTTCTTGCGGTTCAGCCGGTTAAGGAACTTCACGAGCAGGAAGACGCAGAAGGCGACGATGATGAAGTCGAGCAGTACGTTAATGAACTGACCGTACGCGATGACGGCAACCTCGGCTTCTTTGGCCGCCGCGAGCGTCTTCGGCGCCTCCCCGGTGGCTTTCACCACTTTGTCCGGATCCAGATTAATGAATAAATCCGAGAAGTCTACGCCGCCCAGCAGCTTGCCGACCGGCGGCATGACGATGTCGTTCACGAGCGAGGTGACGATTTTGCCGAAGGCCGCTCCGATAATGACGCCGACGGCCAAGTCGACGACATTGCCGCGCATGGCGAACGTTTTGAATTCGCCGAACATGGATTTGAACATGCGATTACCTCCAATTTTCAACTTTATGGAAAGGATTTTGACATCGATCGTCGAATGGTAATATTTAACGTAGAAAGATGTCATGCAAGGGCGAGGGAGAGACTTATGAACGGTACCGGGGCGGTCGGGCCAATGTTTTTTATGCTGCTGGCACTGTTGATCAGCATACTCGCATCTTATACGATGTTCAACTTCATTGGCAACTTGAAGCGCTCGAACGGCAGCTTTCGCCAGTTCTGGCTGGCCGGCGGCGCGTTCGTGTTCGGCATCGGCATATGGGCGAAGCACTTCGTCATGCTTATGGCGCTCGAGGAGACGCTCTATTTCGACTGGACGATGCTGGTGGCGCTCGTCTTTATTATTTTCTTCTCGTTCATGACGTTCGTCCTGCTCACCTTCCAAGGAATCGTCGCTTACCGGCTGTTGCTCGGGAGCCTGATCCTAGCGTCGGGCATCGCGTTCATGAGCTACTTCACGATATTCGGCCAACCGATCGAGAACCTGGATATGGAGCCGTCCTACTTGGTGCTATCGCTCGCGGTTCTGTTCGTCGGCACGTACGTCGCCTTCCTGATGTCTGAGAACGGAAGCAAGAGGCTCAGATGGTTGTCCAGCGCCATTCTCGGCACGTCCGCGATCATCGTCCAATGGTTCGGCAATAAGGGGATGCTGATCGAGTATTCTCCCTTCTATACGGAAGACAAGCTGAACGCCGATATATCGCTGCTGGCGATCATTATCGGAATCGCCGCGCTGCTTATTCTGCTCTCGACGCACTTCACCTGGTATATCGACAAGAAGCTGAGCCAGATGGACGAACGTTATCGGCTGCTCGTCGAGAACTCGCTCGATACGATCGCGATTTTCAAAAGCGGACATTGGGCGTACGTGAATTCGGCGGGTCTCCGGATGTTCGAGGCGAACCAGAGCAACGAGCTGGTGGGCAAATCGATCTATTCTTTTCTCCCGATGAGGGATCACATGAAGGTGAAGGATCGGCTGCATAATCTCATCTTCGCCGGAAGCGGCAAGCCGTTGGAGCAGGAATGGTACACGTTGGGCGGCAAGACGCTGCATACCGAGATCGTGGAGACGATTACGACGCTGGACAACGAGCCGGCGGTCCAAGTGATCATCCGGGACATCTCCGAGCGGAAAAAGAACGAGGAGCTGCTGATCAACTCCGAGAAGCTGTACGTGGCCGGCCAGCTCGCCGCGGGCATCGCGCACGAAATCCGCAATCCGCTGACGTCCTTGAAAGGCTTTCTGCAGCTGATCGCGTCTGGCCGCAAGAACAACGGCACCTACTACGACATCATGAACTCGGAGCTCGACCGGATCGAGGACATCGTCAGCGAGCTGCTCATGCTGTCGAAGCCGCAGGTGTACGAGCTGACCTACCAAGATATGCGCGTCATGATGCGCGACACGGTCACGCTGCTCGAGACGCAGGCGATCCTCCACAATATCGCGATCGAAGCGGAATACGGCACGGACCCGCTCTGGATCTACGGCGTGGAGAACCAAGTGAAGCAAGTGTTCATCAACGTCATCAAGAACGCCATCGAGGCGATGATCGACGGGGGCTCGATCCGGATCAAGCTGTCGCGCGAGAACGACCGCGTGTTCGTGCGCATTCGCGACGAGGGCCCGGGCTTCGGAGAAGACCAGCTGGCGAAGATCGGACAGCCCTTCTATACGACGAAGGAGAAGGGAACCGGCCTCGGGCTCATGGTCAGCTATAAGATCGTCGACAATCACCAAGGCCAGATCAACGTCAAGAGCGAGATCGGCAAAGGCACGCTGTTCGAGATTATGCTGCCGTTCCGCTATCCGGAGACGGTCGTCAAGAAGACGAGCTGACCGGGCAATAGCTTCGCTTCGAGCGGCGTCTCCCCCGACGGCTCTCCGTCGCCGTACGCGAGGAACCGTCCGTTCGTCTCGATCGTCGCGTGGCGCCCTTGGAGCATCGTGACGTTGCGGCGGTTCACGTGATTACCGGTGAGCAGCGTCGGGAAGACGATCAGAATGCGCCATAGGCTGCAGCCGTGCACGACGCACACGTGGAGCTTGCCGTCGTCGAAGCGCGCGTCCGGGCAGATGCGAAGGCCGCCGCCGTACGAAGCGATGTTGGCGACGGCGGACAGCCAGCCGCGCTCGAACCGATGCGCTACGCCGTCCATCGTCACCGTGACGTCTCCCGGTGAGAACAGCGATAACGCCCTGAAGAAGCCGATCACGTAAGAGAGCGAGCCGAGACCGAGCTTATTGCACCATCTCTTGTACCGCGAGCCGTTCACGTCGGCGGCTACCGTGCCGTCCAACCCGACGGCGATCGCGGTAAGCGTCGTTTGGGATTCGCCCGCAGCCGTCGTCCGGATGACGTCGGCTGTTCTCGTGCGTCCGGACAAGACGATGTCGAGCGCTTGGATCGGATCGCGGGGAATGGCGAAAGCTCGGGACGTGTCGTTGCCGGATCCCGCGGGAATGATGCCGACCGGAATGCCGGTACCCGTCAGTAACGGGAGAATGCCGTGCAGCGAGCCGTCCCCGCCGACGACCGTAACCGCTTTCAATTGTGTCGTCCGAAGCAGAGAATCCGTCCGTTCGTAAGCTTCCGTGCCGTTCCTAGCCCGTATAACCGTATATTCGGTACCCCGCGCCCGTAATTGCGCTTCGACTTGCTGCCATATGGCGGCGCCCCGGCCATTGCCGGCGTTCTCGTTCACGACGAACAGAATCAAGGGTTCACTTCTCCTCAAGGTGGTAGTCTCAGCCCATTATAAGGGGCTGTCCGCGCGGAAGGGAAGCACAAGTTGGGATCGCCCCGGGCGGACATGCTATAATCATCCATACGAGCAAGCGCACTTCAAGGAGGACATCGCGTGGCAGAGCCGCTGAAGGCGATCTATCATGAAGCATTCATTCAATCGTTAGCGCAATCGATCGTCGCCGTCTATCCGTCGTTCGACGCGGCGGCGTTCGCCGAAGCCGTGTTCGGCGAGGGATGGGACGAGCTGGAGCTCAAGGAGCGGATGCGCAGAATCACGCTTAGCTTAGGAGCGACGCTTCCCTCCGAATACGGCGAGGCATTGGAAGTTCTCGAAGCGGTCTCCCCTTCTTACGGAGGATTGCAGCATTTCGTCTTCCCCGACTTCGTGGAAGTATACGGGCTGTCCCAATGGGAGCGGTCGATCGACGCGCTCGCGAAGTTCACCCGCCAGTCGACGTCGGAGTTCGCGGTCAGGCCGTTCCTGCTCCAGGACCAAGAGCGGATGCTCGCGCAAATGTCCGTCTGGGCGGACGATGCCGACGAGCACGTGCGGCGTCTCGCCAGCGAAGGCTGCCGGCCCCGGTTGCCGTGGGCGGTCGCGCTTCCCCGGCTGAAGCGGGATCCGGAGCCGATTATTCCGATACTGGAAAAGCTGAAGGCGGACCCGTCCGAGTACGTCCGCCGGAGCGTGGCGAACAACTTGAACGATATCTCCAAAGACCATCCCGAGCGCGTCGTCGCGCTCGCCGAAGCGTGGATCGGCCGCGACGCGGGGACGGATTGGATTCTGAAGCACGGCTGCCGCGGGCTGTTGCGCGCGGCGCATCCGAGAGTCATGGCGCTGTTCGGCATGGCTCCGCCCGCGGGCGTGACGGTCGATGCTTGGACGGTAACGCCGGGCGAAGCGCGGATCGGCGATTCGGTCCGGTTCCGCTATGCGGTTCGCGCGCCGCAAGGCGAACCGGTGAAGCTGCGCATCGAACTGGCTGCGTACTTCGTGCGCACGACGGGAAGAGACTATCGCAAGCTGTTCAAGCTCAGCGAGAAAGTCGTCGCGGGAGGCTCGCTGCAGGAAGGCGGCCGGTTGTTCTCTTATGCCGACCTGTCCACGCGCCGCCACTATCCGGGCTTGCACCGGCTCGCGCTCGTCGTGAACGGGCAGGAGCTCGCTTCCGCGGACGTGACGTTGCTCCCGGCCGATCGCGGGGAGGAACGCTCGCCATGACGATCGGCGCCAGAGTGCTCAAGACCGGGCTGGCCGTAGCCGTCGCGCTATGGGTCGGGACGCTCGTCGGGCTCGACGCTCCGATCCTCGCCGCGATCGCCGCGATCTTCACGATCCAGCCGACGATCTATCGCTCCTGGCTGCAAGTGCTCGATCAAGTGCAGAGCAACGTGCTCGGCGCGGCCGTCGCGGTCGCGTCGGTATGGGCGGTCGGAAGCTCGCCCGTGCTCGTCGGCATCGTGTGCATCGGCGTCATTCTGATCTGCATCAAGCTCAAGGCCGAGGAGACGATCGGCTTAACGCTCGTTACCGTCGTCGTCATCATGGAGGCGCACGGCCAAGGCTGGCTGCTCGCGCTCGATCGGCTGGGGGCGATCATGACGGGAATCATCGCGGCGTTCGTCGTGAACGTGGCAATCGCGCCGCCGCGGCACCGGAACCGGTTCGTGCAGCACGTGCAGGAAGCCGAGGCGCTTATGTCGCGCCTGTTGCGCACCGCCGTCTCCAACGAGCTGAAGGAGAACGTGTACCGCGACGAATACGGCCGGCTCAAGACGATGCTTCGCAAGCTGGACGAATTCTACGAGCTGTTCGCGGAGGAGCGCGTCTTCCGCCGCCAGTCTCGGCAACGGCGAGCGCGTCTCCTCATCGTCTATCAGGGGATGCTGTCCGCGCTCGAGAAGGGCGTATCGTTGATCGACGCCGTGGAGGAGCATTATTTCGGCGTCAAGACGGCGCAATCGTGGAACCGGCTCATCGACCGGCAGATCGAATCGCTGTGCGGCTATCACGAGCAGCTCGTGTGGAAGTGGCAGGGCAAGATGAAGCCGGGTTCGAATGCGGCCGCGCCGCCGCCGGAAGCTTCGATGCTGCTATCCGAGCTGATCGTCGATCGCGAAGACGACGACCTGAACGCGAGGGCGCGACTGCTCGTCATCACTTCGGCGGTGTACGCGTACGAGGACAGGCTCCGCAGGCTGGACAAGCTGATGGAGCAATGGCTCCAGCGCGAGGAGAAGGATAAGGAGAAGCCGGCGAGAGCGACGGCATAGCAAGAAGAAGCCCGCCCGACAAGACGTCGGGGCGGGCTTCGTTGCGTTAAGCGGCGGGTGCGATAAATAGAGGCATATTACCTCGGCTTGCCGAACGAGTGGACTTTCTTCCAGTTCGCCCCGCCGTCGGACGACGTGTACAGAACCGACGGCTCCTCGTTGTCGGTGTTGATCCACCAAATATGCTTGGCGTCTTGAGCGCCGATGAACTGCGGACCGTAACCGGGGAACGCGGCCTTCAGGTTCGTCCACGTCTTGCCGCCGTCCGTCGTCTTGCCCAACGTATTGCCGTCGTCGCAGGCGTTGCACTTGCCGCCCATGATAGCGACCTTCGGATCGACGACGTTCAAGTTGCCCGGCCCGGCTCCTTCGTTGCGCGGGACATTCGTCTCCTCGTCCATCTTGTAACCCGGCGCGGGCCCGGAGCCGGCTTGGTTGTTGGCGAGAACGGGAATCCAGCTCTTGCCGCCGTCGGCCGTATGGAACAACGAGTACGAAGTCTGGCTCATGCCGGAGTCTCCGACGAGTTCGACCCACGCATCGTTCTTGCCGGCCGACCGGATGACCGTGCCCGTCACCGGAGCGACGGTGCCCCGAGCGTAGACTTCCTTCCACGTCTTCGCGCCGTCCGTCGTACGGAGGAACTTGAACTTGCCGTCCGTCTGCGAGACGGCCCAGCCGTTGCTGCCGTCATGGAAATACGGATCTCCGACGATGTCGTCCGGCACCTCGTAAGTCGTCCACGTCTTGCCGCCGTCCTGCGTGCGCGCGTTGCCGCTGAACGCCTCCTTCGAAGACGTAAAATGCAAGAAGCCGCGGTTCGGCACGGTTCCCGCCACTGCCCAATCTTTCCCGCCGTTCGTCGAATGCAGCAGTTGGACCGATCCGCTATCGAGCGTCGCCCATACTTCCTTTCCGTTCAGCGCGAAGAGCTGCAAGACGGTCGCTTTGTCCTTCCATTGCGTGCGCCAAGACTTGCCTCCGTCGTCGGTTCTGGCGATCCAGCCCTCTCCCCCGGTCCAGCCGGTCTCGAAGTCCGCGAGCCGCATGGCGGTCACGATGCCCGACGGCGCGGGCACCGGCGAAGCCGGAGGCGCGCTCTCGGACGCGACGGGCGCCTCGCTCGGCTCCGTCTCCGACGATGGAGACGCGCTAGCGGTCGAAGCCGGCGATTCCGCCGAAGCGGACGGGCTGGCCGTGCCGCTCGTCGCGACGCTTTCTCCGCTTGAACAGCCTATTAAAGGTAACGCGAACATGGCGGCGAGCAGCAGATATTGCAGCGTGAATCGGAATTTCATGCAGGTCACACCCTTTTCTCGTTGTATGGATTAGACGACGCTCGCGCGGTCGGGGTTCGACGTCATCGTTAACCCATTTTACCCATCCTGCCTGTTCGGTAATAAGGAAGAGCCGCCCCGGAAGCGATTGCTCGCTTCGGAACGGCTCCGGTACGCCCTTCGGGCTTATTTCTTGCCGCGATCCATCTGACGCCTTGGATGATCGATCTTGCCCATCTGATCCGTATCGTTCGCCTTCGGAACGAGCCGAGGATCCGTCCGGCCGTCGTGATGGTTCTCGATGTTCAGCTCGGTCAGCTTCCATTCGGTATGTCCGAGCATCGTGTCCGAGGGGAAAATATCGCCGCGGTTTAGATGCTCTTCCGCTCCCCACTCGTTCTCGTACACGCCGTCTACTTCGACTTTCTCCCCGGTAAAAGGCTGCATCCGTTTATCTTCGCTCATCCGCTTGGCCCCCTACAATCCGTGTTTCTTCACTGCGGCGCGATCCGCCTCCGATTGCAGCTCGCGCGATTGCGCTATGCCTTGACCGGTCCGGTCGGCCTTCGATTGGGCGATGCTGGCCTCTAATTGCTTGCGGGACGGGTGTTCGCCCGACATGGCAGTGTCCTCCTTCGCGATCGATTCCTCGCTTAGGGTTCCACGGAACGAAGAGCGTTATGCCAAGCGCGAGTCCCGCGACTCACGTAAACCGCGCTTCCAGCTTGCGGCCGCCGATCCACATGAGCAACAGAACGGCCACGGCCATGACGATGCGCCAAGGGTTCTCGATCATCGCGTTAATATCGTGTCCGAGGAACGAGAGCATGAAGATCATGACCGCCTTGCCGAGCAGGACGGCCGTCAGGAACGTATGCAACGGGATTTTGGACAAGCCGGACGCGATATTGACGATGGCCGAAGGCGAGAACGGGAAGCACGCGAGCAGGAAGATCGGCGTGAACCCTTTGCGTTCCACGAACTCGAAGAACTTCTCCGCCTTGGGGAACCGGTTGCGAATGCGTTCGCCGTAACGGTAGCTTAGCTTGCGGGCGATCAGGAAGACGAGCAACGAACCGACCGACACGCCGATCCACGAATAGAGGAATCCGAGCCACATCCCGTAAGCCGAAGCGTTGGCGACGACGAAGACGACGAGCGGCAAGATCGGCAAGAACGCCTCCAGCAGCGGAAGCAGAATGCCGGGCAGCGGCCCGAGCGCCGAGTAGCGGTCGAGGAATGCGTTAATGTCGTCGAGGGTAATGCTTCTAGCGAAGGTCATCCATTCGTTCCAAGACAATAAGCTGGACATGAGGTCGGGCTCCAATCCGTCAGAAAATCAGCTGTTGCCGCCCGGCGGTCCGGACGAAGCGCCTTCGCCCCGGAACAGCCGGAAGGGGAAAAATACGTAGAACGCGCTAATGCACATGAACAAAATGCCGGTCAATCCGATGACGGAGGATTGGCTGAAGCCGATCGCGAGCACCCCGCCGATATACGGGCCGATCATGCCCCCGATGCCCTCCACCGTGGAGAATACGCCCCATCCGAGTCCTTGCTGTCCGGGGGGCACGTAAGCGGCGAGCAAGGCGTTCCATGCGGGCAGCACCGCCGCGTAGGACAGGCCGAGCACGAGCGCCCAGAACAACGCGAGCGCGATCGGCGGGCGTCCGGTCAAGGCGAGCATGATCGCGCCGAACAGCAGGAAGCCGACGATAAGGAACCACTTCTTCCCGAGCTTATCCGACAGCTTGCCCATCGGAATGAGCCCGAGCACGGTGCACCCGCCGCCGATCGTCAGCAGCATCGTATACTGGCTCGCCGTCATGCCGAGATCGTTCACGGCGAAGCTAGGCAGAATCGGCATTAGCATGCCCGCCGCGAGCGTCTGCAGCACCATGCCGGGAAGCAGCAGCTTCATCTCCCGCAGCCGGCGGCCGAGAATGGACAGTTGGCGCTTGAACGGCACGACTTCCAGATGCACGCTTCGCCCTCCCGCGATGAACAGGGACAGCGCCGACGCCGCCAGCGACACGCCGACCAACGTCCAGTACGCCACCGTACGATCGAAGTCGAGCAGCAAGTTCGATACGACCGGTCCGGCCCCGAGGCCGACGAACCAGATCGTATAGAGGAAGCCCATCTGCGTCGCCCGGTTGTCTTCCCGCACCTTCGTCAGGCAGACGATCCAGATCGGCGATACCCCGATGCCGATCAAGCCGGAAGCGACGATGAACAGCCACGGGACGTCCGCGTACCCGAGCGCCGCGATGCCCAGAAGCGTGCACAGCAAGCAAGCGCTCACGATCGCGCGAACCGACAGCCGGTCGAGCAGGTAGCCGATCGCGAGCTTCACGAGCGTATCGGTCAAGAACGACGCGGTGATCGCCGCTCCGATGACGTCCAGGGACAGTCCGAGCTCCTTCTCCCCGTATATCGGAAGGAAGCTGATCAGGGCGGCGCCGCGCACGAATTCCACGAGGAACAAGATCAAGATGTATAGCAGCATATCCGGTTGTACGAATGATTTCATCGGGCTCGATTTCATGCGTAGCGCTCCTTTGCGGAAGTTCAACTCCGTAGGCGCGGTACGGAAGCCTCTTCCATTATATGCAATTGGTCGGCAATATCCAAGGCAATGCGATCGGCCGCCCTCCCCTTCCGAAGCAAATCCAGCGCTTGGCGCATCGCGGCAAGCCGGCGAGGATCCTCGAGCAAGCGGCTGATCTCCCGGATGAGCTCGCCGGTCGAACGGCAGACGACCGCCGCTCCCCTGCGCTGCAGGTACCGGGCGTTGTTGCGTTCCTGACCCGGAACGGGACGGTACAGGAAGATCGGCAGACCGGCTTCGATCGCTTCGGACGTCGTCAATCCTCCGGGCTTCGTCACGATGCACGTCGCCAACCGCATCAGCACGTCGATCCGGTCGACGTAGCCGAGCACGGCAACGTTCGCCCGAGCGGCCATGCGGCGATGCAAATCGGCCCGGATGGCGCGGTTACGACCGCAGACGACGACCGTATGGACGTCCGGCCGTTCCGAAAGCTTCTCGCATAGTGTGCGCAAATCGGCCGCGTTTCCATAAGCGCCGCCCATGACGAGCACGGTAAGCTTGTCGTTTGGAATTCCGAATTGACGGGCGATCGCCGCTCGTTCGGGCATATCTTCCATGTCCGCGAACGAAGGGCGCAGCGGAATGCCCGTGGCCGCGATCCGGCGATCGTCGATGCCCAGACCGGCCAGTTGCAGGCGAAGATCGTCGGTCGCTACATAGTATTTATCCACTTGGGGGTGAACCCAACGCATATGAAGATCGAAATCGGTGACGACGTTGAACATGGGAACGCGTCTTCCGACGCGGCTGTAGATCGCGGGGAGGGCGAGCGAAGGGAACGTGTGGATGACGGCGTCCGGCTGCTCGCGCAAGACGAGCTTCCGTAGCGCCGTCTTGCCGAACGAGTGGAGCCAGTGGGCGAAGGAGGAGTCGGACTTCATGTGCTTGGTCGATTCGTATACCCAGCCGTAGACGCGAGGGAACAACGTGTAGCTCTGCCGGTAGACGAACTTGCTGACCTCGTTCAGGAGCGGATGGGACTGGGCGAGCAGGTCGACCGTCTGCGCGTCGGCAAGGCCAAGGCGCGTGAAGCTGTCCCGCAGAGCGGCGGCGGCTTGCAGGTGACCGTCGCCGAACCGGGCGTACACGATGAGCAGCTTCATCCGTCTGTTCATAATCGCAGCACCTCTTCGCACGTAACGTGCCCGTTAATACGATCAGTGTAACGGGTAATTGTTAATGGCGAATTAAGGGCTCGCGGATTCGGAACGAGCGGCGCGCACTCCGTCAGATGAGCAAGTTGAACAACAGCGGATCTTTGTTCAGCTCGACGAACTGGAAGCCTTTGCGGTTCATCCGTTCGACGAGAGGATCGTAATCTTCCCGGCTCTTCAACTCGATGCCGACGAGCGCGGGACCGTTCTCCTTGTTATGCTTCTTCGTGTATTCGAATTGGACGATATCGTCGTTCGGTCCGAGCACGTCGTCGAGAAATTCGCGCAGCGCGCCCGCCCGTTGCGGGAAGTTGATCATGAAGTAGTGCTTCAATCCTTCGTAGATCAGAGAACGTTCCTTGATCTCCTGCATTCGGTCGATGTCGTTGTTGCCGCCGCTGATGACGCACACGACGTTCTTGCCCCGGATCGTCTCGGGATCAAGCGCGGAGAGCGCCGCGACGGTAAGCGCGCCGGCCGGCTCCGCCACGATCGCGTGCTCATTATACAGCTCGAGAATCGTCGTGCACGCGCGGCCTTCCGGCACGATCACGATATCGTCGAGCAGCTCGCGGCATAGCTCGAACGTCAGGTCGCCGACCCGCTTGACCGCGGCGCCGTCCACGAACTTGTCGATCTCGGTCAACGTCAGCACGCCGCCGTTGTCGAGCGCCTTGCGCATCGAAGGCGCGCCTTCCGGCTCGACTCCCACGATGCGGGTGTCCGGGCTGATCGCCTTAACGTAGGAGGAGACGCCCGCGGCCAGTCCTCCGCCGCCGATCGTCAACAGCATAACGTCGATCGGATGGACGCCGCCTTCGACGATTTCCTTGCCGACGGTCGCGTTGCCCGCGACGATGCGCGGATCGTCGAAGGGGTGGACGAACGGCATGTTCTGTTCCTTGCTTACGCGGATCGCTTCCGCATAGGCATCGTCGAACGTGTCGCCGGTCAGCCGGACGTCGACCTGGTCGCCGCCGAACAGCTTCACTTGGTTGATCTTCTGCCTCGGCGTCGTCGCCGGCATGTAGATGATTCCCTTGATGCCGAGCTTCTGGCACGAGTAGGCCACGCCTTGCGCATGGTTGCCCGCGCTCGCGCAGACGACGCCCCGGGAGCGCTCCTCCTCGGATAGCGAAGCCATCAGGTTGTACGCGCCGCGAATCTTGAACGAGCGAACGATCTGCAGGTCCTCGCGTTTCAGATAGACGTTGCAGCCGAATTTGGCGGACAACGCGCGGTTGTGCTGCAGCGGAGTCGGCGCGATCACTTCCTGAAGCACGCGGTGCGCGCTTAGCATATCGGCTAACGGTACGGCGAATTTCGATTCTTGCCGGGCCATGGGGATCATCCTTTCTTTTGCCGGCGATTGCCGCTATAGTGGATTGGAATCGGTATAAAAGGGTACAAAAAAACCGCCCCTTAAAAAGGGACGGATTCAGCTCCGCGGTACCACCCTCGTTCCGAAAGTTTCATGCGAAATGAAACAAACGGCGCTCGATCGTCGTATCGTTGGTATACGACTTGCTCCCGTAACGGGGGACGACCGTTCGCGCCTACTCCGCTCGGCGGACTCGGGGCGAATTCTCGGGGAGGATATCGTTCCGTGCTTCGGCCGCCGGCTCTCAGCGCTTCTCCGGCTCTCTGTTCGGCCTTCGCTTGCGGAAGACGCGTTCCCGTCTAGGAATGTAACTCCTGTTATACGCCTCCGGCGCGCGCTTGTCAATCGTCAGTTCAATCTGGGAAGGAGTGGCGGATACGTTGCGGAAATTCATCATCGGACTGTTCGTATTCATCATCGTCGCGGTCATCGCCGCCGTCGCGGGACTGTATTATATTAAGCCGAGCCAGGCGCTCGATCTGACTTACGGGAAGGTGCCGATCCGGGAGCGCGCGCTCGACATGGCGAAGCGGATGTCGCTCGACATGATCGTGACCGAGTCGGACGTGAACGATATTCTGAAGGGCGAGCTGGCGGAAGATCCCCACGTGCAGCCCGACGTCGAGGTGAAGGGCGCGAAGTTCGCGCTGATCGGGGAGCTGCTGATCGCCGACTTGAACGTGCTATGGAAGGATCTCGTGCCGTCCTCGCTGCGCATCGTCTACCGTCTGAAGTGGGAGGCTCCGAACATCGTCGCGACGGTCGAGGAGGCGAAGATCAAGTCGATCTCGCTGCCGAAGTCTTCGGTGTCCGGCTTCGTCATTCCGCTCGGCGACGAGCTGCCGAAGCCGCTCAAGATCGAGAAGATCGATTGGGGCGTCGGGGAGATCAAGGTGAAGCTGAAGAAGCCTTCGCTGGCGGATTTGAGGGAGCTGCTGTAGGGCGGGATCGGTTAAGCGGCATGTTAAAATTCCGCTAAAGTGCATTGTGAGAATTTCCTCGCGCATGTAAAATATGGATGTTCTAATAGAGAACAACCAAACATAGATTCGGAGGATTCTGATCGTGAAAAAGGCACTTATCTTCATTATCGCGGCGGTACTGACGTTCGCCGCGGCCGGAACGGCTTCCGCGGCCGGCGGAAACGTTCAGCCGGTGCACGTCTCGATCGACGGAAAGTCGGTTTCATTCGAATCGGCGCCGTCGCTCGTCGGCAACAAGATGTACATAGACATGGAACAATTGCTAGAGACGCTAGGCTTCTCGTTCGAGATCGAGGAGGCGACGGGAATCGTGTACGCGTCCTCGGAGGATCGCGAGATTCAAATGTCCGCGGCCGGCGATATCGCCATCGTGAACGGTTTGACGGCGGAAAGCACCGGCGAGCTGATCGAGCAAGACGGACGGACGTTGATCGGATTAAGGTTCATCGCCACGCTCGCGGGATACAGCGTCGGATGGGACAAGCCGACGCGTACGGCGTTGCTGGCGAGCGAGCTTCCGACGGCGGAAGAGAGAAGCGACTTGTTAGGCGTATTCGATCGCCTGCTGCTGCTCGAAGCTGCGGGAGACGCGACGGGACTGGCGGCGCTGTTCGCCAAGGATACGCCGGTCGACGTGAAGGCGCAGCAGGACGAGTGGACGAAGCTGAAGACGAAGACGACGATCCACAAGAAGATGGTCGAATCGTATTCGGCGGACGAAGCGGTCGTGTTCGTCTACGACGAGACGACGAAGGTGAGCGGGAAGTTCTTCCCGGAGAATAAAGCGAAGATTAGATATACGCTGCGCAAGGCGGAAGACGGCAACTGGAAGCTGTACGACGTCGAGCCGGTCGAGATGGTCGTGACGAACGTGCCGGGCTTGTTCGAGCAAGCGGTCGAGACGATTCCGGAAGCGGACAAGACGGCGATCGGCAAGTTGCTGGAGGATCAAGCGAAAGCGAACAACGCGGAGAGCATCGATGCTTACATGGCGACGATGGCGCCTTCGCCGTTGAACGAGGAGACGCGTCAAGGATTGGAGCAAATGTTCGCGGCGGCGAACTCGGTCGTCGCGGTGGATCGTTGGGCGATCGTCGAATACGACGGCGCGGGCAAGGCAACGTTGCTGTCGACGATGACGGCGGACGTGGAGGCAAGCGGTCAGAAGGTAAAGGTTCGCACGACGCTGACGAGCGCCGTCGAGAAGGTCGACGGCAAATGGCTGTTCAGCGCGGAGCCGTCGTTGACGTTGGTTCAGGAGCAATTATAACGCAGCGGAAAAAGCCGCTTTCCGGGAGATGCCAGGCGATCTCCTTGGAAAGAGGCTTTTTTTTTCTAGTTGAGGTCATCTCCGCCGATTGCGGCGCTTCGCGGCGAGCGTGAAGACAGCCAGCGCGAGTATCGCGACCGCGGAGAACCAGGCGATCGACTGCGGGGGTCGGTCGTGCAGGCGGGTGCCCTCCGTTCCGAACGTCTCGTCCTGCTCTTGCGGATTCCAAGCGTCGGACAAGAGCTTGGAGTTGCCGCATAGGTTCGCCGTCCATCGTCCGCCGATCACGTTCGCGAACATCAAGTAATGCTTGCCCTTCTCCACTCCCAACCACATGTTGCCGACGAGAATGCCATCCCGGATGTCTTCCGCGTTCCCTTTCCATATTCGCTCGACGCGATAACGAACCGGATCCACCCCGTCATTCGAGCTCAGGGCCGTACCCGAGAACACGATCGAGCTGTACTTGAATTCATCGTATTCGGATCCTGCTCGCGCGCAAGAGAGCGCCGAAGCGGGTTGGTTCCAAGAGAGTCCTATGACGATGAACAGAACGAACGAAAGGACGATCAACTTCGGTGTCATGGGTATTTCCTCCCTCTGGATTCTATTCTATTAACCTATTGTAAAATATGGTAGGGTTAATAGGGAGTAACCAAACGGACGAATGGGGGATTTAGTCGTGAGAAAAGCAATGTCAGTCGTTATCGCGGCCGTATTGATGTTCGCGGCGGCGGGAACGGCGTCGGCGGCGAGTGCCAAGCCGCAGCAACCGGTCAACGTCGTTATCGACGGGAAGGCGATCTCGTTCGGCAAGGCGCCGACGATCGTCAACAACAAGACGTACATCGACGCGGAAGAGTTGCTGAAGACGCTCGGTTACGCGGTGGAGATCGAAGCGGACGAACCTGTCTACGTGTACGCGACATCCGAGGATCGCGAGATTCAGTTGTCCACGTTAGGCAACGGAACATTCGTGAACGGGGCGCCGGTGAACGCCGCGGGCGAATTGTTGCAGCAAGACGGACGATTGCTGCTCGGGTTGCGGTTCATCGCGTCCTTGTCGGGATATAGCGTCGGGTGGGATAAGCCGACGCGGACAGCTACGCTGACTTACGAAGGGCCGAGCGAGGCGGAGCGCGCCGCTCTGTACGCTCCTTTCAACAAGCTTCAGCTGCTGGAAGCCGCCGGGGACACGACCGGGCTTGCGGCTCTGTTCGCGCCGGACGCGCAGGTCGACGTGAAGGCGCTGCAGGACGAATGGAAGAAGACGAAGACGCGTACGACGTTCCATAAGAAGATGGTCGAGTACTACTCGGACGAAGAAGCGGTTGTTAGAGTCTACGACGAGACGGTGAAGCTGAGCGGCGCTTTCTTCCCGGACAATACGACGGTAACTCGCTATACGTTCGAGAAGTCCGCGGACGGCAGCTGGCTCATCTACGCGATCGAGGCGCTCTCGGCGGAGGTCAAGAGCGTATCCGGATTGTTCGATCAAGCGGTCGAGATTCCGGACACCGAGAAGAATGCAATCGTCGCTACGCTTGGCAACCAAGTGAAGGCCAACAACGATGAGGACGTAGACGCGTTCCTGGCGACGTTGATCGCGTCTCCTCTGCTCGAGCAAGTGAAGCAAGAGCTGGATCGGATGTACGCGGTCATCGACTCCAAGGCGGCGGTCGAACGCTCGGCGATCGTCGGCTACGACGGCTCCGATCAGGCGACGTTGCTTGCGACGATCTTGACGGACGTGACGGTTAGCGGACAGCAGACGAAGATGCGGGTCACTTTGACGAACGAAGCTCGGAAAATCGACGGAAAATGGCTGCTCGCGCCGGAGACGATGACGCTGCATAGCGAGCAATTGTAATCGGATGATGATCATAAAGGCTGCTTCCTCCGCAAAGATCGCCATTGGCGATCGTGCGGGAAGCAGCCTTTGTTGCGTAAGGAGTCGGGGTGATTCGGGAAGTAAGCGTTATGACGAATTTTTGAGTTCTTCGATCAGCAGCGGCACGATCTCGAACAAGTCGCCGACGATGCCGTAGTCGGCGACGGTGAAGATCGGCGCTTCGGGGTCCTTGTTGATGGCGACGATGACACGCGAGCGGCTCATGCCGGCCAGATGCTGCACCGCGCCGCTAATGCCGCAGGCGACGTACAGGTCCGGCGTCACCGTCTTGCCGGTCTGGCCGATCTGAAGCGCGTAGTCGCAGTAGCCGGCGTCGCAGGCGCCTCGGGACGCGCCGACGGCGCCGCCGAGCAAGCCGGCCAGCTCTTGCAGCGGGGCGAAGCCGGCTGCGCTCTTGACGCCGCGGCCGCCGGCGACGATGACGCGGGCCTCCGTCAAGTCGACGGCGGCCGTGGCCCGCCGCGCGACGTCGAGCACGCGAACGAGCGTCGGCGGCGGGTCGAAGGGCGCGCCGCGGATCGGCGCGGCAGGTCCGTCGCCTTCGGCGGCGGGCGGGAAGTTGTTCGGGCGCACCGTGACGACCCAAGGGGCGCCCGGCAGCAAAGCACGCTGCTCCAGCGCTTTGCCCGCGTGCAGCGCGCGCGTGAACCGCACGCGTCCGTCGTCGCCGATGGCGGCGGCGATCGCGTCCGAGATCATGCCTGCCCCGAGGCGGGCGGCGAGCCGCGGGGCAAGGTCGCGCCCGATCGCGGTGTGGCCGAGCCACCACGCGTCGGGCGGTTGAGTTAGCGCCGCCGCTGCGGCTTGCAGGGCGGCGGCGTAGGTGTCGGGCGCGTAGCGGGAGAGGACGGGGTGATCGATCACGATCACCTCGTCCGGGCCGCGCCGCGCCAGCGGGGTTGCCTCGGCGGCGTCGGTCGCGCCGCCGGCCAGCAGCAGGACGGCGAGGGCGTCGCCGTCCGACATGCACTGCCGCGCTGCGGCGATCGCTTCCAGCGAGACTCGCCGCAGCTTCCCGTCGCGGCATTCCGCGACGACCACGTGCTGTTTCATCGGTTGCTCACCTCCGTTGAATAAGTGGAATGCGCCGACGTTGGGGTCAACTTCGACCTCTCTTCAACCTCTTAATCTACGAACTCCAATGCATGCGCGAAAGTATTTGCCGCTGTAACGGTACGAGGCACCGCTACAGCCTGCTACCACGCGATTTCGCCGCTGTAACGGTATGAGGCACCGCTACAGCCTGCAACCACGTGACTTCGCTGCTGTAACGGTACGTTGTAACGCTACAGCCTGCAACCACGTGACTTCGCTGCTGTAACGGTACGTTGTAACGCAGCAGCCCGCAACCACGCGACTTCGCCGCTGTAACGGTACGAGGTGCCGCAGCAGCGCGCAACCGTGCGACTTCGCCGCTGTAAAGGTATGAGGCGCCGCTGCAACGAGCAACCGTGCGACTTCAACGTTGTAACTGCACGAGGCGCCGCAGCAGCGAGCAATCTTGCGACTTCGCCGCTGTAACGGTACGTGGTACCGCAGCAGCGAGCAATCTTGCGACTTCGCCGCTGTAACGGTACGTGGTACCGCTGCAGCCGCGCGACTTCGCCACTCTAACGTTACGTGGTGCCGCTGCAGCCCGCAAATATGCGACTCCGCCGCTGTAACGGTACGAGGTACCGTTGCAGCTCACATGCGCGAGAATTCGCCGCTCTAACGGTATGAGGCGCCGCTGCAGCCCGCAAAACATGCGACTCCGCCGCTGTAACGGTACGAGGTACCGCTGCAGCGTCACCACCACGCCTATCTACGCGCCTATCCACGCGCAGAACCCCGCCTCACCCGCGTTCCAACACATTCGCCTCACCCGCGCTCCAGCACCTTCGCTTCGCCCCGCAGCAGCTCGAGCAACTCCGCCGCCTGCTCCCGCGGCGAGCCGGCCAGCTTCCGGCCCGCCGGCCGAGCGGGCGGCGCCTCGCACGCGAGCCGCTCGGAGCGCGCCGCCGCGGCGCCGCCGAGCGCATCCGGCGCCAGCTCCGCCAGCGGCTTCCGCTTCGCCTTCATAATGCCCGCGAGAGCCGGGTACCTCGGCTCGTTCAACCCTTGCTGCGCCGTCAGCACCGCCGGCAGCGGCACCTCCCACCGCTCGCTGTCCCCTTCCGCGTCCCGCGTCACGCGCGCGACGCCGCCGTCGATCTCGCAGGCGGTAATCGCGCCCGCGTGAGGCCAGCCCAGCAATTCCGCCACGCGGATGGCGACTTGGCCGGCCCCGTTATCGACGGACAGATGCCCGGCGAACGCGAGATCGCAGGAGCGCTGCCGAAGCGCGCTCGCGATCAACGCCGAAGCCGCGTATTCGTCGAGCCCGTCCGTCTCGGCGCGAATCCAGACGGCTTCGTCGGCTCCCATCGCGAGCGCCGTCCGGAGCGCTTCCGGCGCGGCGTCTCCGCCGAGCGACAGCGCCGTGACCGTCGCTCCTTGCGCTTCCTTGATCCGGAGCGCTTCCTCGAGCGCGTATTCATCGTACGGATTGATCGTTCGTTTCGTCGACCGGTCGTCGACGCTGCCGTTAACGACCCGGATCGGTTCATCCGTCGCGATGACGGATTTAAGCAGCACGATGATATCCATCCCGTTCACCTTCTCTCTCGTTCTCCCCGGCGCGCGCATAGCGGAAAGTGCCGTTGCGCGGGCTTTCGGGAGGCCTAACGTGTCCTTTTTTGCCGATTCGGGCATATGGGTAGGCGGCCGGCGAATAAATTTACGAGTAACGGACGATGTCGACTTTTACTAATGCTTATGACGGAACCGCCCGGTTCAGAAGACGCGCGGCTTCGCGGCAGCGAGGTGAAGGACATGATTAACGGGTGGATATTCCTGGCGGCGACGGGGCTTGGCGTTGGTCTGTTCGCATGGATCGCGGCCGGCCGCGCGCGGTTGATTATGGCCGGCAAGCCGGACGGGCGGATGAAGCTGACCTGGAAGCGCGCGACGGAGGCAGGCGGTCAAGTATTCGGTCATCGGCGGCTGCTGCAGGATCGCCGCAGCGGCGTCATGCACCTCGTGTTGTTCTATGGGTTCATCGCGTTGCAGCTAGGCGCGTTGGACATTATCGCGAAAGGCTTGAGCGGCCGTTCGCTTCCTTTCTTGGAGGGCGAATGGTTCGGATTCGTGCAAGAAACGACGGTGCTGCTCGTCGTCGCGGCGGTCGCATATGCGGCATACCGCCGGTACGCGAGCCGCTTGGCGAGACTCCCCAAAGGCTGGAAGCCCGCGCTCGTCCTGTTCTGGATTACGGCGTTGATGATTTCGGTAGCGCTTACGCTCGCGTTCGACCGGCTGCGGGACGGACGGGAAGCATCGGCGAGCGCGCCGTTGACGTCTCCGCTGGCGGCCGCGTTGGACGCTTTGTCCGATGCCGCCCGATATCCGCAGTACGGGTACGAAGCGGCGTGGTGGGCGCATCTGGCGCTGTTGCTCGGATTTCTCGTCTACGTGCCGTTGTCGAAGCATTTTCACCTCATGACCGCTCCGGTGAATTGGCTGTTCCGGCCTCAGGGTCCGCCGACTATGACGCCGCTCGATCTCGAGGACGAGAGCGCAGAGAAGTTCGGCATGAACGAGCTGTCGGACTTGACGCGCGCGACGCGGCTGGACCTGTTCGCCTGCGTGGAATGCGGGCGATGCACGGACGTCTGTCCGGCGTCGAACACGGACAAAGGACTGTCTCCGATGCACCTGATGACGAAGCTGAGGGATTCGCTGCTCGACAAGGGCAAGGCGTTCGCCCCGGCGACGGTAGCCCCCGCCCCTGCCGCAGTCGCCGGGGCCGGCATGGACATCCGTCCGACGATGGCGTGGCAATCGGCGGGATGGATGGCACGGGACGAAACCGCAGCAGCCCCCTCCTTGATCGGCGACGTCATTACGGAACAGGAGCTGTGGTCGTGCACGACGTGCCGCGCCTGCGAGGAGCGTTGCCCGGTCGGCAACCGGCAATTGACGCCGCTGATCGAGATGCGCAGGTATCTCGTGCTGACGGAAGGGCGGATGCCGCCGGAGGCGAAGCGCACGCTGCAGAACATCGATCGCCAGAGCAATCCGTGGGGGTTCCCGCGACAGGAGCGAGCGGCTTGGATGGACGCTTTCGCGGCGCGCGAAGGGTGGCGCATACCGACGATCCGGGATAACCCGAAGGCGGAATGGTTCTGGTGGGTCGGCAGCATGGGGGCGTACGACCTGAGGGCAAGAGCGGTGACGTACGCGTTCGCGAAGCTGCTCAGGGAAGCCGGCGTCTCGTTCGCCGTTCTCGGGACGGAGGAGCGCAATTCGGGCGATACGCCGAGAAGGCTCGGCGACGAGTACTTGTTCCAGGAGCTGTGCAGAAGCAACGTGGAGACGTTCGGGCGGTACGGCGTGAAGCGGATCGTCACGACGTGCCCGCATACGTACCATCTTTTTCGCAACGAGTATCGGGACTTCGGGTTCGAAGGGGAGGTGAAGCACCATACGGAGATGCTCGCGGAGTTGCTTGCTTCCGGGAAGCTTGTACCGCGCAGGCCGGTCGTCCGGACGACGACGTTGCACGATTCGTGCTACTTGGCGCGGTACAACGGCATAACCGAGGCGCCTCGGGCGATATTGGCGGCCATACCGGGCCTCGCGTTGAAGGAGATGGAGCGATCGGGCAAGCAAGGGCTGTGCTGCGGCGCGGGCGGCGGAAGGATGTGGATCGAAGAGCCGGGACGCCGGGTGAACGAGGTGCGAACGGCGCAAGCGCTCGCGACGGGGGCGGAGCTGATCGGCTCCTCGTGCCCGTATTGCTTGACGATGATGGAGGAAGGGCTTCGGAAGCACGGCGCGGAGGAACGGACCGGGGCGATGGACGTCGCGGAGCTGCTGGCGATGTCCGTGCTGGAGCCGTAAGAACGGAAGGAGGGATGCGGCGTGTGGAACGTACGAAAAGCGGCGGTCATCGGAGCGGGCGTCATGGGATCGGCGATCGCCGCCCATCTGGCGAACGCGGGCATACGCTGCCTGCTGCTCGACCTGGAAGGATTGGCGGCAAGAGGGATAGCGCGGCTGAAGGAGACGAAGCCTTCGCCGCTCTACGACCCTGCTCTCGCGTCGCGGCTTACGGCCGGCGAGCTGGACCTTGATATCGCCGCGCTCTCGGATTGCGATTGGATCATCGAGGCGGTATCGGAGCGGTTGGACGTGAAGCATGCGGTATGGGAGCGGATCGCTTCGGCATGGAAACCCGGCATCGTCGTCAGCACGAATACGTCGGGCTTGTCGATCGAGGCGATCGTATCCGGTTGCGGCGAGGAGATGCGGAAACACGCGGTCGTTACCCATTTTTTTAATCCGCCGCGGTATATGAAGCTCGTCGAGATCGTGCCTTGTCGCGACTCGGATCCGACTCTGGTCAAGGAGGTGGCGAATTTCTGCCGGAACCGGCTGGGCAAGGGGGTCGTAATCGCCAAAGACACGCCCAACTTCATCGCGAACCGGATCGGCACGTACGCGATGCTCGCCACGCTGCGGGCGATGGAGAAGCACGGACTGACCGTCGAGGAGGTCGATGCGGTTACCGGACCGCTCATGGGGCGGCCGAAGAGCGCGACGTTCCGCACGCTCGATCTCGTCGGGCTCGACACCTTCCTGCACGTGTGCCGCAACGTCCGGGAGAACGCGGAAGACGCGGTCGAAGCGGCGGCGTTCGCCGCGCCACCGATCGTGGAGGCGCTCGTCGCGCAAGGGAGCTTGGGGGAGAAGAGCGGCAGCGGATTTTACCGGAAAAGCAAGGAGGCGGTTGGAGACCGGATTCAGGCGTTGGACGTCATGTCGATGAGCTATGTGCCGCGCGCGGGGGTGAGCTCGCCCGCGCTCGAGGCCGCAGGCATGGCGAAAGGGACGACGGGCAAGCTGCGGGCGTTGCTGCAGGCGGCGGACGCCGGGGAAGACCGGCTGGCGGCGTTCGCGCGTGACGTGCTGGAAGATTCTTTGATCTACGCGGCGGAGAAGCTCGGAGAGATCGCGGATACGCCGAGCGAGATCGATCGGGCGATGCGGTGGGGGTTCAATTGGGAGCAGGGACCGTTCGAGACGTGGGACGCGCTGGGGCTCGAGACGTTGGCGGCTTCGCTGGAGGAACGGGGCAAGCCGGTGCCCGTGGTCGTCGCGTCGTTGCTCGACAAAGGAGAAAAGTCGTTCTATGCGGCTCGGGACGGAGCTTTGTTCCAATATGCGAAAGGAGTCTATCGGGAGGTCGAACAAGAGCCTGACGACATATCGCTCAGGCGGTTGAAGGAAGGCGGCAAGGTCGTGTTCGCGGGAGACGGGGCCAGCCTGATCGACTTGGGCGACGAGGTGGCGTGCCTGGAGTTCCATTCCCGGAGCAACGCGATCGGTCCGGGCGTGCTCGCGGCCATTCGCCGCGCGGCGGGGGAGACGGAGCGGAATTGGCGGGGGCTCGTCATCGCCAACGAGGGCCGTAACTTCTGCGTGGGCGCGAACCTGATGCTGCTGTTAATGGAAGCGGAGAACGAGGAATGGGACGACATCGATCTGATCATTCGGGATTTTCAGGATAGCATGCGGGGGTTGCGGACGATGGCGCGGCCGGTCGTCGCGGCGCCGCACCGGATGACGCTGGGGGGAGGAGTAGAAGCTTGCTTGCCCGCGGACCGGATCGTCTTCTCCGCGGAGACGTACTTCGGGCTCGTGGAGACGGGCGTCGGACTCGTGCCGGCGGGAGGAGGCTGCTTGGCGGCGGCCGCGCTCGCTGCGGATCGCGCGGAGGAGGCGGGACTGGACGACGTTCGCTCGCCTTTGACGGCGTTATTCGAGTCGATCGCGATGGCGAAGGTCTCGGACAGCGCGCACGGCGCGAAGCGTCTCGGCTATTGGCGGCCGGGAGATAAGGCGGTGCTGCGCGAGGAGTCGCGGATCGCGGAGGCGAAGCGGACGGTGTTGGAGCTGGATCGGCTCGGCTACGCGGCGCCGGAGGCGAACCGCAACGTGGTCGTCGGCGGGCGGGACGCGGCGGCGGTCATGAAGCTGGGCGTGCAATCGATGCGCAGGGGAGGGTATATCACCGACCATGACGCGAAGATCGCCGGCAAGCTGGCGCATGCGCTGAGCGGCGGCGACGTGCCGGCGGGGACGGCCGTTCCGGAGCAGCGGCTGCTCGATCTGGAGCGGGAAGCGTTCCTTAGCTTATGCGGGGAGAAGCTGACGCAGGATCGGATGCGGCATATGTTGGCGACGGGGAAGCCGTTGCGGAACTAGGCGGCGGACATTCGGCAATTAGCATTATGTGATGGCGTTAGCGAGCAAGAGTGACGGAAATTCGGCGACTAGAGCTATGCGATAGCGTCAACGAACCAGGAAGGAGGAATCGCCATGAGAGAAGCGGTGATCGTATCGGCCGTAAGGACCGCGGTTGGCCGCGGCAAGAAGGGCGGCTTCGCGGAAGCGAGGCCGGAAGATCTGGGAGCGGCGGCGTTGAAGGAAGCGGTCGCCCGGGTGCCGGGCTTGAAGTCGTCCGACGTCGACGACGTCGTGCTCGGCTGCGCGATGCCCGAGGGCGACCAAGGCTTGAACGTCGCCCGGCTCATCGCGCTGCACGCGGGCTTTCCCGTCTCGGTGCCGGCGGTCACCGTCAACCGGTTCTGCGCGTCCGGGCTGCAGGCGATCTCGCAAGCGGCCGCCGCGATCGTCAGCGGCGCCGCCGAAGTCGTCGTCGCCGGCGGCGTGGAGAGCATGAGCCGCGTGCCGATGACCGGCTTCAAGCTATCGCCGCATCCCGGATTGCTGGAGAAGCTGCCCGCGGCTTACATGGGGATGGGTCACACGGCGGAGCTCGTCGCCAAGCGCTGCCGGGTATCCCGGGAGATGCAAGACCGGTATGCGGTCGGCAGTCATCGGAAGGCGGCGCTGGCCGCGGCGGTCGGACGGTTCGCAGACGAGATCGTCCCGTTCGCCGGAGTGTCCGCGGACGAGTGCGTTCGCGCCGATACGACCGAGGAGAAGCTGGCGGCGCTGCGTCCTTCGTTCGCGCTAGGAGGCACGGTGACGGCGGGCAATTCTTCGCCCTTCAGCGACGGCGCTGCCGCGCTCGTGCTCATGAGCCGAGAACGGGCGACGCGGCTCGGCGCCCGGCCGCTCGCGATGTTCCGCTCGTACGCGGTCGCCGGCGTGCAGCCGGAGATCATGGGGCTCGGACCGATCGAGGCGGTGCCGAAGGCGCTCAAGCTGGCGGGCATCCGCACGGAGCAAGTGTCGCTATGGGAGATCAACGAAGCGTTCGCCGCCCAATGCATTCCCGTCATCCACCGGCTCGATATCGACGAGGAGCTCGTGAACGTGAACGGCGGCGCGATCGCGCTCGGCCATCCGCTCGGCTGCACGGGCGCGAAGCTGACGGTGACGCTTCTGCACGAGTTGCTGCGGCTCGGCGGCGGTTACGGCGTCGTGACGATGTGCGTGGGCGGGGGCATGGGAGCGGCCGGCGTGTTCGAGGCCATTTAGACGGGGTGAAGTCGCAGGGACGTGCGAAGCACGCTCGAATGCTCGAATTATAGTCGGTTTTTCGCATACATGACGGATTGCGCAAGGCATCATGCGTGCAACCGATTCCTAGCATGCAGGAGAAGGAGGTGGCTCGCGATGGCTAGGTCGGTATGGGGAGGCGGAAGGTTCACCGTGGAGGATGCCGATCCGAAGCGAGTCGTTACGCCGGAAGATTTCTCGGAAGAACAGCGCATGCTCGCGGACGCGGTGCGCGCGTTCGTGGAGCGGGACATCGCGCCGCAAGACGAGGAGATCGAGAAGCTGGACTACGAGCTGACCGTTAAGCTGCTGCGCAAGGCGGGAGAGAACGGCTTGCTCGGCGCGGACGTGCCCGAAGCCTACGGAGGGCTCGGGCTCGACAAAGCCAGCACGACGCTGCTCGCCGAGACGCTGTCGCCGGCGTCGTCGTTCGCCTTGACCGTCGGCGCTCACACCGGCATCGGAACGCTGCCGATCGTGTTCTTCGGCACGCCGGAGCAGAAGCGACGCTGGCTTCCCGATCTCGCGTCCGGACAGAAGATCGCGGCGTATTGCCTGACGGAGCCCGGCTCGGGTTCGGACGCGCTCGGCGCGCGCACGACGGCAACGTTGTCCGAGGACGGAACGCATTACCTGCTTAACGGATCGAAACAGTACATCACGAACGCCGGCTTCGCCGACGTGTTCATCGTCTATGCGAAGGTCGACGGCGCGCACTTCAGCGCGTTCATCGTGGAGCGGGATACGCCGGGCTTCTCGATCGGTCCGGAGGAGCGCAAGATGGGCATCAAAGGCTCGTCCACCCGGCCGCTGTTCTTCGAGGACGCCCTCGTTCCGACAGGCAACTTGCTCGGCGAAGTCGGCAAAGGCCACCTGATCGCGTTCAACATTCTGAACATCGGACGCTTCAAGCTGGCGGCCGGCTGCATCGGCGGAATGAAAGAAGCGATCGGCCTTTCGGCGGCCTACGCGAATACGCGCAAGCAGTTCGGCAAGCCGATCTCGGCATTTCCGCTCGTCGGGGCGAAGCTGGCGGACATGAACGCGCTGACGTTCGTGACGGAGAGCGCGGTGTACCGGACGGCCGGGCTGCTCGACGAATCGCTGTCGAATGCCGATCTGGACGGACCGCTGGGCGGCATCGAAGCGGCGAAGGCGATCGCCGAATACGCCATCGAGTGCTCGATCAACAAAGTGTTCGCTTCCGAAGCGATGGACCGCGTCGTCGACGAAGGCGTCCAGATTCACGGCGGCTGCGGCTACATTCAAGAATACAAGATCGAACGGCTGTACCGCGACTCGCGCATTAACCGGATTTTCGAAGGGACGAACGAGATCAATCGGCTGCTCATTCCCGCCACGCTGATCAGGCGCGCGTTGAAGGGAGAGCTGCCGCTGATCGCCAAAGCTCAGGAGGTGCAGCAGGAGCTGCTCCATCCGACGTTGTCCGCGCCTCTGCCGAACGACCCCCTCGCCAAGCCCGCGGCGATCGTGTCGGCGCTGAAGAAGACGTTCCTGATGGTAGGCGGCCTCGCGATTCAGACGCATGGGCTCCGCATGGACCGGGAGCAGGAGATCGTCGCCTCGCTCGCCGACGCGATGATCGAAGTGTATGCGCTCGAGAGCGCGCTGCTGCGGACGCGGAAGCGGGAGGAAACCGATCCGGGCAAGGCCGAACACATGGCGGACATGACGTCGCTGTTCGCGGAGGAAGCGCTCGAGAGCGCGGGAAGGCGGGCGAGACAGCTGCTGGCCGGCTTGGCGAAGGGCGAATCGCTGCGCTTGCAATTATCCGTACTGAAGAGGCTGCTGAAGCTGGATCCGGGAGACGTGACGGCGCTTCGCCGGAGGATAGCCGCCCGCGTCATATCCGCAGAACAATACGTCGGATCATGACGGCTTACTCACAGCCGCTAACCGGACTTTTCGAACGCGCACTTAAGGATTAAAGGAGCGAATCCCCATGAGCGATATCGCCGGCAATCCGTGGCTCCGTTATTATCCTCTGGACGTACCGCTGACGATCGCGTATCCCGAACAGAACGTCGCCGATCTGCTGCTTCAAGCGGCGGCTGCCTATCCGCGCCATGAAGCGTTGGATTTCCTGGGGAGAACGACGACCTACGCGGAGCTGCTCGGACAATGCCGCAGATTGGCGGGCGGACTCCGATCTCTCGGCGTCGCGAATGGAGACCGGGTCGCGATCATGCTGCCGAATTGCCCGCAGGCGGTCATCGCGTATTACGGCGCGTTGATGGCGGGGGCGACGGTCGTGCAGACGAATCCGCTCTATACGGAGCGGGAGCTGCACAATCAGCTGATCGACTCCGGGGCGCGCGTTCTCGTCGTTCTCGACCTTCTCGTGCCCCGCGTAAGCGAGGCGCGCCAAGGCACGCCGCTCGAGCACGTCGTCGCGACGTCGCTCGCGGACGCGCTTCCGTGGCCGAAGAGCTTGCTATATCCGATCAAGCGCCGCAAGGAGTATCCGAAGCTGAAGGTGAATTACGGCCGAGGGGGCGTCCTGCGCTGGTCGCGTTGGCTGAGCCGAAGCAGCGAAGCGCCGATCGACGTAACCGTAGACGCAGGCAAAGATCTCGCCATGATTCAATATACGGGGGGGACGACGGGCAAGCCCAAGGGCGTCATGCTCACGCATGCCAACTTGATCGCGAACACGCTGCAGGTCGCGGCATGGTGCGCCGGCATGGAGCGGGGGAAGGAGCGTTATCTGGCCGCCTTGCCGCTGTTCCACGTGTTCGGACTGACCGTGCTGCTTAACCAGAGCGTCCATATGGCGGGCACGCTAGTGCTTGTGCCCCGGTTCAACACGCAGATGGTGCTCGCCGCGATTCGGCGCCGCCGTCCGACGGTGTTCCCCGGCGCGCCGACGATGTATATCGCGATCATGAACGATCCTCGCCTGAACGAGGCCGATCTCGGTTCCATCCGCGTATGCGTCAGCGGCGCGGCTTCTTTGCCGAGGGAGGTGCAAGACCGGTTCGAGCGTCTGTCCGGGGGCAAGCTGACGGAAGGGTACGGCTTGACGGAGGCGTCCCCGGTCACCCATTGCAATCCGCTAAGGGGCAAGCGCAAGACGGGGACGATCGGCGTCCCGTTGCCCGATACGGAGGCCCGCGTCGTCGGTCCGGACAGTCTGGAGCCGTTGCCGGTCGGAGAGCTCGGAGAGATCGCGGTCAAAGGACCGCAAGTAATGGCCGGGTACTGGGGAAGACCCGCGGAGACGGCCGCGGTGCTTCAAGACGGCTGGCTGCGCACGGGCGATCTCGGCACGATGGACGACGAAGGATACTTCACGATTATGGACCGGATGAAGGACGTGATCATCGCGGGCGGCTTCAACGTCTATCCGAGAGAGGTGGAGGAGGTGCTGTTCGAGCATCCGGCCGTGAAGGAGGCATCGGTGCTCGGCGTTCCGGACGAATACAGAGGCGAGACGGTGAAAGCCTATATCGTGCTGAAGGATGGCTGGCAAGCTTCCGAGATGCAGTTCGACCGGTGGTGCCGAGATAGGCTCGCCGCTTACAAGGTGCCGCGAATATACGAGTTCAGGGACAGTCTCCCGCAATCGATCGTGGGCAAGGTGCTGCGGCGGAAGTTGAAGGGTGAGTAAAGTCGAGCCCGACGAAGAGTCAATTTAATCAAGGAGGAAGACAACCTTAATTAATGCTAAAATTTGGGACGGCTTCGTTGAACGAAACATCCGATTTCGCTATACTAGGTGCATGTGACTGCAAATAAGATGTGCATGCTGTATAATGAAGAAAGCGTTTACAATATGAAACGCGGGCGGATCGAACGGAGGTGTTCACGTTGACGGAGAGTCGGAATAGCCGAATAGAGAGGAGGGGTCGCATCAGGTTGCGGGGAAGGCGGCTTCTTCGCGAACATCGTGCACCCAGGGCATACGGAATGCCCATCATGCTGCTCGGGCTGATCGCGGCGCCGGCGCAAGCGGCCGCGGCGGGCTCGATGTCCACGTCCACGGCCCAAGTGACCGTCGGCACGCTTCCGCTTCTTGCCGCGCTCGGCATCGGCATCGCCGTCGCGGTCGGCGCCGTCATCGCGTTCCTGCAGATGACCGCCAAGGGAAAGGCGTTCGCGGGTCAGATGAGAGTGTCGCCCGGCGAGGACGCCGATTCGTCGCAGGAAACTTATTCGGACGATGGCAAAGGCTCCGATTCGACGTACGAAGAAGACGACGAAGCGGACGATACGTTAACCGATTATACGATACCCGTCACGCAAATATTGGCCTCGCCGGATACGGCCGAACCGGCGGTTGCCGGCGAACCGAGATTGTGCGGCATCGACGGCGAGCATGCGGGGGCCAGCTACAGGCTGCTGAATCGCCGGCTGCTTATCGGCAGAGACTCGGTCCAATGCGGCGTCGTGTTTCCGTACGAATCGGGAGAAGTGAGCCGGAAGCATTGCACCGTGCGGTACGACGCGGACAAACGGGTATTCCTGCTCGAGGATCACGGCTCCTCGAACGGCACGTTCTTGGCCGACGGCGTCCGGTTGATACCCGGCAAGCTGTACGAGCTGCGCGACGGGGAGAGGTTCTCCTTATCCGGCGCCCAGCATCTGTTCGAAGTGAAGACGGGCGAATAAGCGGAACGTCCCGTTTCCATTATTAGGCGGATCGAATGCAAAGGTTAGGCTTTAACACCTGTCCGTAAAATGGTATAATCAGAAAATGCAGGATATAATGTCGCAGGCATGCGGTGACCGAATTGAATATTGGTGCAGGACGAACCCGAATGGGTTCTCCGGGTGGCGTAACACAAATTCCGTTCCGGGAGTTTGATAGCCCGGTATCCATTCCGCTGGGAGGGAATTGCATGGCCAAACGCAGCCACAATGAAGTTCAGGAAAGTTTGCGAGAACTGACTAGAATTTTCCGCCCCAAGGATCCGCGCAAGTTCGTGAAGGATTATATTCGCAAGTACAGAATTACCGGAGGATACGAAGACGAATTGACCGTACTCGTCGAACGGGAGCTGGTCAAGTTAAATACGCCCGCCTCATGAGCGCGGGCGCAGTATGAGCCGACACTCGCCGGACCGTCAGGTCCCGCGCGTGGCGGTTCTTTTTTTTCTATATAATATACGCGATTTCCGTGCTTGTCCGCGCGGGCGCGCCGCATACAATATAACATTCCGGCGGCGAAGGCGGGGGATGGGATGCACATGCGCGTCATCGGGGCGACGATCCTGCTGATCGCCGCCTGCGTATGCTATATCGCTAGCTTGAGCGTCGATATCGGCTAAGGAGGAATGGCTGTGGCGGGCGGAAAAAGCGGGATCGCGATTCGAACGAAGGAGGAGATCGCCGGGCTTGCCGTCGCCGGCAGGCTCGCCGCCAAGCTCCGGCGCGAATTGGGCAGGCGGGTGAAGCCGGGCGTTACGACGCTGGAGCTGAACCGGTTCGCGGACGAATATATGGCGAAGAGAGGAGCCTACCCGGCTCAGATCGGGTTCCACGGCTACCCCTATGCCATCTGCGCGGCGGTCAACGACTGCGTCTGCCATGGGCTGCCCGACGACCGGCCGTTGCGGGACGGAGATCTGGTCACGCTGGACTTCGTCGTGGAGCTGAACGGGTGGATGGCGGACACGGCTTGGACGTATGCCGTAGGCGACGTATCGCCGCAGCATGCGAAGCTTCGGTCGGCGGCTTACCGGGCGATGATGAACGGGATCGCGGAGACCCGGCCCAAGCGCACGCTCGGCGACATCGCCGAGCAGGTGCGATTGATCGCGGAGGCCGGCGGCTTCGGCGTCATCAGTCAATTCGGCGGTCACGGCATCGGCAGGGCGATGCACGAGCCGCCCGAGATCCCCTTCGTCGGCCAGCCGGGCAAAGGCGTTCGCCTGCGCGAGGGCATGGTCGTCACGATCGAACCGATGCTGACGATCGGAGACGCGGATATCTATATGAAGGAAGACGGTTGGTCGATCATGACGGAAAAGGGCGGCTGGGCCGCCCAATTCGAGCATACGGTCGCCGTCACGGCGGACGGTCCGCTCATCCTGACGAAATAATACGGCCCGGCATCAGTGATTCGGCAGCTTCTGGTCTTCGTTCTTCTCGTCGCCCAGAGGCAGCGGAATCTCGTTGCCGTTGTCGAAGATATATCGGACAAGCGTGTTGAACCTCGGGGTCAGCTCGGCGAGCGACTTGTTGGCCCAGGCGACCTTGGCGAATTCGAGCGATTGGTTCACGTATTCCCGGTTGCCCGAGATATGCACCTCCTGCACGCGGGAATGCATCGAGCGCACGGCGTCGCCGATGACCTGACGGAGTTCGGTGGACAGGTCGGTGTAGTCTTTATGGGAGAAATAAGAGTTATACGGCGTGGACACTTGACGGTTGTCCCACTTCGAGCTGCCGTTCGCGACGTTGTACACGCCTTCCGTCGTACCGGTGTTGTCTTGCTCGCGCACCTTATGTCCGCCGCGGGCTCTCGTTCCGGTCGCCGTCCAGTCGGTCAGGATGGCCACGTACGCGTTCTTGTCGGTCAAGAAGACGATCGCCGTATTGATGCCGGGCAGAGCGGCGACTTTATTGGATACGTCGGCGCTGTATTCGAAATATTTATTGTCGTGCTGCTTCGGATTGCCCGTCGTGGGACCGTACGAACGCACGCGCATCATTTTCGGATCGTTATTCGCCCGGCTTGCATAGTCGTAATTGCTTTTCTGATAATGGCCTTTGTAATTGCAGGCGCCGAGCAACGAGACGATGACGATGGCGGCAAGCACGGCCGGCAAGCGGCGAGACGTGTTCATAACGGATACCCCCTGAACGGTGTTGGCGAAGATTGCGCGAGATCGCTATGCATAGCGTTTACCGCAAGCGGAAAACTATGCGGCGCGACCCATACATAAAAGCAGGTGCGATTGGCAAAAAGAGAAGGGAAGGACGATTCGCGCGACTTGTCGAATCGACTCGAGACAAATGTTCGGACGAACCGTCAGGAGGGGATCGCGCGATGGGCAAAAACGTTCAAAAACCCTATAACGACGGCGTTTTTGACAGTTTTGAGAACAATTTGTGAACTGTCCTGTGAACATTGACAACAAGGCGGAACAATCTTTATATTTATTAGAGTGCTCGAAGAACGGCTACGGCGGTTTTGGCTTGCATCCGTGTACATATAGATAGCGCTTGAACAAGCCTAGATAACGCTATCTATGAAAACGTCAAATTGGGGTTGATATGATGAATCGGTGGCACGTAATGAAAAGGCTGCTTCCGCTCATGGCCGGCGTAATGCTGATTTTGTCGGCGTGCGGAAGAGAAGACCTCTCGACGCTTAACCCGCAAGGGCCGGTGGCCGAGACGCAATTCGATTTAATGAAACTGTCCATTGGCATTATGACTCTGGTCGTCGTCGTCGTGTTCGCCATCTGTATCTACGTCTTGATCAAGTTCCGCCGCAAGAAGGGCGACAAGACGATTCCGAAACAGGTCGAGGGCAACCACACGCTCGAGATCATCTGGACGGTCATTCCGCTCGTGTTGCTTCTGATTCTCGGCGTACCGACGATCCAACACGTTTTCGGACTCGCCAAGGATTATTCGAACGACCAGAACGCCGTGCAAGTGAAAGTAACGGCGCACCAATACTGGTGGGAATTCGAATATACGGATTACGGCATTACGACCGCGCAAGAATTGATCGTTCCTACCGGCAAAAAAATCCAATTCGAGCTCGTCGCCGCAGACGTGAAGCACTCGTTCTGGATTCCGGCGATCGGCGGCAAGATGGATAATAACCCGGGTCTGACCAACAAGATGTTCTTGGAATTCCCGAAGGAAGGCGTGTTCCGGGGCAAGTGCGCGGAACTCTGCGGACCTTCCCACGCGCTGATGGATTTCAAAGCGAAGGCCGTCAGCCAAGATTCGTTCGATCGGTGGCTCGCGGCGATGAAAGCGCCTGCGTCCATGCCTGCGGATCCGGAAATCGCGGAAACGTTCAACGCGCAATGCTTGTCCTGCCACGCGGTAGGCGAGAAGGGCGGCAACTCCGCGCCGAACCTGACGGGCATCGGCAATCGCCAGACGATCGCGGGTATCTTGTACAACTCGGACATCGTCAAGGATGCGCAAGAGGGCGACAAAACGACGGTAGAAAACCTGCATGACTGGATCAAGGATCCGCAAGAAGTCAAGCCGGGCAACACGATGCCTACGGTGGATCTGACGGACGAGCAGATCGACGGCATCGCGAAATACTTGTCGGAATACAAACTCGATTACTAATCTTGCGGGAATTTGAAGGGGGTACGCGGTCTTGTCTGCACACGCACACGGGCATAGCGTCAAGCGCTATACGGGCTTGATGGATTGGCTTACGACCGTCGACCATAAGAAGATCGGCATTCTGTACATGATTGCAGGGTTGTTCTTCTTCCTGATCGGCGGCTTGGAAGCGATCGTTATCCGGGTTCAGTTAATGAAACCGATGAACGACGTCGTTTCCGCTGACACATTCAACGAATTGATTACGATGCACGGCACCACGATGATCTTCTTGGCGGCGATGCCTCTCTTGTTCGCCCTGATGAACGCGGTCATTCCGCTTCAGATCGGCGCGCGCGACGTCGCGTTCCCGTTCCTGAACGCGCTCGGCTTCTGGACGTTCTTCTTCGGCGGCTTGCTGTTGAACCTGAGCTGGTTCGCGGGAGCGGTGCCGGATGCGGGATGGACCTCATACGTGCCGCTGGCCGGTCCGACCTACAACTCGGGGCACGGGGTCGATTATTACGTCATCGGTCTTCAGATCGCCGGTATCGGCACGCTCCTCGGGGGCATCAACTTCATGGCGACGATCATCAACATGCGCGCGCCGGGCATGTCCTTCATGCGCATGCCGATGTTCACTTGGACGATCTTCATCACGGCGGCGCTGATCGTATTCGCCTTCCCGGTTCTGACGGTCGGTCTGGTCGCGATCATGTTCGACCGGCTGTTCGCCGCGAACTTCTTCGAAACCGGCAACGGAGGCAACTCGGTATTGTGGGAACATATCTTCTGGGTATTCGGTCACCCCGAAGTATACATCCTGATCGTGCCGGCGTTCGGCGTTATCTCCGAAGTCGTCAGCACGTTCTCCCGCAAGCGGTTGTTCGGTTATAGCTCGATGGTATTCGCGACCGTCCTGATCGCGTTCCTCGGCTTCATGGTATGGGCTCACCATATGTTCACGACGGGTCTCGGTCCGGTCGCGAACGGCCTGTTCTCCATCGCCACGATGCTGATCGCGGTTCCGACCGGGGTCAAGATCTTCAACTGGCTCTTCACGCTGTGGGGCGGTTCGATCCGCTTCACGACGGCTAGCTTGTTCGCGATCGGATTCATCCCGACGTTCGTTATGGGCGGCGTAACCGGCGTTATGCTGGCATCCGCTCCCGCGGACTTCCAGTATCACGACAGCTACTTCGTCGTCGCTCACTTCCACTACGTTATCGTAGGCGGCTTGATCTTCGGCATCTTCTCCGGCTTGCATTACTGGTGGCCGAAGATGTTCGGGCGAATGCTTAACGAAGGACTGGGCAAAATCACGTTCTGGACGTTCTTCATCGGCTTCCACCTAACGTTCTTCATCCAGCACTTCCTTGGCTTGCTCGGCATGCCGCGTCGGGTATTCACGTACTTGCCTGGCCAAGGCTACGACACAATGAACCTGGTCAGCTCGATCGGCGCGTTCCTGATGGGTATCGGTACGATCGCGTTCTTGCTGAACATCTTCATCACGTGGGCGAAGCCTCGCAACGCGCCGGCTGACGCATGGGAAGACGGACGTACGCTCGAGTGGACGATTCCATCGCCGCCGCCCGAGTACAACTTCAAGCAGACTCCGCTCGTTCGCGGTTACGACGCTTGGTGGAAAGAGAAGATGGACGGCAAGACGGAGATGACGCCGGCAGAACCGGTCGGTCCGATCCACATGCCTTCGCCTTCGATTCTTCCGCTCATCATGAGCATCGGATTGTTCATTGCCGGCTACGGCTTCATGTACGATAATCTCTACGTCGGCGGCGCCGGACTGCTCGTAACGTTCGCCTGCATGTTCCTTCGCTCCGTATTCGACGATCACGGCTTCCATATCGAGCCGGAAGATCAGGACAAGGGGGTGCACGCATGAGCGCGCACGATCACGCTGACGGACATTTGCCGCACCAGCCGGAGACGGCGACGCTAGAGGGTCGCAACAAGATTCTCGGCTTCTGGATCTTCCTCGGCGCGGAAACCGTCCTGTTCGGAACGTTGTTCTCCGCGTTCCTGGCTCTGCGTCATAACATTATGGACGGACCGCCTCCGTCCGAGCTGTTCCAGCTTCCATTGGTATTCCTGGCCACGATGATCTTGCTGACGTCGAGCTTGACGAGCGTGTTCGCGGTTCAAGCTCTGCACGCGCATAAGAAGACCGCGATGGTCAACTGGTTGATCATCACGATTCTTCTGGGTCTCGGCTTCCTGGGCCTTGAGATTTACGAGTTCTATCACTACGTGCACGAAGGCCATGGCTTCACGACAAGCGCGTTCAGCTCCTCGTTCTACACGCTGGTCGGCTTCCACGGAGCGCACGTCGCGTTCGGCGTCCTGTGGATCGGATTGCTTATCGCGCAAATCTACAAGAAGGGCCTTACGACCGTTACGGCACCGAAAATTTACGTATCGGCGATCTACTGGCACTTCATCGACGTCGTATGGGTATTCATCTTCACCGTTGTGTACTTGATGGGAAAGGTGGGCTAATCTCATGTCGAGCAACCATTCGGCTACGGGCGAGCAAGCGAAGCGTCACAGAACGGAAGGACCTCAGAAGCATATCGTCGCTTTCGTGATGTCGCTCGCGCTTACGATTATCGCTTTCGCTGCAGTCGCGGCGGGCGAGATCAACACGACGTTCACGTACATCATTCTCGTGGGAATGGCGATTCTTCAAGTGTTCGTGCAGATGGCTTTCTGGATGCACATGAAGGACCGCGGACATCTGTTCCCGATCATCGCGATTTTGTCCGGCGTATTCATCGTCTTCACGATGGTTATTATGGCGCTCTATTGGGTATGGTGGTAATACGGAGTTGAATCGAAGAGAGGCGGGCCACAATCCGCCTCTCTTTTTTTACGGAAAGCAGTCCTAAGGAAAGGAGGAAATTACGATGTGGGGATTGGAATATTTCTCTTTCCGAGATCTGTGGAGTCCGGCGTTCATCGTGTTCACGATGGCGGTTATCGTCATGTATTCGTTCATCGTGGGTCCCTGGAGGCAGAAGTTCGAAGGCGGAGCCAAGGTGTCATGGATTCGGCAAGCTTCATTCATCTTGGCCGCGGTTCTGATCTATCTGACGCAGGGCGGTCCGCTTAGCTTCATGGGCCACTTGATGTTCACGTTCCATATGACGAATATGGCGATCGCGTACATGCTCGTGCCGCCGCTGCTCCTGTACGGCATTCCGGATTGGTTATGGCGGAACATGTTCAAGGCGAAGTTCTGGAGAGCGTTCCGCATTCTAATGAATCCGATCGTCAGCCTCGCGCTGTTCATTCTGCTGTTCTCGTTCTATCACATGCCGGACAATCACGACTGGATCATGACGCACTTCACGGTGCACCGTCTCGTCTATATCGCGCTGTTCTTATCCTCGATGATCATGTGGTGGCATATTTTCCTGCCGGTAGAAGAATGGAGAAGAATTTCGCCGCTGATGACCCTCGGGTATATCTTCTTGGGCGGATTGCTGCTCACGCCCGCGTGCGTCATGATCATCTTCGCCGGCGAGCCGCTGTTCGCGGTATACAACGATCCGGAAGTGTGGACGAAGGCGATGGGGTATTGCATCTCCGGCGATCCGGCGGAAGTGCTCGCCAAGTTCGGCGGACCGTCGTTCTTCAACATGATGAGCGCGAGGGACGACCAGCAGCTTGGCGGTATCGTCATGAAGCTGTTGCAGGAATTCGTCAACTCGTGGGCGCTGTACGTCGTGTTCATGAAGTGGTACCGAAGGGAGCGCGCGAGAGACGACGAGCCTGCTCTCGAGCCTTCGCTGGGCTAAGTAGCCGGTCGCCGCGCGCCGCCGTATGAACAATGTGTGAAGCCTGCGCCGAAACGTTGAACTGGGCCTGAACGGTAGGTACAATAGGCATAGTCGTACAGTTCGACGATCATACCTACGATGCGATGGAGCAGGTGAAGCAAGATGTCCGTGTTCGAAATTTTTCCAATGATCAGTACGAGCTTCATCGCGCTGAGCGCGATTCTAGTGGCATTCGGCTGGCGGTTCATTATTCAAGGCAGACGCGAGGCGCACGAGAAGACGATGATCGCGGCGGCCATCGCGGCAACGATCTTCTTCATCATCTACATGTCGCGGACGATCTTCGTCGGCAACACGGTGTTCAACGGTCCGGACAACTTGAAGACGATCTACTTGATCTTCCTGTTGTTCCACATCGTGCTCGCTACGGTCGCGGCGGTGTTCGGCATTACGACGCTGACGCTCGCGTTCCGCAAAAACTTCGCGAAGCACCGCAAGTGGGGACGCAAGACGGCGGTCATCTGGTTCGCGACGGCGATAACGGGCATCACGGTATACGTGCTGCTGTACCTCTGTTATCCGGGCGGACACACGAAACCGGTTATCGACGCGATTTTCGGGTAATAAGGAGTAAGGGAAGAGCTTGCTGTCTCGGCGCCGTAGCGCCGGGGCGGCTTTTTTTTTGTTTGTTGGGGCGTTGAGGCGGGAGTTGGCGAATTAGCGTTATGATATGGCGTTATTGAGGCGGTTTCCGTGCAGCATTTGTCGCATGCATTAAATTGTTGCGGAAATTTCCCAGGAAATGATCGATTGTGTCGGATCATGCGACATACGCAAGCAAGCCCGCCAGAGAAGTCCTGACGGGCTTGTTAGGATTAGATATGCTTCCACCAAATGCCCGCGCATTCGGGTACGGTAGACCAGCCGTTCCGGTCTATCCGGGCCGCGAGCTCCGTTCCGAAGAAAAACTCCGTATGCGCTTTGGCCTCGGCAATGCTTGAGAACCGATAATCCGTTCGAATCCATCGGTGAGAGAACCCGTATTCATGGACTAATGAATTGTAATAACGATGAAGAAACGCGGGCGGATTCGGCGTTTCCGTACCGGTCCCCATCGTCTCCATAATGACGATTGTTCCGCCGGGTTTGAGAACACGATGTATCTCGTCCATGATTCGCTCCAGATTCGATTGCCAATCCGGATTGTCCGTATTCGCGACATAACCGATCGTCCAGCCAGCGACTGCGTAATCGAAGGAGCCGTCTTCGAAAGGGAGCTGCATGTGGTCGGCGACGATGGATTTCCATATTCGAGGGACGCCGGCATCGAGTAACTTGCGGTCGAGAAGCTTCAGCATCTCCGCCGATCCATCGGTACAGACGAGAGACCGCGCTTCCTGCGCCAATAGGAGGGAGAGACGGCCCGAGCCGGCGCCGAGGTCGAGCGCGTCGAGTCCCGTCCACGGACGGATCTCTCGCAGCGTGGAACCGAGATCGGGCTGCCGGGAGATCATCTCGTCGTAAGCGGTCGCCATCTCTTCATAGATTCGTTCATGGCTGATCATACCCCCGCCACCTTCCTCGTCATCACCTTCGACATCGCATGCTGGTGAGGAATACCGGAGGAGTTGCAATCGAAGACGACTTCCGAGCTGTCCATGATAAGCCAGTCGCGATAATGGGCCAGCAGCTCGCCCGAATACCACGGATAGGCGTAAGGCTCCTTCTCGGGCGGAGGCGCGATGAACGGCTTGTCGACGAAAGCGTTAAAGACGTGTACGCCGTCCGCATTCGTGAACCTCTTGTAGTTATCGAAGATCTCCTCGCGGTACTCCGGACGCATATAGTGCATCACTCCGCTCGAATACAAGATATCGAATGGAGCTTCAATCCGGTAATCGAGAATGTCCGCCTTGAACACGTTCACGTGAACGCCGACTTGATCCGCGAGACGCTTCGTCTTCTCGGTGCCCGCGTCCGTCACGTCGAAGGCGGTCACCTCGTACCCGTTCCTCGCGAAGAACACCGCGTCCTTCCCCTCCCCGCAGCCGATGTCGAGCAACCGCAGGCGCTTCGTCGGCGGAACGCGCCTCAACACTTCATAGCAGACTCCGTTCGGTTCCGTACCCCAATAATACCTCTCGCCCTTATACTCTTCCTCGTAAATGGTCAGAGAGCGCTCTTGAGACGCATAGCCGAGTAGTTTGTCGATCGAAACTTCCAGCGTCCGCGATAGCTCGGGCAGCAAAGCGATGTCGGGCATCGTCTGGGCGTTCTCCCATTTGGACACCGCTTGGTAGGAGATGCCTAGCACGCGCGCGAGCTCCTCCTGGGTCAAACCTCTCTCTTTGCGGTAGATGGCGATATTCCTCGCGAGTTGTTGCTTCATTACCGTTCACGCTCCTCTATTAACCTCATTCTAGGCGCAAGCGGGGCAACGAACAATAACCGCTAGAGTGATTTTTCGCGCATACTCAACCGACGGTTGCATACAGGATCGGACAAACCTAGCATCAACCCGCCCAGCCCGGAATAGATTAGAGTGATCGATAGCATCGGAATGCTTACTTCGCGGCCGAAAGGGTGAAGGGTATGTTGCATATCGTCGCCTGCATTAAGCAGGTGCCGGATACGAAAATCATCAAGATGAACCCGAAGACGAATACGATGGACCGTTCGAGCGCGCCGGCGATCTTGAACCCGTACGACGCGCACGCGGTGGAGGAAGCCGTTCGGCTGCGCGCCCGGTACGGCGGCGTCGTGTCGGTGCTGACGATGGGACCTCCGCCCGCGGTGAAGGCGATCAAGAAGTGCGTGGAGATCGGCGCGGACGAAGGGTACATGATCACGGATCGCGCGTTCGCCGGCGCGGACACGCTGGCGACGAGTTACGCGTTGACGAAGGCGCTCGAGAAGATCGCGTCGGAGGTTCGTCCGATCGACTTGATCGTCTGCGGCAAAATGACGATCGACGGAGACACCGGGCAAGTCGGTCCCGGCATCGCCCGCCGGTTAGACATGCCTCCGTTGACGTCGGTTAACACGGTCGTGGAGATCAACCGCGAGGAAGGCTACGCGATCGTCCATCGCAAGCTCGAGGACGGCTACGAAGTCATTCGCTCCTCGCTTCCTTGCCTGCTCTCGGTAGAGAAGGATATTAACGAGGTTCCTTATTCCTCGATGCCGAATATGCTGAGAGCCGCGCGCTATCAGCCTCATATCTGGTCGGTCAACGAGCTGCCCGACATCGACCGGACGCAGCTCGGGCTGAAAGGCTCGCCGACGATCGTCAGCTCCGTCTGGGCGCCGCAGAAGCCGCAAGGGGGCAAGCTGCTCGATGGAGATCCGCGGCAGCAGGTCGCGCAGCTGGTGGACGTGCTGCTGACCCGCAGGGAGCTATTCGCGGAAGCGGCACAATCGAAGGCGGAAGGGGTGTCGGCGCCATGAGCGATTTCAGCGAGTACAAGGGAACCTGGGTGTTCCTCGAAGCGAAGGACGGGGCGATCGTCCCCGTGTCGCTCGAGCTGCTCGGGGCGGGTCGCCAGCTGGCGGACAAGCGAGGCGCGCAGCTGGCGGGCATCCTGATCGGAGAGGGCGTCGCGCATCTTGCCCATACGGCGTTCGAGTACGGCGCGGACGTCGTATACGTCTACGACGCGCCGATCTATCGCCACTACCGGACGGAGACGTACATGCGGGCGGTACTCGCCTGCGTAGAGAAGCACAAGCCGGAAATTCTGCTGTACGGCGCAACCTCTACCGGCAAGGACTTGGCCAGCGCGGTCGCGACCGACTTGCCGACGGGCTTGACGGCGGACACGACCCAATTGGACGTAGAAGCGGATACCGGGCTGCTGCTGGCGAGCCGGCCGGCGTTCGGAGGCAACATTATGGCGACGATTCTGTGCAAGAAGTACCGGCCGCAGATGGCGACCGTCCGGGCGAAGGTGATGAAGCCGCTCGCATGCGAACCGGGGCGCGAAGGAACGGTCGTCGAAGAATCGATCCCGCTGGAAGAAGCCGACATTCGCACGAAGGTGCTTGACATCGTGAGGGCGGCGACGCATCGGGTGCGGATCGACGAGGCCGACGTCATCGTCGCCGGAGGCAAAGGGCTTGGCGGGCCGGCCGGATTCCAGCTCGTCCACCAGCTCGCGGAGACGCTCGGAGCGGCGGTGGGCGCCAGCCGGGACGTCGTCGAGGCGGGCTGGGTTCCGCACCATCACCAGGTCGGCCAGACCGGCGTCACCGTGACGCCGAAGATCTATTTCGCGATCGGGATATCGGGCGCGATCCAGCATATCGTCGGCATGCAGAACTCGGGGCTTATTATCGCGATCAACAAGGATCCGAACGCGGCGATTTTCCAATGTTGCCATTACGGCATCGTCGGGGATGCCCTCCAAGTCGTGCCGATGCTGATCGAAGCGTTCAAATCCGCGTTAGGGAAAGGGGAGCTCGCGAATGCCTGAGAAGTTCGACGCGATCGTCGTCGGCGCCGGCCCGGCCGGCATTGCCTGCGCCTACGAGCTGGCGAAGGCGGGAGTAAGCGTGCTGCTGCTGGAGCGTGGGGAGTATCCGGGATCGAAGAACGTCATGGGAGGCGTGCTCTATCGCAAGATGATGGAGGAGATCGTGCCGGGCTTCCACAAGGAAGCGCCGCTCGAGCGTCCGATCGTGGAGCAGCGGTTCATGATGATGGATAAGTCGTCGGCGGTCACGTTCTCCTATAAGGGGATGGAGTGGGCGGAGGAGCCGTTCAACAACTTCACCGTCCTGCGGGCGAAGTTCGACCAATGGTTCGCGCAGAAGGCGGTCGAGCAAGGCGCGCTGCTCGTGAACGAGACGGTCGTCCTCGAGTGTATCGTCGAGAACGGCCGAGTCGTCGGCGTGCGAACGGACCGTCCCGACGGTGAAATCCGCGCGGACGTCGTCGTGCTGGCGGACGGGGTCAACTCGCTGCTCGCCAAATCGCTCGGCTTCCACAAGGAATTCCGACCCGACGAAGTCGCGCTAGCCACGATGGAGATTCTGAAGCTCGACAAGAAGATCATCGAGGACCGCTTCAATCTGGAGGAAGGCCAGGGCTGCACGATCGAGCTGTTCGGAGACGCCACGAAGGGCATCCTGGGCACCGGGTTCCTGTATACGAATAAAGATACGCTGAGTATCGGCGTCGGAACGTTACTATCCGGCCTAATCAAGCATAAAATAAAACCATACGAACTGATGGAGTACGTCAAACGGCACCCGATGATCCGTCCCTACATCCAAGGCGGCGAACCGCAGGAGTATCTCGCCCACCTTATTCCTGAAGGCGGTTACAAGTCGATTCCGAAGGTCGTCGGCGCCGGCGTGCTCGTCGTCGGCGACGCGGCGCAGCTCGTCAACGCCATTCACCGCGAAGGCTCGAACATGGCGATGACGTCGGGACGGCTGGCCGCGGAGACGATCGTCGCGGCCAAGGCGAGGGAGGATTATTCCGAGGCGTCCCTCGATTCGTACCGCAAGGCGCTCATGGGCAGCTTCGTCGGCCAAGACATGAAGAAGTACAAGGACGCGACCCATCACTTCGACAAGTTCCCGCAATACTTCGAGCAGTACATCCCGATGGTGAACCGGGCGGCGAGCCAGATGCTGACGGTCGACGGGTCGTCCAAGCGGGAGAAGCAACGGAAGATCTGGCGAGACATCGGCAGCGCGAAGCAGAAGTTCAAGATCGCCCGCGACGTGTTCCGGGCCTGGAGAGTGATGAAGTGATGAGCGAACCGGCCGATGCGCCCAAGGGCGCCAGCATCGAGGAGAAGCAGTATTTGCTTCGGTTCAACGCGGATACGCAATCGCACTTGCACGTCATGGACGCGAACGTCTGTTTAACGAGCTGTCCGGACAAGATCTGCACGATTTTCTGTCCGGCGGAAGTGTATAAGTGGGAGGACATCCGGATGCACGTCGGGTACGAGGGCTGTCACGAATGCGGCAGTTGCCGGATCGGGTGTCCGCACCAGAACATCAAGTGGGTGTACCCTAAGGGTGGGCATGGCATCGTCTTTCGACTCGGATGAAAGGGGAGAGCGCATGTTGAAAATCGGGGACAACGTCGTCTTTCTGAAGGACGGCACGAAGGGCGTCATCCTGGAGGTACACGACAATCTGTATCACATCATCTGGGAGGATCACTTCAGCAGTTGGGAGTACGGCGAGTCGCTTAGCAAAATGGAGGCCTATCCGTCGATATGACGGGTAGGCTTCTTCTCTGTCGCCCGTGTTGTGCGAGCATGCGCGACTATGCGACAATCTTGGGTATAAGGTAGTTAGAGGTACATATAAGGAGGCATTATCGGCATGACAATCCTAAAACCGTTATTCGCGGGCGCGCTGCTCGCGGCAAGCTTGACCGCTTGCTTCGGAGCCGGAGACGAGAAAGAGTCTTCGGCGCCGCCGTCTTCGGCATCCGCGCCGGCTTCGAGCGCTCCCTCCGAGCCTTCGCCGTCCGCGTCCGCCGAACCGCCGCCGCCGTCCGCTACCCAGAGCGCCAGTCCTTCGGAGGCGGCAGGCAAGCCGGGGCCGATCGCGCTGCGCGACGTATTCGAAGGCACTGAATTCAACGGTCCGGTAGGCGTCGTCTCGCGCCAAGGCTACCCGAACTTTATCTACGTCGTCGAGCAGCCGGGGCGCATCGTCGCCATGAATCTCGATCGTCCGTCGGACAAGCCCGCGACGGTGCTGGACATCACGGACCGCGTCTACGACGAAGGCGGCGAACAGGGGCTGCTCGGCTTGGCGTTCCACCCGGACGAGCCGAACCGCGCTTACGTGAACTACACGACGAAGACGCATACCGTCATCGCTAGCTACGACGTCGTCTCGGGCGATCCGCTGCGGCTCGATCCGAAGAGCGAAGACAAGCTGCTGACGTTCAAGCAGCCGTACGCGAACCATAACGGCGGACAGCTGGCGTTCGGTCCGGACGGCTATCTATACATCGGAACGGGAGACGGCGGAAGCGGGGGAGATCCGCAGAACAACAGCCAGAACCTGAACAGCTATCTCGGCAAAATTCTCCGAATAGACATCGATCGCAAGACGGAGGGTTTGGCCTACGGAATTCCCGCGGATAACCCGTTCCTGAAGGATGGCTTGCCCGAGATATATGCATACGGCCTGCGCAATCCGTGGCGGTTCAGCTTCGACGAAGCGACCGGCAAGCTATGGGCGGCGGATGTCGGACAGAGCAGCCTGGAAGAGATCGATCTGATCGAGAAGGGCGGCAACTACGGCTGGAGAATCCAAGAGGGCACCGCGTGCTATAACCCGAAGAGCGGCTGCGACAAGGAGGGGCTCGTCCAGCCGATCCACGAATACGGGCGAGACCTCGGCGTATCGGTGACGGGCGGCTACGTCTACCGCGGAGAAGCGCGGCCGGATCTGAAGGGCTGGTACGTGTTCGGCGATTACGGCAGCGGGATGATCTGGGCGCTCCGCCAGCGGGAAGACGGCAAGGCCGATGTCGTCGATCTATTGGCGGCGGACGAGAGCTTGACGTCGTTCGGGACGGATGCGGCGGGAGAATTGTACGTCTGCGCGCAGGACGGACGGATACTGCGAATTCAGTAGCGGGCCGAAGAACTAGGGTTGCTCCGGTTGCCGGTAGACGGCGTTAGGGGCAACCCTATTCGATTATGCGGGCTAATGCCGAATGTAGGACATATGTCCTTTCGGGAAACCTATGGCTTCGGATACAATGTGGGCAAGAGAGGCGGGCGCGCGTATGAGGAGAATTCAGGATTCGCGGGCATTGAGAAGCTACTTGGACGCGCATCGTCTAAGCGGCGCGTTCGGCGCGAAGACGGAGCAGGCGATGGAGCTGTTCGCCTTCGGACGCGGCGAGACTATCTGCGAACACGGCGGCCGGCTGACGCATCTGTTCCTGCTCGTCGAAGGCAGAGTCAAGGTATACAAGAACTTGCCGAACGGCAAATCCATTCTGATCCGATTCTATAATCCGCTCAGCACGATCGGGGATTTGGAGATGCTAACCGATCAGAGGGCGAGAGGCACGGTCGAATCGGTGAACGAGACGCGTTGCATCGGCATTAGCCGGCAGGCCGTGGCGGAAACGGCGGGCGAAGATCCGGCATTCCTGCGGTTCATCGTCAGGCAGCTCGCGACGAAGCTGGATACGTTCTCGAACGCGTCGAGCCTGAATCTGCTCTATCCCGTCGAGACGAGATTCGCCAGCTATCTCGTCTCGATCGCTTCGGAACAGGACGGTGAGGATCGGATCGAGGAGCTGAAGACGTCGCGCTTGACCGAGATCGCGGAGCTGCTCGGCGCGAGCTATCGGCATCTGAACAGAATCATTACGCAATTCGCGAGGGAAGGTCTGGTAGAGCGCAAGCGAGGCGCGATCGGCATCTTGGATCTCGATCGGCTGAAGTCGCTCGCCAGCGGCAACAAGTACCGCTAAGGTTTGGAGGAAGCACATGGCAGGCATCGCATACGCGCTGATCGCGGGGTTGTTCGTCAGCATCCAAGGGATATTCAACGTAAGGCTAAGCGAGAAGACGAGCTTCTGGTTCACGAACGCATGGGTTCACGGAACGGGCTTCGCGCTCTCGCTTCTCCTGTTCTGGATCTTGAAGGACGGGGGGATCTCGAAGCTGGCGTCCGTGAACAAGCTGTACTTGCTCGGCGGCTGCATGGGCGTCGTCATCGTCTTCGGGGCGATGAAGTCGGTAACCGCGCTCGGGCCGGCATACGCGATCGCGATCTTGCTCGTCGCCCAGTTGATCGCGACGCTGGCGATCGAGAGCGTCGGCATGTTCGGGGTAGAGAAGATCGCGATTTCGGCGAACCGGCTTGTCGGGATAGGCGTCATGATCGCGGGCATCGTTATTTTCAAGTACAAATGATCGAACGATCGCTTCTTAAGCCTTCGGGGCGTCCTCGGAGAATTGGCTGAGGAACGGCTTCGGAATCGGCGTCTCGAAGCGCAACGTCTCCCCGGTCCGCGGATGCTCGAACGCGAGCACGCGGGCGTGCAAGCCGAGGCGGCCGATGGACTTCGACTTGGCGCCGTACTTCTTGTCCCCGACGACCGGATGGCCGAGATCCTGCATGTGGACGCGAATTTGGTTTTTGCGGCCGGTCTCGAGGATCACTTCCAGCAAGGAGCAGCCTCTGCTCGCCTTCAGCACCTTGTAGTGGGTCACGGCATGCTGGCCGTCGTTCGGGTGCTGGCTGGAGTACATCTTCAGCGTCGCGCTTTCCTTCAGCCACGAGGAGATCGTGCCCTGCGCCTTCTTCACGTGTCCTTCCACCAACGCCACGTAAGACCGTTCCTTCACGATGTCGTTCCAGTTGTCCTGCATCTTCTGCTGCACGCGCTCGCTCTTGGCGAACATCATGACGCCCGAAGTTTCCCTGTCGAGACGGTGCATCACGAATATCCGATTCTTCTCGCTCTTGATTCTCACGTGAGCGGTTAGCTGGCGATAAGCGGTAAGCTCTGTCTCCTGCTCCGTCGCGATCGACAGCAAGCCGGCGTCCTTGTAGACGACGATGACGTCTTCGTCCTCGTGCAGAATCCTTAGTCCGATCAGACCCGGAGCGACGGACTTCTTGTCCTTGCTGACCGCCACGGTCTGTCCGGGCTTCAGCGGGTGATTGTACTTCGTCTCGACGCGGTCGTCTACCGACACTTGTCCGTGCGCGAGCAGCGACTTGACCGAGTTGCGGCCTTGCCCCGACAGCTTGTTCAACAGGAATACGAGCAGCTCGCCCGGTTCCGTAACCGCGAACGTTCTCGCGGGCGCGCTCTTGCGCGGCAAAGCCCCGCCTTGGCGGCGGGGCGGTCCATTGCGTTTCATCGTAAGTATCTATCCTCTCGCTTATAGGTCGTAGCCGGCTTCGATCAGGTTGCGTATGAATTGCGCCGCTTCGGCGCGAGTCAACGGGGCGCTTCCTTCGTAGCCTTCGACGGTGGCGGCCGACTTCCCTTGGGAATAGCCGTTGTCGAGCAAATATCGGATGGCGGCGTCTCCGGTATACGGCTGCCCGGCGGCGGAAGCGATCAGTTCCGCGACGGACAATCGGGTAATCGGCAGCAACCGCTCGTCTTCGTCTTCGCTCCCACGTAGATTATACCCGTTATCGGCCGCATAGTCATAATAGTTCGCCGACCATCGCTCGTCTGCGCCCGGAGCGGGCACCTCGATGCCGAGGGAGGCGATGAACATTTTCAGAAATTCCTCTTCCTTCACGTCGTCGTTCGGCCGGAACGGGCCGTTCACGTCGCTCACGATGCCCTCGCCGGCCGCCCACTCGATCGTCGCTTTCGCCCAATGCTTGCCGATGTCCGTGAACTTCGTCTTCATGGCTTCGGGGGCCGGTACGTAATTGTCCGCGCTCATGAACGCCACTTCGTATTGGATCGTGCGGCTGGCGCCCGCGGTCGACTTCAAACCCGTGATCGTCACCTGGAATCGGTCGCCTGCCTTGTAAGCTTCGATGCCGTTCGGACGGAAAATAATCGCCGGTCCGCTGCCGTAATATTCGTTCTCCGCGTTGAAATAGGCGCCGTTCACGGTCGCTTTGTTGTTCGCGGACGTCAGCGTCCACGCCTTGCCGTCGTTCAGGCGCTTCAACGATACCTTGACGTTCTTCATGACGGGATCGGCATACTCGTCGGGATTGATGCTGACCGACCAGGCGTAATTTCCTTTGAACACTTCGACCGGGAACGAGCCTTCCGCGGGATAGGCGATATAGCGATAATCCACGGTCTCCTTGCGGCTCTGGTCGAAAATCTGAAGGGCGGAGTAGCTCCAGCCGTCGTCTCCCTCCGCTTGGCCGAAACCGATCTTCTTCAGCGGCGGATTCAGAATCCAGCGGCGATGCCCGACCCGGTCGAGGTTGCCGACGTCGGAATCTTCCATATAGGCTTCTACGGATCGTGAAACGATATGGTCGTTGTAGCCGTAAGAAGAATAGATATTCGAAGTCGATGTCGAGTCCGCGCCTTGCTTGTAGAAGCTGTCGGGCATATCGGCGGGCTGTCCCGGATAATGCGAGAATTGCCCCGATGCCGCCAGCAGCACGGAGCCGTATTGAGCCTTCGCGTTCAGCGAGGCGTCGGCCGTCACGTCGGCGGGCAGGCCGCCGATGAACCGATAGAAGTTAACCGCGTTCACGCCGTCTTGAATATAGTCTTGGCGAAGCGCTCCGGCGGCGTAAGGAGAGGAGGCGACCGGGGTCTTGCTATAGGGATTGCTGTAATCGGCTTCGGGATGCATGAGCTTCTTCCACAACTCCGCGATCTGGGCGCCGCTTCGCGCCGGCAGTCCGCTGCCGGACTCGGCGTCCGTCGCGTAGGCGCGAGGCGCGCCTGGAGCCGGTACATACGATTGCAAGAGAACGGTTAGCAATAAGAGGGGGATAAACTTCCGAATCAATGATGTTTCCTCGCTTTCCTATCGGTTGCGTTATTTACTTGTTCGCGAAAGACGGCGTCGATTCCTGTTTTTCGGGCCAAGGAATCCTGTCGCGAGAGTTGACGACCATGTTTTCCCAGTGTATGGTGTTTAGAGTTAATGACGAAGGAGGAGACTAGACGTTGAGCTTGCTTAAAGTAGAAGACATCGTGAAAAATTACGGAGACAAACGGGCCGTGAACCGCCTCAGCTTCGAAGTTCAACAGGGAGAGATCTATGGCCTGCTCGGGGCGAACGGCGCCGGCAAGACGACGACGATGCGCATGATTCTCGGCCTGATTCTGCCGGACGAGGGCAGCATTCGTTACCAAGGCAAGGCCTATAGCAACGAACAGTTGAGCATGCTCGGGTATTTGCCGGAAGAGAGAGGCATGTATCCGAAGCTGAAGGTGAGCGACCAGATCATCTATCTGGCGCAGCTGCGGGGCATGTCCCGCAAGGATGCCGACCAGAACTTGAAAGATTGGCTCGAGCGGTTCCAAGTGCCCGAGTATTACAATAAGAAGGTCGAAGAGCTGTCCAAGGGCAACCAGCAGAAGATCCAATTCATCGCGTCGGTCATCCATAGGCCGCGCATCGTCATCATGGACGAGGCGTTCAGCGGGCTCGATCCGGTGAACGTGGAATTGTTGAAGTCGACCGTCAAGGAGCTCCGCGACGGCGGGACGAGCATCGTGTTCTCGACGCACCGGATGGAGCACGTCGAGGAGCTGTGCCGCAACATCACGATCATGCACCGTTCCAATCCGGTCCTGCAGGGACCGATCAAGGAGATCAAGAAGAAGTTCCCGCAGGAGCGCGTCGTCATCGCGGCCGACGGGGACATTCAAGGGCTCGAAGGAATCGCCGGCGTGAAGCAGGTCGTTCGCCACGAGCACGGCGGCTACGAGCTGAAGGTGAATTCGCCGGACGCCGGGCAGCGGATTGTGCAGCATGCCCTCGCGCAAGGGCCGATTACCCGGTTCGAGATCATGGAGCCGACGCTGAACGAAATCTTCATTAAGACGGTAGGTGAGCACAATGAATAGTCTATGGACGGTCATGGCGTTCACGATGCGCACGAAGCTGCGGAACAAGGCGTTCCTCATTACGACGGCCGTGCTGGCCGTTCTGCTCGTCGTCGTCGGCAACCTGCCGACGCTGCTGAACAAGCTCGATTCCGACAAGGCGACGAAGGTCGGCTACGTGCAAGGCCAGCAGGAGACGATCGTGCAAGGGCTTGTCGCTTATTACGGCGCGCAGGAGAAGCCGGAGATCGAGCTGATCCCTTCCGCCTCCGAGGACGCCCTCAAGACGAGCCTGGAGGACGGAGACATCAAAGGCTACGTGACGTTCGCGGACAACGCCGAAGTCGGCTTCCCGAACGCGGTCTACCACGCCAAGAGCTCGCTAGGCTCCGGTACTTCGCAGAAGCTTACGATCGGACTGCAGGTCGTCAAGAACGAGATCGTCGTGAAGGACTTGGGACTGACCGACGACCAGCGCAAGCTGCTTCAGGCGCCGGTATCCGTCGAGCAAGAACAGGTGCAATTCACGAACGAAACGGGCAAGACGCCGGAAGAAGAAGCGACCGCGATCGGCCTCACGTACGTCCTGATCATTCTGCTGTTCATGGCGGTCATGATTACCGGTCAGCTCATCGCGACGGAGATTACGGCCGAGAAGAGCTCGCGCGTCATGGAGATCATCGTGACGAGCGTCTCCCCGCTGAAGCAGATGTTCGGCAAAATCCTGGGCACGTTCGTCGTCGGCATTCTGCAGATGATCGTTCTGATCGGCGCGCTCGTCATCAACCTGATGCGCTCCGACAATCTCGACGCGCTCAAGGATATGGGCCTCGATCTTGGCTCGATCGATCCGCTCTTGCTCGTGTTCGCCGTGTTCTTCTATTTAACCGGGTTCTTCCTATATGCAACGCTGTTCGCGGCGGTCGGCTCGATCGTCAGCCGCACGGAGGATCTGGGCCAAGCGATTCTGCCGATCACGATGCTGACGCTCGCGGGCTTCTACATCGCGATCTTCGGCCTGTCGCATCCGGAGCATATCTTCATCAAAGTCTGCTCGTACGTCCCGTTCTTCGCGCCGTTCCTCATGTTCCTGCGCATCGGACTCAGCGAGCCGACCGTATGGGAAATCGTGCTGTCGGTCGGCATTCTGCTCGCGTCGATCGTCTTGTTCGGGTGGCTCGCCGCGAAGATTTACCGCACCGGCGTTCTTATGTACGGCAAGCGGCCTTCGTTCAAGGAATTGTTGAAGGCGATGAAGGCTTATAAGGTGTAGGGGCACACACAGTTACGGGGAATTCAACTCAAGTTTCATTTCTAAGCTAACGCAAAAAAGGCTGCTATTGTGGCGGCCCTTTTTTGCGTTAACGGGTAGCATTCCTAATAGTTGTGTTATCTAGGAATCAAGCAGTTGCGTTCTTATTTGTCCGAATATACGCTTTCGGTTACCAACGCCGCGGCAGGTGATCGTTCAGTAGAATATGAACTGGCCAGCTCTCGGAAATATCGGCCAAGACCGATTACGTCGGCTCCGATGTTGATGAACTGGTAACCAAGTTCAATGAGCTCTTCCTGATTAGAGACCGTACCGACGGTTCCGGCGAATACCCTGTGCGCGGCCGCGACTTCGGCGACGCGCCGCCTTGCCTCCAAGACTGCAGGATGATCTAACTTCCCAGGGGCCCCGATACCCTGGCTGAAATCTCCAGGCCCGAAGAACAACATGTCGACACCGGGCAACCCTGCAATTTTTTCTAGTTCCTCCAACGGCTCGGGGTCCTCGATCTGCAAGATCGTGAACCGCTGATCGTTCGCCTCTTGCAAATATTGCTGGAAGTCCAACAAACAATAGGCTCCGTCCGCGTTTCCTCCGTCCACTGGACGTCTACCCAGCGGGTGGAACTTGGTCTGGCGCACGACGGACGCGGCATCGGCGAAGCTCATCACGTGCGGCACCATGATGCCGGTCGCGTCAAGCTCCAGCGGCCGCACGAGATCGCTATATCCCCCTCGCGCGGTACGTACCACGATGTCGACATCATAAGCCTTGGCTGCGAGAATTTGTTTTTCGATCGCTGACCAGTCGTTGGCGACGTGTTCCATGTCGGTCCATATGCAATCGAATCCGGCCAAAGCGGCAATCTCTATGACGCGCGAATCCGCCAGGTTTACTTTGATGGACCGCACCGTTTCCCCTGCGCGCAGCTTGGCGAGCACTTTACTAGGACGCATGCCGATTGTTGATCTCGTCAACTTCCATTCCCCCTTCATCTACGCCGTAACGGGAACCGCACGGTCGTTCGCGTTCGCCTAGGCGCCGCGCAGATTAATTGTCCGCAATCGGGACCTGCGGGGATAGGTCGAATTCTTAGGAAATAGGTCGGTATATTTAGATAGTTTCGCAAAGTCGTTTCGCCCCGTTCGGTTGCTTTCGGCCCTGTGCTATACTGTGGAATATTCGCATCCGATCGCGTTGGGACAATCTAGACGCGCACGAAGGGGGAAACGAAATGACGCGTTCGCTAAACGGCTTTTTCCACAATTTGAAATTGCGCTATAAGCTAACTCTAGCAATCTCTTTCCTCTGCTTGCTCGCTTTGACGATTTTCTCCACGACGACGATCATCATCTATAAGAACATACTAATGGATAAAGAAATCCGCTCGACGCTTACGAATCTCGAAGCTTTCCGGGACAATCTTAACAATTACTTGAACGGGATCGACAAATCATCCGTTCTATTAATCTACAGCACGGCTATCCAAGACCACTTGACTGGCAATCCCGACGCGCTAGCGCCAAAACCGCGGCTACAGGCTTACCGCGACATTCACGAGCGCATTCGCGAGATCACCAACAATTCCTACGGCATTTCATCTATCTCGATCGTCGACAATTACAGTAACGTGTTTACCTTCGGGGAGAGTTCGTCTTTGCTAGCGCCCGATAAAGCCGGCCGATACCCGCAAGAAGATTGGTTTGTACGCGCGGCGGAATCAAAAGGACTGTACCAATGGGAAATCACCAATTGGTCGGCGAGTCAAAAGACGATTCAAATGGTTCGTTCGATTCAAAGCACAAGAAACCAGCAGACGCTTGGCGTCGTAATTTTCACGATTTCGCCAGACATTCTGAAATCAATGTTCAATTCCGACGTCTCCGCGGAAGGGGAATATAGCCTTGTCGTCGGCAACGGCGAGATCTATTCGAGGGACGAGTCGGATGTCCGAATGTCGACCATCGATACGGCGAAAATGTCGGGGGATAGCGGACACTATACAAGCAAGTCGGGAGGCCGTTCCTATTTAGTTACTTATTCGGCGAATCCGCTCACTGATTGGAAGTTCATCTATACAATCGACCGCAATGTCCTCTTTAATGACATTTACGATATGTATATCGTATGGGCTGCGTTATTCCTCGCTGCGTTCGTTCCGATCGGGCTCGTATCCATTGCGGTGTCGAGAAGCATCTCGCGTCCTCTCAAAACGTTAACTCAACTGAACGAAGAGGTCGAGAAAGGCAATCTGTACGTCAAATTCCTGCCCCAATACGCAGACGAGGTCGGCATGCTCGGCGCCAGTTTCAATCGCATGCTCGCGAATATTCGCGAAGGTATCCCATTGCGGAGAGAGAAGCTGATCAGGTCCATTCTGGAGCAGAACGTGACGATGGAGGAATTCCGCGAGATGAACCGGATGACCGCGTTGCCGCTGAATGAACCCTTCTACCAAGTCGCGTTAGTCGACTTTCCGCCCGAGTCGAAGCCTGATAAGCTGCGCGAATGGGAAGATCGCCTATTCGCTTACGAGGAACGCCATCCTCTGGTCGTATTCACGCTGAAACCAGGGCGTTACGGAGTTATCTTCAACGTGGACGCGAATGAAACGGCCAACATCGCCGCGGAGATGTCGGTCCGTCTCCGTAACGAGTCTGGAGATGCCGCGACCGTCTATATCGGCGGTCAGTATGCGGAAATCCACTTCGTCAAAAACTCGTTCGAGGAAGCGAAAGAGCTGACGAGTTACCGTTTCTTCTCCAAATCTTCTTGCATCCGCTACGACGAAGTGATGGCGCAAATGTGGCAAACGACTTATCCGGAGAAGTTCGAAAACCGACTTAAATATTACATTGAACAGCACGATGCGAAGCAATGCGGACGATTGGTCGATGAATTGCTTGACCATATGCGCGGGAGCGCGACGAAACCGTTCATTCTTCAAACCCTTTTAGCAAACGCTTACATATTCGTTAATCAGCAGGCGATCATGAATGGCGTTGACCCGTCTTCCTTATTCGGCCCCAAATTCGGCACGGGAGAATGGATCGCGGACAACAGGCTAACGCCTGCCGAGAGTTTCGCGGAGTTGCTCGCGGCCATCGACCGATACATCGCAGCGATCAAAGGCCGTAACGCGAAGCCGATTAGTGCCGTTATCGCAAAGGCGGTCGAAATCATCGACCGCGAATACCGGGAGTTCGATATCGGCATCGAATATATGGCTCAAAGGCTCAATATGAACGGCGTATACTTCAGCCAGTTGTTCAAAAAAGATATAGGCATTTCGTTTATCGATTACTTGAACCGCGCTAGGCTTGAAAGCGCGCGCCGGTTATTGGCGCAATCCAACCTGAAGATCAAAGAGATCGCGCTGGAGGTCGGCTACGAGGACTCGCATTATTTCGGCATCTGGTTCAAGGACAAAACCGGTCTCACCCCTTCGCAATACCGAAATCAAGAAAAAACATAGAGAATGCTCATTTTCGCCTATATTTTCGACCTGATTCTAAACAATTTTACCTTTTTGAATGCTCGAAACGGCTGTTACCGTTAAGGTGCAAAACTAATCGATCAAAGGGGTGGCGGAATTGAGCAAACGTTTTACGGGTATGATGCTTAGCCTATTTTTAATCGTAACAGTGGTACTCTCCGCATGCGGCAACAACGACAACGGAAACGAGAACGCGGCGGCAAGCGCGAAGGAAAGCACGCCGGTTAGTTCCTCGTCGCCGGCGGCATCGGCCGCTTCTGGCGTAGATCCGAACGAGTCCGCGGAATTAACGCTTTGGGCGACGCCTAACGGTATTCTGAAGGACGGCGAGAAGCCGGGCGAATGGATCGCCCAAGACTTGATTCCCGAATTCAACAAGCTGTATCCGAACGTTAAGATCAACGTCGAGCTGGTGCCTTTCGACGGTATTCAAGAGAAAGTGTCGGTAGCCACGGCTTCGAACACGTTGCCTAACCTGCTGTTCGACGTCGCCAACCGAATATTGCCGCTGGCTCAATTGGGAGTCGTCGAGCCGTTGGACGACATTCTTACGCCTGAAGACCTGAAGGGCGTTCGTTCCAAACCCGATTTGATGAAGTTCGTTTCGCTTAACGATCAGATCGTCATTATGCCGCTAGCGGCCGTCCCGGTCACGATGCTGGTAAACAAGAGCCTGTGGGAAGCCAAAGGCGCGCTCGATTTGTTGCCGCAGGACGAACTCCGGACTTGGACGCTCGACGAGTTCAAGAAGGCGCTTCAAGCCGTGGCCGATCCGTCGACGGGCACGTACGGATTCACGATGTACGCAATGAACGAACAGGGTGACGAACTATACAACAACACGATGATGACGCACGGGGTTAAGCTATTTAACGAAGATTACACCGAATATACGGCGGCCGCCGACCCGAAATCCGAAGAGGTGCTTGCGTTTTTCCGTTCGCTTGTGGACGAAGGACTCGTCGCTCCGAACCCGGAAACGCTGTCGACAACGAATGCCAACGACTATTTCTTCCAAGGGAAGAATGGGATTATCGTCGCCGCTCCCGCCGTCGTTCAGACGATCAAGTCCAAAATCGCGGACGGCAGCATCAAAGAACCGTTCGACTATATGTTCGTCAACTTCCCGTCCGAAACGAAAGGAAAGTCCGGCATCAAGCTTTCGCTCGGCTACGGCACGGTGTTCAAGAAAGAGAATGCGGATGAGGTCAAATGGTCGAAAATTTTCTTCGAATGGGCGATTAATAAAACGGATATTTACTTTAACGGCCTGAAACAAATGAAGACGATCGGCGATGCTCCGTCGTGGACGAACGAAGACCCGGAATGGCAGTTTTTGTCCAAACTGCTCGGACAAGTCGGCGAATGGCCTTTAATCGATCCGCTGACGAAGGTCAAGGGTTTCCCGGAAATGCGCGCCGCAATGTATCCAGAGATGCAGCGTCTGTTCATTGACGACGACACGACGCCGAAAGCTACGATCGATACGATATCCGGAAAGTTTAACGACATTATTAAAAAATACAAAAAGTAAGCTCATGGAAGTCGGAAGGCCGGGCAGTAAACGCGGTTTGTCGCCCGGTCTTTTCCTTGCCCGAAATACGCTATATCCCGCAAGAAAGGAGCGGTTACATGACCGCCAAAACAAATAAGCTGACCATGCGCGGACGACGGGAATTGACGGGGTGGCTGTTCGTGTCACCGATGCTGCTCGTCTTTCTGACATTCGTCGTTTATCCGATTTTACAGGCGTTCAAGTCCAGTCTGTACGGCTTTGACTATACGTCCTATTACTGGAACGGTTTCGGCAATTACGCCGCGATCTTATCCGACTCCGTATTCCTGCGAGCTGTTCGGACGACGTTGTGGTTCGTCGTATTGATCGTTCCGACCCAAACCTTGATAGCGCTCGCCGTCTCTCTGACGATTAATAGATTCTCGAATCGCGCGCAGTCGTTCTACAAGGCGGTTTTCTACGTGCCGGCGGTAACGTCCGTCGTTAGTCTGGCGATGGTCTGGGAATACATCTATAACAACCAATTCGGATTTGCCAACTACGCATTGAAGTCGGTCGGTCTCGCGCCGGTCAACTGGCTGGGCATCGATTTCGGCGTATACGCGCTCGCCTTGATCGTCGTTACGATTTCTGTCGGAGCAGCGATTGTCGTACTTTCTGCCGGATTAAACGGCATCCCACGCGAAATCTACGAATCGGCATCGATCGACGGCGCTTCGCCAGGACGCACGCTGTGGCGCATTACGCTACCGTTACTGAAGCCTAGCCTGTTGTACGTGCTCGTCACGTCGACGATCGCGTCCTTTCAAATTTTTACGATCATTCTATTAATGACGGGCGGCGGACCCGCTTATAAGACAACAACGATGCTAATGCTGATTTACCGCGAAGCTTTCATCAACATGAACTTCGGCGCGGCGAACGCGATGGGGATCATACTGTGCCTCATCATCACCTCGATCGCCTTGCTCCAATTTCGGCTGATGAAGACGGATATCGAATATTAAGGAGAACGTTCCTATGGATCAAACAACGAGACGACATTGGGTCGGCAACGGCCTGCTGGCTTTAGGAACGGTATTCTTCCTATGGCCGTTCTATTGGATGCTGGCGGGTTCGTTCAAGAATTTGACCGTCGCCATCGAGATTCCGCCGCAGTGGGTGCCGCTATCGCCGACGTGGAGCAACTACCGGACGTTGTTCGTCGAACATCAGGTTGCGCGCTGGTTTCTCAACAGCACCCTTGTCGCGGCTGCTTCGACGACGCTCGTGCTCGTATTAAGCTCAATGGCAGCTTATGCGATCGCCAAGGTGGGCTTTCGGGCTGGCAACGCCATATTCGCGGTCATGCTGGGCGCATTGACGCTTCCTCACGCCGTAATGTTCATTCCCCTGTTTCAAATGATGAATAAGTTTCATCTGATTAATACGTACGCGGCGGCGATCTTGCCGGTCGTCGCTTGGCCATTCGGAGTGTTTCTGCTTCGTCAATTTATGCAGACGCTGCCGACGGCGCTCATCGAGGCTGCCCGGATAGACGGAGCCAGCGAATTCCGCATCTATGCTCGCGTCATCCTGCCGTTGGCCAAGCCGGGACTCGCCGTATTGGCGATATTCACATTCGTCAATACGTGGAACGACTACGTGTGGCAACTGCTCGTCTTGACGGATAAAAGCATGTTCACGTTGCCGGTAGGAATCCGCGTCGTGCAGAAGGCGCAGGAGTTCCATAACGATTACGGAATCGCGATGGCGGGCGCCGTGCTGGCGACGCTGCCGCTGATTGCGCTGTTCGTCATGTTCGGTAAATATTTCACCAAAGGGATCACGCTCGGTGCGGTTAAAGGCTAAGCTTCAATCGAAATCCGACATGATCGAATTATAAGGGACGGGGTAGAGCAACCTCGTCCTTGTTTTATTGTGCGAAAATATAAAAGAAACGGTTCGGCACGATCCCCAAGGATGACCGGATCATGCAATCGGTCGAACCCTAACAGAAAATTCAGATAAGTATGCATCGTGGAACGCCGGAATGCCGAAAAGTATGGATTTTGCACTTCCGATCCGGCGTCTTCCTGATAGAGTGGATAGCGTGGCTTAGCCCATTATTCCTTTATGAGGAGGTTTTCGCTTGTTCAAGAATTCGAGAGTGTCGAGAATGTCGGGAGGGATTTGGTGTCTTATTATGGTTGCGGCATTGCTTACGGTGGCCTTGCCCGCGGCGCCTACGGCGTACGCGGCGGGCACGACCTATCATGTCGCGACGGCGGGAAGCGACTCCGCTGACGGATCCGCAAGCACCCCTTTCAGAACGATTGCCTATTGCGCGCAAGTCGCGCAGCCGGGAGACACCTGTCTCATCGAGTCGGGAACCTACCGGGAGACGGTCAAGCCGGCGCGCAGCGGTTCGGCCGGCCAGCCGATTACGTTCGCGGCGGCTCCCGGCGCGGACGTCACGGTTAGCGGCATGGAACCGATCGGCGGTTGGGCGCCGTATGCCGGTTCGATCTACGTCGCCGACCTGGGCTGGGATCTCAAGGAACAGAATCAGTTTCTGGCGATCGGAAGCGGCGGGATTTCGCCGCTGTGGGAAGCTCGCTGGCCCAATATCGGAGCCCATAACTTGCAAGCGCTTCAACAGGGCGTTGCGACCGCGACTGGCGGTTCGGCGACGACACTCGTCAGCGCCGCGTTGACGGAGCCGAGCGGATATTGGACGGGAGCTACGCTCTGGGAGCGGGGAGGGGACGCCTACGTCGCGCAATCGGCCAAGGTGACCGGCTACGATCTGGCGAGCCGTACGCTGACTTTCGACCCGATCCCGAACAGCTTCGATTACATGGACCCCGAGGCGGGCACGACCTTCTACTTAAGCGGCGTCCTCGGAGAGCTGGACGCCCCGAACGAATGGTACGTCGACGGCAACGCAGGGAAGGCGTATCTCTGGGCTCCGGGCGGAGGCGTTCCGGCCGGTATCGAAGCGAAGAAGCGGCTGACCGTCTTCGACCTGGGCGGCTTATCGTACATTCGCCTTACCGGGATCAAGACGGTCGGCGGAAGCATCCATGTCGACAACGGCGCGAGCAACAACGTTCTCGACCGGATCGAAGCGCGGTATCTGTATACCTCGACCGAGTCCCACGGCACCTCCGTTCAGCACCAGCTAACGAACGGAATCAACGTCTCGGGCAACAACAATGAGATCAAGAACAGCGAGATCGCCTACTCCTCGGGCACGCTGATCAATATCGACGGATCCAACAACCGGATCGTGAACAACATCGTCCACGACGGCAGCTACATGGCCTCCTACGATCCGCTCATCAAGCTGACGAGCGGCGCGGAGAACTTAATCAGCCACAACGACATTTACAATTCCGGGCGTTATAACCTCTACTGGAGAACCGGCAGCGCCAAGATACAGTACAACGACATCTCGGGCGGCATGTGGCTGTCGCGGGACGGCGCGTTGATCTACAGTTGGGGAACGGACATGGGCAACAGCGAGATAGCCCATAACTTGATCCACGACAGCAGAGGCACGGACATGAGCGTGGGGTTGTACTTCGACAACTTCGCCAATAACGCCGTCGTGCATCATAACGTCATCTACAACAACAACGTCGGCATTCAGTTGAACACGCCGGGCAATTACCGGCTCATCTACAACAACACGGTCGCGAACAACGATCTGACCAGCATCGGGTACTGGGGCACCGCGCCCTACAGCCAGGAGCTATTCGGGACGCGGGCGTACAACAATATCTTCACGGGCAGCGTCTCGCTCACGAGCGACGCGTCGAGCGGCTTCAATATCCTGACCGGCTCCGGCGTTGGATTCGCCGACGAGGCGGGCGGCGATTACCGCCTGACGGCCGGTTCTACGGCCATCAACTCGGGAGCCGTCATTCCCGGCATTACGGACGGTTACGCCGGCACGGCCCCTGACGCCGGCGCGTACGAATTCGGCGGCGCGGGCTGGACGGCCGGAGCGGATTTGAACAATCCTCCGAATGTTTCGTATACGTCTGTGAATACGCCGTATATGAATCTCGTTAAGAACAACGGATTCGAGAACGGTACGAACGGATGGCTGCTGTGGTCGACCAACGCCGCCAATAGCGTCGTCGACGTTCCTAATTCTCCCCCTCAAGAATTCAGAGGCAAGAGCAGGCGCTTGAAGCTGGCTCCCGGCGGCGGGGTTGAGCAGAAGGTGACGGGGCTTAAGCCGAATACGGACTACAAGTTCGTGGCGTGGGTCATGAACGCTCCGAATACGACCAACGAGAGAATCGTCGTCGGCGTGTTGAATTACGGCGGCACGGCGATCGATACGTCTACCGACAGCACGGCCTATACGAAGATCGAGATCCCGTTCCGCACGGGCATGGCGAATACGGACGCGCGAGTCCGAATCTACAAGTCCGGCAATGCCCAAGGCATCTCTTACGCGGACGATACCGGACTTATCGAGGCGACGGCGTTCGATCCCGGCGTCGACTTGTCCATGCTGAAGGAAGTCCGGATCGAAGCGCCGAATCCGGTGTATACGGTCGGCGGCCAAGGAACGCTGCCGATTACCGGCACGCTGCAGAACGATCTGGCGGCCGACTTGTCCGCCGCGGACATCTCGTTCACCTCAAGCGATTCCAGCGTACTGAGCATCGACGGCGTGGCGAATGCCGCCGCCTCGTTCACGGCGCTCGCGCCGGGGCAGGTCACGATTACAGCGCTGGCGACGCTCGGCGGCGTGACCAAGGCGGATACGCAGGTCGTTACCGTATTCCCGCAAGGGGCTCCGCAGGACGTGAACGGATGGTCCGTCCGAACGTACGGCACGAACGGAAGAGGCTTCGCGACCGAGGAGAACGGCACGATCTCCCTCGTCGGCGCGGGTGACAACGTGTGGAATACGTCCGATGACTTCGTCTATCTTAGTCGAAGCTATGCTTTGAACAACCCGAACGCGAAGGTGACGCTGACCGCGACGATCGACTCGCTCGGCGCTGGCGATCCGGCTTCCGTCGGGCTCATGATCCGGGCGCAAGACGCCGACGATTCCAAGCACGTTCACTTCCGCACGGACGGCACCGGCAAGGTGCTGCGGTTCGTATTCCGCAACGAGGAGAGCATCCTCGATGCGCAGAAACCTCCGGCCCAACAGAAATATTGGGGTTCCGCGACGGGGTTGGCGTTGGATTACGCCGGCAAGAGCATCGAGGCGCCTTTTCGGATGAGATTGGTCAAAGAGGGCGGTACCGTCACCGGCTTCTACTACAAGGACGAACAGTGGGCGACGATCGGATCGACGACCGTCGAGTTCGACGGAGGCGGCTTCCTCGCGGGCATCGGCCTGTTCTCCGGCGCGGGCAAGCTCCCGGTCAAGGCCGTCATCTCCAGCTTGGACGTTCAGATCGAAGGAGAGACGACCGATGCCGAGCATCCGGTCACGGCGGCGGCGATAACGCCGCAAGCTCCGGAGGGCGGCTGGCTCGCTTCGAACGCGGAAGTCGCTCTGACCGCGGAGGATCAGGAATCCGGCGTGGAGCGAACGGAATATCGGCTTAACGGCGGAGAGAACTGGGCGACTTATTCAGGTCCGATTCTGATTAGTCAGGAAGGCAGCAATCTGCTCGAGTATCGCTCCGTCGACCAAGCGGGCAACGAGGAGCCGATCCAGTCTCTCGCGGTCTCGATCGACAAGACCGCGCCTACGCTGAGCCTGCTGCTCGACCGGACCGAGATTTGGCCGCCTAACAAGAAGATGGCGATAGTAAACGCAACCGTGAACGCCAACGACGCGGGAGGCTCGGGTCTCGACTCCGTGATCTTGACTTCGATCGTCAGCAACGTCCCTGAGGCGATAGGAGACATCGACGCGCGGATCGGCACCGATGCGACATCCTTCTCGCTGAAAGCCGTGAAGGGCCGGATCTATACGATCACGTACACGGCCACCGACCGTGCGGGTAACCGGACGAACGGCACCGCGACAGTTACCGTTCCTCATGACCAATCCGGGAAATGACCTTACATGACATGACGATCAAGCTCGGGCTCGCGCCGGAGAGCGACTAGTACGTATTCGGCGTGTATCATCTCTACGCCGCGCCGTGAGTGCGGCTGGGGCGCTATATGACGATATCAATACCGCGGGGCAAATCCCGCGGTTTTGATCATAATCGAGTAATACTTCAACTTTGATTTACTTAACTTGAAATTTCAAAGGACAGAATAGAGTAATAACTGAAGCGAACGGGCAATCGAAAGAGGCGGTATTATTGCCTATAATTAAGGATATTAATAGTTGTGTTCGCACCTGAATACACGACGATAGGGAGATTCTTTCATGACATTGAAAGTAGGCGTAATCGGTACGGGCGGCATATTCAAGGGAGCGCATTTGCCGGGATGGTTATCGCATAAGGAAGTGGAGGTCATCGCGTTCTGCGATTCCTTCAAGGCTTCCGCCGAAGCGGTAGCGAAGGATTTCCCCGAAGCGAGGGTATACGATAGCTACGTCGAGCTGTTGGACGATCCTTCGATCGATATTGTCGGCATCAGTACCCCGAACCTGTTCCATTCGGAAATCGCGATCGCGGCGTTGCGCAAGGGCAAGCACGTATTCTGCGAGAAGCCGGACGCTGTTAATCCGGTAGAGGCGCAGAAAATGGCCGACATCGCCCGCGAGTCCGGCAAATTGCTCATGACGATGCGCAATAACAGATTCACCGAGGAGGCGCAATTCGCGAAGAAGCTGATCGAGAAAGGCGAGCTCGGAGACTTGTACATGGGGCGTTGCGGTTGGATTCGCCGCAGAGGCATACCGGGGCGCGGCGGCTGGTTCACGACGAAGGAATTGTCCGGCGGCGGCCCGCTTATCGACCTTGGCGTCCATATGATCGATATGGCGATGTGGCTAAGCGGAAACCCGAAACCGGTAACCGTATCGGGATCGACCTATCGCAAGTTCGCGGACAGACCGGACGCCGACGGCAACATTCCGAAGGGTACGTTCGACGTGGAAGATTTGGCGGCGGGATTCATCCGGTTCGATAACGGAGCATCGTTGCAGATCGAATTCAGTTGGGCTTCGAATATTGAAGAAGAGAAGAAGTTCCTGGAGTGGAGAGGCACCGAAGGCGGATTCAGCCTGGTGAACGACAAGCTGAGCCTCTTTACCGAGAAGGAAGGGGTGCTGATCGATCAACAGCCGAAGTTCCCGAACGCTTCGATTCCCCAGCATACGGCGAATATCCGGCATTTCGTCGAGTGCGTGCTCGGTCGCGAGAAGCCGACCATTACGCCGGAGCATGGCGTAGATATGATCAAGATTCTATGCGCGATATACGAATCGGCTGAGCGAGGCCGTGAAATTCAGTTGTAAGAGGAGAACCTTGATGTCACGACGCGATCGGGCATCAAGGTTTTTTCTCGTTCGGATCGCACGAAAGGTTAGTTTTACGCCGTTTCATTTATTGAGAGAATCGCGTTATCCGCCTATACTCTTGTTATTCTAGCGGACGATAGGAGAAGGATAAGGATGCAATATAGACGCGTAGGCAACAGCGGACTCAAAGTGAGCGAGATCGGATTGGGCAGTTGGCTGACGTACGGCACCGCGGCGGAGAAGGAGGCGGCGGACGCCTGCATTCGCTCGGCTTACGAGAACGGCATTAATTTCTTCGATACGTCGAACGCTTACAATAGCGGCGAAGGCGAGAAAGCAATGGGCGCCGTACTGAAGCAATTCAGCCGGTCTAGCTACGTGCTGTCGACCAAAGTGTATTTTCCGATGGGGGAAGGACCTAACGACCGGGGATTGTCGCGCAAGCATATCATGGAGCAGTGCGAGGCGAGCTTGCGCCGGCTGGGCGTCGACTATATCGATATTTACTTCTGTCACCGGTACGATGCCGAGACGCCGGTCGAAGAGACGCTTCGGGCGCTGGACGACCTGACGAGCCAAGGGAAGGTCCTCTATGCGGCGGTCAGCGAATGGAGCGCGGCGCAGATCGCCGATGCGGCGGGCATCACGAGAAGATTGGGACTTCGTCCGCTCATCTCGAATCAGCCGATCTACAACTTGTTCGAGCGATACATCGAACGTGAAGTGCTTCCTCTAAGCACTAAGGAAGGGCTCGGGCAGATCGTATTCTCCCCGCTCGCGCAGGGCGTGCTGACAGGCAAGTACAAGCCCGGACAAGCATATCCCGCGGACAGCAGAGGGGCGAACGAATCGGTTAACGGCGTTATCAAGAGCTACTTCCGCGACGACGTGCTGGAAGTCGTCCAACGGCTGAACGATATTGCGGGCGATCTGGGCCTGACGCTATCCCAGCTCGCGCTCGCATGGGTGCTGCGCCAGGAGGGAGTCAGCTCCGCGCTGATCGGCGCCACGAAGCCTTCGCAGATCGAAGAGAACGTCCGGGCGTCCGGCGTCAAGCTGTCGCCCGATGCGCTTGCGCGGATCGACGAGCTATTGGGGCGGTTGGAAGGCTTCGCTCCTTTGCGATAGTCCATAATCCTTCGTGACCGGATATTCGACGGCCGGTTTTTCCGGCTTGATCGCTTCGCCGTATTCGATTTAAATAGATAGAAGGGGGGATAGAGATGAAGAATATCGTAGTCGTCGGCAGCATCAATATGGATATCGTCAACGAGGTCAAGAAGCACCCGTTGCCCGGGGAGACGATCCATGGATTGTCGACCAAGTATTATCCCGGAGGCAAAGGGGCGAATCAAGCCGTCGCCGCCGCTCGTTCCGGCGGAACGACGATGATGGTCGGCGCGGTCGGAGAGGATGCGTTCTCTTCCGAGTTGATCGCGTCTCTGGCCGATAGTGGCGTGAACGCGGAACAGGTGTCGCGCGTGCCGGGAAACTCCGGTATCGCCTTCATTACGGTAGACGAGTCGGGCGAGAACAGCATCATTCTATCGGCCGGGGCGAATCGCCAAGTTCGGCTCGATGATCGCGTGGAGAGCTTGAACGTTCTGCATGCCGTCGATATCGTGCTGCTGCAGAACGAGATTCCGTGGGAGACGAATCGCGAAGTCATGAAGAGGGCCTGCTCGCAAGGCGCGCGGGTGTTGTATAATCCGGCTCCGGCGATGAAGATACCCGCCGACGTCTATCCGTATATCCATACTCTCATCTTGAACGAAACCGAGATCGAAGTCATAACCGGTATGCCGATCGGCGACGATTCGCTCGGCGCGGAGGCCGCTATCGATAGCTTGTTAGACGCCGGCATTCAGTCGGTCATCTTGACGCTAGGCTCCAAGGGCTGTCTCTATAAGGCGGCCGGGAGCGCCGCCGTCTCTTGCCCGGCGTTCCGAGTCGAAGCCGTCGACACGACCGCCGCGGGGGACACCTTCATCGGAGCGTTCGCCAGCTCGCTGGCGGAAGGCCGCGCGATTCCGGAAGGCTTGCGCTTCGCTTCCGCGGCCGCGGCCATCGCCGTTACGGGAGAAGGCGCGCAAGCTTCGATTCCGACGAGGGAGCAGATCGATCGGTTCTTGCAGTCGCGCGCATAACCGACGCGGACACGTAACAAGGGCACTCGCGATTTCGCGAGTGCCCTTGCTCTTATACCCACCATACATTATCGCGGTCGATGGTTCGAATTCCCTCATCCGCATACCAATCATAGGCGACAACTTGATCGTCGTATTGCCATGTCGCGGGGCAAGTCGTGTTCAGCCAGTCCAGCGGAACGGCGTCGATCTGCGGTTCGGAAGCGATTCGGAACGCGGCTTGGACGGCAAGGAGTTGCTCGTCGGTTAACGTTCCCGGCTTGACCGATAGGAACAACGGCGTTCCGCTGCGGCTGACAAGGTCAAGCCATTGAGCGGCATAAGGCCACGGCGTTCCGGGAGTTATCGCCACGCAATCCGCGTCGTGGCTATAGAAGGTATCGTGCTGGTGCATGCGGAATGCCAACGTATTGATGCCCATTCTGCGCGTCCGTTCCCAGCCTGCGCCGCTCGTATCGTCCCCGGTACGCTGGATATGCACCAGTCCCGCGGCTAGATGGCTGATGGTATTGCAGCCCATGATCAAGCTGTCTCCCGATGCGTCTTTGATCGTTTGGTAGAGCTGCTTGATGATCTCGGCGGACGTTCTAGTGCGGTCGGCAAATGGATACGCGGCCGCGTTTCCCTTAATATCCGGGCCCCATAGTCCGAGTAAATCGAAAGTCGAGAAATCGTGTTTGATTAACCGATAGCCCCACCGGTTCAACGTACGGAACATATTCCCGATGTGCGCGAGCACTTCCGGGATGCTCGGGTCCAGAATGGCTCCCGATTCCATATCGTTCGTCCAGGTTGCCGGTACCGACTCCCTCGTTAATAACGGACGGATCCAGATGCCCGGAATAGCCCCGGCTTCCTCTATTTCTTTGGCGAGCTTGGCCATATCCGGGAACTTGCGGTTTCCGACCCATGGTCCGCCGTTGTATCCATTGTCTCCGCTGTGAAGCTGCCAACCGTCATCGATGACCATGTAAGGCCGGTTGGTTAACCCGTCCGCCAAGCCGGCCAGAAACTTCGCATCCTCGATAACATCTTGAGGGTCGATATCGCCGAAGCGGCAATACCAGTTATTCCCGCCATAGACGGGCAGGGCGGGCAGCAGCGGCGTTGCGCACATACGCTTCGCGAAAGACTTCGCGGCGTAGAACGGCGTTTCGTCTTCGCGGCTACGGTATTGTACGACGTCGGCGACCTGCAACACCCGGTCTCCTAGCCGCACGCCCGCGGGGCCGCATCGAACATCGGCGATCAACGTAGCCGAACGTTCGTTCAGTTGCCAATGGCAGAAGGAGTTGCCGCCGGTTCTAACGCCGATTCCGACCGTTTCGTTGCCGTCATGAATCATGGCATACCAAGGCATGATTCGTTCCGGCACGATGCCGCGCCATTCCAGATCGCCGTAGCCTCGTTCCCAATGGTCGCCGTATACGGAAATTCGGCCTTGGATGCCATGGCGCCATATCAGCTTAATTCTCTTGACTTCGGCATGGGGCGCGGCAATTGATATACGCAATGCGTCGTCATCTCGGGTACAATACAATCGTAAGCCTTCGCCCGTCCAGGCATCTTCGGTTTGTTCGAGCAGGATCCAACCGCTATCGGTCTCTATCCAAACGGTATCTTGTATCCTGGTCACATCGAGATCGATCATTCTGCCATTCCCCCTTGAAGGTCGCGCAACTTATAATAGAATCATAGAGACAATCGGTCGCATGAACTACGCAACTCATTGGAACTTTTTCTTATCTCGTTGGCATTCGAAGGAGCGTGTAATCTCGTGGCATTTCCTTTGTATTTGCAATATTACACGAACATGGATAAGCGGTTTCCGTTTTCCGTGCAAAGGTCGTGCCTCTCCTCCAAGGTAGAAAGCCACAGGCACGATTTTCTCGAAATCTCGTACGTCAGCGAAGGTCGCGGCGTGGAAATCATTAACGGCGCGGAGTTTCGGCTGGAGCCGGGCTCCTTCACCTTCTTGTTGCCCCATCAATATCATGAAATCCGTCCGGATCCGGATTCGACCTTAACTTTGCTGCATTGCGGCATGTCGCCGAATCTGTTCGCGGGTCCTTCGGAAGACGGTCAAGGCATGGAGGGACTCCTGCTGGCTTACCCGGAGCTCCCATCCAACGTGTTGCTTAACGGAGAGGCGAGAACGGTCGCGGATAACCTGTTCCGGAGCATTCAAGAGGAATTGGATCGCGACGATCCGTGGAAATTCGTAAGCATTCGCTGCAAACTGTTGGAGCTTATGATCTCGTTCGATCGCGCGCGCATGGCATCGGCTGCTACAGGCTCCGAAGCGACGAATCCTTCGAAACGCTCATCTAACTTTTGGAACGTGATCCGTCATATCGAGCATCACTTCAAAGAGGAGCTAACCCTTTCGGAGCTGTCCCGGCTTTACCATTATAACGACTCCTATCTGAGCGTATTGTTCAAGCAGCATACCGGCCAGCATTTCACCGATTATTTGCAGGACGTTCGTTTACGCCATGCCTGCGCATTGTTGACCGCGACGGATTTGAAAATCGGCGATATCGCCCCCGAAACCGGCTTTCATTCGCTCAGCACCTTCAACAGGGTGTTCCAACGGAAGAAGGGCTCCTCTCCGACGGGGTATCGACGGAAGCACAGCAAGCTATAATTCGCCGAATACGTCATTACGACTCGATAAGAAAAGAGGGCTGTCGCCCGAGTCATCCTTCCGGATGAATTCGGGTGACAGCCCTTTCGCGTTACGGCTTCACGATGATGTTATCGAATACCGCGGCCGTGCTGGCGTACACGCGAGCGCCGATCTTGCCGCCGGCGTGCGTGTCGTCCGTCGCGCTCAGGATGAGCGTGTCGTTCTGGTACACTTCGATCTCGTCGCCGTCTAGCTCGACACGGTACGTGTAGAACGTATCCGGAGCGACGCTCGGGTTGGAGAAGCCCAGCGACGTCTTCACGCCGCCTTCTACCGAGAGCAACTCCATCTTGCGTCCGGACTTATCGTTGTTCTTGAGCATCAGGATGTAGTGGTTGTTCTCGTCCGTATAGCGGAACACGATGCCGGCGTCCTTGTTGCCGCCGGAGTTGTTCGTGACGTTGACGTCCGCTTGGAACGTGTAATCCGTCCAACCGGAGTCGCCTGCGGTCGAATAGCTGTTCAGGCTCGTCGCCTGGCCGCGATATTGTCCGCCCGTCACCGTCCACGAGCCGCTCGTCGACGTCCAGCCGTCCGCGTTGCCGTCGGAGAAGTCGTCCTCGAACAGCGTATCGAAGACGCTGATTCCGGTCTGCAACGGGCTGGATACGGCGTTGGAAGTCGTATCGGTCGTGTTGACGTAGAAGGAGTGTACGCCTTCCGTCAGCTTCGTCGTATACGCGTACGCTTTGCCGTCGGCGTAATTCGTGTCGCCCGGATTGACCGGCGTCATGTGGCGAATGACGCCGTCAATGAGCAATTCCACGACGAGAGGCGCTTCGTTATCGGCGTCCGTATACGTCGCGCTGAACGTGAACGGCGTATCCGGGTCGCCCGTCGAAGTATTCACGCCGACCGCCGTCAGCGTAGGCGCCGTGCCGGTGGCGACGTTCGTCGCCTTGATCTCGTCGATCAACAGCTCGCCGTACGTGCCCGACGCCTGTCTGAGCCAGATCGAGAACTTCGTCGTGGACTTGTCGAGGACGGACGGAACCATGCTTAAGTCCCACTGATAATCGGTCCACGTCGCCGGCACGTTGATCCAACCGCCGGACAGATTGTAGCTGCTCGTTCCGCTCTGAATGTCGACTTTCATCTGCATGTTCGCGGAGCCCGGGTTTTTCATCGTGAAGTTCACGTAACGGTATCCGATCAAATCCCACATGTTATGCCACGGCTGGAACTTCGCGTACGATTTGTTCGAATCCGCCGTCTGCATGAACTTGCCCGCGGTTCGTCCGTCTACGGTTACCTTCTCGAACGAGCCGTCGCCGCCGTCCTGGTTCCACCAGTTCACCCATGCCGGCTTGCTCTTCGTTACGCCCCAGAGGCCGTTGCCGCCGAAGTCGTCGTACAGCGACAGGTTCGCCGGGTCCGGCAGAGCGGGAGCCACGCTGTAATGCGTCGCGCTGTACGTGGCGTTGCCGCCCGCGTCGACGCCGCGAATGTCGATTCGCCGCGTCGCGAACGGAACGGCTCCGCTCTCATCGATCGTCGCGCTATAGACGCCGCGGTCTTCCGTCATCGGGTTGTACACGCCGCTGCGCAAGTACTCGATATTCGTAACGCCGCTATCCGGCTTGGCGAACAGCGTGACGTTGCCGCGCACGTAGTCTCCGATGACCGGCGACAGCGTCGGCAGCTCCGCCGGGACGACGCCCGCGGCCGATCCGCCCGCGGTCGCGCTAAGCGCCAAGACGGAGTAGAGCATGCCGGCTTGAATGCTGACGCTGTATTCGTTGTACCGCCATTGCGTGAGGTCGTCTTGGTACAGCGCGCGATCCTGGTACCAAGGGCTGGAGCTCTCCTTATCGAGCGTATTCTTCAGCAGCGGGCCGCTGAACATGGCCCCGGGGAAGACCGCGCCGATGCCGGTCGGCGTGTTCGCTTCCTCGTCGAGCCGGGTATGCGGGAAGTCGGCGAAGTCCGTGCCGACGCCCGACACCCAGCTGATGTTCCACGGATTGGCGCCGAAGATCCAGTACATGCCGTTCTGAACGGCGCGCAGGACGGCGGGATCCCCGAACAGCTCGTAGTAGCGGATCAGATCGCCCATGTAAGAAGCATGGGGCTCGTTGACGCCGAAGTCCTTGAACTGGTCCAGCACGCCGTAAGGTGTATCGTCCGCCAGCGTCAGGAACGTGTTGACTTGATCCTTAAGCAACGCCTGAATATGAGCTTGCGTAGTCGAATCCGCGACCGGGTAGAACTCCGCGAGCGCCATCGGCCGCATGTCCCAATAGTTCGTCGACAAGAGGTCGCCGACCGGCACGGAGTTGATATAGCTCGTAGCGGCCGTATGGTAAGCGGGATTGCCGGTCAGCAGGTACAGCTCGACGTCGGCGATCAGCTTCGAGTTCGCAAGGCCTCCGCGCGTCGTCGAATATCCGCCGAGCGGATCGGTCGGGTTCGCGACGACGTAAGCGTAGAAGTCGAGCGCGGCGTCCAAGCTGTCGTCCGCGAACGCTTCGAGCGCCGCGACTTCGGCGGGATCGACGTCGCCCTCGGCGACGGCGGCTTCAATGGCGCGCGCGGTCGCGGCCAGCGTCGCGGCCGCCTTGGCCGAGCCCCCGACGTTCGGCCGGATCAGCTGGCGATCGTCCGCCGTGCCCGGGATGTTATCCGTCACCTTCTCCGGATGGAGCCATCCGCCTTGGTTCGGAAGGTCGTACATCAGGCCGCCGGCTTGATCAATCCACTTGATCAAGTACTCGCTGCCGAATACCGCCTCGTCGACGAGATCGGGAATGCCGTTGTTGTCGTTATCGTACTTGACGGACGGCGCGCTCGCATGGCGAATATAGGCGAGCGCGATCTCGGTGCCGACCCATTGGTTGCCCGCGTACTTGCCGTAGTCGCCGGCGTCGTACCAGCCGCCGGTCAAGTCGTAATGCGTCGTGCCGTCGAACGACTTGCCGTCGTCCAGATGTCCCGCGGCGTGGAACAGCTTCGCGGAAGGGAAGATGCTGCTGTAGCCCGGCGGATAGACGTCCGCCGTCGCGACGCCGGAGCGCTGCAACCGGTAGAAGCCGGTCATCTCGTCCTTGTAGCCGTCCCATACGTTGGGCTGGATCTGGAACGGATAAGACGACACGCCGTTCGTCGTCACCTTGTAGTCGGTGCCGGACGCGGTGAGCGAAGTGAAGTCTACCGTGTACACGTGCTTATTCCAATAGAAGCCTTCGTACGTCATGTTCCCGGAGGCTACGGTGCCGGCGGAAGTCGTCACGACGTACGACGTGTCCGACAGAGCGGTCGTCGCGGCGACCTTCGCGCTCTTGTAATCCGCCGCGCTGTAACCGGCTTGGCTGACGACGACGTCGATCGCTTGCGACGACGCGGAGACGGTGGCCGTCTGAGGCGTCGTGGCGACTTCGTTCGTCCGCAGGTCGGTCGTCCGGAAGTAGTACGTATGGCTTCCCGCGGGCAGCTTCGTCATGTGCACGTACGACTTGCCGTTCGAGTAAGTCGTGTCGGCGGCGTCGGTCTCCCGCATGTCGTACGCGGTATCGCCGATGACGAGCTGCATAACATACGGCTTATCGTTATCGACGTCGGTGTACGTCGCATTGAACGTGTACATCGTGTTCGGGGTGGCGACGGTGGCGTTCGTGACGACGTTCGTCGCGAGCGTCGGAGCCGTGCCGCCGGTTGCGGTCGTCAAGAGCAAGTCGTCGACCAGCATCTCGCCGTACGCGCCGGTCGTCTGCTGCAGCCAGATTTCGAATTTGACCGACTTCTTGTTGATGGCCGGGACGAGCGCGTCAAGGTCGAACGTATAGTCGGTCCACGTCGTCGGCACCGAGATGAAGCCTGCCGTCAGTCCGTGGTTTTTCGTGCCGTCGTGGATGTTGATTCGGATTCGGGAGTTCGGGTAGCCCGGGTTTTTCAACGCGACTTTCACGTAGCGGTACCCGCGCGCGTCGAACGTGTCGTTCTGCGGCTGGAACTTGGCTCGCGAAGCGCTCGTCGCCGGCGTCTGCGCGAACTTCATGGCCGTGCGGGAGTCGATGGTCAGCTTCGCGGACGTACCGGAGCCGCCGTTGTCGCTGTGCCAGTTCGGCCAGGTGCCCGTGTAATCTCCTCCCCCGTTGAAGTCCGCGTACAAGAGCGGGTTCGACGGGCCCGGCAGCGGCTTGACCGCGGCCGAGGTAGAGCTAGGCGATGCGACGATACCGTTCAGAAGCAGGAGCATACCGAGACAGCAGAGGAGCGCTTTTTTGCCTAACCTTGTGCCTAACATTACTTCATTCCTCCTTGATAGTTTGAGATCGGTCTTACAATAATAGATTGTATAGGCGAGCGGCGCCCGGAGATAGGATGTAAGCTCTTCACTTTGTGATGCATTCCGCGATGCGCGCGCGAATGCTATAATCCGAGGCGAAGGAAGGATAATACATCACGATTTCGCGGCATTACATCCTTCCGTCCGCCATTCCGATTCTCTAATATGTTAATAATAGGCCGCGGGCCTCGCGCGCGCGGGCGACCGACAGGGGGAGCGAACGGTGAAAATATTGGTTGTGGACGATGAACCGAACGTAAGCACGGGAATCAAAGATTTTCTGCTCGATTCCGACCTTGAAGTCACGCACGTCGAGACGGCGCTGAACGGCTTCGAGGCGATCGATTACTTGCGCATGGACGCGTTCGACCTCGTGCTGACCGATATCCAGATGGGCCGGATGAGCGGCATCGAGCTGATGGAGACGATCCGCATGGAGCAGCCGGAGCTTCCGTTCGTCGTCATCTCCGCCCACGAGAAGTTCGACTTCGCCGCCAAGTCGCTGCGGCTCGGCGCCCACGATTACATGGTGAAACCGGTCGAGAGGGACGATCTGCTGAGGGTCGTCCGCCAAGTGCTGCGACAGAAAGAAGAACACGGCAAGCAGTCTCTGGCCCGGATCGAGAAGGCGGAGTCGATGAGCGTGAACGAGATGCTGCAGGAACTCGTGACGGACCGGAACCTGACCCGGCAAGATTACGAGCAGCTGGCCGCCGATCTGGGCGACCGCTTCCGGGGCCGCAGCTTCGGCGTCCTCTCCTCGCGGCTGAACTTGCGTAGCGGCGGCTTCAGCGACAAGGAAGTGTCGCTGCCGGACCGGAAGCTGCTGAAGTACGCGTCGGTCAACATTCTGGAAGAGAGCTTGTCCGAATGGAACGGGCTGACGTTCAACGGGTACGGCAACGAACTGGTCTCGATTATCCAACTGCAGGATCCGGAAGCGGACGGCCCGTCCTATCCGCTCAAGTCGCAATTGCAGCTGATCGGCCAGATGATCCATATGAACCTGAAACAGTATTTGAACGTCGACGCGACGGTCGGCATCAGCACGCTGCATTCGGACGTGTTCATGCTGCCGAAGCTGATGGAGGAAGCCAATACGGCGGCGGAGTGGAAAAACCTGAATCCGAACCACAAGGTGCTCTATTACGAGGACGCGATCCGGTACGAGAACGCGGACGTCGTCGAATGGATCGGCACCGTGGACCGGTTCGTGCAGACGCTGAAGTCGAAGCTCGAGGACGGGAGCGAAGTCGATACGCGCGACGTCGTCCAACCTTTGACGGAGATGGCGGCGACCGAGGAGCTGTTCAATAGCCGGTTCGGCATGCTGGTATACCGAATCTACGCGCTCCTGCTGGAATTCGGACACTCGGGAGGCGTCTCGCTGCACCGCTTCGATCCGGACCAATACTTCCGCGGGCTGTCCGCGGACGTGAAGCCGAACCGGCTGGACGCTTACATTCAAGAAGCGGCGCAGGCGATGCAGACGATGGTCCGCGACCGCGAGAGAACGATTATCGCGCGCATCGTCGGTTACATTCGAGAGAATTACCGCAATCCCGCGCTCAAGATACAAGATATCGCCGACGAGGTGCATTTCAGCACGACGTACTTAAGCTATCTTTTCAAACGGGAAATGAAGAAGAACGTGTGGGACTTCGTCACCGAGCTGCGGATCGATGCCGCCAAGCAGCTTCTCGCCACGACGGACAAGAAGCGGTACGAAATCTCCTACGAGATCGGCTACGAGTCGCCGGAGCACTTCGGCCGCATGTTCAAGCGGTACGCGGGCGTCAGCCCGGCGGAATATCGCAAGGATAACGGGAGGGGAGCGGGCTGAAGCTCAAAGTCAAAGTCACCTTGGCGTTCCTGCTGTTCATCGTCGGACCCTTCCTGATCGTCGGTTGGATCTCGGCTTACAAGGGATCGGAGTCGATGGCGAACGAAGTGGGACGGACGACGCTGCAGCTGGCGAAGCAGAACCATATCACGATCGAGAAGACGCTGTCGTCGGTGAACGAACGAATGGTCACGCTGCTGGACAATCACTTCTTCAGCGACGTCGATCAATTCGAATTCTGGACCCACATCGAGACGCTCAGACAGATCTCGGCGGCGGACGGCATCTTGGAGCGCTGGTCGTCGGGCGGTACCGAGGTTACGCTGTACATGGCGAACAAGCAAGGGATGAGCACGCCGTTCGACTTGTCCGGCAAGACCAAGGGGTTCAAATACTTCGACGAGAACCGCGACGGCGCGCTCCCCTGGGCGGAGCAGACGTTGAACGAAGGCGGATCCGGCACGCTCAGGCTGACGCCGAGCCCGGAAGGCAGAACGACGGTCAGCCTCATGCGCAGCATTCTGAACCCGAAGCAGTACGACGAGACGATCGGCTTCCTCCTCATATCGAAGCTGGAAGTGCTGTTGAACCGCGATCTCGTGGCCGTGCAGCTGCCGGCGCACGCGAGCAGCTTCCTGTACAACGGGAGCGGCGAGCAGTTGCTGAAGAACGGGACGGAGCGGCTCGGAGAGGAGAAGCTGGCGGCGTTCGTGAAGGGCAAGACGGACGGCTTCTACTACGCGCGCGAAGACGGGCGGAAGTGGCTGTACGCCTATTCCAGCCTGCCTCAGTTCGATACGCGGCTCATCTACAAGATTCCGTTCGACGCGATGACGGCCGGACAATCGGCTTTCCAGTGGATTCTAATGGGAGGATCCGCCGTCTACATGGCGCTCATGCTCGTCTTCGTGCTGTATCTGCTGCGGATGATCGTGAAGCCGCTCGTGAAGCTCGTCTCGCTGACGAAGATCTACGAGCCCGGCAAGAAGCTCGATTGGGAGGACGATCAGCTCCGCACCGACGAATTCGGCATACTGTACGGCGCGTTCAAGAAGATGACGACCCGGCTCGATCATTCGATCGAGGAGAACTACGGCATGAAGATCAAGCAGAAGGAAGTCGAGCTCTCCACGCTGCATTCCCAGATTACGCCGCACCTGCTGTACAACACGCTCGATTCGATCTATTGGCGCGCGCTCTCGAGCCGCAATACCGACGTCGGCGACATGGTCAAGGACTTGTCCAAGCTGCTGCGCATCGGGCTTAGCAAGGGCAAGGCCGTCATTACGATCGGCGAGGAGCTCGAGCACGTGCAGGCGTACAGCCGGCTGCAGCAGAAGCGTTACCCGAACACGCTCGAGATCCATTGGGACGTCGACGAATCGCTGCTCGATTACGCCGCGCCGAAGGTGATCATCCAGCCTCTCGTCGAGAACGCGATTTTCCACGGGGTCAGCGGCATGGACGGCGAAGGGGAAATCCGCGTGAAGATCGCCCGGGACGAAGCGGAGCTCGTCGTTACCGTGGAGGACAACGGCTTCCTGCCGGTCGACATGGACCGGCTGAATAGCATCCTCTCGGGCGAGACGAGCGACAAAGGCTACGGCATCCGCAACGTGCATCAGCGCATCCGGCTCCATTTCGGCGAGGCGTACGGACTTCGGTACGAGCGCCGCGAAGGGGGCGGGCTGCGGGCTATTATGAATATGCCGCTCATGCGTCCGCCTTCGGGTTGAGCGTGGCGCGCGACGGTCTCGGCTGCGGTCCGGATGAGGTGAGGCGCGGTATGGCGCGGCAGGTCGCGTGGTACCGATGCTGGCAGGTGTCGCAACGGCATCATCGCAGTATCTATGCTGCGTGGGATTGCAACGGCAAAGTAATCGAAATATCAGTTACATTTTACGCGGAATTGCGAGATTAGCGGATCGTATTCGGTTTTTCGTGCTTAATCGGGGCTTAATGGGATAACCGCTATAATGCACTCGAAATATCGCATACAATCGGTCCGCAGCCATTATTTACAAAAATTGTATTCGGAATTTCGAATATAACTCGATGTCGCAAGAGACTGCGAAGCATCGTTCCGCACAATTAGCGGGAGATCGCGAAAGTCCGGACGAAGCGACAGTCGAGAGGGCCGCCGAGCCTGCAATACGAACCGTCAGGAGATCACTCCTGGCGGTTTTTTATCTTGCATCCGTTATTTGGAATCTCATAATCCATCACATTCATGGCGGAATATATCCTCGTACCCCGAGGGGGCTGGCTTATATACTGAGGTCACAGAAAGGAAGTGGACTTACATGACGGCTTACATGCGCGGAATTTGGAAGTACCGGGCGCTGACGTTCATGATCCTGCCAGCGCTGCTCGTCCTCGCATTGAACAACTACTTGCCGATGTTCGGCGTGTTCATCGCTTTCAAGAACATCAACTATATCGATGGGATATGGGGCAGCCCCTGGGTCGGGTTCGACAACTTCGAGTTCCTGTTCTCGTCCCAATCAATCTGGCGAATTACGCGCAACACGGTGCTGTACAGCCTGACGTTCATGGTCGTCAACCTCTTGCTGTCGGTAGCGATCGCGGTCGCGATCAACGAGCTGCGGGGAAGGCTGCTGGCCAAAGGCTACCAGACGATGATCATCATGCCGTACTTCTTGTCGATGGTCGTCGTCAGCTACCTGACGTACGCGTTCCTCAATCCCGATCGCGGATTCCTGAACGGCGTGCTGGAGAGCTTCGGCATGGATCGGATCTTCTGGTATTCGGAGACGGAGTATTGGCCGTACATCCTGACGCTGGTCAACGCCTGGAAGGGCATCGGCATCGGAGCGGTCATCTACATCGCCGCCATCGCCGGCATCGACCCGGAATATTACGAGGCGGCGGTCATCGACGGCGCTTCGAAGTGGAAGCAAGTGATTCACATTACGCTGCCTTCGATCCAGCCGATCGTCATCATCATGACGATCCTGTCGATGGGCCACGTGTTCAACTCCGACTTCGGCTTGTTCTACCAAGTGCCGATGGACGCCGGCGCGTTGTATCCGGTCACCGACACGGTCGACACGTACGTCTACCGGGTGCTCATGGAACTGAACGATATCGGCATGTCTTCCGCGGCGGCGCTCGTGCAATCGATTCTCGGCTTCATCCTGGTACTGGCGACGAATTCGGCGGTCCGCAAACTCAATCGCGAGCAAGCGCTGTTCTAGCGCGGACTGGAGGGTATGACGATGTTAGGCAAAAGAAACAGACGAGACAATTCCATATCCCCGGCGGCCAACGCGGCGCTGCACGCAGGGTTTATCCTGCTGGCGCTGGCCAGCGTGCTGCCGGTGGTGCTGGTCGTCATCGTATCGATATCGCACAACGATTCGCTGCTGAACCGGGGCTACAGCTTCTTCCCGGAGAAGCTGAGCAGCATCGCCTACGACAGCTTGTTCAAGGATTACGGCACGATCTTCGGCGCATACGGCGTCAGCATCGGCATCACGATCGCGGGCACGATGCTCAGCGTCCTGCTCATGGCGCTGTACGCGTATCCGATATCCCGGGCGGACTACCCGCTGCGCAACGCGTTCACCTTCATTCTCTTCTTCACGATGCTGTTCAGCGGCGGCGTCGTGAGCAAATATATCGTCTTCACGCAAGTGATCGGGGTGCTCGATTCGTACATGGCGCTCATCCTGCCGCTGCTCATCGTTCCGTTCAACGTCATCATCATGCGGACGTTCTTCCAGACGACGATCCATCCCGCGCTCATCGAGTCGAGCCGGATCGACGGGGCCGGGGAATGGCGGATCTTCTTCCGCATCGTGCTTCCGTTGTCGCTTCCCGTCATGGCGACGATGGCGCTGTTCAGTACGATCCATTACTGGAACGACTGGTTCAACGCGCTGCTGTTCATCCGCAGCGAAGAGAAGTATCCGCTGCAGTTCCTAATGATGCGCGTGCTGAACGACGTCCAGTACTTGCGCAACAACGTCCAGTTGGCGGCGCAAGACCCGGAGATGATGAGCCAGCTGCCCAACGAGTCGTTGCAGATGGCGATGGCGGTCGTCGGCATCGGACCGATCCTGCTCGTCTATCCGTTCTTCCAGAAGTACTTCGTCAAAGGCTTGACGGTCGGCGCCATCAAGGGCTGATCCGTTCGCCGCGATCTCGATAGGACCAGCCGACGGGCTATGCGTCCGGGGCTGAACTATATATATTAAATATTGGGAGGGTTTCACACCATGATTGGAAGCGGTAAAAGAAGTCGCACAGGGTTAGGCATCGCCGGTTTGCTCGCATTGACGCTCGTTCTGCAAGCGTGTTCTTCCGGCGGCAACAACGAGAACAACGGCGCGTCCGCCACGCCGTCGCCGTCCGCGTCGCCATCGGCGTCCGCTTCGGCGGAGCCGAGCGCGTCCGAAGCGCCGAAGCTCGAGCCGTACGAAGTGACGATCGTCTACTTCGGCAAGCCGCAGCAGGACGACGCGCTCGTCCAAGAGAAGCTGAACGAATTTTTCAAAGAGAAGATCAACGCTACCGTGAAGCTCGTGCCGATCGCCTCCAGCGAATATAAGAACCGCACGGAGCTCATGATGAACGCCGGCGAGAAGATGGACCTCGTGTTCACCGCTTCTTGGCTGAACTACTTCGGCAACGTGACGAAGGGCGCGTTCCTCGAGCTGGACGACCTGCTGGAGAAGCACGGCCAAGGCATCAAGCAAGAGCTGAACCCGCTGTACCTGGAAGCGCCGCGCCTGAACGGCAAGCTGTATGCGATTCCGACGAACAAGGAAATCACGCAAGGCAAGGCGATCACGTACCGCAAGGACTTCGTCGAGAAGTACAACATTCCGATCGACACGATCAACTCGATGGCCGATCTGGAACCGTGGTTCGAGAAGGTGAAGGCGGAGAATCCGGACGTGACGAACTTCTATCTGGCCGGCGGCAGCGGCAACTTCACGAGCGGCTTCCTCATGTACGAGGGCCAATCGAACTGGCGTCCGATCGGTCCGGTTCCGGCGAAGACTCCGATGTTCCTGCTCGACTACAAGGCAGCGGACATGAAGGTGAAGTCGGTGCTCGATCAAGAGATCGTCGACCTGAACAAGAAGGAGCTCGAGCTGTACCGCAAGTACTATGAAAAAGGCTACATCAACTCCGATTCCGGCACGAACACGGCCGCGATCGACGACTACCGCAAGCAAGGCAAGATCTGGACGCAGACGACGACGTGGAAGCCGGGCTCCGACATCGAGCTGCAGAACGCGGACAACAACCAATTCGAGTACGTGTCTCACGTCGTCGAAGAGCCGATCGTCACGACCGACCTGGCGGCGGGCTCCATGTTCTCCATCTCCCGCACGTCCAAGGATCCGGAGCGCGCGATGATGGTGCTGAACTACCTGCATACCGATCCGTACGTCATCAACCTGATCGTTCACGGCATCGAAGGCAAGCACTACAACAAAGTCGGCGACAACCGCATCGAGCTGATCAAGGACTCCGGCTATTCCCCGGGCATCTTCTGGGTCGTCGGCAACCAATTGCTCAACTACCTGAAGCCGGGCCAACCGGACGATCTGTACGCGAACTGGAAGAAGTTCAACGACGAGGCGAAGCGCTTCCCGCTCATGGGCTTCGTGTTCGACGATACGAACGTGAAGAACGAGATTACGCAGATTACGGCCGTCGTCAACGAATACAAGGTCATCTTCACCGGCGCGGTCAAGAATCCGTCCAAGGAGCTCGACGAGCGCAACGCGAAGCTGAAGGACGCGGGCATCGAGAAGGTGCAAGCGGAGCTTCAAGCGCAGATCGACGCGTGGTGGGCGACGAACAAGAAGTAAACGGCAAGGAACAAGGGCAGAAGGGCGGAAAGTCTCCTTATTCGGGAGACTTTCTGCTCGTTAAGGGAGCGGGAGGCATACGATGAGACCTGAAAATTTAATCTATACGTTCGTCAGCTACGCGGCGCATTACGACACGGATTGGGGACGCGGGACGGCGATCGAGGGCGTCGACCTGACGGCGAGCATCGCCCATAAGCACGGCATACCGGTCACGTGGATCGTGAACGGGGATTCCGTACCCGTGCTGGAGGACCGAATCCGGGAGTGGCACGAGCGATACGGAGACGACGTCATCCTGCAATGCCCGCTGTTCATCGAAGAGAGCAGCGCTAGCAAAGCGAAGCTTCGGGCGAAGCTCGAACGGGATTGGCGGATCGTGGAGCGGGCATTTCCTTGGGTGACGACGAAGGTGGCCGGACGCGGCAAAATCTATAACGAAACGATAGAAGTGCTGGAGGAGCTCGGCTTCCAAGGAATGTGGGGCTACTGCTGGGAGCAAGTATGGTGGGACGGCATCACGCACAAGGGCGTTCCGTGGGGGCAATGGTACGTGGACGGAGAAAGGTTCAAGGCCCCGCATCCGGGCAAAGGCCGTATCGTCGCCTGCGAATGGACGGCCCGGGATTTGAACCTGACGTACCATTCGGGCAGTCCGGTCATCTACTCCACCGACCCGAACGACGTATTGCGGGCGGGATTATGCGATGCGGACGACATTGCGTATTGGAAGAACGTGTTCCAGGACTATCTCGCCAATACGGCGCATAACGACCAAGTCTACTTCCTGCAGCAGCAGGAAGCGCACGAGATGGAATACACGGAGCGGTTCCGCGTGTTCCCCGCCTCCCACGTCGAGGCGTGCGAGGGGATGCTGGACCGATTCTTCTCCTATATTACGCAATATCCGATCACGCTGACGACGCTGCCGAAGGCGGTCGAGCTGTACCATCGGACGAACGAGGCGACGGCGCCCGTCTATATGCTGACCCGGGACACGCAAGTCCGGCCCGCGGTGAACGACTATACGATGACGCTCGGCGGCGTCGGCGCGGGGCCGTGGCCGACGGCGCTGCTGTACTACGACCGCGAATGCCAGCTGGCGTTCGTCGAAGGCGAATGCGTACCCCGCATGCTGCGAAGCTATGTCGGCAAGGGGGACATGGGCGACGACTTCGCGGAGCGGGCGCCGCGCGTGTTCGTTACGCGCCACGAGCGGACGAAGGATGCGATCGAAGTCGAATTCCAGGTCGGGCAATGGCCGCCGATGCCTTTCGGCTTGGCGTATTGGGACGACCTGGCGGGCTACGAGGTCGAATGGTGCTCGGAGGGCGCGACCGCGCCGACGGCGCCGATCATGGACCGAGTCGTCATGCTGCGGATGAACTTGACGGGCGAGCGGCGAACGGTCGCGCTTCGGCTGCGCAAGAGAGAGGGGACGACGCCATGATCCGATTGTTCGAGCAGCATCGTGTCAGGAAGCAGAAGGAGCTGGAAGGACTGTGGGACTTCGCGCCCGTCGACGCGATCGCGGACGTTCCCGACGCTTATCCGTACCGGTTGCCGGTGCCCGGCTGCTGGGAGAGCCATCCGGACTTCCTCCGTTACCGGGGGCGGGGCGTCTACCGGACGACGGTGACCGTCGCGGAGCGAAGCGCGCTGCGTCTCGTCTTCAAAGGCGTGAGCCATACGGCTCACGTCTACTGGGACGGCGAGTTGATTGCCGACCATTATAACGCGTATACGGCGTTCGAGGCGATCGTGCGCAACGCCATGCCGGGCGAGCACGAGCTGCGCGTGCACGTCGACAATACGTTCGGCGAGCATTCGGGGCTTCATATCCCGAACGATTACCGCACGTACGGGGGCATCATCCGTCCGGTGGCCGCGGAGAGCCTGCCCGATCTCTGGATCGAGCGGCTCTCGTTCACGCCGAAGCGCGCTCCGGAGGGCTGGGAAGCCGAGATCGCGGTCTGGATCCGGAACGGTTCGGACCGGGGGGCGGTCGCGTCGGTTCGCGGCGAGCTGGCGGGCTTGGAGCTTGACTTCGGAGAGATCCCGGTGCCCGCGGGCGGGACGGCTTCGGTCTCGCGGGCGTTCGCGTTCCCGGGAGCGGAGCCGTGGTCGCATGAGCGGCCGAAGCTGTACGCGCTGGAAGCCCGTCTACATGACGGGGAAGACGACCGGCTGCTGGACGACCTGATCGAGCGGGTCGGCTTCCGTTCGGTCCGGGTCGCGGGAGATCGGCTGCTCGTGAACGAGAAGCCGGTCGTGCTGCGCGGGTTCAACCGGCACGAGGACCATGCGAGCGTCGGCGCGGCGCTGCCGCTGCAACTGATGGCGCAGGATATCGACTGGCTGGAACGGCTGGGATGCAATTGCGTCCGCACGTCGCACTATCCGAACGACGAGCGGTTCTTGGACATGTGCGACGAGCGCGGCTTGTACGTCTGGGAAGAGAGCCATGCGCGGTCGCTGACGCTGGAGCAGATGAGCCATCCGAAGTTCGCTTCGCAGTCGGAGGACTGCATTCGCGAGATGGTCGAGCAGCATCGGAACCACCCGTCCATCGTCGTCTGGGGATTGTTGAACGAGTGCGCGAGCAACACGGAGGAAGGACGAACCCACTTCGAGGCCCAGTTCCGGCAATTGCGCGGACTCGACGGCAGCCGTCCGCTGACGTACGCTTCTTGCCACGTGTTCGCGGATCGCTGTCTGGACCTGGCGGACATCGTCTCGTTCAACCTGTACCCGGGCTGGTACAATCCGGAGACCGTCGAGGAATTCTACGGGCTGCTGCGGCCGTGGGTGGACGCGAACGGCGGAGCGGGCAAGCCGTTCCTCGTCAGCGAATTCGGCGGCGAGGCGCCGTACGGCTTCCGCGATCCCGGAGCGGCGAAGTGGAGCGAGGAGTATCAAGCGAAGCTCATGGGCGAGTCGCTCGATTATTATCTGAGCCGGCCGGAAATTTGCGGAACGCTCGTCTGGCAGTTCGGCGATAACCGGGTGGACGAGGAATTCCCTTCGTTCGCGTCCCGGGCGGGCAACCGCAACAACAAGGGCGTGTTCGACGCCTACCGGCGGCCGAAGCTCGCGGTCGAAGCGATCCGGACGAGGTTCGAGGCGGCCGCGGCGCGAGAGCCCGAGCGATACGGGGGCGGGCAGGCTCGAGCGCGAGCGAACCGGTTCTATTCGCAATAACGTCGTAATGAAGAAGTCGACCTGCGCCGTGAGGCATAGGTCGACTTTCGCGTCTGCGTATTCCAAGTACTTCACTTCATGAAGCGGACGCCTTGGGAAGCGAGCCGTTCGTGCAACGCTTCGTAAGGAACGGAAGCGATCGGCGAACCGGAATCGATCGAGAGCGAAGCGGCTATGCCCGCCGCTTGGCCGAGGGCGTAACACGTCGCCTGCACCCGCATCGACGACATCGCCACGTGCGTGGCGGAGATGCTGCGGCCGGCGACGATCAAGCCGTCGACGCCGACCGGGATCATGCAGCGGTAAGGGATATCGTAGCCGCTAATATGGCGTTCGTCCGTCGATGCTCCGCCGGTCGGGTTGTGGATGTCGATCTCGTAGTTCGTCTGCGCGACGACGTCGTCGAACCGGCGCCCTTGCGTCAGATCGTCATCCGTCAGCGTATAGAGGCCGACGATCTGGTTCGTCTCCCGGACGCCGACCTGGGCGGGCACGTGCGACAGCGCGTAATTCTCGAAGCCGTTGCGCTGCAAGTAGTTCGCGACGGAGACGACTTGGCGCATCGCTTCCTTCTCCGCGTAGTTGACGTCCTTGATCTTGGCGCCGTTCCCCTTGACCCGGGTCATGTTGACGAGCAGCATGCCGTCTTCGTCGGTCTCCCAATGCAGACGCCGTCCCTGCGGCAAGTCGGCTACCGATTCGTACCGGTAGCAATCGTCGGGCAAGTACGGCTTCACCGGCTTGCCCGTGTTCTGCATCATGAACATGAGCGTCATCGGCTGGGTCAAGCCGTCCTCGTCGCGGCCGGAGGTGAGCGGCACGCCGGCTTCGGCCGCGACGCGCGCGTCTCCCGTGCAGTCGATGAATACGGATCCTTCGAACGCCTTCAAGCCTTCACGGGTGTTCGCCACGACGGCCGTGACCCGGCCGTCCCGTTTGACCGCGGAGACGACGCTCGTATGGTAGAACGTCTCGACGCCTTCCCGCTCGAGCTTCCGATTCAAGTAATGGCGAAGCTCGAAAGGCGAGTATTGCGCTTTTGTGGTAGATTCATAGTGAGAAGACGGCAACGCCCGGGGCAGAAACTCGGAGATGAATTCCCGGTAGATGCCGGTGACGTTGCCGACGCCCATGAACACGCTGACGTTGCCGAGCGTACCCATGCCTCCCAATTGGCCGGAGTGCTCGAGCAGTATCGTTCTCTTGCCGCACCGCGCGGCGCTAATGGCTGCCGCCGTGCCGGCCGGCCCGCCCCCGATGACGACGACGTCAGCGGTTTCGAATACCGGAACCTTTCGCTGCAATTCGATTTCACCCATAGTCATTTCAGAGTCGCTCCCCTCGATAATCCTTGTTTACCCTCATCATAAGGATTGCGATGGCGCGCAACTAGTTTCATTTTCGTTACATTCGACTTCTTAGGAGGTACGCCATGCCGCGCCCCAAGACGGTAACGCTGCGAACGATCGCGAGCGAATTGAATCTCACGGTGCATACCGTGTCCAAAGCTCTCCGGGGGCTGCCGGGCATGTCGGAGACGACGAGGCGGGCGGTCGCGGAACGGGCGCGCGAGCTCGGCTACTTGACGAAGGGGCAGGAGGCGGGCATCGCTGCGGAGCGGATTCCTTGGGCGAACGGCAAGCCGCGGAGGTTCGCGCTGCTCACGGGCGGCGATGCTCCCTACTTCGACCAGCAGTCGGAAGGCGCGCGGCGCCGGTTGAACGAGCTGGGACACGCGCTCGTCCCGATGAGGGTTCCGGGCGGTCTCTCGCGTCCGGCGGAGCTCGAAGCGTGGCTTGATCGCGCCGGCATTCGCCATACGGACGGCCTGTTCCTGACGGCCGGCATCGCCGAGCCCGTCGAGACGGCGCTGCTGGCGCTGGATATGCCGAAGACGCTGATCAATTACCCGCCCGATCTGGCCGAAGTCGACAGCGCGGTGTGGGACGTGGAGTACGCCGTCCATCGATCCATGGAGGCGCTGCACGAGCGCGGCCATCGCGACGTGCTGTACGTCGGGGCGATCGAACCCCAGCGGGGCTTCCGGCTGAGATGGCGGGCGTTCGTCGCTGCGGGAACGCGGGCCGGCTTGCCGCCGGCTGATCCCGCAGCGCACATGACGGGTTCGGCGGCTGACCGCGAGGCGTGGATGGAGCGGCTGAGAACGATCCTTCGCGCGGGCGGGTTCACGGCGGTGCTCTGCGGCATTCCCGGCGAAGCCGAGTGGGTGCACCGCGCGGCGGGCTCCCTCGGCCTGAATGTCCCCGAGCAGTTGTCCTTGGTCGGCATGGAGCACGAGGAGCCGGCCTTCCTGCCCGCGCTGTCGCGCCCCGAGCTGATCGTGCGGGAAGCGGGAGAGCGGGCGGCGGAGCTGCTGCTGCGGCGGATCGCGAATCCGACGCTGCCCTTCGAGCATGTCCGGCTGAAGGGACGGTTCCTGGGGGGCGACACGATCCGGGATTCCGGCTCGGGGGATGCCTAGTTCCGCGGATTCACGACCGCGCGTAGTGCGCAGGGGGGCTATTCCAGCACTGGTACGGTCTGTATAATGGGAGCGAGAGACTAACCTTGTACGGGGAGCAGGTATGCCGTGACGACCGAAGCGCGCAAGAAAGCGAGCGTCTTTATCGGAAGCTCGAGGGAAGCGATCGATTACGCCCGGGCGCTCGGCGAGACGCTGGAGCGGGCGGTGCAAGTGAATCCGTGGTACGCGGGCACGTTCGAGCCGAACGACTATACGATGGAATCGCTCGAGCGCGAGCTCGAGGCGAACGACTTCGCCGTGTTCGTGTTCGCCGCGGAGGACATCGCCAGAATCCGCGACCGGTATTGGTTCGTGACGCGCGACAACGCGTTGTTCGAGATGGGCTTATTCTGGGGCAAGCTCGGGAGAAGACGCGTATACTGTCTCGTGCCCCGGGATATTCCATCGCGGACGGTCGAAGGGACGACGGTGTCCCAGTTCCACCTGCCGTCCGATCTGGCCGGGCTCACCTTGCTCGAATACGGCGCGAGGGAAGACGGCCGGTACGCGGCCGCGGTCGACGTCGCCTGCGGCAAGCTTCTTGCCGCGATCCGGCGGGAAGGGCGGTTCGCCGACCCGCGGAGGCTGCTCGACGACAATCGCGCGATGCTGGACCGGAAGCAGAGCATTCTGAGCTTCTTCTGGGAATATCATAAGAACGTCACGGTATCCGACGAGCGGGAGAAGTACGCGGCTTACGCCGAGGCGATCCGCAATTCGCTTATTCCGCCGATCGGACTCCGGCTGACCGGCGCTTCGATCTGGAAGAGAGGCGCGGAGACGGTCGAGCACGTCGGCGGCAACGTCGGCAGAGGCCGCAGCTACCGGCTCGACGAGAACGAAGGAAAGACGGATAAAATCTACGTCGTAGACGCGTTCGCGACCGGCGAATGGTCCGGGTACATCCGGCGCCAGATTGCCGACGTCTGCATCCTATGCTATCCTTTAGGTAAAGATTATGCGCTGTCGGTGCACTTGACCGGCAATCGGACGCTCGACGTCGCCCATGTGATCGCCGACGTCCTCGATACGAATCAAGAGCTTCTGGACACGGTCCGGGATCTGATAGGAGGGAACGGAAGATGAAGAATCCGAAGTCGGGTTTGCGCCGCGGAACGGCGGCGGGTCTATCGGCTCCGAACGGTCGCTGGGGCAAGCGGGACCAGAAGACGGGCAGGTTCGTCGGCCTCCGGGCCGCGGGCGATTCGGCGGGAAGAGGCGGCTTGTTCACGTTCGCCCCTCGCGAAGCGGTGCCCGAGATCTACGTCGGTCCGATCGCGGACGGCGCGGACGAAGAGTACGTGAAGGTCGTCAGCGGCAAAGTGTCGGTCAGCAAGCCGTCGTTCGCGCGCTGATCGGCAATCCTAGCAGATAACGAGAGATCGCCCGAGCGGGCGATCTTTTTTTTTGCGTTGGCGCAGGCGGGAATGTATTCGAAATATCGTGTTTATGATTAGCGTAAGGGGACCATTCGGACATTGTATATGAAATTTCAAGCTTATCGGTAGCGATAGTCGAGTTTGAGAGTAATAAACGTGAAATTTCATATATACGCCTCAAAACTCGGGGGAACCGCAATGCCCGTACTCGAAAAATCAAATACATTCACGATCTCGGCGCTATCTGGGGGAGTGGCCTCGATGGAAGGCGAATGGCGCCGCAAATTCGCTCCGAAGTCGGCGATTCGCAGTAACTCGCAATAGTTGCAGTTGTACGCTCCGTGAGCCGGTGATAGGGTGGGAGGCAGATTACCGGAAAGGAAGCGGGAAGCGTGACACAACGACAACGACAACGACTAAGGCGCCTGTTCAACGAAGCTTGGCGATTCCACCTCGGGGAGGCGGAAGGCGCCGAGCATAACGCCTATGACGACGGCGCATGGCGCGAGGTGCGCCTGCCGCACGATTGGAGCATCGAGCAACCCTTCGATCCGGCGCACCGTCCGTCCAACGGCTACTTGCCGCAAGGCGTATGCTGGTACCGCCGGTCGTTCCGGCCGGACGGCTCGGCGGAGACGACGCTGCTGCAATTCGAAGGCGTCTATATGGACGCGACCGTATGGGTGAACGGCAGCAAGGCCGGCAGGCACGTCTACGGCTATACCGGCTTCGAGCTCGATATATCACCTTACTTGATCCCCGGCGAAGACAACGTCGTAGCCGTGCGGGCGGACAGCACGACGTCGCTGTGCAGATGGTACAGCGGTTCGGGCATCTATCGGAACGTCTGGCTGAGCGAAGGACCGGGGGCGCGGCTAGAGACCGGGGGCACGTACGTGCGGACCGGCATCCGCGCGGACGGCTCGGCGGCCGGGGACGTCCGCAACGTCGTCCTCAACGGCGGGGCTACGACGGTCCGTTACCGGCTGGAAACCGCGATCGTCGATTCGGACGGCCGGGCCGAAGCCTTCGCCACGACGTCGGGAGCGATCGGGCCGGGAGAGACCGCGACCGTCTCGCAGACGTTCGAGCTGCGGACGCCGCGTATGTGGTCCGTCGACGAGCCGAACCTGTACGTCGCCCGGACGACGCTGCACATCGACGGAGAGGTTGCGGACAGCCGCGACGCGACGTTCGGCGTTCGCGACGCCGTCTTTGATCCGGACGAAGGCTTCAAGCTGAACGGCAAGCGCCTGAAGCTGAAGGGCGTCTGCTTGCACCACGACGCCGGCTGCCTCGGAGCCGCCGCGCAGCGGCGCAGCTACGAACGGCAGCTGCGAGGGCTGAAGGCTATCGGCTGTAACGCGATCCGCACGGCCCACAATCCGCCGTCCGAGGCGTTCCTCGACTTATGCGACCGAATGGGCTTCCTTGTCATCGACGAGTTCCACGATAGCTGGAAGTTCGAGCACGGCGGCAGGCGGAACGCGCTGATCGAATGGGACGATTGGTGGGAGGAGGACTTGCGGCACGCCGTCCGGCGCGACCGCAACCATCCGAGCGTCGTCCTGTGGAGCGTCGGCAACGAGCTGCCGAACCAAGGCGATCCGGAGATGGTCGACTGGCTGAAGCGGCTGATCGCGGTCGTCCGCGAGGAGGATCCGGGACGTCCCGTCACTTGCGCGCTCGCGCCGCGAAGCTTCCCTTCCGTTCAGGAGAAGCTTGACCACGTGCTGGGGCTGGCGCCGCACATGGACGTCCTGAGCCTGAATTATCAGGAGCCGCTGTACGAGCTGCTGAAGGCCACGGACCCGAGCCTCGTCATCCTCGGCACCGAGACGCTCGTCTATTACCGGAACAAGCTGGACTCGTCGCCCGGGCCGTCGTACGAGGCGAGCAATCCGTGGTTCGACGTGGCGAAGCACGACTACGTCGCGGGCCAGTTCGTCTGGGCGGGCATCGACTACTTGGGAGAGGCGATGTTCTGGACGGACATGTCCGGCTGGCCGAATAAGGGCTGGTCGGGCACTCTGATCGATCGCTGCGGCGTCCGCAAGCCGATCTCCTTCTTCCACGAGAGCGTCTGGTCGGACCGTCCGACGGTACGCATCGCGGTATTCGACGACGCGTCGCCGCTCACGATGCGGCCGCCGATGTGGAGCGCGCCGAGGATGGTCGCCCATTGGACGCTGCCGCACCGCGCGACGCGGATGGCGACCGTCGCGACGTATACGAATTGCGAGACGGTGGAGCTGCGCGTCAACGGCCGCTCGTGCGGATCGCAGCGGCTCGCCGATTGGCCCGACCGGACAATGTTGTGGCACGTTCCGTACGCGGAAGGAACGATCGAAGCTGTCGCTAGGCACGCGGACGGCAGCGAAGCGACCTGCGTTCTGAAGACCGCGGGGCCGCCGGTCAAGCTGGCGCTCTCGGCCGACGAACCGGCCCTGAACGCCGACGGTCAAGACGTCGTCTACGTCGAGGCGCTCGTGACGGATGCCGAAGGGAACGTCGTTCCGGGCGCGGACCACCTCATCGACTTCCGCATCGAAGGCGAAGGCGAACTGGTCGGCGTCGACAACGGCGATCCGTTGTCCGGAGAGAGATTCCAAGGCCCGTCGAGGAGCGCCTTCATGGGCCGGGTTCTCGCCGTCGTTCGGTCGAACGGCAACGCGGGAACCGTAACGCTCTCGGCGACCGCGGAAGGCTTGGAAGAGGCGAGCTTGACGCTGAGCGCCATAAGCGCGACGCCTTCCGCGGCCGTCTCCCGAATCTAATCGTAAGCGATAATCAAGCCGATCCCCGGGGATCGGCTATTCGCACGTCGGGGATTTGAAGCCATTCGCAAAAAACATAGTTGGAGCGATCCCCGCCCGTATGTCATGCTAGACGTAACGAACAAGCAATTCCCGGCGAAAGGAGACGACGGCATGAAAGTGTTGGAATCGTATAAGTCCAGACGTTATTTGCTCCGCATGCTGCTGTCGGTCTCGGTCATCGTCGTCGCGATCCTCGTGTTCTCCTCGTCCGTGCTGCACTACAGCGCGGAGAATCGCGTGCTCAAGATGCAGGTCGATTCCAATTACAAGACGATGAACCAGATCCGCACGAACATCGGCTACACGAACGAGCTGATCAGCAGCTTCGCGATCAACCTGTACAGCGACCTCGAGATCCAGCCACTGCTGCTGCATCCCGACCGGATGAGCGCGATCCAGTCGATCATCGAGCTGAACAAGGCGCAGACGATCTTCCCGTTCCTGCACTCGATTCTCATCTACAACGGCCACGTCGACGAGACGTTCGCCGCCGGCGAGCTCGCGGCGGGCAAGCCGGAGCACGGCCGCGCGGCGCAGATCGTGGACCTGCTCAAGAGCGAGAACAAGCTGCCCGGCATGCAGCTCATTCCGATGAACTTCAGCGGCCGGCCTCATACGGTCGACTTCTTCTCGTTCCCGATCTACGAGACGTATTACGACCGGAACGACAAGGAGAGCGTGCTCGTCTTGAACGTGAAGCCGGAATGGATCTTCAATAACATGAGAGCTTCGGGCAGCTTCGCGGCGCCGGATCGCTCCGGCATCTATATGATGGACGGCTCGGGTCAGATCGTCATGTCGGAGAACCAAGCTGCGCTCGGGAGCATCGAGGAGCTGCGCGAAGCCGTGTTCCGGCATGGCGAGGGCAATGGCGAGGCGGCGGATTCCGGTTACTTCATCGAGCGGATCGGCGACGACAGCAAGTTCTTCGTTACGCACATGAAGATCGGCATCGGCGACTGGAAGGTCGTCAGCGTGCAGCCGTACGACGCCGTGCTCGGAGGCGTCGACGACATGCGCAAGACGTCGCTGCTCGTCATCGTCGCTTTCTTCGTCCTGTCGATCGCCGTATCCGTGTTCCTCGCGCACCGGCTGTACCGGCCGGTCGAGAAGATGATGCTTCGCATCCGGACCCACGCCCTGCCGGAGGCGGCCGCGGGCAGCGACCGGAGGACGCTCGACGAGCTGTCCTACGCGACGAACGTGTACGACGAGATCGTGGAGAAGTGGAAGAGTGCGGCGCGCGAGCAAGACAGCCGCAAGACGGTCGTCCGCAAGTACTTCCTGCGGCGGGTGCTCCAGGACAGCGCGTCGATCGGGCGCGAGGAGTGGGCGGAGAGCGCGGCCGAGAACGGGCTGGCGATCGCCGCGGGCGGCGCGTACCGAGTGGCGGTCGTACGAGTCGACCAATATACGGCGTACCGGCGGGAGACGTCCGCTCAGGCGAGGGCGCTGCACCTGTTCGCGATCGCCAACATCGCGGAGGAGCTGCTGCTGGCCAAGGGCTGCGCGTGCGAATCGGCGGACATGCGGGGCGATCATCTCGCGATGCTCATCAGCAGCGAAGACGGGGCCGAAATGGACGACGACGCGCTCGCCAAGTTGTTCGCGACCGTCCAGGACGTCGTGGGGCGCTATTATAAGGTCTCGCTGTCCGTATCGCTCGGCGACTCGTTCACCGACTACGCGGCAATCGCCGAGCAGTACGAGTTCGCGCTTCAGAACGGGCAGTACAAGTTTATTTTCGGGGACCGGGCGGTCATCGTTCCTTCCATGGTGCAAGGCAACAACGAGCGGCTCGCCTACGCCATGCCCGCGGACTTGGAGAAGAAGCTGGCCGAGAGCATTCGCACGAACGAGCTCAAGGCGATGGAGAACGGGGTCGCGCAGCTGCTCGCCCATATATCCACGTACCACTACGACCAGATGATTCACGGCATGCTGCAGCTGCTCGACCTGTTCAATGCGACGATCCGCGACATCAACAAGCACCGGGTCATGACGGTGAAGTTCGACCTCGGCCCGATGCGCAGGCAGTTGCTCGAGCTCGAGACGATGCGGCAGACGGAGACGTTCTTCCGCGAGCTGTGCCAAGACATCCACGAGAAGCTGAAGCCTTCCGAGCAGGAGAAGAACGACGCGCTCATGGACACGATCAAGGAGATTATCGAGGCGAAGTACAACGACAACAACCTGAGTCTGCAATCGATCGCGACGATGCTGCACCTGTCCTCCGCGTATGTCGGCCGGATTTTCAAGCAGAGCGAGTGCATGGCCCTGGGCCAATACATCAACGAAGTGCGTCTCCGCCGCGCCAAGGAATTCCTCGAGACGAAGAATTACAACGTCAAGGAGATCATGGAGCTCGTCGGCTACGCGAACGAGAGCACGTACTTCAAGCTGTTCAAGAAGAAATACGGCGTAACGCCGAAGGAATACCGGTTGAAGCGCAATCTCGAATGACTACATCGGACCTTCAAGGCCCCGTTTTCCTCCGTTCGGAGGGGAGCGGGGCTTTCGATTTGTCGCGTATGCGCAGTGCAGTTCAATAATCGCAGTTTTCGGTTGACCGACGACTCGCAATCACAGTAGGCGTCCGCAAGCCGAGGTGGCATGATGAGGTTGCGAAAGGCCGAACCGCGGCCCTTAAGACTATTAGCAGACGGGAGGTGTTCACAATCAAAGACAAATCGCGGCAGAATCGCAAATCCGAATGGAAGCATTTCAAGCAGAACGGCGAGTACTTGCTCTTGTTCCTACCGGGAGCGTTCCATATCTTCCTGTTCGGCTACCTGCCCATGATCGGCATCATCATCGCCTTCAAGAACTTCCGTTACGACCAGGGCATCTGGGGCAGCGAATGGATCGGATTCAAAAACTTCGAGTTCCTGTTCACGTCGAGCACGGCGTACCGGATCTTCCGCAACACGCTTCTCTACGAATCGGGCTACCTGCTGCTGACGACGGTCGCGGCGCTCGCGCTGGCGATTCTGCTGAACGAGATCAGCCGCAAGTGGCTCAAGATTTACCAGACGCCGCTGTTCCTCCCCTACTTCCTGTCGTGGGTCGTGGTCAGCTACTTGACTTACGCGCTGCTCGACCATCAGATGGGCTTCGTGAACAAGACGCTCGAGGCGATCGGGCTGAAGCCGGTCATGTGGTACCTGGACGCGAACGTCTGGCCTTACATCCTTAACATCGTCGCGTTATGGAAGAACATCGGGTTCGCGACGCTCGTCTACTTCGCCGGCATCGTCGGCATCAGCCCCGAGTATTACGAATCGGCGAAAATCGACGGCGCGAGCCGGTGGAAGATGGCATTGAAAATCACGATCCCGATGCTGACGCCGCTTATCGTCATTCTGATCATTCTGGCGATCGGCAACATCATGAAGGGCGACTTCGGCTTGCACTACTTCATTCCGGGCGACTCGGGCATGGTGTACCCGACCACGGACATTATCGATACGTACGTGTACCGGGCGTTGATCGAGCTGGGCGATATCGGGATGTCTTCCTCGGTCGGCGTGTTCCAATCGGTCGTAGGGCTCGTGCTCGTCATCGTTACCAACTATATCGTCCGGAAAATCAACGAGGAAAACGCGCTCTGGTAGTTCGTCCGTCCATGGAGGTGCCGTCATGAAAACAACGCTCGAAGACCGAAGGGGAACGGCCGTCGCAACGTACCGCATCCGGTTCTCTCCCGTCAAAACCTTGATCCACGTCTGGTTTATTCTCGTATCCGTCTGCATGGTCGCGCCGATGGCGCTCGTCCTGTCCGCTTCGTTCTCCGACGACGGGGCCATCCGGAAGCACGGCTACCGGTTCTGGCCGGAGACGTTCTCCGCGAAGGCATACGAATACATTTTCCAATCGCCGGCCATTCTGCTGAAGTCGTACGGGGTGACGACGTTCGTCACGGTCGTGGGCACGCTCATCTCTCTCGTGCTGACCGCGATGCTCGGGTACGTCATCTCCCGCAAGGCGTTCCGGTACCATAAGATCGCCACGGGGTACATCTTCTTCACCGTGCTGTTCAGCGGCGGCGTCGTGCCGTTCTACATCCTGATCACGCAATACTTGCACATGCAGAACACGATCTGGGTGCTCATCATTCCCCACGTCGTCTTCCCGCTGTACGTCCTGGTCATGCGAAGCTTCATGCTCGCGATCCCGGGGGAAATATTCGAATCGGCCAAAATCGACGGCGCGAAGGAGTTCCGGATTTTCTTCCGCATCGTGCTCCCGCTCAGCGCCCCGGCGCTCGCGACGCTCGGCTTGTTCTTCGCCTTCAAATTCTGGAACGACTGGTTCCCCGCGATGCTGTTCATTAACGACGAGTCGTACATTCCGATCCAGTTGCTGCTCGTCCGCATGATGGAGAACCTCAACTACTTGACGTCGGACCACGACTTCATTACGGCGGTCAACGTGAACGCGCAGCAATTCCCGACGCTGTCGGCGCGGATGGCGATGGCGCTGCTCGCCGCGGGTCCGATGATGTTCATCTTCCCGTTCTTCCAGCGCTACTTCGTGACGGGGCTTACGTTCGGTTCCTTGAAAGGCTGACAGGAATTTCAACGTCGGGGCGGGAATGAAGAAGGGAGGCATGAGTAAGATGTCGATTCCGGGAAACCCGCCCGCGATTTGAAATGATAGATGGCTGCTTCACTTCAACCTATTGTGGGAGGTCACAGGAATGATCAGAAAGCACTTATCCGCAGTGAAGCTCGCGACGATCGCGATGCTTGCGTTCGCCCTCGTCCTGGGCGGATGCAGCAACAACGGCAACAACGGGGAGCAAGCCTCGAGCCAGGCGGCGCAGCCGTCTGCCAGCGCGGAGCCTTCCGAGAGCAGCAGCGCGCCGGCCGAGCCGCCGGTGGAGCTGACCTGGTATTACATCGCCTACGAAATGCCGACGGATCTCGAAGCCGTCAACAAAGCCGTCAACGACTTCATCCTGCCGCGCATCAACGCGACGATCAAGCTGATGCCGACGATCGAATCGTCCTACGGCCAGAAGATGAACACGATGCTGGCGGCGGGCGAAGACTTCGACCTGATGTGGACGTCCAACTGGGGCGGCGGCGATTACCAGAACCGCGTGCTGAAGGGCGCCTACCAGGATCTCGACGACCTGCTCGAGCTGACGCCGAAGCTGAAGGAAGCGCTGCCGGAGCTCGCGTGGGAAGACACGAAGATCGCGGGCAAGATCTGGGCGGTTCCGAACTACCAGATCGCCGCGAAGGCCGAAGGCTTCGCGATCCAGAAGCGGTTCATCGACAAGTATAGTATCGACGTGTCGACGATCAAGACGCAGAGCGACATCGAGAAGGTGCTCGAGGTCATCAAGCAGAACGAGCCGGACATCATTCCGATCGCCGGCGTCAGCAACATGTTCGACTTCGGCCGTCAGGCCGGCTTTACGAAGTACGGCTATAAGGCCGGCGACAACATGTACACGATCCATACGATCGTCGAGACGCCGGAATACAAGCAATTCCTCGACCGCCAGCGCAGCTGGTACGAGAAGGGCTACATCTATCAAGACGACGCGACGAATCCTTCGCTGCCGGACCTGCTCAAGACGGGTACGGTCGCGGTAGAGTGGGACACGACGATGAAGCCGGGCGGCGAAGTCGACCACAAGGCGCGCTTCGGCGGCAACGAAGTCGTCTACGTACGCGTCACGGAGCCGGAATTCACCGGCGTGCAGCCGACGATGACGGCGATCAACCGCAAGTCGAAGCATCCGGAGCAAGCGCTCAAGTTCCTCGAGCTCGTCAACACCGAGCCGGAGCTGATGAACCTGCTGACGTACGGCATCAAAGACAAACATTACACGATGGTCGGCGACAACCAGGTGAAGAAGATCGACGGCAGCGGCTACGTCTCGAACGATTGGGTCATGGGCAACGCGATCATCTCCTACACGCAGGAAGGCCAAGATCCGGACGTCTGGAAGAAGACGCACGAGCTGAACATGTCGGCGAAGCGGCCGGAACTCTCGGGCTTCAAGTACGAGGCGTCCAAGGTGCAGACGCAGATCGCGAACACGACGGCGGTGCACCAGGAGTTCTCCAAGGCGCTCAACACCGGCAGCGTGGATCCGAACGATTACTTGCCTCGTTATATCGACGCGCTCAAGAAGGCCGGTCAAGACGAGATCATGGCGGAATACCAGAAGCAGCTGGACTCGTACTTGGCGCAGCAAGGGCTGAAGGAGCCGGCGCCTAAGCAATAATTCACCCAGATCCCCCTCTTCGTCGCACTCGCAGGCAGGAGGGGGATTATTTATATCCAACCCATAAAGGAGTGCTATTGATGAAAACGCTTACCAGAAGATGGGCCGGCATGCTGCTGGCCGGTTCGCTGCTGTTCCCGGTGCTTCCGGCTCCGGCCGCCTACGCGGCGACGCTTAACGTAAGCTCGTACGGAGCGAACGGGACCGATACCGTCGACGACTTGGCCGCGTTCAACGCCGCCATTGCCGCCGCGGCCGCCGGCGACACCGTGTACGTGCCGTCCGGCACGTACTACGTTACCGGCGCCATCGCGATGAAGTCGGGCGTGAAGCTACAAGGGCAGAGCCGGGACACGTCGATCGTCAAGTTCTCCGGCACGGCCGATTCCGCGATGATCAACGTCACCAACGCGACGAACGTCGAGATTACGCAACTGACGATCGACGGCAACAACAGCGCGTACGTCACGAGAGGTATCGTCGGCGACCCGAACGGGTCGGGCGCGAAGGTCCATCATAATCGGATCGTCGACCTGGCGAAGACGACGGGCTTCGGCCCCTTCGGCATCCTGTTCTCCGGCTCGGACAACGTCGAGATTACGGACAACGTCTTCCTGAACATCGGCACGGGCTCGGAGTGGGGAGGCGCGGTCCGCGTCGGCTGGGGCTCGGACAATCCGATCATCGCCCGGAATACGATCGCGAACACGGGACGCGGCGGGATTTTCCTCAACAACGAGCTGACGGGGGCGGTTATCCGGGATAATACGATCTCCGGCTCGGGCTTGTTCAAGCAGGGGCTCTCGATCGAGCTTCATACGGGCGTCAATCAGTCGATCATCGAGGACAACGTCGTCGACCACTGGATCAGCATCGTCATCTCGGACTTCAACGCGGTCCGGCGCAATATCGTGCGGGCGACGGACGGCACGTACAAGTCTTACGGGCTCGAGATCTCTTCCGGCAATTCGATCGTCACCGACAACTGGGTCGACGGCGGCCAGCATCTGGGCATCTCGTCGTCGCCGGCGCGGGATTACACGTACTACGGCTACAACCGGATCGAGGATATGATCCAATGGGGCATGCAGTTCCAAGGCAACAATACGACCGACGGCAACGAGCACCAATACTTCTACAAGAACCAGTTCCTGAACACGGACAAGGACAATCCGCTCGCGGTGTACGGTTCGTACGCGGGGTACGGGGTTCGTCTGCACGGCTACACGACGAACGTGACGTTCGACAGCAACGAGATCAGCGGCAACGAGCGGTACGGCATCAACATCACGACGACGGGACCGGGCGTCGACAAGATCAGCTTCGTGGGCAATACGATTACGAACAACGGGATGGACGTCATCGACCAGTATCCGCAGGCGGCGGCCGATCTCGAATGGAGCGGCAATATCGTCAGCGGCAATAATCCGAATACGCAGCCGACTTCGCGCGGCTTCGCCAACCTGAAGCCGGTCGCGAACTTCACGGCGCCTACGACGCTGTTGCTCGGACAGTCGGCGACGTTCTCGAATACGTCGACGGACGCGGACGGCACGCTGGCGCACTACTTGTGGGATTTCGGCGAAGGCTTGCCGTCGACGGCAACGAGCCCGACCTACGTCTACCAGAAGCCGGGTACGTACCGCGTCACGCTTATGGCGACGGACGACGGCGGCCGGTCGGCCATCAAGGAGCACGCGATCGTCGTCTCGCAAGGTCCGCCGGACACGCAGGCGCCGACCGCGCCGACGAACCTGACCTCGCCTTCGAAGACGCACGAGAGCGTCAATCTGAGCTGGACCGGATCGACCGACAATCTCGCGGTGTATCGCTACGAGATTTATCGGGACGGCACGCTGATCGGCTGGACGGATGCGTCTACGACGACGTTCCAGGCGAACGGCTTGCAGCCGGAGACGGCCTACGCGTTCACGATTCGGGCGCAAGACGCCGCAGGCAATCTGTCTACGCAGAGCGCCGCGCTGAACGTGACGACGAACGACCCGCCCGGGGGCGGAACGGGCAGCATCCAGCGGGAGATCTGGACGGGAATCAGCGGCAGCCTGATCGGCAGCATTCCGCTGACGACGGCGCCGAACGCCACGGATTGGCTGACGAGCCTGGAAGGGCCGACGAACTACGCGGACGCTTTCGGGGCGCGCATCCGCGGCTACATTACGCCGGACGTGACGGGCAGCTACACGTTCCGGATCGCGGGCGACGACAAGGCCGAGCTATATCTCAGCACGGATGCTAACCCGGCGAACAAGTCGCTCATCGCCAGCACGACCGACTGGACGAATTACCGGGAATGGACGCGTTTTCCGGCGCAGACATCTTCGGCGATCACGCTCGTCGGCGGCCAATCGTATTACGTGGAAGTGCTGCACAAGGAAGGGCATAGCGGCGACCACGTGTCGGTCGGCTGGACGGGGCCCGGGATTCCGGTCACGACGGTCATCGGCGGCGGTTACTTGTCGCCGTACTCGAGCGGCGGACCTTCCGATACGCAGGCTCCTAGCGCTCCGACGGGATTGGCATCGACGGGGGTAACGTCGGCGACGGCCGGCCTGTCGTGGACGGCTTCGACCGACAATGTCGGCGTAACCGGCTACGACGTCTATCGCGGCTCGACGCTGGCGGGCACAGTGGCGGGATCCGCGACGACGTTCCAGGACTCGGGACTGTCGGCGAGCACGGCGTACAGCTACACGGTCCGCGCGAAGGACGCGGCGGGCAACGTCTCCGCGGCGAGCGGCGCGTTGTCGGTCACGACGAGCGCCGCCGGGGGAACGGGCTCGATCGTGCGCGAGTACTGGACCGGCGTCGGCGGCGAGACGATCGCGAACATCCCGGTAGGCACGACGCCGACGGGCAGCGATACGCTGACGAGTCTAGAAGGCCCGACGAATTGGGCGGACAGCTACGCGACGCGGATCAGAGGGTATATTACGCCGACGGCGAGCGGGACGTATACGTTCTATCTCGCCAGCGACAACGCGGGCGAGCTATGGCTGAGTACCGGCGATAACCCGGCGAACAAGACGAAGATCGCCTACGTGTCGGGCTGGACCAATTACCGACAATGGAATGCGTCTACCACTCAGCAGTCGGCCGCGATCGCGTTGACGGCAGGCCAACGATATTACGTGGAAGTGCTGCACAAGGAGAAGAACGGCGGCGACCATCTGTCGGTCGGCTGGACCGGTCCTGGCATCTCCGCCGTCACGGTCGTTGACGGCAGCTTCCTGTCGCCGTATGCGGGCGGCGGATCGTCGGATACGCAGGCGCCGACCGCGCCGACGGGATTGGCTTCGTCGGGCGTAACGTCCACGACGGTCGGGCTATCGTGGGCGGCTTCGACCGACAACGTCGGGGTGACCGGCTACGACGTCTATCGCGGCACGACGCTGGCGGGTACAGTGGCGGGGTCCGCGACCACGTTCCAGGACACCGGTCTCGCGCCGAGCACGGCATACAGCTATACCGTACGCGCGAAGGACGCGGCGGGCAACGTCTCCACGGCGAGCTCCGCGCTGTCGGTGACGACGAGCGCGTCCTCCGGCGGCGGAGGCGGCACGGGCTCGATCGTGCGCGAATACTGGACCGGCGTCGGCGGCGACTCGATCGCGAACATTCCGGTCGGCACGACGCCGACGGGCACGCAGACGCTTACGAGCCTCGAAGGCCCGTCGAACTGGGGCAACGGCTACGCGGACCGCATCCGCGGCTACATTACGCCGACCGTCAACGGCGCGTACACGTTCTACCTCGCGAGCGACAACGCGGGCGAGCTGTGGCTGAGCACGGACGTCAATCCGGCGAACAAGACGCGCATCGCATACGTCAATACGTATACCGGCTACCGGCAATGGACGGTTTCGTCCGCCCAGCAGTCGGCGGCGATCAACCTCGTCGCGGGGCAATCTTACTACGTCGAAGTGCTGCACAAGGAGGATGCCAGCGCCGACCATCTATCGGTAGGCTGGACGGGACCGGGCATCTCGACGATCACGGTCGTCGCCGGCAGCTACTTGTCTCCTTATTGATTATCGATAGTCGAAGAGTGCGCCCGCGGCGATCGTTGCCGCGGGCGTTGTTGCGGCGTTTCGGGACGGTTCGCTTCCTACTCACGTTGCGCGCCAAATGGGTGAAATTCTGGAATGGATGAATGGATATGAAAAACCGAATACAATTCCCTCCGATCAGGCGGAATTCTGAATTGTATATGAAAAACCGAGTACAATTCGCGCCGGTTGGACAAAAGTCGAAAATGTGATTGAAAAAATCGAATACATCGCGAAAGAGCGGGGCTAAATCCGGATCTGGCTTCGAAAAATCGAGCATATCGCGTATATCTAGTCGATGAGCGTCCACGACGGACTTGGGAGTGGGATAGATCGAGCTATCCAGAGCTTCGGGGGTGCGAAACGGAGCGAAACGGATCATTCCGACCGCGTGCTAGTCGGCGGACAGGGTGCGGGGATGGGAGCAATGTCGCGCAATCGCACCATTATTCATAGCGATGCGCGGGATTCACAGTAGGCACGGGACCGCAAGCGGTGACACAATGGAATCGCGATAGGAGAAGCAGTATGGATACGTCATGGAGGGATTGACGATGAGAATCGGCATTGCCGACTACGGCATGAACGTCTGGGACGGCGGCGCGTGCTTCGACCTGGAGGAGCGGCTGCGCGGCCTGCGGGACATCGGCTACGAAGGGATCGAGCGGCTTACGGTCGCCGGAGGGGAGCATGCGCTGGAAGCGGCGGCGCTCTACCGGAAGCTGGGCATGGACTTCGCGACGGTGCGCGCGCCGACGGCGGAGCTGTCGATTCGTTATACGGCGGCGCTGGGCAAGAGGTACGTCTGGACGAGCGTCGACGGAAGAAGCTTCGACGCCTTCTGCCGGCAAGTCCGCATCCAAGGGGAGGCTTGCAAGCGATACGGCATCGACGTCGCGCTGCACAACCATATGGGCACGCCGGTTGAGACGCAGGACCAGCTCGAGGCGTTCCTGGCGGAATGCCCGGACAGCAAGCTCGTGTTCGATACCGCCCATCTGGCGGCAATGGGGGGCGACGCGGAAGCGATCGCGGCGAAGTACGCGGACCGGCTCGCCGTCCTACACCTGAAGGATTGGATCGAGACCGATTCGGGCCAGTCCGATTGGACGAAGCGCGGCTACTTCTGCGGGCTCGGCCGCGGCAACATCGGGCTCGACAACGCGGCGGTGCTGAAGGCGGCGTCCAATTCCGGCTACGATGGCTGGGTATTCGTCGAGCACGACAGGCACTTGAACGAGCCGCTCGACGATTTGCGAGCAAGCAGGCAATACGTACGGGAAGCCGGATACTAGAGACATAGAGGAGAGATTCGAATGAGCGGTAACGATACGGGCAAGCCCATTCGCGTCGGGCTCGCCGGACTTGGCCGGGCTGGATGGGGCATGCATTGCGAGGAGCTGGCCGGCAAGGAGCATCTGTTCGAGATCGTCGCGGCCTGCGATCCGATCGCGACCCGGCGGGAGAAGATGAAGGAGCGGTACGGCTGCGCCGTCTACGAGACGTACGAGGAGTTGCTGGCCGATCCGAACGTGGAGCTCGTCGACATCACGACGCGGTCTTCGGATCATTGCGCGCACGGGTTGTCGGCGCTGGCCGCCGGCAAGCACGTGTTCATGGAGAAGCCGCTCAGCCTGAACCACGAAGAGGCGTTGCGGCTGGCGAATGCCGCGGAGAGGTCGGCGGGAGAGCTGTTCGTCCGGCACAATCGCCGGTTCGACGAGGATTTCATGCACGTCCGCGAGATTATCGCGTCGGGACAGCTTGGAGACGTGTACGAGGTGAAGCTGAACAGGCACAATTACCAGCGCCGGGACGACTGGCAGACGATTCGCGCCTACGGGGGCGGGCAGCTGCTCAACTGGGGGCCGCACGTCGTCGACCAGGCGTTGCGATTCTTGGAGAGCCCGGTCGACTCGGTATGGAGCGACCTGAAGCGGGTCGCGGCGGCCGGCGACAGCGAGGACCACGTCAAGATCGTAATGAAGGGCGAGAACGGACGCGTCGTCGACCTGGAGATCAGCGGCGGCGTCGGAATCCCGTCTCCGCTGTATACGGTATACGGTACGCGCGGCAGCCTGACGCTGACCGGCAACGTCATCCAAGTGCGCGCGCTCGACCCGGACGTCGCGCTGTCCGAGCGGGTCGCCGATCCGGGCACGCCGGGCGAGACGTTCGGCAACGCGGAGACGCTCACTTGGGTCGACCGGTCGTTCCCGGTCGCCCCGTCCGGCATCGTCGACATCTGGGAGGCGCTGCACGCTTCGGTTCGCGGCGGGGCGCCGTTCCCGATCTCGACGGACGAAGCGGTAGAGGTCATGCGCGTCATCTCGGCCGTGAAGCGCGGCACGGCGTTCGAATAAGCTAGGCGAGTCCCATGACGGCCGACCTCTTCGGGGCGGCCGTTGTGCTTTGGCGAGGGACCTGAAGCGCCGAAGCGTTAGAGGTATGGGCTAGATTCTCGTACAACTAAATTGCTACTACCCGCTGTTCGCATCCTTCTAGTTGGTACAACTAGCGCGACATCAAGGGCAGGCGAAGAAGAGGATGCTGTCCTCCGTCGACGATTTCCCGGATTTAGGGAACGCTATCCCCAAGATGGAATAAGGAGAGCGGCTCTTATGTACTGGAAACGTTACTGGATATTCCTGCTGCTGCTGGTCTGCAGCATCGCGCTCGATACGGCGATGGACACGCTGCTCGGCATCGGCGTCGGCCATATGGGGCAGAACATCGCGTTCATCTTCCGCATGATGGATCCGATCGAGCGTACGATCGTTCTCGCGTTGCTGCTCGTGTTCCTGCGCAAGCCGATCGTGGCCGCGTTCGGAATGGCGTTCGGCCGCAAGGGCGGAGCGAGCGGCAGCACTAGCGACGGAACAAGCGGCGGAGCAAGCCAATCGAGCGGATCTAACGCACCCGCCGCGTCATCCGGAGGAGGAGCGGCTACCCCGCCGCAGCCATCCGACCAGCAATAGCAAGACCGGGATGGCGAACTGGAACGGCAAGTGGAGATAATACGGCACGATCTTCAGCCCCTCCTCCAGGTGCTCCGTCAAGCTGCCCGCCATCAGCAGCGAAGAGACGAGGACGACGAGGGCGACGGGCAAGACGAGCGTCTTGTAATTGACCGTCTTGAACAAGTCGCGCGCGGCCAAGACGGCGGCGAACATGAACGTGCCGATCTTGAAGAAGCTCGAGATGACGAGCAGCAGCAGCACGACCGCGTCCATCCGCTGCACGAATTCGGCGAGGCGAAGCCGGCTGAGCGAGGTGAACAGCGGGAACGTCGCGCGGCCGGCGATCTCGATGCCGAGGACGGAGACGTTGACGAACATCGCGACGCAGAGCAGCGCAGCGCTGAGCGCCATGGCCCCGATGCCGATCCGCACGGGCTTGAACCGCCGGTTCAGATGAGGCAGGAACATCGTCATGACGATCATCTCCCCGAACGGGAACGTGATGTTCGTCGGATACAGCGCCTTCCATACCGGCTGCCAGCCGTCCGGGAGCACCGGCAGCATGCGGTGGGCGTCCGCCATGTCCGAGAACAGGACGAGCACGACGATGAGCGCGAAGATGCCGCCGGTGAACACGAAGAAGACGAACGCCGTCCTTCCGAACACCTCGATTCCGAGATGGAGCACGTAGCCGACGGCCAGCACCATCAGAGCGTCGATCGCGAACATCGGCGTGGCGTCGTAGGACGCCGCGGCGAGCAGATCGCCGAAGTCACGCGTGTTGCGCCCGGCGATATAGATGAAGTACAGCATGTACGCGAAGCCGACGATCCAGCCGGGAACCGAGCCTAATATCCGGCGCAAGTAACCGGTCAAGGGCATGTCCGGGAACATCCGGAACAACGGGCCGTATACGCCGCCCATGAAGGCGACGCCGATCAGGCATCCGGCGAGGATGACGAGCCAAGCCCCTTGCTTGGCTTCCATGCCGATCGGAATGACGACCGCCGAGCCGAGCTCGAACAGCACGACCCATGCGAATAGATGCAACGGTCCCATCGTTTCAAGCGGATACTTCATGCGTTCCCTCCTCTCTCGTCACGGTTTCTCCATGATCGACTTGCCGCGCATGCCCGTCCTGCGAATGATGCCGTGGAACGTGACGTTCACGTCCGCTTCCGCGAAAATCTTCCCCCATTCCTTCTCGACGCTCTTCCACAACTTCGGATGCTTGCGCTGGAGCTGCATGCCGAAGCCGAACACGTCCGCTTCGATCGCCTGGGCTTGACGGACGGACATCATAATCTCGTTCCTGACCTCGCCCTCCCAATGCTCCTCCAATTCCCGCAGCACGCCGAGATTCTCCAAGGCGATGTCGCACTTCACTTCCCCTACGTTGCCTTCGGCGCTGACGATTACGTTCACTTTGAGTCGTCCGTTCTGCATGACGACTTCCTTGTTCGTCTTGCTCTTGATGATCTCGAGCGCGACGCCGTCGGGAATATCGTCGCAAGGCAAGTTCAAGATCGAGCTCTTGATCCTGTTCAGGCCGAACATCAAGCCGCGGGCGCTCCCGTTCTCCAGCCAGCCGGCCAGCTTGCCTTCCCGGAACATCGCGATATCCGATACTTCGAGATGGAAAGGCGGGCGCGTCTGATCCATGCTCTTGCGCTGGCCGGCGGCCTTGTCGCTGCCGACCAGCTTGAGGCCGCCGATCGTCGGTTCGGCGCCGGCGTTGATCAGCTTGCGGATGACATCGTCGATCTCGACGGCCATCGTCTCCCCCCAGATTTTGGCGGACAGCGTGCTCTCGCCGAGCAACGCGCTCGATTGCAACTTCTCGAGCGGAACGAGAATGCTGACGAGCTTGTCCGGCCGCTCGCCCCTCGCGACGAGCATCATGGACGTCAGCCGCACCTCGTGCGAACGTTCGAAGAAGTCGAACAGTTCCATAATGCCGGACTTCGCCAGCCGCTCTCCGATGACGACGACTTGGACGTGCGAGAAGAACAGCTGGCGAGGCACTTGCTTCGACGCTTTGCGGATGCCTTCGAACAGCGTCGGCGCGCGTATGCCGTACACGGTGAACGGCATGTCTCCGTTGCCCGCGCCTTGATGCGTCACGCTGGACGGCATGACGACTTGAAAGGCGAGCTCGTATTCGCCGGTTTCCGGCACGCGGTCGATGGCCATGGCGGTAACGATCGCCAGCTTGTCCAGCTCGCGGCTGTTCCAGCAACCCGCGACCGCGAGCAACGACGCGAACACAGTTGCGACGGCAATGAGCTTGGCGAGAGCGACTGCGCGCGTCTTCATGGCCCGGTGGCCCTATTCGCGCCGCCGCTTCCGTCGCTTCCTCCGGCCCCGTCGGCGTCGATATGCGGCCCCTGGCCGGGCGGCATCCGTTCGGGCGCTGCCGCAACGTTGTCGGGCCGTCGCCGCTTGCTCCAATGCGGAAACCGGAGCAAGTAGTCCTTCCACTGCTCGGGTCGGAACGGCACGGCGGGCGATAGGAACGCGACCCCGAACGAACGAAGCGAATTCATGTGCGCGACGAGCATAATCAAGCCGAGCATCATGCCATAGAAGCCGAGGAAGCCCGCGGCGAGCATGAACAGGAAGCGCAGCAGGCGGGCGGTAATCGCGAGATTGTAGGACGCGATCGAGAAATTGGCGATAGCCGTAATCGAGACGACGATGACCATGATCGGCGAGACGATGCCGGCTTGCACCGCCGCTTCGCCGAGCACGAGCGCGCCGACGATCGAGACGGCCTGTCCTACCGCCCGCGGCATCCGTATGCCGGCTTCGCGCAGGATTTCGAAGCTGATCTCCATCGCGAACGCTTCGACGAGCGCCGGGAAAGGTACGCCTTCGCGCGCGCCGGACAAGTTGATGAGCAGCGGCGTCGGCAGCATCTCCTGGTGGAACGTCGTGAGCGCGATATAGGAAGCGGGTCCGAACAGCGCGATGACGAAGGCGAGGTAACGCAGCACCCGAACGAAGCTGCCGATGTCGTACCGCTGATAGTAGTCTTCGGCCGCGGTGAAGAACTGCGACAGCACGGTCGGCACGACAAGCGCGAACGGGGTGCCGTCGACGATGATGGCGACCCGCCCTTCGATCAAGTTCGCGGCGACGACGTCCGGCCGCTCCGTGTTGTATACGGTCGGGAACGGAGAGAGCCAATTGTCTTCGATGAACTCCTCGATGTAGCCCGATTCCAGAATGGCGTCCGTGTCGATGCCGGCGAGCCGCTTGCGTACCTCGCCCACGATCTCCGGCTTGGCGATGTTGTTGAGATACATCATGACGACGGTCGTCTTCGTGATCGAGCCGATCTTGATCGCTTCGAATCTGAAGTCGGGCGTGCGGATCCGGCGGCGGACGAGGCCGACGTTCGTTGAGATCGACTCGGAGAAGCTGTCCTTCGGCCCGCGGATGACGACCTGGGTGCTCGCTTCCGATACCGCTCTCCGCTCTCCGCCCATCGTGTTGCCGCAGAGACATTCGTCCCAGCCGTCCACGAAGAGCGCCGTCTTGCCCATAAGCACCTCGAGCGACATTGTCTGCCAATCCGCGATCGCTTCGATCTGACCGACGGCCAGCGCGTTGTCGCAGACGTACCGGAACGCGGCTTCCGGCGTATCGACGCCGTCCGGCGGCTCTGGCAAAGACGGCGACATGAGCGAACGGAAGACGAAGTCGTTCACGAGCTGCTTGTCCGAGACGGAATCCAGGTAGATCGCCGCTACCTGCAGCTCTCTCTTCAACCGAAGGGTGAACCGGCGTATCACGAGATCCGGGTTCGAGCCGAGCTCGTCGCGGATGCGTTCCAGATTCGCCTCCAAGTAGACGTCAAGCCGGCTCGAGCCGGAAGACCGGGCATCCGTCCCGCTTGCTCCGCGCTTTTTCTTCCGTTCGTAAGGCTCGTTGACTTTGCGCATTCGCGAGCTCCTCCTTTCCATTCGTTCGCCCAAGGCGGCGATACCGATGTCCGGATTCGGATAGTATGGCTCAATGCGCTCCTTTATTTACCTCTCGTTCCTCGGAGATCGCTAAGATGGAATAATATTCACGCATCGGGCGCACAACAACGGATAAGGAAAGAAGGGAGCGACATGGCCGAGGCGCAAGCGGAATACGCGGGATTAGACGGACAGACGTTGGCTTCGCGTCTGACGGGAGACGCGGAACGCGATATGGACATCGTTCGGACGGCTTTCTCAGGCTGCGAGGACGTCGTCGTTCATGACGCGTTCGCGGCCGGCGAGAGGAAGCTGTACGCGGTATACGTCAGAGGCATGGTGAACGCCGAGCTGCTCGACAAGCAGGCGCTCGAGCCGCTGCAACGGGCGGACGCCGGATCGTTCGGGACGATCGGGAGCGTCCGGGAGGCGCTGGCGATTTCCGACTGCCGGGAGATCCGGACGTTCGCCGACGTCGTGCGCGACGTGATGGACGCTTGCCCCGTCGTGTTCGTCGACGGAATCGAGGGGGCTTTAACGCTCGGATTGACGCATTATCCCGTCCGGTCGGTCGAAGAACCGCAAGCCGAATCCGTCGTCCGCGGATCCAGGGACGGCTTCATCGAGTCGCTGGCCGTCAACATGACGCTCCTGCGCCGCAGGGTTCGGTCGCCGGCGATGAAGTTCCGGTCGTTCACCGTCGGGCGGTTGTCGAAGACGCCAGTCCGGCTCGCGTACATCCAAGGCATCGCGAAGCCCGAGGTCGTCGCCGAAGTCGCGGACAAGCTGGCCCGCATCGACGTCGACAACGTGCCCGAGAGCGGCACCCTCGAAGAATGGCTGGAAGGGACGAATTACTCTCCGTTCCCGCAGCTGCAGATGACCGAGCGTCCCGACGTCGCCGTCGCCGCGCTCATGGAAGGACGCGTCGTCGTTCTCGCCGAGAACACGCCCGTCGCGCTCATCGCGCCGACGACGTTCTGGTCGCTCATGCAATCGTCCGAGGACTATAACGAACGGTTCCTGATCGGAACGTTCATACGCTGGCTGCGGTACATGTTCTTCGCGATGGCGCTGCTCGCCCCTTCCGTCTACGTCGCGGTGCTGACGTTCCATCACGAGATGGTGCCGACGACGCTGTTGCTTCGCGTGGCGAGATCGCGGGAGGAGATACCGTTCCCCGCTTGGATGGAAGCGCTCATCATGGAGATCACGTTCGAGGCTCTGCGCGAAGCGGGGGTTCGGCTGCCGAAGCAGATCGGATCGGCGGTCAGCATCGTCGGCGCGCTCGTCATCGGCCAGGCAGCGATCCAGGCGGGCATCGTATCGGCGCCGATGGTCATGATCGTGGCGATTACGGGCATCTCCTCGTTCATGCTGCCGCAATACTCGATCAGCGTGACGTTGAGGCTGCTGCGGTTCCCGATCATGCTGTTGTCCGGCCTTGTCGGTTTGTACGGCCTCGTCATCTGCATCCTCGCGATCGTCAGCCATCTATGCTGCCTGAAGTCGTTCGGCGTGCCTTACTTGTCGCCGCTCGCGCCGATCGATCCGAGCGGGCTGAAGGATACGATCATTCGCGCGCCGTTGAAGCGCATGAAACGCCGGCCTTCTTTTTTCGCGAAAGGGGATCTGATCCGCAATGGAGGAAGCTCGGAAGATCGGGCGTAGACGGGCGGCGCGGTTCGTTCGGCTTCTTCTCGCGCTGCTCGCGCTCGCGCCGTCGTCCGGCTGCTGGGACCAGGACGAGGTGAGCAACGTGGGCTTCATCCTCGCCGCGGGCATGGATGCCGAGAAGGACGACGCCGTGCGGCTGACGATCCAAGTGTTCGTGCCGAATCCGACGGCCGGCGGAGGGGGCGACGGCGGCGAAGGCCGGGTCATCACTTTCACGGGCAGCGGGCCTTCCGTTCCTGAAGCGCTGGGATTCATCCAGAACCGCGTGCCGAGGGCGCTGTCGTGGGATCACGCCAAGATGATCATCATCGGCGAAGCGCTCGCGAGCCGGGGCATCAAGGACGAGTTCGACTTCTTGTTTCGGGATATCGAACCGCGAGAGCAGGCGAACTTCTTCGTCACGAGGGGCCATGCCAGGGAGATGCTGCAATCGTTGAACGATCCGAATTCGTACGATACGATCATTCGTGTCTCGAACATGCCCCAGGTCAGCACGTACAACATGAACTACATCGAAGAGCTGATGACGGGAGAGGCGAGGGCTTTCGTGCTGCCGGAGGCGGAGACGATGACGTTATTGGTGAGCGCCACCCCGAAGCAGGCGTTGACGGTCAAAGGCATGGCGGTCATCAAGAACGGCAAGCTGGCGGGTTGGATCGGCGAGAAGGATGCCCAAGGGATGCAACTCGGATTCCAATGGCTGCATCCGAGGAAGCAAGGGAAGAACTTCGCGATCACGATCAAGGAGGCCGGGGGTAAAATCACCGCCGAGCTCGTCGGACGCAAGCTCAGGTACGTGCCGCGCATCGAGAACGGCGAGTGGAAGATGACCGTGCGGCTTCGGCTCGACGCGGATATCGTGCAGAATTCGTCGAGCATCGACCTGTTCGATACGCCGGGCGCGCTGCGGGCGCTCGAGCCGAAGTTCGACGATGCGATCAAGGAGCTGCTCCGGCGGCCTCTGAACGAAGTGCAGGGGGGGCTGAACGCGGACGTGCTCGGCTTCGCGCGCGCCTTCCACAAGAAGTATCCGCGCGAATGGAAGCAAGCGTCGGGGCTTTGGGACGAGAAGTTCCGGGAAGTCGACGTTACGCTCGAAGTGAAATGCAGGCTGCGTAAGGCGGGTATCGCCAACTTGAGAACATAGACGGGGCGCGATAAGGAGGGGAAGGGATGAGGGAGATGACCTTGACGAGCCGTCAATTGTTCTGGATGATGGTCAGCATGCAGATCATCATGACGCTGCTGCTGACGACGACGCCGACGTTCCGGATCGCCAATCAAGACGCATGGATTTCGGCTCTACTCGCCTCCGCGGCGGGAGGCGGCATCGCGTACGTATGCGCGAAGCTGAGCGCGATGTTTCCCGGCCGCACGCTGATCGAATTCTCCCGGGAGCTCGCGGGCAGATGGATCGGAGGCGCGATCTCGGTGCTTTACCTGCTGTTCTGGATCAGTCTGTTCGGGATCATCCTGCAGCAATTCAAGATTTTCATCGTCGGCACGATCTTGCCCCGCACGCCGCCGTCGGTCATCGTGCTTCTCATGGTCGCCGTCGTGCTGTACCTCGCGCTTCACGGCGTGGACGCGATCGCCAAATGCTGCGAGCTGCTCGGACCGCTGATCATGGTCGGAGTGTTCTGCCCCGTCTTGTTCGCGATCAACCGGATGGACAGCGACCACTTGCTCCCCGTATTCGTCGACAGCGGATGGCCGTCGATTATGAAGGGGGCGCTCCCTACGGCGGTGTTCCTCGGCGATTGCATTATGCTCATGGTGCTCGTCTCCTTCGTGCGCACGCGCCGGAAGGTCATTCGCCACGCCGTGATCGGCGTCTTCGTATCCGGGCTGTTCACGGTACTGTCGGTGTTCGCCTGCCTGCTCGTCTTCGGCTTGCACGCGACGCAAGGGTATCCGTACCCGATGCTCCTCGTCGTTCGTTCGCTGTCGGTCAGCGGAGTCATCGAGAATCTCGACGCCGTGCTCGTCTCGGTGTGGATCATGAGCGTGTTCGCGAAGCTGACGCTGTACCTGTTCGTCTCCAGCTACGGGACGGCGCAGCTCGTCGGCGCTCGCAATTGGCGGCCGATCGCCTGGATCATCGCCGCGGTCGGCGCGGGCATGGCGCTTATTCCCCTTAACTACGTCGAGTCGTCCATCGATTTCCCCGAGAAATTCGCCGTTCCGTACGTCCTCCCCGTCTTGTGCGTCGGCTTGCCCGTCTTGATGCTGCTCGTCGCGATGGCAAGACAAAAGTCCAAAAAGTCCACCTAAACGAGCGGTTTCCTTCTCCCGGTCGCGATCCGTATCCTCCTATAATGAAGGCATTCAGCCATTCATCTCTTAGGAGGATCTCTGCTATGGAATCGATGCGCGAATCGTTCGCGAACCCTACATCCGATTATCGCACGGCGCCTTTATGGGTATGGAACGACGACATGAACGCGGAGCGCATCCGCGAGCAACTGACCGAGCTTCGCACGCATGGCTTCGGCGGCGCTTTCGTCCACCCTCGCCCCGGTCTGATAACCCCTTACTTGTCCGAGGAATGGTTCGCGCTGTGGGGGGAAGCGATGCGAATCGCCGAGTCGCTCGGCATGAAGCTCTACATCTACGACGAGAACTCCTACCCGTCCGGCTTCGCGGGGGGCCATGTGTCCCAAGAGCTGCCCGATTGCTTGGCGCAAGCGGTCGCCGTTCGGGAGATCGGGTCGAGCGCCGAGGAGCTCGCCGGCGTTCATCGCCTCGTCCAAGCCTACGCGTATGAGGGAGAAGGAGATACGCGCAAGCTGCTGCGCGACGTGACCCGCATCGCGACGGACCGTTGGGGCGAATACGGATCGCGGTTCCTCGTCTTCGAGCTGACCGTGCCGGGAACGACGCCTTGGCTCGGCGGCTTCGCCTATACCGACGTTCTGCGTCCGGAAGTGACGCGCAAGTTTCTCGAGACGACGCACGAGGCGTATTACGCGCGGTTCGGCGACCGGTTCGGCACGACGATTCCGGCGATCTTCACCGACGAGCCGGCGGTGTGCACGGGCGCCTTGTACGTATCCAGCGAACGGACGGCGCCGTTCACGCATTGGTTCTCGGGCGAATTCGAGAGACTGAACGGCTATGACCTTCGTCCGTGCTTGCCCGCCTTGTTCTTCGACCTCCCGGACGATGCATTGACGCAACCCGTCGGCCGAATCAGGTTCGATTATTACCGCACGATGCGCGAGCTATGGGCCAGCAATTCGGCGGAGCCGATCTCGGAGTGGTGCGAAGCCCATGGAGTCGCGTACACCGGCCACTACATGGAACACCATTGGCCGTATCCCTGGTATTCGATGGCGTCACCCGCGGTCATGTCTATGTACGAGTACATGCATTGGCCGGCGATCGACATGCTGCTGTCCAGCGTGTTGAAGAGCGACGATCCGTATGCAAGCTACGGTCATGAGGAAGCGATCCGCAACGACCTGCTGCTGACGCTGACCGTTCGCGAGGCGCACAGCGTCGCCAACCAGTTCGATCGGCCCCGCGTGCTGTGCGAATCGTACGGCGCGGGCGGCTGGGACGCGAGCTTCGGCGACTTCAAGCGGATGGGCGATTGGCTGATGGTCCACGGCATCAACTTCATCAACCAACATCTGACCTACTCCACGATCGCGGGGGCGCGCAAGCGGGATCATCCGCAGTCGTTCGACTGGCGACAGCCGTGGTGGGGCGAATACGCCGGCATGACGGAGTATCAAGCCCGGCTGTCGTTCGCCCTGTCGCAGGGGGCGACTCGCAACCGCGTGCTGCTGTTGCATCCGACGACGGCCGCGTTCCTCGGGAAGCCGGAGCCGGCGCAAGGCGATCCGCAGCCGCTCGACGCGGAAGCATACGCGCGTCTAGCGCTCCGGCTATGCGATCAAGGGATCGACTACGACTTCGGCGACGAGTTCATCCTCGGACGGCACGGGAGCGGGGAAGGCGGGAAGCTGCGCGTAGCCCGAAGAACGTACGACGTCGTCGTCGTGCCCGCGGAGATGTTGCATATGGTAGGCACGACGGTCGAGCTGCTGCGGACGTACATGGAGCAAGGCGGCACCGTGCTGGCGCTGCGTTCCGACCCGGCGTACGTGGACGGGATGGCGGTGCAAGCGGATCGCCCGATCGGCCTAGCTTCGCATCCGAATTGGAAGAGCGTGACTCTGGATACGCTGGCCGCGGCGATCGAAGCGCTCGTCCCCGTCCGGTTCGCCTGGACGGAGCCGGAGCGAGTGCCTTCCGGCGTCGCTCACTTGCGCCGGGAGCTGGGGGACGGCTCGTACTTATGCTTCATCGCGAATCCGCGGAACGTTGCCGTGGCATCCGGGCTGCTGCTCGCCGGCGCGCGCGCCGAGAGATGGGACGCATGGGACGGAAGCGTGAAGGAAGCTCCGCGCGCCAACTCGACGGAAGGTACGATTCGGCTCGACGTCGAGCTTCCGGCCTACGGTTCGGCGTTGTACCGGGTGTTCGACGATTCGGCGAAGACGGAGGTAACGGAGGTTGGCGATATCGCGGAAGCGGCAAGCGCGATCGCGCCGATAGACGAGGCCGTGAAGGCGTCGTCGCTGCGGATCGCCGCGGAGGAAGACAACGTGCTTCCGCTGCACTACTGCGATCTTGACGTCGGTACCCGGAAGTACGAAGGCATCCATACGATCCAAGCGGGCCGGTTCCTCTTCGAGCATCGCGGCTTCGACGGCAACCCTTGGGATAGCAGCGTGCAATTCAAACGGCGGGTATTGGATCGGGACACGTTCGGGCCGGGAAGCGGCTTCGAGGTCGTCTATTCGTTCTCGATCGGAGAAGGCGGCATTCCGGGTCGATTGTCCCTGTTCGCGGAACGGTCAGAGCATTACCGGCTATCCGTGAACGGCAATCCGGTCGATTGGAAGCCGGATAAGGGCGCATGGCTCGATCACCATCTCGGCGAAGCCGATATTGCCGCCTTCGTAACGGAGGGCATGAATCGGATCACGCTGACGGCGGACGTCTTCTCCGTATTCCTGGAGATCGAAGCCGTCTACTTGCGAGGATCGTTCGACGTGAACGCGCAAGACGGCAGATGGACGATCGGCCGGGCGAACGATGCGATTCGGACCGGCTCCTGGGTCGAGCAGGGGTATCCGTTCTATGGAGGCGCGTTCACTTACGAGAAGACTTTCGAGCTGGATCGGCTTGGCGGTCGGGTGCTCGCGACGTTCCCCCGCTGGGAAGGAACGGTGGCGTCCGTATGGGTGAACGGCAAGATGATCGGATTGCTAGGCGCCGGCAACGACGTCGGTCCGGATCTTACGCCGTTCGCGAAGCCGGGCAGCAACGAGATCTCGCTGCGGGTAAGCGGCAGCTTCAAGAACTTGCTCGGGCCGCATCTGGATCCGGGCAAGCCTCGCAACTCGGCTTGGCCGGATAATTGGAAGAGAGCGCCGATGTTCGCCGAGCCTTCGGCGGAAGCGTACGACCTCCTTCCTTACGGCCTCTTGGAAGAGTTCCGTATTCGCGTCGTTCATGATTAAGCTATAATGTCGGTAAACGACTTTGTTCGGTCTAACGACGGGGGATTGCGGATGTTGCGGTTCATGGAGCTGCTGCAATGGAACACGATACGGCCCTATATTCGGTTCGCCCATCGCCTCGTTCAGCGGATGGATCTCGTGCCTCGCCTTATTTTCGACCATGAGTTCGTCTGGATCGAGAAGGGGGAAGGCACGATGACGGTCGGCCCCGTTACCGTTCGGTTCGAGCAAGGCGATCTGCTGCTCATTCCTCCGGGCACCGTGCACAAGCTGTCGGGTCCGATCGATGCCCACGCGGCGATCCACTTCGACTGGGAGCATCTGCCGTCGGAGCGGTCCGCCTTGGACTATCTGATCGACGAGCATGGCCGCGAGCCGGCTCCCGCGCACAAGCGAGGCTCGCTATGGCTGCCGCATGCGGTCGCGTTCCGTTCGGTCGGCGCAGAAGTGGTCGATTCGATCTCGCGGATCGTTTCGCTGTACCCGCGGGAAGCCGAGAAGTACAGGCAGCTGCAGCTTCAGATCGCGCTTAGCGAGATGCTGCTTCGGCTCGCGCAGGACATCGAGGCCGGGCGGACCGCGTACGTCGAGGTTCCGCACGGGGCGACGTCGATGCGCGGCGATCCGCAGGCTGACCATGCCGAGGTGACGGCGCTAGCCGACCGGTTGATGAAGCACGTCGAGCAGGGCGACGTCCGATTCGGGGAGCTTCCCGGAGCGATGGGGACGATGTCGCTGGGCGAGGCGCAGATCCGGCGGCTGTTCAAGCGGCAGTACGGCTCGACGCCGCACGCGTATTTCACGCTGCTCTGCATGAACAAAGCCCGCAAGCTGCTCGCGGAGTGCAACTTGCCGGTTCAGGAAGTCGCGTTCTCGTGCGGTTACGAGGACGCCAAGTACTTCAGCCGGCAATTCCGCCGTGCCGAAGGCGTGTCGCCGGCGGCGTTCCGGGCGATGTACGTAAATTTAGGGCCATTGGGCGGGTAGCGGGGTTAGGAACGTACGGCAAAGAGCCTTTTCCCTAAGGAGAAGGCTCTTTGCTATTACCGCTGAACCTCCGTCGTCCCCATGTCGTCGAACGCCGGAATCGCCTCGCCCCGCGAAGCTTCGAGCAGCCGCGAGACGATCCGCTCCCCCCACAGCTCCTCGTTGTGCGAGACGACGGCGGTCATCTGGCCGTTGTCCAACGCTTGCCGGATGTCCGGCATCATGCCGAACGAGAGCGCGTACCGGTTCAGCCCGCTCGCCTTCCACACGAGCACGGACGCCGAGCTCGACATAACGTCCAGCGCGACGAAAGCGTCGAAGTGCGGATGCGCCTCGATCATCGCCTCCAGATGGGACAGCGCGGCGGCTTCCTTGCCTTCGTTGTACCGGACCTCGATGACCTGGATGTCCGTCTCCCGGTTCAAGTAGCCGAGCAGCCCGTCCAACCGGTCTTTCAAGTTGGCCATGCCCGCCATGCCGGTCTCCACGATGACCATGCCTTTGCCTTCCAGCAATCCGTCCAGCAGCTTGCCCATCCGTTCGCCGGCTTGGCGGTTGTCCGCCCCGATGTAGGAAAGTCTGCCGCTCGTCGGCGAATCCGACTCGAAGCAGACGACCGGAATGCCGGCTTGCGCCGCCTTGTCGATGACCGGCGCGAGCGCGCGCTCGTCGACGGGATCGATGGCGATGCCTTCGACCTTCTGCTTGATCATCGTCTCGACCATCCGGATCTGCTGCTCGAGATTCGCTTCGTCCGGCGCCTTGACCAGCAGCCGGACGCCTTGCCGGGCGGCCGCTTCCTTCGCGTACTCGGTAATCATCTCGTAGAACGGATGCGCCATCGGATAGACGATGCCGAACGTCAGTCCGCTCGCTGCCGGAGGCGGAGACGAGGTTCCTCCCGCCGGCGCGGCCGCCGAACCTTCCGCGCCTCCGCTTCCGCCGGCCCCCTTATAACAGCCTCCCGTAACGAGCAGCAACGCCAACGCAAGCAGCAGGAGCGGCGCGGCCCGGCGGCGCTTACAGAGTATAACCGGCTTCATGCGCGGCACCCGCCCCGCCGGCGAAAGCCGCTTCCGTCCGCCCCTGCTTGCGGAAGTCCTTCGTCGTCATTCCCGTCACCTTCTTGAACAAGTTGGAGAAGTAGTGGGCGTCGGCGTAGCCGACGCGGTGCGCGATCTCGTACGACTTGTCGTTCGTCGTCTGCAGCAGCTCCATCGCCTTACGGATGCGGGCATGCGTCAGGAATTCGATGAACGTCTGACCCGTCTCCTGGCTGAACACCTTGCTCAGATGGCTGGCGCTGACGCAGACATGGTCGGCGACATCCTGCAGCGACAGCCGGTCTTGGCCGTAGTTGGCCAGCATGTACGTCTTCGCTTGCTCGAGCATGTCGGCATACCGGTCGGCGGCGCCGTTGCGCCATTGCCAGAACTGCTCGGCGAGCTTGGCAAGGTAGCGGGACGCGCCTTCCCAGCCGTCGATGTCGCCGATCTGCAGCTGGAACCGCTGCAGCGCTTCCTCCGAGCCGTCGAGGTTGCGGTACATGCGCTTCGCCGTCTCGAACACCTCGAGCGTCAAGTCGCTTAGCGCGTAATAGCCGTACAGATTGTTCCGCCAATCGACTTTGCGGAGCCCTTCGGCGAGCGACTTGGCGATCGCCCCGACGTCCGCCGGAGTGCCGATCTTGACGTATTCGACGAACCGTTGCCGGTCGAAGAAGACGGCCGGATCGAGCGCGCCGTCGCTCGCCCGCAGCGACCAGCGGCGCTTCGCCGACAGCGACAGCCTGCGCCAATGTTTGTCTTCTTCGGCTTCCAGGAAGGATGAGTGAACGCGCTGCAACCGTTCCTGCACGCTGCCGACGCCCAAGCTCAGGCTGCAGCCGGCGGCCGCTTCGACCGACGCCTTCAGCTCGCCGCGGACGTAGGCGAGCGCTTCCTCCAGCTTCGGCAGCGCGTCGTGCTTCAGAATCCACGCCTGCTCCGTGCGGCTGCGCTTGAAGGCCAGTGCTTCCGCGTAGCCTTCGAGGCCTTGGCGCATCGCGGCTTCCGCCCGTTCCACGACCGCGTAGTCGACGGACGCGGACTGGCTCTTGTCGCAGCGAATGTCCGAGACGACGACGGCGTAGTAGCGTGCCGTCAAGTTGAGCGACAGCGCGGACGCCGTGTCGAGCGCTTCCGCCGTCGTGATCATGCCGGTGCAGATGTCGGCGAGCAGCTTCTCGCGCGACTGCTCCAGATCGGCGCCGTCGCCCTGCCGTTCCTTCTCGCTTCTCTCCTTGTCGATCTTCGCGGAGACGCTCTTCAGCAGGGCGATCAGGTCGGCCGAGCTGACCGGCTTCAGGCAATATTCCTCGATGCCGAGCCGAAGCGCGGCCCGCGCGTACTCGAACTCGTCGTGGCCGCTCAGAATGATGATCTTCGTGTCCGGCATCCGCTTGCGCACGATGGCGCTCAACTCGAGCCCGTTCAGGAACGGCATCTTGATGTCGGTAATCAGAATGTCGGGAGCCAGCGATTCGATCATCGGCAGCGCCAGCTCTCCGTCCGACGCGTCCCCGCAATAGACGAACCCTTCCTTCTCCCAATCGACGCAGTCGCGGATGTTCTCGCGAATGACGATCTCGTCGTCGACGAGCATTACTTTCTTCATCGGATCATCGCCGCCCTCTCGGAATGTGGAACGAGACCGTTGTGCCTTCCCGGTCCACGCTGTCTACTTGAATGCGGCAACTATCGCCGTAATAGAGCCGGAGCCGCTGCTGGACGTTGTGAAGCCCGAAGCCGCCGGACACCTCTGACCCCGTCGTCTCCTCCGGGATAATGTGCCGGCTTAATTGCCCGCGCAGCTTCTCGAGCCGTTCCGGGTCCATGCCGATGCCGTTGTCCGCGACGACGACGCGAAGCTCCTGCTCCGAGACGGCTTCGCAGACGATGCGGATGAGCCCTTTGCCCCGTTTGTTCTTGAGCCCGTGGTAGAGCGCGTTCTCGACGATCGGCTGGAGCGTCATTTTCAACATTCTGCAATCTCCCAGATGCGCCGGCGCGTCGACTTCGTAATCGAGAATGTCCCGGTACCGGATCTGCTGGATGACGAGGTAGCTGCGAACGTGGTCGAGTTCGTCCTTCAGCGGAATCCAGTCGAGCCCCTTGTTCAGGCTGACCCGGAAGAAGCGAGACAGCGCCTGCACGAGCTGAATGACCTGGTCGTTCTTCCCCGCCTCGGCCGTCCAGACGATCGAATCGAGCGTGTTGTACAGGAAGTGCGGGTGAATCTGGGCCTGCAGCGTGCGCAGCTCCGCCTTCTGGATCTGCTCCTGCTCCTTTAGGTGCTGCGCCATCAGGTCGTCGATCTTCTCGAGCATGAGGTTGAAGCTGTTGCCCAGATCGGCGATCTCGTCGTGTCCCGTCGGCTTCACCTTCGCGTCGAAGTACCCGGAGGCGGCTTGGCGCATCTTGTTCTTGAGCACCTGGACGGGGCGGGTGAGCCGGGCGGAGATGAAGAAGTTCAGTCCGATCGCGAAAATAATGCTGAGAGCGACGCTGACGATGATGAGCTGCCGGATGGAATTGGCCTCCGCCATTATCTCCTGCAGCGGGACGATGCCGACGATCTTCCAATCGGTCATCGAGGACGTCGTGAACACGACGAATTGCGGCTTGCCATGCGTCGAATCGACGTAGCTCGCCTGCTCGCTCGCCAGCTTGCCGGACAAGTCTATCTCGCCTATTAGCTTGTATGCGTTCGGATCGTTGTCCGGATAGAGCACCGGACGGCCGGTCCGGTCGGTCGCGTAGAAGAAGCCGGTCCGGCCGATGACCGCGCTGTCCCGGAACTGCTCGAGCGCGGTGTCGACGAGGTCGATGACGATGAAGCCGATGACCTCGTGCGTAATGCCGTTCTTGACCGTCGTCATGACGGAGATGACGTTCCGCCCCGGATAATCGAACCCGTCCAGCCGATCAAGGGGCGAGGCGTCCAGCGGCGCGACGTTCAGAATGTCGTCCGGCTTGCGGAGCAGCGACTGGAAGTGCGGATTGCGCATCGGGTTGCGTTCCATCTGGAAGACGCCCTTGCGCTCGCTTATGCCCCTGCCGTACAGATTGACCATCGTGATGTTCAGGACGCTGTCGTATTTGTACGTTTCCCGGTAGAGGCCGAACGCGTTCAGAATCTCTTTGGCGTCCTCGTACGTGTCGGTCTGGGAGAAGAGGAAGCGGATGACTTGCGGGTTTTTGCCGAGCTCGAGCAGCTTGCCCGCGTCTTCGAACAGGACGTCGATGTTGCGTCCGAGCTGGCTCGCGGCCAGCATCGTCGAGGCTTTGCTATGTCCGGATACGGTGTCGTACGACTTTTGGTAGGAGAGAAGCCCGACGACGATCAGCGGGATCGAAGTGAGGGTGACGAACATGATGAGCATTTTGGCGCGCATGCTCGTCATTCGGATTCGCTTCATAGGTCGGCTGCGCCCTTTCCGGGTGTATGCGGTTCCAACTCGTAAATCTACTATAGCAAAAGGCGGAGGAACGATCTATGCAAACGCTGACATTGAAGCAAAAGTCCAACTTCCGGACAAAAAAACGAACTTTCGCCGCGAACGCGCCCCGCAAACGCCAAAAAGATCCCATCGAATTCACGCGAAGCTCCGTATCGGGCGAAAATGTAAGCGTTCTATAATGGGCTCACGCCGACGGATCAAGGCAGCGGCGAACTATTCGGGAGGTTAGACGACGAATGAAAAAAGCGGGTAAATTGGGGGCAATGCTCGTCCTGGCGGCCATCATGATCGTTACGGCGGCATGCGGCAAAAACAACGACGGCAACAACGAGGCGGCATCGAGCAAGCCGGCGGCGCCGGCAAGCAGCGAAGCGCCGGCATCTTCCGCGGCGGCTCCGGCCGGAGACGGGGCGATCTCGATGGGCTTCGCCCAAGTCGGCGCGGAGAGCGGCTGGAGAACGGCGAACACGCAATCGATCCAAGACGCGGCGAAGGAAGCGGGCGTAGACCTGAAGTTCTCCGACGCGCAGCAGAAGCAAGAGAACCAGATCAAGGCGATCCGCTCTTATATTCAGCAAAAAGTCGACGTCATCGCCTTCTCGCCGGTCGTCGAGTCCGGTTGGGATACGGTGCTGAAGGAAGCGAAGGACGCGGGCATCCCGGTCATCCTGACCGACCGCGCCGTCGATACGAAGGACACGTCGCTGTACGTGACGTTCATGGGCTCCGACTTCGTCGAGGAAGGCCGCATGGCCGGCGCGTGGCTCGCCGATCAGTACAAGGACGCGGCCGAGGACGTGAACATCGTCGAGCTGCAAGGCACGACGGGCTCCGCTCCGGCGAACGACCGCAAAGCCGGCTTCCAAGAGAAGATCGCCGGCAACGCGCATCTGAAGATCATCGCTTCCCAGACGGGCGACTTCACCCGCGCCAAAGGCAAGGAAGTCATGCAGGCGTTCCTGAAGGCGCACAAGGACATCGACGTGCTGTACGCCCACAACGACGACATGGCGCTCGGCGCGATTCAAGCGATCGAAGCGGCCGGCCTGAAGCCGGGCGTGGACATCAAGATCATCTCCGTCGACGGCGTCAAGGACGGCATGACCGCTGCGGCGGAAGGCAAGATCAACTACATCGTCGAGTGCAACCCGCTGCTCGGACCGCTGCTCATGCAGACGGCCAAGGATCTGCTCGCCGGCACGCAGCCGCCTAAGCGCATCGTGACGCCGGACGGCACGTTCACTTCGGAGCAAGCGAAGGAAGCGCTCCCGAACCGCAAGTACTAGTCGTTCGCAACGCGAATTCATAGAGTGTGCAGCCGCTCCGCCGCCGGGCTTCCGTCCCGGGGCGGCTGTCTCTCTTATTGGGAGGGGGAGACAACGATGAGCGAAGGAGTATCCGGAGAGCCGCTGCTTCGGATGGGCGGCATCTATAAGCATTTTCCGGGGGTGAAGGCTCTTAACGGGGTGGACTTCCGCCTGTTCCCGGGAGAAGTGCACGCGCTGATGGGAGAGAACGGAGCGGGCAAGTCGACGCTGATCAAGGTGCTGACCGGCGTCTATTCGATCGACCAAGGGACGGTGGAGCTGGACGGCAAGCCGGTCTCGATCCACAGCCCGCAAGAGGCGCAGGGCGCCGGCATCAGCACGGTGTACCAGGAAGTGAATCTATGTCCGAACCTATCGGTCGCGGAAAATATATTCATCGGACGGGAGCCGCGCCGCTTCGGACGCATTCTGTGGAAGGAAATGAACCGCAAGGCGGAGCAGCTGCTCCGCGAGCGACTGCAGTTGAACATCGACGTCGCGCAGCCGCTGCAACTGTATTCCGTCGCCATCCAACAGCTGGTGGCGATCGCGCGGGCGCTGAACGTCTCGGCGAAGGTGCTCATCCTGGACGAACCGACGTCGAGCTTGGACCGCAACGAGGTCGGGCAGCTGTTCGCGATCATGCGCAAGCTGAAGGAAGACGGCTTGGCCATTCTGTTCGTCACGCATTTCCTGGACCAGGTGTACGAAATTTCGGATCGAATAACCATTCTCCGCAACGGGGAATTCGTCGGGGAGTACGAGGCGGCTCGGCTGCCCCGGATAGAGCTCGTATCGAAGATGATCGGCAAGGAGCTGGAGCTGCTCGGCGAGCTGCCTAAGGGCGGCGAACGGACGCGGGCGTCGCGGGAGCCCCTGCTCGAAGCCAGCGGCCTCGGCCGGAAGGGCGCGATCGAGCCGTTCGACCTGCTCATCGGCAAGGGCGAGGTCGTGAGCCTCGCGGGTCTGCTCGGCTCGGGGCGGACGGAGATGGCGCGGCTATTCTTCGGCGCCGACCGGCCGGACCAAGGCAGCTTGAGGCTGAACGATTCCGCCGGCTCGGTGCATTCGCCGCGGCAGGCGATCGACGAAGGCATCGCCTTCTGTCCGGAGAACCGGAAGACGGAGGGCATCATCGACGACTTGACCGTGCGTGAGAACATCGTGCTCGCGATGCAGGCGACGCGCGGCTGGCTGCGCCGTCTTCCGCGGAAGAAGCAGGACGAGATCGCCGACCAGTACGTCAAGGCGCTGAACATCAACCCTCCGAATCCGGAGCATCTGGTGAAAAATTTAAGCGGCGGCAACCAACAGAAGGTGATTCTGGCACGCTGGCTCGTGACGCAGCCGAAGCTGCTCATCCTCGACGAGCCGACGCGTGGCATCGACGTCGGAGCGAAGGCCGAAATCCAGAAGCTCGTGCTGTCGCTCGCCGGGCAAGGGATGTCGGTGCTGTTCGTCTCCTCGGAGCTCGAGGAAGTCGTCCGCGTCAGCGACCGCATCGTCGTGCTGCGCGATCGCAAGAAAGTGAAGGAAATGCACGAAGACTTCGGCCAGCAGCAAGTGATGCAGGCTATCGCGGGAGGTTAACGACCATGCGCATCCACCGGCATAACCTGTTCTGGCCGCTGGCCATGCTGGCAGCGCTGCTGCTGTTCAACTTGCTCTATTCGCCGGACTTCTTCGAGATCCAAGTGCGCGGCGGCCATCTGTACGGTACGTTGATCGACATTCTGAACTTCGGCTCGCCGCTCATTCTGGTGGCGATCGGCATGACGCTCGTCATCGCGACGGGCGGCATCGACTTGTCCGTCGGCTCGGTCGTCGCGATCTCGGGCGCGATGGCGTGCTTGACGATCAGCAAGGGCGCCGACCAAGACGCGATGGGCCTCGTGCTCGCCGCCATCGGCTACGCGCTCGTTCTCTCGCTTGTCCTCGGCCTATGGAACGGCTTGCTCGTCTCGGTCATCGGCATCCAGCCGATCATCGCGACGCTCATCCTTATGGTCGCGGGCCGCGGCATCGCGCAGCTCATTACGTCCGGACAGATCATTACCGTCACGAGCGATCGTTATAGCTATATCGGCTCGGGCTCGCTAGCCGGACTGCCGTTCTCGATCTTCGTCGTCGCTCTCGTCTTCGCGGTCGCGAGCTTGCTGACGAGACGCACCGCGCTCGGTTTGTTCATCGAGTCGGTCGGCCGCAATCCGGCCGCGAGCCGCTTGGCCGGCATCCGGTCCCGGTACGTACAGATCGCGGTGTACTTGTTCTGCGGCGTATGCGCGGCGATCGCCGGACTCATCCTCAGCTCGAACGTCTCGAGCGCAGACGGCAACAACGCCGGCCTCTGGTACGAGCTGGACGCCATTCTCGCCGTCGTCATCGGCGGCACGTCGCTGACCGGCGGCCGCTTCTACTTGACCGGCACCGTCATCGGCGCGCTCATCATCCAGACGCTGACGACGACGATCTACATGATCGGCGTCCCGCCGGAGATCACGCTCGTCGTGAAGGCGTTCGTCGTGCTCGTCGTCTGCCTCATCCAGTCGGAGGCGTTCCGCCAAGCGCTCGTCCATCGATGGAAAACCCGCAATTACCCGGCGGAACGGGAGGTCGTCAAGCATGTTTAAGAGCAAGTACTTGTCCATCGCCGTGACGGTGTTCCTGTTCGCCGTCATGTTCCTCGCCGGGTCGTTCCGGTATACCGGCTTCTTCTCGATGCAGGTCGTCCTGAACCTGCTCATCGACAACGCGTTCCTGCTCGTCGTCGCGGTCGGCATGACGTTCGTCATTCTGACCGGCGGCATCGACTTATCCGTCGGCTCCGTCATCGCGCTCACGACGATGGTGTCCGCCAGCCTCGTGCAGGAGCAGGGCTGGCCTCCGTCCGCCGTCATTCCGCTCGTGCTCTCGTTCGGCGGGCTGTTCGGCTGGGGCATGGGCGCGATCATCCAATACTTCAAGATCCAGCCGTTCATCGTGACGCTCGCCGGCATGTTCTTGGCGCGCGGGCTATGTTACGTCATCAGCATCAACACGATCACGATCGATAACGGGTTCTACGCGAAGATGGCGCAGACGAAGATTCGCCTGCCCGGCGATGCCTTCATCTCGATCAGCGTCGTTATCGCGTTGATCGTCGTGGCCGCGGGCCTCTACATCGCGCACTATACGAGGTTCGGCCGGAACGTCTACGCGCTCGGCGGCAGCGAGCAGTCCGCGCTGCTCATGGGCTTGCCGGTCGCCCGCACGAAGATGGCGGTGTACGCGCTGAGCGGCTTCTGCTCCGCGCTCGCCGGCGTCGTGTTCACGTTCTACATGCTGTCGGGCTACGGCCTCCACGCGATGGGGCTCGAACTGGACGCGATCGCCTCCGTCGTCATCGGCGGCACGCTGCTGACGGGCGGCGTCGGCTACGTCGCCGGCACGTTCTTCGGCGTCATGATTCAAGGCGTCATCCAGACGATCATCAGCTTCGAAGGGACGTTGAGCTCGTGGTGGACGAAGATCGTCATCGGCCTGCTCCTGTTCTTGTTCATCTTGTTCCAACGCGTGCTGAGCGCGCGGCAAGCGACGCGGAAGCTGTAACGCCTAGTCGGACAAATTGGCCTTACAGACGGGCCGGTTTCATTTATAATGAAGACGACATCGGGACGTTAAGAAGGTTGAACGGGGGAGGATCGAACCGTGCGAATCGGGAATCGGAAACAAGGCGGCTGCATCCCGTCGTTCGTCTACGCGCTGGCGCTAGGGTTAATGCTCGCGTGTTTGGTTAGCGGCTGCACGAACGGCGGCAACGCGTTCTCCTCCCCCACGGCGCCGACCGGCGAGCCGATCGGGACGGAGGAGCCCGACGCCGTCGTCGATCCGCTGCCGCAATCGCCGATCGTGCTAGGCTTCTCCCAGCTCGGCTCGGAGAGCGACTGGCGGCTTGCCAACACCGAATCGATTAAGGACGCCGCCGCGGAGGCGGGCGTCGAGCTCAAGTTCGATAACGCGGAGCAGTCGCAGCAGAAGCAGTTCGAAGCCGTCCGGTCGTTCATCCGCGAGCAGGTCGACGTCATCGCGATCGCGCCGGTCATACAGTCCGGCTGGGAGCCGATTCTGAAGGAAGCGAAGGCGGCGGGCATCCCGGTCATTATTTCCGACCGGTCCATCGACGTGGCGGATACTTCGCTCTACGTCACGTTCATCGGCGCCGACTTCTACGAGGAAGGACGCAAGGCGGGCAAGTACTTGCTCGACAAGACGAAGAACACGGCCGGTCCGATCGGCATCGCGGAGCTGAAAGGTACCGACGGTTCGTCCCCTTCCATCGAGCGGGGCAAGGGCTTCCGGGATACGATCGAGGGCCGCTCCGACTTCGTCTTCGTGGAGAGCGACTTCGCGGACTTCACCTTCGAGAAGGGCAAGGAGAAGATGCGCGAGTTTCTTCGGAACAACGCCGGCGAGATCCGGGTGCTGTTCGCCCACAACGACGACATGGCGCTCGGCGCGATCGAAGCGATCGAGGAGTACGGGCTGAAGCCGGGCAAGGACATCGTCATCATCTCGGTCGACGGTACGCGGAAGGCGCTCGAACGGCTCGCCGAAGGCAAAATCAATCTCGTCGTCGAATGCAATCCGCTGCTCGGCCCGAACTTGGTCCAGGCGGCGACGGAAGTGATGCAGGGGCGGACGCTGCCGAAGCGGATCGTGCCGGCGGAGAGCGTGTTCACCGAGCAAATGGCCAAACGGGAAATCCAGAACCGCAAATATTGAATGAAGAGAACCCCCGATGCCGGGGGTTCTTTCGTTAGCCGGGAGGGACGTAGGTTCGTCAGACTAATGGAGTGTGACTCCGCTATTGCGCCGCACACCCGGGACTTCGCCGGACTAATGGAGCGTGACTCCGTTATTGCGCCGCACCCCCGGGACTTAGCTGAAGTAATGGAGTGTGACTCCGCTATTGCGCCGCACCCCCAGGAATTCGCCGGACTAATGGAGTGTGACTCCGCTATTGCGCCGCACCCCCGGGATTTCGCCAGACTAATGGAGTGTGACTCCGCTATTGCGACAAAGTTCACCGAGCGTCATCGCGAGAACGCGTAATAGCCTTGATATCAATCGTGACTCTTATTAGTATTAAGAATATACGAATTACCGTAATTCTACGTACGATAAGGAAATGAGGGACGTATCATTGGTCCGGCAATATGAGAAGCTGGTGCGAGGACCGCTTGCCCTGTACGAACAAATGCGCCTTAGCGTGCTGGAATTGATTCGGGAGAGAGAGCTGAAGCCGCACGATCCGATCCCGTCCGAAGGGGAGCTTGCGGACTTATTCGGGGTAAGCCGCCGTACGAGCAAGCAAGCGCTGATTATGCTCGCCGAGGAAGGAATCGTCTACCGCATGCCTCGCAGGGGGACGTTCCTGGCGGAGCGGGCGCAGCAGTCGGATTCCGAACGCGGGAAGCCGCTCGACGCCCCGCCGCGCATCGCCTTCGTCGTGCCGAAGCTGGACGGCTACACGGGGCCGATCGCCGAGGCCGTGCTGGCCGCCGCGCGCGCGAACGGTGCCGAGCTCGTACTTCGGGCGACCGATAACCGATTGGACGAAGAGGATCGCCTGTTGCGGGAGCTCGCTTCGCCGGGCAGCGGAATTCGAGGGGTTCTGTTGTTCCCGTGCGACCGCAAGACATGCGGCACGGAAGTGCTGCGCCTGCATCTCGAAGGGTACCCGATCGTCATCGTGGACCGGGGGTTTCGGGAAATCCGATTGCCGTGCGTCGTTCACGACCACTTCCGCGGGGCGTACGACGTCACCCGCATGCTGATCGAGCGGGGGCATCGGCGCATCGGCTTCGTCTCGGAGCCGATCTACGGCGTCATGAGCCGGGAAGACCGTTATCACGGCTACATCCAAGCGCATTCGGACGCCGGCGTCGCCTATTCCATGGGCGACGTGCGGCTCGACTACGCCGATCGGCGCGACGCCGACGCTTATATCGCGGCGCTGCCGGACCTCGGGGCGATCTTCTGCGCGAACGACCATGTCGCGGCAGAGGTCATGGGGGCGGCGATGCGCGCGGGGAAGCGAGTCCCGGAAGACGTCTCGATCGTCGGGTTCACGGATTTGCCGGTCGCGGCGCAGCTTCCCGTGCCGCTGACGACCGTGAGGAAGTCGCCCGACGCGCTGGGCGCGGCTGCCGCGGAGCTCGTATTGAGCCTGCTGAGCTCGTCGATGGAGACACGAGATACGGCCGATGCCGTCGTCGTACCGGTCGAGATCGTCGAACGGGATAGCGTGATCACGCGTTAGGAAATCGAATATCGCATCGGAAGGCCTGCGCGGCTTGCGCGGGTCTTTTTTTGTCGTGGAGTCGATTGCGACGCTGAGTTGTCTCGCATTCGTGCGGACTCAGTGGGCGCTATTTACTCGATAAGCAAGGACATAGAGGGATTGGCGGACACGCGGGACCCTATTGGCGGTCAGGTAATGCTTTCGCACGGAATTTGGCTCGAATAGAGGCCGCTGTGTCCACAACGGAAGCGTTCGGAGTCGCTTAGAACGAAATAGCGGCGCGTGTGTCCGACCATAGGTGCTGCGATTAAATTCATCATTGAATGTATCAGTGACACATTATAGTATTCAACTAAGTATCAATGAAACATATCAACCACACCGGAAAGCGAGCGTGCGAACGTTGAAATTGGAACTAGGGGTTAACTTGGGCTTCGCGATCAATAAATACGTGGAGCCGGAAGTATGGGCGCGTATCGTGGCGGAAGAGATGGGCTTGCGCAACGTGCAGTTCGTGGCGGATCTCTTGAACGCGTTCCTGCCGGAAGACATTATCCGCGAGCAAGCGGAGCGGATCCGGGACAGCGTGGACCGATACGGCTTGAACGTAACGAGCACGTTCACGAGCTCGTTCACGCGCGTGAACCATTTCATGCATCCGGACGCGAAGCAGCGCAAGGCGTGGCTGGAATGGTTCAAGCGATTCGCCCGCCTCTCGCGCGAGATGGGAGCCAAGACGACGGGAAGCCACTTCGGCATCCTGACTTTCGAGGATTACGACAACCCGGTTCGGAGGGAATACATCATCGCAGAGGGACTGAAGCATTGGCAGGAGCTGAGCTGGTATTGCAAGGAGCTCGGCATGCCGCATCTGCTGTTCGAGCCGATGTCGATTCCGCGCGAGATGGCGAATACGGTCGAGGATACGAAGGAGCTGCTCGCGCGTCTGAACGACGGCGCCGGCATTCCGTTCAAGCTGTGCCTCGACGTCGGCCACGCGCCGCATCCGGACGACCGCGATCCGTACCGTTGGGTGCGGGAGCTCGGGAGCGTATCGCCGATCATCCATCTCCAGCAGACGGAGAAGGATCACAGCCGGCATTGGCCGTTCACCGACGAGTACAACAAGCTAGGTATCGTTCACGGGGAGCCGCTCTTGGAAGCGCTCGAGCAGGCGGGCGCGGAGGAAGCCGAGCTCGTCCTCGAATTGTCCCATCGCGAAGCATGGTCGACGGAGTTCCGCATCATTCAAGACCATAAGGCGTCGGTCGATTATTGGAAAACGTACGTCGGCGCATAATCCGGCGGAGGAGGAACCGAGCATGAAAGCTTGCGTGTTGCACGCAATCGGGGATTTGCGGTTGGAGGAGCGGGCAACCCCTGTTCCCAAGAGAGGAGAGGCGCTCGTCCGCGTGCGCGCCTGCGGGATTTGCGGCTCGGACATTCCGCGCGTGTATTCGAAGGGGACGTACACGTTCCCGACGATTCCGGGTCACGAGTTCGCGGGCGAGGTCGTCGCCGTCGGAGCGGACGTCGACGAAGGCTGGATCGGCAGGAAAGTCGCCGTCTTCCCGCTTATTCCCTGCAGACGATGCCCGTCGTGCGAGATCGGCGATTACGCCTTGTGCGCCGACTACGACTATATGGGCTCGAGAAGCGACGGCGCGTTCGCGGAATATATCAGCTCGCCCGTTTGGAACTTGATAGCGGCGCCGGATTGCCTATCCTACGAGGAGATCGCCATGGCCGAACCGGCGGCGGTTGCCTTGCACGCGCTCCGCCAAGCCGGTCTCGACTTCCGCGATAACGTGCTCATTACCGGCGCCGGCCCGATCGGGCTGCTGCTCGCGACGTGGGCGAGAGCCTGGGGAGCGAACCGCGTGCTGCTGACCGATATCGACGACGACAAGCTTCGCTTCGCCGAGCGCTTGGGCTTCGGCGACGTCTTCAACCCGATGCGCGGAGACGCGAAGGAGTGGGTGCGCTCCGCGACCGGGAGAGGAGCCGACGTCGTCATCGAAGGAACCGGGACTTCGCCCGGCTTGGATACCGCGCTCTATGCCGTTCGCCCCTCTGGCAAGGTCGTCTTGATGGGGAATCCGTCGGGAGGCGTCTCCTTGTCGCAGGACGGCTATTGGCAAATTCTCCGCAAGCAGCTGACCGTGCGAGGAACATGGAACTCCTCGTTCGCGAGCGCGCCGAACAACGAATGGGAGCTTGCGATCGCGGCGATGGCGTCCGGGAAGCTGAACGCGAGGCCGCTCGTGACGCACCGCGTTCCGTTGGAGGGCGTGCCGGACGCGCTCGTCATGATGCGCGACCGGACGGAATTTTACAACAAAGTCATGTACGTGAACGAATCTACTTAACGAATAGAGAAGAGAAGGGAAGCGATCGCCAATGAAAGCAGCCGTACTGGAAGCGCTGGGCAATCTCGTCGTGAAGGAGGTCGGCACGCCGGACGTCGACGGCGACAGCATCTTGATGAAGGTCGAGGCGGTCGGCGTGTGCGGCTCCGATATTCGCATCTTCCGCCACGGCAACAGCCGAGTGAGCATGCCGCAAATTCTGGGCCACGAGGCGTCGGGACGCATCGTGGAAGTCGGGCGTAACGTCTCGCGCTTCAAGGTCGGGGACCGGATCGCGCTCGGCGCGGACGTGCCTTGCGGGGAATGCGTGTTCTGCGAGGCGGGCTACGGCAACAACTGCCAGATCAATTACGCGATGGGCTATCAATTCGCCGGCAGCTTCGCGGAATACGTGCTGCTGAACAAGACGGTCGTCAATTACGGGCCGATTCACGCCATCGCGGACCACGTCTCTTACGAAGAAGCGGCGCTCTCGGAGCCGCTCGCTTGCGTGCTGAACGGCTTGGAGCTGTCGAACGTCGGCATCGGCGAGACGATCGTCGTCATCGGCGCCGGACCGATCGGCCAGATGCTGGTCGAGGTGTGCCTGAAGATGGGCGCCAAGGTGCTGCTCGTCAACCGTTCCCGCCCTCGTCTGGACACGGCGAGAGCGCTGGGCGCGCACGCGTATATATGTTCCGCGGAAGAGGACGCGATCGCCCGCGTGCTGGAAGAGACGGGCGGTCTCGGCGCGGACGTCGTCATTACGTGCAATCCTTCGCCGCAGGCGCAGGTCGACGCGATCCATATGGCGAGAAACCGGGCGCGCGTCAACTTGTTCGGCGGTCTGCCGAAGCACCAGTCGCAAGTGACGCTCGACACGAACGTCATCCACTACAAGGAGCTGTTCGTTCACGGCGCGCACGGTTCGTTGCCCCGCCATCACCGCAAGGCGGTAGAGCTTATCAACGCCGGCATCATCGACATGAAGAAGTATATCTCCCATCGGTTCCCGCTCGAGCGGATCGTCGAAGGGTTCGAGACGGCGGAGAGCCATGCCGGCATGCGCGTCATCATTAACCCATGACGGGGAATCGGGAGGCGAATGCCGTGCCGGGTAAAATATCGCCGTCGATCATGTGCGTCGACTTCTTGCGGCTGCAGGATCAACTGGCGGCGCTTCAAGCCGCGGGCGTGGAGTACCTTCACGTCGACATCATGGACGGCAAGTTCGTGCCCAACTTCACGCTCGGGCCCGACTTCGTCCGCGCGCTGAGGGCGATGACGAATATACCGATGGACGTCCACTTAATGGTCACGGAGCCGGAACGCCACTTGGAACTGTTCGGGCTGCGCGAAGGCGACCTCGTGTCCGTCCACCAAGAGGCGACGGTCCATCTTCAGCGCACGCTGCAGCAAATTCGCGCATACGGCGCGAAGAGCGCCGTCGCGATCAATCCGGCCACGCCGATCTACGCCGTCGAGGACGTGCTCGACGACGTGGACGTCATCTTGATCATGACCGTCAATCCGGGGTTCGCCGGACAGAGGCTCGTTCCTTCCACCTTGCAGAAGATCAAGAGATTGCGGGCGATGCTCGAGGAACGCGGCTACGGCCATATCGAGATCGAAGTCGACGGCAACGTCAGCTTCGAGAACGCGAAGCGGATGCGGGAGGCGGGGGCGGACTTGTTCGTCGCGGGCACGTCCAGCATTTTCCGCCCGGGCGAGGACTTGCTGGCGTTGACGAATCAGCTGCGCGCGTGCATTACGTAACAGGGCTATCGCGAACGGATCGCGGGCCGTTCGACAAAGTCCTCTCGCTAAAGTCGCGACGAGAGAACGATTGATGACGGAAGGCAACCTGTGATACCCTTGTCGACAAGAAGGTCGAAGCGGCGCGGAAGCGCCGTTTTCGCACGCATGATAGACAGCGCTTACATCCAGGCGATACCGGGAGGCTTCACCATGAATCCTGCAAGCTTGTTGGGGCGCGTTACCGCGCCGTTGCTCCGTACGGTCAAAGGGAGATTGATCGCGATGCTGCTCCTCAGCGCCATCGCGCCGCTCGCCTTGCTAGGGTTGATCTCTTACTCTTCGTTCCACTCTTTCATTCAGAATACGCTAACGAAGGGCATCCAGGAGAACGTGGACAAGGAACTGAAGGGCATCGACGACATCTTGAAAAACTTGAACTTCGCCTCCCAGCAAATCGCGCTCGACCAGGCGATCGTCGCCGAGATTCGGAAGTACATGTCGACCGACGATATCATCCTGCGCAAGGACATGATCCGGATCGTGCAAGACCGGATGCGGCTCATCAATTATTCGAGTCCGCACGCCGGTATCTTGACGGTGCTGGACATGAACCGCAATGTATTGTTCCAGAGCTACCCTTCGGTCGGATCGGTCGAGCTGGACGCCTATCCCGTGCTCGTCGAAGCGAACGGCGTGAGCTATCACGCGCCGCACCTGTCGGTCGACCAATACGGCAAGGAATCGGATCCTCCCGTCATCTCGCTGTCTCGCAAGGTGACGGATTACGCGGAGAACGGGCAATCGTTCTACGTCTATATCGAGAGCAACTTCAACTCGATCAAGCAGCTGTTCGGGCAGCAGCAGTACGGCGAGCCGGCCGTTCATCTGCTGCTGGATCCGGGCGGTCGGGTCGTCTACAGCGAGGATTCGGCTTTTCCGGCCGGCAGCGCGTACGTCGGCGACGACAAGGCGCCTTCCGCCGCTTCGCACCGAAGCCGGATGGCGCTGACGACGGTCGGCGACCAAGGCTGGCAGCTCGTCGTCTTGCTCGACGGGGCCTCGTATCGCGCGGAGATGGACGCCTGGATTCTGAAGTTCGCCACGATCGGGCTGTTCTCGCTCGCGCTCAGCTTCCTGCTGGCGTACTTGGCTTGGCGTTCGATCTTCCGGCCGCTGCAGACGTTCCGCAAGGAGATCGAATGGATGGGCGACAGCCGGATCGCCCGCGCGCGGCGCGTGATGAACCTGACGGAGTTCGATAGCCTGCTCACCCGCTTCTATCTCATGCGGGACCGGGTGTTCGACCTGCTCAAGGAGATCGAGTGGCGGGAGCGGGCGCGCAGCCGCATCGAAGTCGAGAAGCTTCGCTACCAGATCAATCCGCACTTCATTCATAACACGCTCAACACGGTACAAGTCATCGCCAAGATCCATAAACAGGAAGAGATCGTCAAGCTGGTCACCTATTTCACTCGGATCTTGCACTACAATCTAGGCAAGGAAGGCACGTTCGTCCGCGTGCGGGACGAGATCGAGAATCTTCGGGACTATCTCTACCTGCAGCAGATTCGCTATAACCATACGTTCACGGTCGATATCCGGGTGGAGCCGGAAGCCGAGAACGGCGAGCTTCCGAGATTCGTGCTGCAGCCGCTCGTCGAGAACGCGCTGTACCACGGTTTTCGGAGCGACGAAGGGACGATCGCCGTCGACATCGGCAAGGAAGAAGACGGCATCCGGATCGTCGTCTCGGATAACGGCGTCGGGATGTCCGAGGACGCCGTCGCCGCGCTGTTCGAAGAGAAGCCGTCGCTTGCCGCGGAAGGCAGGAAGACGGGCATGGGCATCGGCCTCGCGTTCACGCATCGCCTGATCCGGACGTATTACGGCGACGATCGAGGGCTCGAGATCCGAAGCCGGAGCGGGGAAGGCACGACGATTACGATCCGGATTCCGGAGAAGCCGCTGGAGGGGATAGAGCATGATCAGAACGCTGCTGGTCGATGACGAACCGATCGTCCGCAAAGGACTTTTGCATATTTTGCCGTGGGACAAGCACGGGATGTCCGTCGTCGCGGACGTCGGGAGCGGGGACAAGGCGCTCGAATGGCTGGCGTCGGAGAAGATCGACCTCGTCGTTACCGACCTGACGATGCCGGGCATGTCCGGCTTCGAGCTGATCGAGCGGATGCAGGAGAGGCACCCGGCGGTCAGCGTCGCGATTCTCACTTGCCATCAGGAGTTCGACTACGTGCAGGAAGCGATCCGGATGGGCGCGCTCGATTACATCGTCAAGACCGAGATGGACGACGAGAAGCTCGATAAGCTGTTCGGGAGAATCTCGACCGTCGTGCGCGGCAAGCTGGCCGCGGAAGGCGGGGCGGTCAAGCAGTCGGCGCGCGGCAAGGACGGCATTCTGTTCGTCGGCTTGGCATCCGATTGCTCCGTCAACGAGCTGTATGCGGCGCCATGGATCGCGGATCGGATGCCTTATCCGGTGTCGAACGCGAACCAGGCCTGGTTCGTCGAAGCCGACCCGGAGCAAGAGCAGCCGTCGCGCCTGGACGGCTTGCTCGCGTCCGACCGGTGGGCGATCGTCGTCCTGCATCATCTGACGATGAAGGACCGGCTCCGAGAGCTGCTCTCCCAATATTTGCGCAGGCATCTGTACTATGTCGCGAATCCGCGAGAAGGCAGCGTATGGCATGATTCGCTGCGGGACGTGATGGCGTTCGAGGAGAAGCGCGGCCAGGCCGATTGGACGGTCGAATGGGAAGCGCTCGATTGGGTGTTCGACGATTCGGCATGGCACGAGCTGCAGGGCAAGATCGTCAGGCAGCGGCCGTTGCCCGCCGAGCTGTGCGAGAAGGCCTACAAGCTCGCGCGCGCTTGGCAGGGCATCCGCAAGTTCGCGGAAGCCAAGCCGCTCGTCCGGGAAGCTTGCAGTCTCGGTTGCTGGCAGGAATGGAAGCATTGGCTGGAGCGCGTCCGGCTCGGGATGCGCGCCGCCGTCGTCGATGAAGCCGAGGCCGGGCACGAGAATCCGCTCCGCATTCTAAGGTCGATCCAGCTCGTCCTCGCCAGATTGCAGGACGGCGTCACCCAAGAAGAGGTGGCGGCGTCGGTCAACATCAGCCGAGGCTACTTCAGCGACAGCTTCAAGCGCATCGTCGGCACGACTTTCAACGAATTCATGCGCGAGCTGCGCGTCGATAACGCGAAGCTGTGGCTCGTCCGCACGGAGCTGCCGATCGGGGAGATCTCCCAGCGCTGCGGCTTCGCGGACTTGCCCTACTTCCGCAAGCTGTTCCGGGACGAGACCGGCATGACGCCGAGGGAATACAGCCGGCTGCCGTCCGCGATCTCCGAGTTCGAGCTCGGCTATATCGGGAAGAACGCGAAGTAGACAATTGTAGGACCGCCAGCGAAAAATGTACGGCAAAAAACGCGTCAGATGACAAACGTCGGTCAACTGATGCGTTTTTTCCATTCTAGCGGATCGCGAGAACTCGTTACGATGAACCTGTAAGCAAATATCGATATCGAAAAGAGGGTTACGCGAAATGGTCAACAAGAAGAAATGGGCAACGTTAGCCATGGCTTCCATGCTCGCGTTCATGACGGCTTGCAGCGGCAACGGCAACAACGGAAACGACGCTTCCGAATCTCCGAGCGCGCCGGCTTCGCCGTCGGCGTCGGGCACGGCGTCGGAATCGGCGCCGGCGGAACCGTCCGCTCCTGCGGCGGATCCGTTCGGCAAATATCCGGAGCTGATCGAATTCACGACGGTGCGTCCGGTCGGCAACAATCCGGCGTTCCCGGAAGGCCAATCGTACGAAGAGAACGACTTCAACGCGTTCATGCAAGAGCAGCTCAACGCGAAGCCGAAGTTCGTCTGGATGGCGCCGCAGGACGGCTTCGCCTATAAGCAGAAGCTCGACCTCGCGATCAGCGGCAACGACATCCCCGACGTTTTCGAGATCGTAGGCTCTACGCCGACGGAAGTGAAGGCGACGCTGAAGCGCCTCGTGGACGCGGACATGATCGAAGACTTGACGACGGTGTACGACCAATACGCGTCGCCGGCGCTTAAGGAAAGCTACGCCAATCAGAACAACCAAGTGCTCGACCTGTATTCGATCGACGGCAAGCTGTACGGCATTCCGCAGCAGACCGGTCTCGAGAACTTCAACTTCGTCTGGGTTCGCGACGACTGGCGCAAGAAGCTGAACCTGCCGGAGCCGAAGACGATGGACGACGTCATCGCGATCGGCAAGGCGTTCAAGGAGCAAGATCCGTTCGGCGGCGGCAAGACGGTGCCGTTCGCGATGCAGATGCAGACGGAGCCGAGCGGCTTGTTCGGTCCGGGCTTCCTGTTCGACACGTACGACGCGTATCCTCGGTTGTTCCACAAGGACGCGGCCGGAGAGGTCGTCTACGGCGGCATTCAACCGGGCATCAAGGACGGCCTGAAGGTGTTGGCGCAGTTGTATGCCGACGGGTTGATCGAGAAGGACTTCGCGCTGAAGGATTCCGGCAAGCTGCAAGAGCTGCTGGCGAGCGGCCGCGCGGGCATCGTCGGCCAGGCGTGGTGGGGCGTATGGTACCCGCTGTTCATGACGCTGCAGAACGTTCCCGACGCGGACTGGAAACCGTACGCGATTCCGGCGAACAACGGCAAGATCAATTTCGGCTCGACGCTGCCTTCCACGAACGTCATCGTCGTGAAGAAAGGTTTCAAGCATCCGGAGCTTCCACTTAAGTGGGTGAACGTGTACAACGCGAACCGTAAAGGCGAGTTCTTCATGAAGCTGTCGCAAGAGAAGTTCAAGGACGCGAACGAGAAAGCTCCGATTCTGTGGGGCCTGACGGTCGCGCCGGGTGACGATATTCTGTCCGCCGCCAAGCTGATCGTCGGCGCGGTCAAGGGCGAAGTGGATCCGGCGACGCTGCCGTTCACGAACTTGGACGCTTACAACCACATCAAGAAGTACATCGACGAGCTGCAAGACCAACCGCAGGCGCCTAGCAAGAACATGCTGCAATGGCAGAACACGCGCAGTTGGTTCGACGCGATGGGCGGCGCGTCCGCTTACGAGTTGAACGTCGTCTACTCCGTGTTCGACGGGCAGACGCCGACGATGGAGAAGAAGATGACGGCGCTGAACGACCTGCAGATGAAGGCGTACCATACGATGATCATGAAGTCCAAAGACATCGACGCGGACTTCGACAAGTTCGTGGCCGATTGGAAGTCGCAAGGCGGGGACGAGATTCTCGCGGAAGTCAAAGCAGAGCTGGCAAGCAAATAAGAGGACAAGACGAAGGGCGCTGAGCGGAGCTCGGCGCCCTCGTTGTCTTCGACAATCGCGCCGAAGGAGGCCAACCTCATGCAACGCAAATGGTCGGAACAATTCCATTACAACTTCATGCTGCTGCCGGGCATGCTTCTCGTGCTCGTGTTCTCGATCTGGCCGATCGGCGGCATCATTCTCGCGTTCAAGCATTTCATACCGACGAAAGGCATTTGGGGCTCCGAGTGGGTCGGTTGGGAGAACTACGCGCTGCTGTTCGAGACGCCCGTCGCCAAGCAGGTGTTCTTCAACACGGTGATCATCGCGCTGATGAAGATGGCGGTCGGCTTCGTCGTGCCGATCGTATTCGCGCTCATGTTGAACGAGCTTCGGATCCGTTGGTTCAAGCGTACCGTTCAGACGATCGTTTATTTGCCTCACTTCCTGTCTTGGGTGCTGATCGCCGGCATCCTTCGCGATATATTCGCGGTAGACGGCATCGTCAACATGTTCCTCGTAAGGAATTTCGATATCGAACCGATCATGTTCCTCGGCGAACACTTCTGGTTCCGCTCCATCCTCGTAGGCTCCGACATTTGGAAAGAATTCGGCTTCGGCACCATCATCTACCTGGCCGCGCTCACGTCGATCAATCCGGCGTTGTACGAAGCGGCGGAGATCGACGGGGCCAGCCGTTGGAATAAACTGCGGTACATTACGCTGCCGGGCATCGCGGCGATGATCGTGCTCGTCGGCACGCTTAGCCTGCAGAACGTCCTGAACGCGGGCTTCGACCAGATTTTCAACCTGTACAATTCGCTCGTCTACGATTCCTCCGATATCATCGATACCTACGTGTACCGCGCCGGCTTGCAGGAAGGGCACTTCGAGGTCGCGACCGCGATCGGCTTGCTGAAGTCCGTCATCAGCTTCGTGCTCATCGTCGTCTCGTACGCGCTCGCCAGCAGGTTCGCCAACTATCGGATATTCTGACATCAAGGAGGAAGGGCTATGGTAAGAAGCACTACGTTCGGAACGAAGGCCGCGGACATCGCCTTGATCGTCCTGCTCGCGCTGGCGTCGTTCACGTGCCTGTTCCCGATCATTCACAATCTCGCGATCTCGTTCAGCCTCCCGGCGAGAGCCGAAGGCGGATTCGTCACGATATTCCCGCAGCAATTCACGTTCGCGGCCTATACGAAGCTGTTCGAAGACGAGACGTTCTTCCGCACGTTCCGCATCTCGCTGGAGCGGGTGGCAGTCACGACGTCGATGAGCTTCCTCATCTCGCTGCTCATGGCTTATCCGCTATCCAGGACGAATAAGGAATTCAAGCTCCGCAACGTCTACATGTGGGTGCTCGTGTTCGTCATGATGTTCAACGGCGGGCTCATTCCGTTCTACTTGATCGTGAAGCAGCTCGGCCTGATGAACTCGTTCTGGGTGCTCGTGCTGCCGATGATCGTGAACGTGTACAACATCATTCTGATCGTCAACTACTTCCGCACCATCCCGAAGGAACTCGACGAATGCGCATCGATGGACGGCGCGGGCCCTTGGTACAAGGTGTTCCGGATCTACATGCCGCTGGCGATGCCCGTGCTGGCGACGACGACGCTGTTCCTGCTCGTTGTCGTATGGAACGAATTCATGCTCGGCATGATCTTCATGCGCACCGTCGAAGACGCTCCGCTCCAGACGTACATGCAGCAGCTCGTCGTCCGTATCGACCCGACGCTCATACAATCCGTGGAAGACGTGAAGCAGCTGGCGAGCGTGTCCGACAAGACGCTCGGCGCGGCCAAAATCTTCGTCTCCATGTTCCCGATCATGGTCATCTATCCGTTCCTGCAACGTTACTTCATTACCGGGATCACGCTCGGCTCGGTGAAGGAATAATGCGCCGAGAAGCATGGCCGGAGCGGCCGAAGCTCGGGTTGATCGGAATCGTGACGGAGGAAGCGAAGAAGGACTTCTGGGGAACGATGCGGCAATTGGCGGACATCGGCTACGAGGGCGTCGAGGCGCCCGACGGGCTGCCGGAGGGGGATGTCGCGGCGAACGTCCGGCGATTCAACGAGCTGGGGCTGGCCGTCGCGACCCATTCCGCGAGCCGCGAACGGCTGGCATCGGAACTCGACGAGGTCGCGCGGGAGGCGCTCGCGCTTCGGACGTCGCACGTGACCGTCTGGTGGGCGCCCTGCTCCTCCAAGGAGGAGACGCTGCGGGACGCCGAGCTGTTCGATGCCGCGGGCAGGCGTCTGGCCCGGGAAGGGCTTCGGTTATGCTACCACCCGCACGCGCACGAATTCGAGAACCGGTTCGAAGGGATCCGCGCCTTGGATTGGATGGCGAGCCATACCGATCCGGAGGCGCTATCCTTCCGGCTCGATATCGGATGGATTACGATAGCGGGCGCGGATCCCGCGGCGGAGCTGACGAAGCTGGGCGCGCGGGTGAAAGGCTTGCATCTGAAGGACGTACGCACGATGGATCCGGCGGGCGACTGGACCGTGCTCGGCACGGGGATCGTCCCTCTAGATCGGTCGCTGAAGGCTGCCTACGACATCGGCGGCATCGAGTGGATGACGGTCGAACAAGACCGGCTCCGCAATCTGACGCCGATGGAAACCGCCCAAGCGGCGTACTTGAACTTGAAGGAAGCCGGCTGGCTGCGGAAAGGGGATCGAAGACTTGAAGCATGAGAACGGCGGACCGATCGGCGGCGATTGGCCGGCCCAAGCTGTCTGGTACGATCGCGAGGGGAAGGGGCGCGATCTGTACGGGAGATTCCGGTTGACGTTCGATATAACGGGCGTGCCTGCGCGAGCGACATTGCATCTGTTCGCCGACACGACGTACCAATTGTACGTCAACGGCGAATATGTCGGGACCGGTCCGGCCAGATTCGACCCGAAGCATCCGACGTATGACACGCACGATATCGGCGCGCTCCTCGTCCCCGGACGGAACGCGATCGCCGTACAAGCGAACTACGTCGGCCACAAGACGTTCATGACGATCCGTTCGCAAGCCGGGTTCGTCGCTTGGGGAGAAATCGCGGGCGGCGACGGCGAGAGGGTCGCGCTCGCGACCGGCATGGCGGCGTGGAAGGCGACTCGCGCGGAGGCACACCGGTACGCGGCCAAGGCGAGCTTGTTCCTGAAGGCGGCCGACCGTTACGACCAGCGGTTGGACGATCCGGCATGGACGGAGTCGGCGTATGACGATGCCGCATGGCCGCTTGCCGAACCGTTGGCCGATTCGTCGGCTTGGGGGCCGCCGGAGCCGCGCTCGATTCCTTATCCGTCCGGAGAGCCGGTAGCCGTCGAGCGTGTGCTGCAGGTACTTCCGCTCGCCGCCGCGGAGCGAGTCTATTCGTTCAGCGTCGAGATGCCGCACGTTCGAGAGATTCACGAACCGGAGCGGCTGAGTCCGTATATGGCGGTCATGACGTGGATCTACTCGCCGGAGGATCGCATCGTGACCGCCGGCGTCCATTACCAATCCGTCTGGATCAACGGAGTGCCGGTCGACGGAGGCGTCCATTCGAACGACAAGAGCATGAGAATGAACCGGAGATTCGCGCTGCGCCGGGGCTGGAACCACTACTTCGCGCGAATCGAAGCGCTGCAGGACGCGATTCATCATTACTTGGCGCTGCCGGCCGACGGAGGCTACCACCTATCGGCGAATGCTGCGAATTCTGCGAAGGAGGCGGACGGCTCGGACGCGATGTTCCGACGCTCTCCGGCGCTGACGCCGGAGCGGTACGAAGCGCTGCTGGGCGGCAAGCCGCTCCCGTACGCGCCCTATGACGAGCTTGCCGAAGCCGGCGGATGGATCGACGTCGGACAAGGCGAGACCGGCTGGAGCCCGACGATGAGCTCCGGTTGGGACGGCTACGGCGAGCCTTTCGAAACGATCGGCGCGGAGGACCTCGAGTCGCCGCGAACGTTCCGGCTCGCGGATTATCCCCATGGCTTCTCGCTGCTCTTGGACTTGGGAGCGACGCGGCTCGTCTACCCGCGGACGGTGTGGGAAGGCGCGGGCGGAGCCGCGATCGACATGACGTACGGCGAGCATCTGAACGAAGACGGCAAGCATATTCGCCACTATCATTGGTACGGTCTCGGCGACCGCGCGACGGGAGACGAGCGGCGCGGGACGCTCGACTGGCGACTGGCGCAGCCCAAAGGCTTCCGCTACTTGCAACTGACCGTTCGCGGCGCGCGCGGCGACGTGACGCTGAAGCGAATCGAGCTGAAGTCGGCCAGTTATCCGACGACGAGGCTCGGCTCGTTCCGTTGCTCGGACCCGCTGCTCGAGCGGATCTGGGAGATGGGCGTCCGCACGCAGGCGACGAACATGGAAGACGCCTATACGGACTGCGTCACGCGGGAGCGCGGCCAATATATACGCGATACGGTCATCCAGTACCATACGAATCTCGCCGCGTTCGGCGATCGCGCGCTCATGCGGCGCAGCCTGGAGCTTATCGGCCAGTCTCCGGACGAGACGGGCAAGTTCAGGGCCGTCTATCCGAACGAGGGAGACTACACGATCGCTGACTTCGCCTTGAACGCCCTCGAAGGCTTCGAAACGTACTACGCGCATACCGGCGACAAGGAACTGATCTCCCGGTACTGGGAGCCGATCTTGCGCAACTTGGCGTGGTTCCACGAGCTCGCCGACGAACGCGGCGATCTGCTGCTGGACGCGGATTGGGACAAGAAACGGGGAATCAAGGCGCACTACGGCGGCTTCCACGGAGATCTCGCGATCGTGCCGGGGTACATGGACAATACGGGCGTCCACTGCGTGTTCAGCTGCACGTACCTGATCGCGCTGAGGCGGGCGGCCGCGCTGGCCGACGCGATCGGGCGAACGGCCGACGAGAGCGAGCTGCGGCGCCGGATCGGCGTATTGGAACGATCGATCCGGGACGCGTTTTGGGACGAGGGGCGGGGCTGCTATGCGGATACGTTGGCGCGAGGCACGCACTCCGCGCACGCCAGCCTGTTCGCGGCCAGAGCTGGCGTCTTGACGCCGGAGCAGGAGGAGCCCGCCAGGCGGCACGTCCGTCGCGCGCTGCGTTCGGTGTTCGTCAACGGCTACGGCCCGGAGGACGGCGTGTACGTTTCGCCGAGCTTCTCCTTCTATATTTTCGAAGGCTTGTACGAGCTCGGATTGACAGACGTCGCGGAGCGCATGATGCGGCAAGGCTGGGGATGGTTCCTGCAGCAAGGCTTGACGCAAGCGCCGGAATATTACGATCTGAACCAAAGCTTATGCCACGCATGGTCGGCTTGTCCGACGTACTTCCTGTCCAGGCACGTGCTGGGCGTTCGGCTGCGGGAAGGGGACGCCGGCGAGGTCGTCATCCGCGTGCAGGCGGACGACGTGACGGCGGCGGAAGGAGCGGTGCCGCACCCGCGCGGCTTGATTGAAGTGAAATGGCATACGGACGAAGAAGGGCGGCGGGTATTCGACTATGTTCGGGTACCCGAAGGAATGGCCGCCCGGATCGTCGGTTAACGAATCCGCCCCGGGTCGCGTCGCGACGCCGAGGGCGGATTTTCGTACGATGGCCGAAGCGCCGGATGAGGAATTCCGTAGCCTCCCGCCCGACGATTGTCAGGTCGGCGCCGGAAGATCAACATCTCTCTCCCGCGACGAGACCAAATTCGACTCCCGGCGCCGGCGGGCGGTAGTACACTCAAGTCGAGCGCGGCGTACAGGCACGATCGTCGCGCATGGATGCGGTTGACGTAACCATAAGGGAGGAAGATGACATGCGCATGAGGAAACAAGCGGGAATCGTGGCGTTGGCGCTCGGGCTGGCGTTGCCCCAGGCGTTCGGCGCCGCGGGCACGGGATACGGAGGGGGAACCGCCTATGCCGCGGACGTTCCGCTCAACTTAAACGGCGACGCCGACTTGGTCGCCCACTGGCCGTTCGAGCAGATCAGCGAATACGGCATGACGGCGAACCTGACCGAAACGACGAGCACGACGGATCCTTCGGGGTCGGGCGCCGTGCCGCAGACGGTCGACGGCAAGTACGGCTCGAAGGCGGCGCTGTTCGACGGCGCGGGCAAGGTGTTCTACGCGAATACGACGAAGATGACGGCGATTAACGATTCGCAAGCGCTTACATTCACGGCGACGGTGAGAGTGGATCAGGGCAGCGACTGGAACGGCATCGTCGGGATGTCCGGCTGGCATGTCCGCGTGAACGACGCGAACGGAGTAACGGCCAGCTTCACGGGCGGCTCCGTTGAGACGGCGGCAGGTACGATTTCCGTGGGAGATTGGCATCATATCGCCGTCACGTTGGACGACGGCACGGCGGAAATCTACGTCGACGGCGTCAAGTCCGCCGAGCAGAGCGGCCTGACCGCGACGATCTCTTCCAACTTCCATCTCGGGAGCTTGGGCGGATGGGCGCCGTTCCGCGGCGCGATCGACGACATGCGGTTCTACAAGCGCGAGCTGAGCGGCGCCGAGATCGCGGCGCTGGCGAGCGACGTTACGCCTCCGCAGCCGCCGGCGAACCTTGAGATCGCGGCGCAGTCGGAGGATTCGGTTACCGTCCGTTGGGACAAGGCCGACGACGACGTCGGATCCGTGAGCTACGCGGTCTACGTCGACGCCGCTGCCGCACCGTCGACGACCGTGACGGGCACGGAAGCGACGATCGGCGGATTCTCGCGCGGCGTCCATACGGCGAAGGTCGTCGCGAAGGACGAAGCCGGCAACGTCTCCGAGCCGGCGACGATCCCGTTCGGCGAGGCGAGCTCGGATACGACGCCGCCGGCGGCGCCGGGTACGCCGACCGCCGGCGCGATCGCCGACCGGAGCGTCGCGCTCGGCTGGACGTCGTCTACGGATAACGAAGGCGTCGCGGCCTATCATATCTACGCGGACGGCGGGGACGAGCCGATCTTGACCGTCGACGCTCCGGCCGCCAGCGTCATCGCCGACTTCGACGCCGCGCTGCAAGGCTTCGGCGTCGTGGACGGCGACGCGAGCAAGGCGACGGTGACGCGCGTCACGGACCGCAAGCAAGCGGGCGCGGGCGCTGCGAAGGTCGCGTTCCTTCCGATGACCGACGATCCGGCGACCGGCGACAAGGACGAGAGGTCGTTCCAAGTCGGATTCAATTCCCCGAGCGGCATTCAAGAGGCCGGCGGCACGCTGACGGCGTGGGTGTACGTGCCGGAGACGACGAACGTTACGCTGTTCGGGTTACATCTGTTCGGCGAAGGTTGGTCTTGGAACGGCAAGTTCGAGGGCACCTATCCGAAGGGGAAATGGTTCCCGCTCAGCGTCGCCTTGAACGGCAATCCTCCGAGTCCGCGCGCATCGCTTCAGATCGCGACCGCCGGCGAGGCCGGAGAAGTATACGTCGACTCGATCGGTTACTTCCCGGGCACCGCTTCGGCGACGTTGACGGGGCTGACGCCGGATACGCCGTATACGTTCACGGTCGTCGCCGAAGACTTCGGCGGCAATCGGTCCGCCGCGAGCGCGGGCGTAGACGTTCGCACGCTGACGCCGGACGAGGAAGCTCCGACCGCGCCGACGGCGCCCGGCGCTTCCGACGTCACGGACACGGGGGCGACGCTGACGTGGACGAAATCGACGGATAACCGCGGCATCGCGGAATATCTCGTGTATGAGGAAGGCGGAGCGGATCCAATCGCTGTCGTGCCGGCGGACGCTTCGGCGGAACCTTCGATGTCGTATTCGCTCGGCGGCCTGGAGCCGATGACGACGTACCGGGTGACGTTGAAGGTGAAGGACGTATCGGGACTGTTGTCGGACGAGAGCGTCGTCGTTGAATTCCGGACGGCCGACTTCGCGTCCAACGAGAACTCTCCGCTCGGAATGAACCTGTCCGGCGTCGCCGACTGGGGCACGCAGCAGCCGTTCAAGGACGTGTTCAAGAGCGCGAGGGGCTGGAACAACGACGCGGCCGATCCGGGACTGGACTTGGACGAGAACGGCTGGGTCAAGTCGCTCGGCGCCGGCCAGACCGCTTACGCGCTGCTGCTCGTCGGCGACTTCTACGAGGAAGCCGATTACGTCGTCCTCTACGATGGGGAAGGCGAGCTGAGCTTCGAGTGGGGCGGGCAGGTCGTGAGCGAGGAGCCGGGGCGCATCGTCATCCATGTAACCCCGGGCGCTGGCGTCAAGCTAAACATCGCGGAGACGAATCCCGCCGACTATATCCGCAACATCCGCGTCATGCTGCCGGAGTACGAGGACAATTACGAGGATGAGCCGTTCACGCCGGAATTCCTGCGCCTGTGGAGCGGATTCAACTCGCTGCGCTTCATGGACTTCCAGCGGACGAACGATTCGGCGAACGTCTCCTGGGCGACCCGGGCGACGCCGGACTATTATCGCCAATCTTCTTCCAAGGGCGTCGCGATCGAATACATGGTGGAGCTGGCGAACACGCTTCACGCGGATCCTTGGTTCAACATGCCGACGAAGGCGGACGACGCGTACGTCCGGGCGTTCGCCGAATACGTCAAGGCGAATCTCGATCCGGAGCTGAAGCCGTACGTCGAATGGTCGAACGAGACGTGGAACAGCAGCTTCGCGGCGCACCAATACGCGGTCACGGAAGGCCAGAAGCTCGGCTATACCGGCAACAACATGGAGATCTCGTACCAGTTCCACGCCCACCGGGCGAAAAAGATTTTCGAAATCTGGGCCGACGTGTTCGCGGACGATCCGGACCGCGTCATGAACGTGCTCGGCGGCTTCCACGTGGGCGGCCGGTACATGACGGACATCCTGCTCGAGCACGAGGACGTCTACGAAGTCGCGGACGCGATTGCCATCGCGCCGTACTTCGGACATGTCTACGGCGGCGAACGCGCCGAACAGACGAAGACGATGACGCTCGACCAGATTTTCGCGGGCTTGCCGGAGGAAGTGGACCTCGCGCTCGAAGAGGCGAAGGAAGTCGTCGACGCGGCCGCGGACAAAGGCGTGGCGACGTTCGCGTACGAAGCCGGGCAGCACATGGTCGGTACGTACCATAACGGCATCGAATATTACCACGACGACGCCTTGACGGCCAAGCTGATCGCGGTCAACCGCGACCCGCGCATGGCCGGGATGTACGAGAGTTACTTGAACGGTTGGAAGAACATCGGCGGCCGGCAGATGATGGTGTTCGCGAGCATGGCGGCGCCGAGCAAGTGGGGAAGCTGGGGCATCGTGGAGGACGCGCTGCAGAATCCGAACGACGCGCCGAAGTACAAGGCGGTCATGAAGTTCGTCCGCGAAACGCCTCAATGGTGGGACGACGACGTGCCTCCGACGCCGGGGACGGGCGGAGAAGATCCGGTCGAGCAGGCGGAGGCTTCAATGGCCGGCGAAGCGGTCTCGATCGACGGGCAGCTGGACGAATCGATGTGGGAGCTGAACGGCACCGCCGATATCGCGATCAGCGGAACGCCGAACAACGACGTCGCGTTCGGCACGCTATGGGACGAGGACTACTTGTACGTCGCGGTCAAGGTGACCGACGGCTCGATCGTCAAGGACAGCGATTACGCGCACTTGGACGACTCGGTGGAAATCTACATCGACGGCAACCATGACAAGGCCAATACGTACGATGTCGCGTTCGACCGGCAATTCGCCATCCGCATGAACGACGCGACGCTGTTCGAGAAGAGCAACCGCTTGACCGGAGCGTCGTTCGCTTACGCGACGACGGACGACGGCTACGCGGTAGAACTAGCGATACCTTGGTCCAACTTCGGCGTGACGGAGCCTGCGGGCGACACTACGGTCATCGGCTTCGACATCGGCGTCAACGACGACGATGAAGGCGGCGACAGAGATTCGCAGCTCATGTGGTCCGGTAACGGCGACAACTGGCAGAGCACGAAGCGGTTCGGCGATCTGGCGCTGTCTTCGGACACGGTCGGCGGCGAGCCGGGTCAACCGATGACCGTCGGCGCGGTGAACTTGGTCGATTGGAACGGCAACGCGGTAACGGGGCTGGCGGCGAACGCGTTCGTCCGGGCATCCGTCACCGTCTCGAACGAAACCGCGACGGGGCGGCAAGCCGCGTTGATCGTGGCTTTGAAGGACGCGAACGGCCGCGTGCTGAACGTCTCCGTCGCCGAGAAGACGGTCGGGGGATCGCTGGACGAGACTTTGTCGGCAGGCTTCTTGTTGCCGTCGTCGACTAGCGGATTGTATATCGAAGCCTTCGTATGGGACGGCATGGACACGATGGTTCCGTTGTCCGACGCCGCGACATTCCCGGCGCGGGACTAGCGGGATAAGGGGGCTCAGCCATGAAACGCATGACAAAACTATCATTATTGCTAATCGTCGCAGGTTTGCTGTTGCTAGGGTCTAACGCTTATGCGGATCCGGTCGGCGGCGCCGCGAATCTGACGCTTCAAGCCGAAGTCGAAGCGAGCACGGGCGTGGCGACGCTGTCCGGCGCGCATGCCGGCGGCGCGGGCAAGCGAGTGTCGCTGCTCGTCGCCGACTCGGCGGGCAAGCTCGTCTGCGTCGACCAGACGACGAGCGGGGCGGAGGGCGCGTACGCGTTCTCCTGCCGCTTGCCGGCGGGCGGCTACGGCGATTACGAGGCGAAGGTAGGGGGCGAGGAATCGTCGGCGGTCTCGCTTGAATTCGAATACGCTTCGCCTTCCGGCGGAGGCGACCCGGGCGGTTCTGACGGGGGTTCCGGCGGCGGATCTTCCGGTAACGTCGGGAATGCGGAGGCACCGGATGCGGATGTCGTGCTGAAGCCGACGCCGTCCGGGCGAACGGCGTCGGCGGTGTTAAGCTTGGATGCCGCGAAGCATGAGCTGCCCGAGGGCGCGAGCGGGCCCAAGAAGCCGCTGCGGATCGAAGTCGCGAAGACGGAAGGCGTCGATAGCGTCAGCCTGAAGCTGCCTGCGGACTTGTTCAAGCCGGAATGGCGGGACCGTCTGTCGGAGGTGCGGATCGAGACGCAATTCGGCGTCGTAAGCATCAAGCCGAACGCGATTCCCGGCTTGAAGGACGCCGCGGGAGAAGTCGTGTTCACGATCGGTCCGGCGAACGCGGGCGCGGGCTTGACGGCTTACGCGTTCACGTTGTCCGTGGACGGCCGGCCGGTCAGCGACTTCAACGGCAACCGCGCCGTACGCGTAACGATTCCGTTCGATAAGGAAGCGGGCGACCGCCCGGAGACGATCGTCGTCTATTACGTCAGCGATGACGGGAGCTTAACGCTCGTGGGCGACGGCCATTACGACGAAGCTGCCGGTGCCGTCACGTTCTACGCGAAGCACTTCAGCGTCTATGCGGCGGCGACGGTCGGCGTCGAGGACTTCGCGGACGTGGCGGCGACGCCGTGGGCGAAGAGCGCGATCGCCGGGCTCGCGGCCAGGAAGGTCGTGAACGGCACAGGCGAAGCGCGGTTCGAGCCGCAGCGCGCGGTGACGAGAGCGGAGTTCGTTCGTATGCTCGCGCTAGCGTTCGAGCTGAAGGCGGAAGGCAAGTCGTCCGGCTTCTCCGACGTACCGGACGGCAGTTGGTACGAGGAAGCGGCGGCGGCCGCAGTCAAGAACGGCATCGCGACGGGGTATCCGGACGGGACGTTCGGCGGCGTGCGGACGATTACCCGTCAGGAGATGGCGGTCATGATCGCGCGGACGTTGCGCGCGTCAGGAATCGAGCCGCCAGCCGACGCGGTTAGCGGCGAACCGAAGGACCTGGCTCGCGTCGCGAAGTTCGCGAAGGACGACGTGCTCGCGCTGTACCGGGCGGGCATCGCCCAGGGCGACGCGGCGCAGCGGTTCAATCCCGGCGCGAACAGCACGCGGGCGGAAGCGGCGGTCATGATCTATCGGTTGTTGATGCTGCCGTAAACCGGCAAAGGCGTTCCCTACGTCATGGGTTCATGACGCGGGGAACGCCTTTTAGCGTCCTCTCGTACCGCTAATGTCGCGTTGGCTCCGAGTATTGGGAGATTAGCGACCTCTCGTGCCGCTATTGTCGCGTAGGCTGCGAGTATGGGGAGAATTGCGTCCTCTCGTGCCGCTATTGTCGCGTTGGCTGCGAGTATTGGGAGAATAGCGGCCTCGCATACCGCTATTGTCGCGTTGGCTGCGAGTATTGGGAGATTAGCGTCCTCTCGTGCCGTTAGAGCGGCGCGGAATGCGAGAGTCCCCCCCCTATCGTCAGATCCGGCACACTTCGTTCGGGCAAGCCGGGCACCCGGGGCAACCGCATATTTTCCGGAGGGTATCGAGACGGCGGACGACGATGCGGCCCGCGTGCATATCGATCGTGCCTTCTTCCTTCATCGCGTTCAGCATCCGGTTCACGCTCTCGCGGGTCGTCCCGATGAAGTCGGCGAGCTCCGAGTTGGTCAGCTTCAGGCTGATCCGGATGCCGTCCGCGCAGGCGACGCCGTACGAATTCGACAGCCGGATGAGCGTCGATGCGAGCGCGCCGGGCTTGCCGAACAGAAGCAGGTCGCGAAGCTTCGATTCGGTTACGCGGTGGTTCAGCGACATCCAATTCATGAAGGGAATCGCCATGTCGCCGTTGCGGGCGAGCAGCGCCTCGAGGTCGGCGCGCGCGATCATCCCGAGCTCGGCATGATCCACGACTTCCGCGTCGTAGCCGTGAACGGCGTCGCCGTGTCCGAACTCGCCGAGCAGGTCGCCCGCCTGCAGCACGGTCAGGATCAAGCTTTTGCCGTCCTCGGTCGTTTTCCGCAGCATGACTTTGCCCGAGCGAATATAGATCAAGCGGTTCGCGGGCTCGCCTTCCCAGAACAAGCAATTGCCGTCCTTCGCGCGCTTTGGCGACATGAGCGCCTCCAGCTTCCCGAACTGCGCTTCGGTCAGGAAGCTCGCGATGCCCTTCGCGTTCGCCGCCTTCCGTTCGAGAATTCCTTCGTATACTTGTGCCGCCAACGCATGGATCGTTGCCATGTTCGCCAACCCCTTCATGAGCTTATGCGTTCATTGTACAGCCGGCGGAGACGTCGCGTTATCGGGGAGCTTCCTGATAATGGAGGGGGGAAACCCCTATTTTATGCTTCAGAAAGTATCAGATTTCGATACTTGTCCTGAATCATCTCCGACATAAACGTTATGCCGCCTTCCCTGAAGGACGGCGGTAGCCGTCTATGCTTGCCTGTGAGCAATCTCACACCCGAGACGCGATTCAGTACATTCCCCGACCGGAAAATCAGGGGATTCCCCGACTTACTTCGCCTCCTTGTTCCGCTACACTGATAGCAGATGCAACGTACGGTCTGGGAAGGTGCGATAACGATGGTGAACGAGGGATGGGAAGCTTCCGCGCGGGAGGCGTTAAGCCGGCTCGCCGGCGCGATCTACTGCGACTTCTGCGCGCTAGGACTGCTCGAGGGAGCGGATCGCGAATTGAAGTGGCGGCTGGCGTTCGGCAACGGGAACGAGCGGTTCCTCTCGATCGCGGAGCGGCTCGGCGGAGGAATGTCGGGCTCGGTCGTCAAGGTCGGCCGGGCGATGTCGATGCAGTTGACGGATCTGCTCGCCGCGCGCCGGATTCACGAATACCCGATTCTGCTCGCGGAAAGCTTGCGCTCCGCCTTCGCGGTGCCGATCGTCGTCGGACGTGACGTCGTCGGCGTGCTGATAGCCGGCGACCGGCGCAGGCGCATCTACCGCACGGAGGAACGAGCCGTCGTCGCGGCCGCGGCGGAGCGGATCGGGGAGTTGCTGGCCGGAAGGCAAGCGGAATCCGCGACGCCGCAAGGCGATATGGTAGAATAGTGGGCATAGGAACGGATTAGGGCGAGGAGGCGCGGGCGAATGGTGCGCATCATGGTAGTGGACGACCACGCGGTCGTCCGGTCGGGACTTCACATGCTGCTGAACGGCAAGCACGGCTTCGAGGTCGTCGGGGAAGCGGCGGACGGGGACGAAGCGATCGCGAAGGCGGCGGAGCTGCGGCCGGACGTCGTGTTGATGGATCTAAGCATGCCGCACGGCAAAGACGGGCTGACGGCGACGGGCGAGCTGAAGAAGCTGCTGCCGGATACGGCGGTGCTCGTCTTGACGATGCACGACGACGAAGGCTATCTGTTCCGGGCGATCCACGCGGGCGCTTCGGGTTATATTCTCAAGAGCGCGCCGCACGAGGAGCTGCTGACGGCGATTCGCCATATCGCGGCGGGGGATGCTTACTTGTACCCGACCGCGACGAAGCGGCTGATGGGCGATTACATGGACCGGATGAAGCGCGGCGAGCATGCCGGCACGTACGAGTCGTTGTCGGAGCGGGAGAAGGAGATACTGGCGAAGGTCGCGCAAGGTTACGCCAACAAGGAGATCGCCGAGCAGCTCGTCATCAGCGTCAAGACGGTGGAAACGCACAAGAGCAATCTCATGGAGAAGCTCGACCTGAAGACGAGGCCCGATCTCGTCAAATTCGCGATGAAGAAGGGGTTGCTTAACTTTGAGTGAGACGACCGGACGCGAGCGGTATCCGTCGGACAACATCGCCGAGTACGTCGATACGCTGGTCGCCCAATTGGAGTCGCAAATTCCCGATCCGGCGTTCCGGGAGCTGCTGCAGCGCTCGCTCAAGCAGCTGTCCGACGTCAAGTTCGCGCTGGACGAAGCTTCGATCGTCGCGGTTACCGACCGCAAGGGAACGATCCAGTACGTGAACGACAAGTTTTGCGAGATATCGGGTTACACCCGGGAAGAGCTCATCGGATACGATCACCGGATCGTCAACTCGGCGCAGCACGGCAAGGCGTTCATGCGAGAGCTGTGGGCGACGATCTCTTCGGGCCGCGTCTGGAGAGGCGAGATCCGCAACCGGGCGAAGCACGGCGGCTACTATTGGGTCGATACGACGATCGTCCCGTTCGTGGACGAGGAGGGAAGGCCGTATCAATATTTGGCCATCCGCCACGAGGTTACCCGCCTGAAGGAGACGGAAGCGCAACTGCAGTCGATGATGACGCAGATGATGCACATTCAGGAGGAAGAGCGGCGGCGATTCTCCCGGGATTTGCACGACGGCATCGGCCAGAGCTTGTTCTCTCTGAAAATATCGATCGACCGCATGCTGTCCGACGGCAAGGACGCGGGCCTGGAGCAACTGGGCAAAGAGGTCGCGCAGTTGATGTCCGAGGTGCGCGGACTCGCGTGGGAGCTTCGGCCGTCCGTGCTCGACGATCTCGGCGTCGTACCGGCGCTTCGCACGTATATCGAGAACTTCGAGCGGCATTACGGCATACGGGTGCGCTTCGATTGCGATCTTCGCAAACGGCCGCCGCTGCTCGTCGAGACGACGATCTACCGCGTCGTCCAAGAGGCGCTGACGAACGCGGGCAAGTACGCGGAAGCGTCGGAAGCGTCGGTGACGCTGGCCGATCGCGGCGCGTACCTCGAGGTTGCCGTGTCGGATGCCGGCCGAGGCTTCTCGCGCGAGCGGGCGGGTCGGGGCGTCGGCTTGTTCAGCATGGAAGAACGCGCGCGCGCCGTCTCGGGCGAGCTGCGGATCGATTCGACGCCGGGACAAGGGACGAAGGTCTCGTTGAAGGTGCCGAAGGACGCGCAGCCGTAATCGCTGCCGGTTAGAGAGGGCGTTGCCGGGCGGAACCGGCAGCGCTCTATTTTTTTATGGGCTGTCGCGCGCGGATTCGTAAGGGGGCCGGAGAACGGGCATTTGTGGTATAGTGATTAAAAGACTTGTCACGGACAGCGTCTCGAAGTCAACGGAGGGTACTCGGATGATTGAAATCGCTGAAACAGGCGCAGGAGCCGGAACGAGAGCAAGCGACGAGAAAGGCATATCGATCGGAGTGATCGGCCCGAAGGAGCTGGTCAAGCGGATTCTGAAGGTGATGCAGTCGTTCCCTTCGTTCCGGCCGATCGCGAGGGGATATACGGACGAGGCGGAGGCGCCGTCGCTCGCCGCCGAAATCGCGGGCGAAGCCGAAGTGCTGCTCGTATCGGGACCGGTGCCGTACCGGAAAATCCGCGAGGAGACGGAGCTCAAGATCGCGCTCCAACACATACCGCTGACGGACACGAGCTTCTATCGCGCGCTGTCGCGCTTGCGGAACGCGGTCGGTCCGGAGCGGAAGCTGCGGGTGTCCATCGATACGGTGGGCAAGAAGACGGCGGACAAGCTGCTGAAGGACATTAACGAGACGCGCATCGAGGCCGTCCATTACGAAGGGCTCGCGTACCCATCGCGGGACGCGTTGATTGCGTACCATCGCCGCCAGTTCGAGACGGGGGCGTGCGAAGCCGCGCTGACGGCCGAAGGCTCCGTCGCGCAAGCGCTGGCCGAGCAGGGAATACCGTGCGAATGGATTATCCCGACGGATCAGAACATCGTCGTGGCGTTGGAGAGGGCGCTGCTCTCGACCGAGACGAGGCAGAGCAAGGAAGCGCAGATCGTCGTCGGACTGCTGAACGTCGACCACTTCGAGAAGCATATCCGGCACCACGCGTCCGAGCACGAGACCCAGAAGTTCAAGCTGGACATTCACCGGGTGCTGCTCGATTACGTCGAATCGCTCGACGGATATTTGACGCACCTCGGAGGCGACGAATATTTGTTCTTTACGACTCGCGGTATTTTCGAGCGGGAGACCGGCGGCTACAAGTCGATTCCGCTGGGCAAGCACGCGCACCAGAAGTTCGGTCTGTCGCTAAGCATCGGCATCGGCTTCGGCCGGTCGGCCAACGAAGCGGGGACGCACGCCAGAATCGCGTTGCGCCGTTCGAAGGACGCTGGCGGGGACTCGTGCTTCATCGTGCGCGAGGACCGGATGCTGATCGGCCCGCTCGCGATGTCGGATCCGCTGGAGCTCGTCTTGTCGCTGACGGACGAATCGCTGCTGCGTCGGGCGGAAGCGGCAGGCATGACCGCGGAGTATGTCAGCAAGCTGATGGCTCACACGGCAAGAACCGGCAAGATCGACTTCATGGTGCACGAGCTGGCCGCCTTGCTCGACATCACGGTTCGCAGCACGCACCGTTTGCTGCTGCAATGGATCGACAACAGCCTCGTTACGGTCGCGGGCGTGGAGAAGGTGCCTAAGGGACGGCCTCGCCAAATTTTCCGGTTGTCGTTCCTGGAGGAGAAGGCGGGGAGATAGTTGGCGCGGAAATGCAGGTGCCGGTCATCGCGGGGATGTCACTGCTCGTGAAGCGGTCGATCGAGCCTGCAATATTCTAGTCCTAGGACGATGGGAGGCAAAGGGGCAATCATAATGGAGTTTCTACCGAAAATAAACTTAACGAAAGCCGAACGGCTGCTGCGACTGCCTGCTGACGCGTTGGCGGAGCTTCGCGAAGCATGCGAGATCGCGCATCGGAACGAGAGCTTGCGAGCGTTGCTCCGGCAATGCGTGATCTGCGGCGTGCGGCAGGAAGACGTCGCCGCTTTCGAGGCGGAGACCGAAGGCTGGCCTCGCTTCGCGACGGAACACGCCGCGAAGCTTCGATCCGAGATGGGGGAGAGGGCGGGCATGTTCCCCGTCCTGATGCTGCTCGGCACGCTCGATTGGACGCGAGACTTCTATCGCGCGCGAGGCATCGCCGAGTCAGTCCTGGTTGAGACGATGGGCGATTTGACGATCTGGATGAAGCACTATCGGGCGGCTCATGGCGCGTGGGGGTTGGACAACGTCGAATGGTTGCTGAATCATTTCGGTTGCAGGCTATTCCGAATTGGGCGATTGCAATTCATACATAAGCCGTTCTACTCGGCCGTCGCGGCGCTTCGAGAATCGGATAGCGCGGCGGTCGCGTTGCTCTCGGAGCCTGGCATACGATACTCGGGAGAAGGTCACGTCGAAGGCTCGAACGGCCGGCTCGACCCGGAGCAAGGCTGGACTGCGTCCTTCCGCGAGACAGAAGAAGCGTTCGAAGGCAATCCGATCGACATGTCCGGCCTCGCTTCCCGAACGGTCATCCGTCTATCGAAGGCGGTCTGGGGCGGCGCGATACGCCGCGGCGATCCCGTGCTTGACGTGCATATTCCGGAAGGAGAGCCGCTGCGGCCGGAAGCGTGCGAGGACGCCTTCGAACGCGCTTTGGCGTTCTTCCGCGACAGGTTCCCGGAGAAGCAAGTTCGCGGATTCGTCTGCGTATCGTGGCTGCTAGATCCGCAGCTCTCGGATATTCTGCCCGCGAACTCGAATATATCGGTGTTCCAGCGCCTGTTCCGCTTGTTCCCGGTCATGTCGGACGATCGGGAGACGCTCTCCCGGACGTTCGGAACGGATTCGATCGATACCGCGACGGCAGACCGGAGCACGGGGCTGCGCCGGGCGATCGTCGGGCATATGGAGACGGGGGGACGTATGCGCGGCGGCGGCGGGATCAGGCTTGCGGATCGAGAGTAGCGGAGGGAAGGGTAATCTCCCGGCGAACGATCGAACGATCGGCGCTTCTCAACGAATATAGGCACGATCAGAGAAGGGCGCTAAGATCGCCGGGAGGCGCTACGTCAGTCGACCTGTAGCGATGCCGTCGGCGAAAACCCGGGCGAACGTCCCTATTCGCCGGAGCTCCTGGCCGCGTCGTTCTGGAGTTGTTGCGCGCGACCGTTTAAGATGGAACTATATTGTTCGAACGGCATCTAAGCGAACGTTCGATAGACGCAGGAGGGACAAGCGATGGGGGATTGGCAAGGCGCGACGTGCGCATGGCACGGAGACAGCATCTCCAGGCAAGACGGATGCGCTTACGATGAGGGGGCGCAAGCGGCGCGCGGATATCAGACGTACGCCAAGGAGCAGCTCGGCTTCGGGAGGATTGACACGCATGCGATCGGCGGCAGGCCGATGGCGAACGGAACGGACAGGGGCGAAGGCATTTGCTCGATAATCCGCGACACAGATAACGATGCGGATCTTGTCGTCATCGCGGGAGGGACGAACGATTTTCGGCTGAACGTCCCGATTGGTGAGCTGGGGGCGACCGGAGATATCTCGTTCGACGATTGCACGTTTTATGGCGCGCTGAGAAGCGCGATCGAGCATATGCTGACCGTGGAGCCGACGCGGCGGATCGCGCTGTTTACGCCGCTGCAACGGGGCAACGCGCCGTACGACGTGAATTACGTCAACGCTGCCGGGCATCGGTTGGTCGATTATGCCGACGCAATCGCCCGCGTCGGCGCCATGTATGCCATTCCGGTATACGACGCCTATCGAACGTCCGGTATTACGCAATTGAATCTACGCGTATACACGCTCGATGGCTTGCATCCGAACGATGCCGGTTACGAACGGATCGCGCGGACGATGATCCCGTTCCTGCGAAACTTGGGCGGCGTATCGTCGCCGAGATAGGCGATCCAAAGAAGGGGCGATTCCGTAAGTCATTATAAGATGACCCGTGGGATCTTCCCGCTTGTTTATAGAGCAACGACTCGTTATTTCTTCCAATGCTCGACCCGTCGAACATCGGGATCTTTGATCCAAACAAACTTGCGGCTTAAGGTAATCGTAATCGTATCGGCGATTGTGCCCTTTTGGTGAACATGTGACGTTCTTCACATTCTTTTGCTTCGGTTGGCCTCATACTGAGTTTGTAAAGATCAGACAACCGAAATCCCGAAGGGAGATGGCCATTATGGTCATGAGATGGTGGAGAGAGAACGTATGGGCGGCTATTGCGGTTACGTTATTGAGAATATACGTGGGGTGGCAGTGGATCGACGCGGGCTGGCATAAGCTGGCGGACGGCTTCGACGCAGGCGGGTTCCTGAACAACGCGGTCGGCAAGCCGGTCATCGACCGCGCGACGAACGAGGCGATCTACCCGACGTACACGAACTTCCTCGAGCACTTCGCGCTGCCGAACGTGAAGCTGATCAACTTCCTGATCCCGCTCGGCGAGTTCCTGATCGGCGTCGGACTCATCGTCGGGGGACTGACCGTCGCGGCCGCGTTCTTCGGCCTGATGCTCAACTTCCTGTTCCTGTTCGCCGGCACCGTAAGCACGAACCCTTGGCTGCTGCTGCTCGGCACGATCGTCCTCGTCGCCGGCGCGAACGCCGGACGCTACGGTCTCGACTTCTACTTGATGCCGCTGCTTCGCAAAGGCTGGGCGATCGTATGGCGCAAGCCGGGCGACCCGGGCGCGAAGACGAAGCTGACGGCGCAATAATCGGATAACGAAGAAGCGGGCATCCCGGAGAGATCTAGGATAGCCCGCTTTTCATTTTGACCGTCTTGGCGTATTCGGAGGGCGACATGCCCGCGTTCTTCTTGAAGTCCCGGGAAAAATAATGAATGCTCGCGTATCCCAGCCTGGCCGAAATCTCGGTCAGGTTGTATTTGTGCTCGCGGATAAGCGTCTTCGCCTCTTCGAGCCTGAGCGAGCGGTAGTATTCCATGATGCCGCAGCGGAACCGGTCGTGGAAAATTTGCTTGAGCCGGCTTTTGCCGACGTGGAATTGCGCCCCGAGCTTCTCGAGCGAGAGCGGCTCCGACAGATGCTCCCGGAGATAGGCGACGATGCGGTCGCACAGCTCCTGCTCGAAGTTCGCCTTGAAGCCGGTCGACAGCTTGGCCGAAGGCTTGTCCGGCTCGGCGGCTGACGCGTACCGGACGAGCGAGATGAGCAGAATCTCGAGATAGGACCGCATCAGCTGCTCGCTCCCGAACGGGGCGTCCGGACTGCGGACGAGCCGGTGCTCGGACGGATCGTCGAACGGAGGCGAGAACGCGCGGAACCCTTCCTGCACGGCGTGCGACAGCCATTGACGGTCCGCGTCGCTCAGCGTCAGCACGAGTTCCTTCAGCGCGTCCATGCCTGGAGAATCGCATTCGAACGAGAGAACGATCAGATGCGGAGGCTTGTGATGGGGCTTGACCTGCACCGTATGGAATTCGTCCGGCTTATGGAAGATCATATGGCCTTGCTTCAGCTCGTACGTCCGGTCGTCCGCGCGCACTTCCACGCTTCCCCGGTCCACGTAGAGCAGCTCCCAGAAGTCGTGCCGTTCCCCTTCGAACACGAAGCCGTTGGCGTATTCGAAATAGTGGAACGAGATCAGCTTGTCGACCTTAAGCGAGTCCTCGAACGCCGTCCTGACGAATTGCATGCCGCCGCCTCCTTGTCATCTAAGATTGTAGCAATTGAGAAGCGGTTTCGCCAAGCGTGCAAATCTATCGGCTGAATTGCTAAAGATGGTTCGGACGAACGTCGTCTATAATCAACACTATCATAGCGATAGGAGTTGAGCGAGGAATGAAGAAGGGTATCAATATTTGGTCGTTCCCGGGCGGCATGAAGCTGGCGGACGCGATCGCGCTCGCGAAGGACGCGGGCTTCGAAGGCATCGAACCTGCGCTCGGACTCGAAGGCGAGCTGGGGCTCGACTGCACGGAGCGCGACCTGCTCGAGATCCGCAAGACGGCGGAGGAAGCGGGCATCGAACTGACGAGCCTCGCGAGCGGCCTCTATTGGGATTATTCGCTGACGAGCTCGGACGCTTCCGTTCGCGCCAAAGCGCGCGACATCGTCAAGAAGCAGCTTGAATCGGCGTCCGTGCTCGGCGTGGACACGATTCTCGTCGTTCCCGGCGCGGTCGGCGTCGACTTCATTCCCGGCTCCGAGGTCGTGCCTTACGATCGCGCGTACGATTATGCCCTCGAGGCGTTGTCGCAGTTGAAGTCGGAAGCTGAGGCGCAGCGCGTCAACATCGGCATCGAGAACGTCTGGAACAAGTTCCTGCTGTCCCCGCTCGAGATGCGCGGCTTCATCGACGCGATCGGATCCGACTACGTCGGCGCGTACTTCGACGTCGGCAACGTCATCTATTCCGGATATCCCGAACATTGGATTCCGATCCTCGGCAACCGCATCAAGAAGGTTCACTTCAAGGATTACCGCAGAGACGCGGGCGGCTTGCACGGCTTCGTCGACCTGCTGGCGGGAGACGTCGATTACGCCGCGGTCGTCGCCGCCCTGAACGGCATCGGATACGACGGTTACGTCGTCGCCGAGATGATTCCGGGCTATAAGCAGCAACCGAAGCAGATCGTATACAACACGTCGGGCGCGATGGACGCCATCTTGGGGAGGAAAGCTTAATGCTGCGCATCGGATTGATCGGACTCGGGTTCATGGGCAACACGCACTTGGAAAATTACTTGCGGCTCGAGCAAGAAGGTCAAGAGATTCAAGTCGTCGCGCTGTGCGACATGGATCCGGCGAAGCTGCAAGGCCCCGCGTCGGCCGGCAACATCGAGACGGTCGCGGGCGCGATCGACTTCGGCCGCTTCAATAAGTATACGAGCGTGGCGGACATGCTCGCGGGCGAGCAACTGGACGCGGTCGACATTACGTTGCCGACGTTCCTGCACGAACAGATCGCCGTGCAATGCCTGAACCACGGCTTGCACGTGCTGTGCGAGAAGCCGATGGCGCTGACGGCGGAATCATGCGACAACATGATCGCGGCCGCCGAGGCGAACGGCAAGCAGCTCATGATCGGCCAATGCCTCCGGTTCTGGCCGGCTTACGTTCTCCTGAAGGAAGCGATCGACAACGGCGACTTCGGCGCGGTGACGAACGCGTACTTCTTCCGCGGCGGCGCGACGCCGACGTGGGGTCCTTGGCTACTGCAGAAGGACAAGAGCGGCGGCGCGCTCATGGACATGCACGTCCACGACGCGGACATGGTGTACTGGCTGTTCGGCATGCCGCAGGCGGTATCCGCGATCGGCCGCAACGTCGTGGCCGGCAGCGGCTACGATCTCGTGTCCGCGCACTACCGCTTCGCGGACGGACAAGTCGTGAACGCGCAGTGCGACTGGACGCTGCAAGGAGACTTCGGCTTCGACATGACTTACCGCGTTAACTTCGAGAAGGGCAACATCGTATTCAAGGACGGCGCCGTGAAGGTGAATCCGAACGAGGGAGCGGGTTACGTTGCCGAACTGTCGGCGGACATGGGATACTACTTCCAGCTGAAGCACTTCGTCGAGCAACTCGCTGCGGGCAAGCCGATCGTCACGGCGGCGGGCCGCGATACGCGCGGCACGATCGCGATCGTCGGCGCGGAGCTGCGCTCGGCGGACGAAGGCGGCGCTTGGGTGGAGCTCGCTTAAGATGGCGTACGCTTATCGCTGCGTCTACGCGGAAGATGCGGAACGCTTGCCTTGGGCGCGGATCGAGCCGATCGGGCTGGCGGATACGGTGACCGGAGCAGCGCCGCGCTTGGCGACGAAGGTCAAAGCGTGCTGGACCGATCGGGCGCTGCATATTCGCTTCGATTGCGAGGACGATCATGTCGTATCGACGATGGGGCGCCGCGACGACCCTCTCTACGAAGAGGACGTCGTGGAGGTGTTCCTCGACGAGACGGGCGAAGGCAGGACGTATCTCGAGTTCGAGGTCAGTCCGGCCAACGTGCTGTTCGATGCCGAGGTGACGTATTACGCGGAAGGCAGCATTCGCGCGGACACGGACTGGGACGCGGTCGGAATCGAGACGTCCGCGGGAGCGTCGGGCGCGGGCGCGCGCTTCGCGGAGCTGCGCATTCCGTTCGAGAACTTCCGTCGCGCGCCTTCCGGCGGCACGGCTTGGAGATGGAACGCGTACCGGATCGACGAGGATCGGAGCGGAGTTAGGCAATACTCCGCTTGGTCGCCGACGGGGAAAGTCAATTTCCATATGCCGGGCAAGTTCGGCGAGCTGCTGTTCGTCATAGAGTAGCATGCATGCAGGCGTTTCCGCAGGGGCTGTTCGTTCGGTCGGATTACCGATCGGGGGACAGCCCCGTTCGGCGTTGGCGCCGTTCGCGGCAAAGATGCGGCCGATATTGTAGCCGAGCGGCGAATTCGGTATAATGGCGTTAATGATAACGTTTGGCGCAAATATAGCGCAGGAGGAGAATTCGCCTTGGCTACGTTGAAAGATGTCGCTGAACACGTTGGCGTGTCCATATCGACCGTCTCCCGGGTCGTCAACAACGACGCGAGCCGTTCCGTCAATTCGGACACGAGACGCAAAATCTGGGACGCGGTCACCTTGCTCGGCTATCAGCCCAACAAGACCGCGAGGGAGCTCGTGAAGAAAATCGCCTCCAAGCCCGAATTCACGCATCGGGTCGGCTGCATCGTGGCCGTCAATCAGAACAAATACAACCATCCCTACTTCTCCCCGATTCTCGAAGGCATCGAGCGAGGCGTGCAGGAGCAAGGCGGGGAGCTGGCGTTCATCCATACGAACGAAGATATCAAGTCTCCGGAGACGCTCCATAAGATCGTGCAGGAGAGCGGCATCGACGGGATGATCGTCGTCGAGCGCATCGATCCCTCCTCTTACGAATACATCAAGCGTCACGTGCCGTTCCTCGTCGGCATCGATATTTCCGACACGACCATTCCGAGCGTCGGCTACGATCGGATGCAGGCCGCCAAATTCGCGGTGCAGCACTTGATCACGCGGGGTCATCGCCGGATCGGCTTCATCGGCGGCGCGGGCATCGCGCAGAACATCTCGAAAGAGAAGCGGTTCCTCGGCTTCAAGGAAGCGATGGAGGAAGCGGATCTGGACGTTCGCCAAGATTGGATTCTCGATTCGGGCTGGAACGTCGACAAGAGCTACGAGCTTATGAAGCGCGTGCTCGAGAACCAGGCCGATCTGCCGACCGCCTTCTTCGCCGCGAGCGACATGATGGCGATCTCGGCGATGAGAGCAGCCTTCGAGAGCAAGCTGCGCATTCCGGAAGATATCGCGTTCGTCTCGATCGACAACATCGACTTCGCGAATTACAGCTCGCCGCCTCTCAGCACGGTTCATATTCCGAAGTACGAGATCGGATGGGTGGCGGCGAAGACGCTATTCGACGTAAGCCGCAAGCAATATCCGATGCCGGTCAAGATTACGCTGCCGTTCGAATTGATCGTGAGGCAATCGACGTAAACCGCAATGACAATTGGATAATGTTGCAACGAAAATCTGCCGTCGTATTCGATGACAGGTTTTTTTTGCATCTACACTACGATTTTTCTACTTGTTTGCGGCAAACTTTGCAGACTTATTTGCGTTATTTCCTGTGAATAAATGATAAAATGAAAGCGTTTCTCCTGTATTGGCACCGATTTCATCAAGGAAAATATAATGAATTTGTTGATAATACGCGATTTTTTACATGTTTTTTGTTTGCGGCAAACTATTGCAAATAGTTGTTGACGAAGCGTTATTATTGGGTTAATATTCAATTTGTAATCCAAACTTTGCGGCAAAAACTTAACATGAGGATGTTACCTTGGAGGTGCGTGCAACTTGGCACAACAATTATTGCGAGTCGCCATGATCGGCGTCGGGGATATGGGAACCGGACATGCGATGGGCTTCGATCAAATAACGAATTGCGAAATGACGTGGATCGCGGACCCGAATCCGATGAACGTCGATAGGGCGCTCCAATACGTTCGCCGCAACAAGCCGAAGATCGTCGCCGATTATCGCGAGCTGCTGGCGCATCCGGATACGTTCGACGCGGTCGTCATTTCGGTTCCGAACTATATGCACCACGAAGTCGCGGTCGCTTTCATCGATCTGAAGAAGCATGTGTTCCTCGAGAAGCCGGTCGCGCCGTCGCTCGCCGAATGCGACGACATTATCCGCCGGGCCCGCGAAGCGGGCGTTATCCTGCAGATCGGGCTCGTCTACCGGTACTCGAGCATTTACAGGAGAATGCGCGAAGAGCTCGAGGAGAACCGCCTCGGGGACGTAACGATGATGTGGTGCAAGGAGTTCCGCGATCCGTTCCCGCCGGTCGACTGGTTCTACGACGAGGCGAAGTCCGGCGGCGCGCTCATCGAGAAGGATTGCCATCATTTTGATATTTTCAACTGGATGATCGGTTCCAAGCCCCGCAGGGTGTTCGCGTCGGGCGGTCAGCACGTCATCAAGAACGGCGAGCCGATCGACATTACGAACTGCTACACGCATTACGAGACGAAGGCGATCTCTACGAGCTCGATCGTGGACCACGCTTGGGTCATCGTCGAGTACGAGAACGGCAGCAAGGCGAACCTCGGGCTCTGCATGTACCTGAAGCCTCGCAACATGATGGACGAAGGACTCGAGATCGGATTGATCGGCAACAACGGCAGCCAGATGATCGCGAAGAAGGACAAGACGATCGACTTGTTCAGTTCGGTCGACCTGAACCGCGAGCGTATCGAATTCAACCACGAATCCGACGCGGTGAATAACGGCCATACCGGCAGCCAACGCCAAAGGCTCGCGTTCCTGAAGTCCATCGAGACGGGCGAGCCGCCGATCGCCAGCGGCGAAGTCGGCCGGGAAGCGCTCATGATCGCCCTCGCGGCGGAGAAGTCCATCAAGGAAGAACGGTACGTGTATCTCAGCGAGCTGACATAGAAGAGGTGAAGTAGCATTGCGCGCTAAGTGGAAAGAGGAGTTCGCGTTTTACTTGTTCATACTTCCCTGGATCGTCGGGTTCCTCGTCTTCTTCATCGGACCGGCGCTGACGAGTCTCGTGTACAGCTTCGCGGACTACAACTCGATCACGCCGCCGAATTGGATCGGATTCGACAACTACGCGAACTTGCTCGACGACGCGATTTTCAAGAAAAGTTTCTCGAACACGCTCTTCTTCGTCGTCGTCGCCGTACCGATCACGGTCGCGTTCCAGGTGCTCGTCTCGGTCGTCTTGAACGCCGAGGTGAGAGGGATCCGGATATTCCGGACGCTGTACTACTTGCCTTACCTCGTGCCTCCCGTCGCAACGGTCATTATCTGGCTGCTGCTGTTCGGCACCGACGGAGGCTTCGTCAACCGGTTGCTCGATCTGGTCGGGATCGGCAAGGTCGATTGGTTCGGATCCGAAGGCTGGAGCAAACCGCTCATCGTCATGATCGGCATCTGGAGCTCGGGCGGTCCGGTGCTCGTGTTCCTCGCGGCGCTCAAGAGCGTGCCCGGCCACTTGTACGAGGCGGCGACGATAGACGGATCGGGACGATTGCGCAGCTTCTTCAACATCACGCTGCCGATGATCACGCCGACGATTCTGTTCTCGCTCGTGCTGCAGATCATCTATTACTTCCAGATGTTCACGGAGTCGAAGCTGCTCAACAACGGCGGTCCGAACTACTCGTCGATGACGTACATGCTCAACACGTACAACACCGCGTTCCGCGACATGAAGTTCGGCTACGCGATGGCGCAATCGTGGGTGCTGTTCCTCATGATCCTGATCCTGACTTGGATCGTCATGAAGACGTCGAAGTCGTGGGTCTATTACGAAGCGGAGAAGGGGAGTTGATCGCGACCGATGGCCAAAGCACCTAGAATGCTGCTGCAATACGCGCTGCTCGTCGTCGGGCTCGCGATGTTCTCCGGACCGCTGCTCTGGCTGCTGTCCACCATGCTCAAGACGCAGGAGCAGACGTTCCAGTTCCCGCCGACGTTCGTGCCGGACCCGTTCACGCTCGGCGCGTTCGATCGCTTGTTCGATACGATGCCGCTCATGGGCCGCTGGATCGGCAACTCGTTCGCGATCTCGGGCAGCGTCGCGCTCGGTACGGTCGTCTTCGCTTCGCTGATCGCCTACGGCTTCACGCGGACGGCGGCGAAGTCCCGGAGGTTCCTGTTCCCGATCGTGCTCGCCACGATGATGATTCCATCTCAGGTAACGCTTATCCCGCTGTACCTCGTGTACCGGAATATCGGTTGGTACGATACGTGGCTGCCGCTCATCGTGCCGCAGATGCTCGCGAACGCCTACTTTATTTTCCTGTTCAGACAGTACTTCCTGACGATTCCGAGGGAGCTGGACGAAGCGACGAACATGGACGGGGGCGGACATTGGACGGTGTACAGCCGCGTCATCCTCCCGCTGTCGGGACCGGTCGTCGCCACCGCCTTCATCTTCTCGTTCGTGTTCTCTTGGACCGACTTCTTCACCCCGCTCGTGTTCATTCAGTCGGAGAAGCTCCAGACGCTCAGCGTCGGGCTACAGATGATCATGGGTCAGACGTCGCACGACTTCCCGGTACTCGCGGCGGGTTCGTTCCTCGCTCTGTTCCCGATCGGCTGCATCTACTTCTTCGCGCAACGATACTTCATCGAGGGGGTGGTGACGACCGGGCTCAAGTAAGTCCGGCGGCACGGCTCGAGCCATCATCTTAGAAGCCCTCGCAGAAGCGCAATTTACGCCATTCTACTAACGCGTTACTAGATTAGGGGAGGAATTATTCGATGAAGATGAACAGAAGAGTATCCGCCGTAACGTCCACGCTGATGATCGGAGCATTGTTGCTCGCGGCTTGCGGCAACAACAACAACGGGAACGAAGGGGCCTCGTCGTCCGCTCCGGCGTCGTCCGATGCGCCGTCGGCCTCGTCCTCGGCGAGCGTCGAAGCATCCGAAGCGCCTGCGGAAGTGTCCGGCAAAGTAACGTACTCGCAATGGGGAACGAACGTAGAGACCGAACAGACGAAGGAATTGCTCAAGGAATTCAACAAGAAGTATCCGAACGTCGAAGTCGAAGTCATCAGCAAGGACTGGGGCACATACTGGACGTCGCTCACGGCGCAAGCCGCTTCCAAAGACCTGCCGGACGTGTACAAGATGAGCTTCGCCTACGTCGACAAGTACGCCAAGCTCGGCGCGATGAAAGACTTGACCGATCTGATCTCGGGCACCGGCTTCAATACCGGCGACTTCGAGCCGGGCGTTCTCGCGGCGCATCAAGTCGGCGGCAAGCAAGTGTCGCTGCCTCGCGACGCGAACACGATCGTCTTGTTCTACAATAAAGGGCTGTTCGAGGACGCGAAGACGAACCCGACGGGCGTCGCGTTCCCGGGAGCGGAGATGACTTGGGACGAAGCGCTCGACATCGCCAAGAAGATGACGATCGACAAGAACGGCAAGACGGCCGCCGACGCGGACTTCGACGCGAACAACGTCGTGCAATGGGGCCTCACGGTCGACGCGGCGGGTTCCGCGGACTCGGTGCTCGAGCCGCAGATCGAATCGAACGGCGGCAAGCTCGTGAACGACGACCAATCGCTCGGACTGGAGACGCCGGAAGCGAAGCAAGTGCTCGAGTTCTACCGCGACCTCGTCGTGAAGCACCACGTTACGCCGACGTTCAGCCAAAGCCAATCGCTGGCGAAGGAGCCTTTCCTGACGCTGACGACGGGCAAGGTAGCGATGAGCTTCGCGGGCTCCTGGTCGGCCGGCGAGTTCAAGAACGCGAACATCAAGTTCGACGCGGTGCTGCCTCCGAAGTTCAAGGAGACGAAGACGGTCGTGCAAGTCGCCGGCAACGCGCTGAGCCCTTACAGCAAGAACGAGCCCGCGGCATGGGCATTGCTGAGCTGGCTGGCCGGTCCGGAAGGCCAAACCGCGCTCGCGAAGTCGGGCGGCGCCATTCCGGCGAACAAGCAAGCCGCGGCTGCCTATCTGGCGATCGACGACGGCTACAACAAGCAGGCGTTCATCGATTCGCAGAAGTTCGCGATCTCGGCGCCGTTCTTCGACGGCAAGGAGCGCCTGCTGTGGGAGATCCTGCCGCAGAAGCTCGCGCAACCGCTGTCGGGCAAAGGCGAGCTCGATCCGACCGTCGCGGAGATCAAGTCGCTGTACGGCAAGTGATCGATTCGCGGAATAGGGCGGGGTACCGCTAAATCGCGAAGTGGTGGGCCATGCGCCGGAATAACGGCGCGTGGTACCGCTAAATCGCGAAATGGTGGGCCATATGCTGGAATAACGGCGTGTGGTACCGCTAAATCGCGAAATGGTGGGCCATGCGCCTGAATAACGGTGCGTGGTACCGCTAACTCGCGAAATGGTGGGCCGTGCGCCTGAATAACGGTGCGTGGTACCGCTAACTCGCGAATGGTGGGTCGTGCGCCTGATTAACGGTGCGTGGTACCGCTAAATCGCGAAATGGTGGACCATGCGCTTGAATAACGGTGCGTGGTACCGCTAAATCGCGAATAGGCACGCATGAAGACAATGGGAAGATGAAGTTACCTTTGAGACGGTACGTTCAAGGCCATCTGCTCCCATTGTCTTTTTGCTGCGCTTTTTTGGGGTTGCCGTAGGCGGTCTTGGTTGAAAAAAAGGAGGCGCGATTGGTGTTGAGAGGACAACGATGGATTGGGCGGAGGGCGGCAGCGCTCGGATTGAGCGTGGCTGTCGCGTTGGGGATGCTCCCATACGCGGGCACGGCTTCGGCGGACGGCGCGGGCGGATCGGGCGGATCGGGCGGGTTCGCGAGATTCGCGGGCGAGCCGGCGGAATGGGCGGCGATCGATTACGATTCGGTATCGACGGCGGGCACGCTGCAGTTGCTGAAGACGGTGCAGCGGGACGGCAAACTGTACGCGCTCGTCGAAGGTTCGGCGGTGCGGGCGGAAGGCGTGTATTACCTGGATGCGGACAATAACGCGGCGACGGGATTCGCTTCGCCGTATTGGAGCAACGCGGGGGGCATCGATTACCGGATCGTCGGCGGCGCGCTGCAGAAGTACGAGGGCGGTAGCTGGACGGACGCGGGCATCGCGCAGGTCGCGCGAACGCCGGAAAGGGCAGAGCTCGCGGTCGATCTCGCGCTGATCGGGCTTGGCGGCGCCGGCGGCACGGTCAAGGTATCGTACGCGCAGGAGAGCGACAACTCGTACTTGCCGGATCCGGGCAAGACGATGCTGGATACGACGCCGGAAGCGGCAGCGTACGGGCCGGATCCTCTCGTGTCGATCGACGCGGAGACGTCCGATTGGGCCGCCTTCGAGCCGTTGGCCCGGTCGGAGGATGGGTTGACGGCGTTGTACGCGGCGATGAACAACGAGAGGTTGTCCGTGCTCGTCACCGGCAAAATGGGAGATTGGAACGACGTGTTCATCGACGTCGACGACGATAACGCGACCGGGTTTACCGCGAACTGGTTATGGAAGGGCAACAACGGGTTCGACTTCATGTTCGAGAACGGGTCGTTGTACGCGAACGATGGCGGCGGATTCGCTTGGGGTGACGGGCCGCTAGTCGTCGAAGGTCTACAATACGCGGCGGCCGGAGGGAACGACGACAAGGTCATCGAGATGTCCGTGCCGTTGGCCGGCTTGGGGCTGGAGCCGGGCATGCCGGTACATATCGGCTTCAGCGGGGCGAATCGTTATACGCCGTCGGCGGCCGCCTATGCGGTCAAGGTCGTGCCGTCGCTGCCGCGAGTCACGGTAGACGGCGACGGTTCGGAGTGGGCCGGCATCGAGCCGATCGGCACGGGCGTCGGCAACGCCCAGAAGCTGTCGGCGTTCGTCAAGAGCGATACGCTGTACGTGCTGGCACAAGGAGCGAGCTTGTCGGGGGAGAAAAATCTGTTCATCAATACCGACAACGACCCCGCGACCGGTCATCAGGGATGGCAATACGCAAGAACGGGCGCGGATTACCTCGTGCAGAACGGCAGCGCTTATCGCAGCACCGGGACAGGCTGGAGCTGGGATCCGGCGGCGGAAGTCGGGGTAACGAGCGTCGTCTATTCGGTATACGCGCCGCCGGGCACCGAACTGCTCGAGATGGCGGTCGATCTCGGGTCGGTCGCGGGGCTGTCCGGTACGGTGCGCGTCGCGCTGGGAGTCGGCGATGCTTATGCGCCGGCGGCCGGATCGGTCGCCGAGTATCCGATCGCGCTCACCGCATCCGGCGGAGAAATCGTCTTGGACGGCGCGAACGGAGACTGGTCCATCGTCGATAACAAGGCGACGTCCGGAGTCGCGACGCTGTCGCTCAAGGCGGTCAAGGATAATGATCGGCTTATTCTGCTGGCCGAAGGTTCGGACATGAACGCGCAGAACGACTACTATATCGACAGCGACGGGAACGCGGCGACGGGCTGGAGCGAATCGGCTTGGACCGGCGCGGGCATAGACTATAAGATCTCGCGTAACACGCTGTACCGCTACGACGGCGCGGGCGGCTGGACGGCCGCGGGCAGCGTCTACAACAAGCCGACGGCAACGTACGACCTGGTCTACGCGCGTCTTGGCGATATGGGCGCGACTCCGGCCGCGGCGATGAAGGTCGCTTACGTCTCGAAGAACGCGATCGCCTTGCCGGCTCGAGGCGGCGACATGCTTGCCGTCGACGCGGTCATCGAGGAAGCGCGCGAATCCGCCGCGTACTATCCGTTGGAATCGTACGAGGCATTGAACAATCCGTTCATGGGCTGGGCCGCATGGTCCCGCGATTCGCATAAAGAAGTCGGGGAATCCTACGCGCAGCCGCACTCTCTCGTCTATGCCGGCATTACATGGCGAGAGTTGGAACCTGTCAAAGGCGAGTTCGCCTGGGATGCGATCGAAGAGAAGTATCAATTCGATTATTGGACGGGGCTTGGCAAGCGGTTCAACCTCCGGATCGTGCTCGATCTGCCGGGTACCGATCCTTCGCATAAAGACATCCCCGATTGGCTGTACGACGAGCTTGTCGCCGCGGAGACCGAGAGCGGCGCGGGCAAATGGTACGATTCGAGCGCGGTCGGCTCGGGCTTCGCGCCGAACTATTCGAGCCCGGTTCTCATCGCCGAGCATGAACGAATGATCGCGGCGCTGGCGGACCGGTACGACGGCGATTCGCGCATCGCGCACGTGCAAATCGGCTCGCTCGGCCACTGGGGCGAGTTCCACAACTGGCCGGAGGAAGAGTCCGGCGCGTTCCCGAAGCTGGCCGTATCGGATCAGTACGTGCAGCATTACATCGACAACTTCGAACACGCGCTGCTCGGCATGCGCAAGCCGTTCCCTATCGCGGCGGCGAACGGTTTCGGGCTGTTCAACGACATTATCGGGGACGGCGAGACCCAGACGTGGCTGCGATGGATCGAGCAAGGCTGGGATCAGATTAGCGGATACGTGAACCAAGGACAGGATCCCGCTCAAGTCCAGGCGGATTCGCGCATGCCTGACTTCTGGAAGACGAACTTCTCCGGCGGCGAATTCACGAGCGGCAATCCGCTTCTCTCGATCAACGACGAGAAGTTCATGACGACGTTGGAGCAGATTCGCGCTTCGCATACGTCATGGATCGGACCGGCCGCGCCGGCCGACTACGTCGTCGGCAGCGGCGGCGTCACGCAAGACATTCAGGAGAACATGACGACGCTATTGACGACGATGGGTTACCGGTTCGTCCTCGAGTCGGTGAGTCACGAGGCTTCGGCGGCGCCGGGAACGGCGATCGACGTCGATACGACTTGGGTGAACCGCGGGCTTGCGCCGTTCTATCGCGAATGGCCGGTTGCGCTGGCGCTTTCCGATGCTTGGGGCAACCTCGTTCCGACCTCGGTTACGAAGGCGACGTACGCGGATATTCGCGACTGGTTGCCGGGCGAGCACGAGACGACGCTTAAGTTGAACGTTCCGTCGTCGCTCGCGCCGGGAAGCTATAAGGTACTCGTTGGCATTCTCGATCCGGGGACGGACGCGCCGGGCGTCAAGTTGGCGATCGAGGGCCAACGCTCCGATGGCTGGTACGCGCTCGACGCGCTGACCGTAACCGGCAACGGCGGCGGTACGGTATACGTGCCACCGTCGAACAATGGCGTGCAAGATATAAGCAACTTGCCGGCGCATGAAGCCGGCGGTCCGGTCAGCGTCGCGCTCGATGGCGGCAAGTCGGAAGCGAGGCTGCCGCTCGGGCAACTGATCGATGCGGGAGCTCCACTCGTACTGCGGAACGACGCGCTCGAGTTGGAGCTGCCGAAGGAACTGCTACAATCGCTGGGCGGAGGAGACGTAACTTCCGGCGCGCAGCTCGTGTTCGGATGGAAAAAGCTTGATTCGGCGCAGACCGCGACGGGCTCTGCGACCGTCGGCGTCTATACCGCTGCCGGAGAGGCGTTCGAATTGACGCTTGGCATCCGCGCCCCTGGCGGCACGGTAACGCCGGTAACGACGTTCGGCCAGCCGGTGAAGCTGACGTTGAAGCTGGCTCCGGGCGCGGATCCGCAGCTGGCCGCGATCTACTACTTGCCGGAGGGCGGAGAGCCCGAATACGTCGGCGGCAAGGCAACGGGAGGCCGGATCACGGCGTCGTTGATGCACTTCAGCGCTTACGCCGCGCTAGAGTGGAAGCGCGAATTCGCGGACGTGCCGGCCGATCATTGGGCGCACGGGGCGATTCAGCGGTTGGCCGCTCACCGCATCGTTAACGGGACCGGCGAAGACGCGTTCGCGCCTGGCCGCAGTCTCACGCGTGCCGAGTTCGCGGCGATGCTGGCAAGAGCGCTCGGCTTGAAGCCGACGGGCGCGCAACCGGCGTTCAAGGACGTCGTCTCCGGTTCGACGTTCGCCGAAGCGATTCAAGCGGCCGCGGACGCGGGTATCGTCGCGGGCCAAGGCAACGGGCGGTTCGCGCCGAACGCCGCGATTACCCGCGAGGAAGCGGCGGTGATGCTCGATCGCGCGCTGAAGGCGGCGGGCAAGCAAGCGAAATCCGGCGGGCTCGAAGCATTCGACGACCGGGGCGACGTATCGGCTTGGGCGCTCGAAGCGATCGGCAAGCTGGCGAACGGCGGCGTGCTGCAAGGCGTAGCCCCTGGCAAGCTGAAGCCGCAAGGCGTCGTCGATCGTGCGCAGATGGCGGTAATGCTGTCGCGCTGGCTAGATCTGATCTGAGGTGAGCGCATAAGATGGCAGACAGCATGACGCGGGCGGCGATTCGCCGCTCGCGGGCAGCGCTCGGTTCGACGGGCGCGTATATCGTCATCGTGACGGTGGCGCTCGTCATCGGCACGGTATCGTTCCTGAGCGCGATGAATTACCGGACGACGAAGTCGATCATGCAGGAGCGGGTAGGCGGGCTGGCGGAACAGATGGTGACGTTGCTCGGATACAAGATCGACGTTAACTTGAAGAACGATCTGGCGATGTCGAACGAGATGTTCTCGGACGCTTCGTTCCTGCGAATGCTTGCCGACTACGATTCCGCCGACGAGACGCGTTCGTTCGAAGGCTCGCTCGGCGTGGAGAACGCGTTCAAGAAGTACATCGCCGCGCAACCAAATTTGAGGAGCATCAGCTTCATTCCGGCCTCGGGCGGCAAGCTGCCGCTATCGACCGATCGGCAACTGAGAGCAGAAGCCGTCGCGGATGAGCCGTGGTTCCGTGAAGCGGTCGACAAGGCCGGCGTGGCGGCTTGGATTCCGCCAAGCGACGGAGGATTGCTCCGGACGACTTCGGATGCATTGTTCGGCTATGCACGCCTGCTGCCGGCCGGCATATCCGGAGCAGGAACCGATTACGTCATGGCCGTGGAACTGCAGGCAAAGCCGCTTGTTAGCGATCTGGCGTCGGTTAAAGTAACGGAGCGTTCGCGATTGTACGTCATCGATGCCGACGGCTCCGTGTTGGCCGGCTCGGAACAAGATGGCGAACAAGCCGCATCCGCGCCGGAAGCCGCGTTCGCGAAAAACGAGCTCGTTGCGGAAGCGGGCGGTTATTCGGATACGTCCGGCGCTGAACCGGCGTTCGTCGCGTACCAGCGTTCGCCGGTGACCGGGTGGTACGTCGCCTCCCGGACGCCGGAGAGCGACTTGACCCGCGACGCGCAACGCTTCAAGCGGGGGGCGGCGATCGTCGCCGCCATCGCGCTGGCCGCTGCGGTGCTCGTGTCCTTGTACTTGGCGGCGAGAATCGGCAAGCCGATGGCACGGTTGCGACGGCTGATGCAACGGGCGTCCGGCGGCGATCTGACGGGCAGAATGGGCGGCGGGGGCAAGGACGAGATCAGCGTCGTCGGCCGTCATTTCGACGGCATGCTCGAGCAAATCTCCTCGCTCGTCGCGCGCAGCGACCGAATCGCCCGAGAGATGGGGGGAATCGCCTCCGATATGTCCGGTGCCGCGACGAACAACGCAGGCGCGTCGGACGACATGCTCGGAGCGATCGGAGAAGTCGCGGCGGGAGCGGACAGCATGGCGGTCGAAGCCGAGAGGGGCAGCCGGGCGGTGGAAGACATGCGCGAACCGATCCGGTCCTCCTCCGACGCGCACCGGGAGATGACCGTCGCGGTGAAGCAAGTCGGGGACATCTCGGACGAGGGCATGAATATGCTGCGTCTCCTTCGGCTAAGCGCCGAGCGCGCGGAGCGATCCGGCCATGAAGCCGTGGCGCAAGCCGACAAGCTGCGGGATCGCACCGACGATATTCATCGCATTCTAGAATCGCTCACCGGGTTCGCCAAGCAGACGCGCATTCTGGCGCTGAACGCGACGATCGAAGCCGCGCGGGCGGGAACGGCGGGCAGGGGCTTCTCCGTCATCGCCGCGGAGATCGGCAAGCTCGCGGACACTTCGCGCGCGTCGATCGAGCACGCCGGCGGCATCGTTGCCGCGATCGTGACGGACGCGGAGCAAGCGGCGAAGTTGAACCGGGACATGTACGACATCGTGCGAGAGCAATCGGAAGCCGCGGCGGACACCGAGAGCAGGTTCGTGCGGGTGAAGGGCCTGATGGACGAGTCCGGAACCTTGTTACGCTCGCTCGGCGAAGCGTTGGCGCTCGTCTCGGAACGCCAAGCCGTCATGTCGGGCACGGTCGGGTCGTTCGCTGCGTCCGCGGAGCAGTTGTCCGCGATTTCGGCCGACGTCACGGGCAAGAGCGGGCGCCAGTACGCGATGTCGGAATCGCTGCGCGGCATGGCCGGACAGCTGGAGGATATTTCGAATCAGCTGTTGCGTTCGATGGAGCGATTCGTGTTGGAGCGGACGGAAGAAAAAACCAATCGGTAGAGATAATAACCTTGCGGGGGCAGTTTTCCGCAAGGTTTTATTTTCAATGCTAATATTCCTTGACAGGAATATTCCTGTACGGGTATATTAAGGGCATACTAATTTGAAGGAGCTGTTAGGATGGCAACGGAAGCGAATAAAATTACGAAGACGGTCGGCGAATTGGATTTAATCGTGGAACGGGAATTCAACGCGCCTCGCGAGCTCGTATGGAAAGCGGTGACCGAGCCGGAGCATCTGTCGCGTTGGTGGGCGCCGGGCGGATACACGATACCGGTATGCAGAATCGATCTGCAGCCGGGCGGCAAGTGGCATTATAGCATGCGATCTCCCGAAGGCGACGAGCATTGGGTGCTGAGCGTGTACCGCGAGGTCGTGAAACCGGAACGTCTCGTCTATACGAGCCTGTTCGCGGACGAGCATGCCAACGCGAACGACGCCATTCCGGAGCAGTTGAACACGATGAAGCTGTTCGCGCAGGACGATGGCAAGACAAGAATGACGGTCCAAGTTCACTTCGAACGCGCGGAAGACTTGAAGTGGACGGTCGAGGCGGGCATGGCGGAGGGCATGGCGAACGCGTTCGAGAAGTTGGACCGCGTACTCGAAGAGTTGCAATAAGCGGCGAGCGGAAAAGTTATTTCGTCCGAACGCCATCCTCGGCTACTTAATAAGCATAGGAACATTGCGAAGGAGCCCAATTGCCGCATGAAGTACCGCATCCCGCCGGACGAGGAGTTGCTGCAGGGCTACCCTACGACGACATGGCCGCGCTCGTACGCCGTCGGGCGCCGTCGTTCATCGCAGAGAAGGAGATCATGTATCGGGCGTCCATGTGGCGGCTTAAGGATTAGAAGCGGAATGCTTCGTCTACGATTGACAGCCTTGTCCTAATCCGATAAGGTTAGAGCCATAACGTATTCACGGACGCGAAGCACGCGCCGCTTGCCCCCTCGGGCAGGCGGCGTTTTTGCGTTTCGGGCAGGGGAGGGAGACACGGGGATGAGAAGAATGGAATCGGAGGCGACGAGACCTCATGATGAAGCATTCAAGAAGCTGCTGCAAACTTTTTTCGCGGAGTTTATCGCTTTGTTCTTTCCGGAGCTGGACAGGCTGCTCGATCACAGCCGGACGCGGCTACTGATGCAGGAACTGCTCGTCGATATCGTGGGAGAAGAGGCGCGTACGTTGGATTTGCTGGTCGAGACCCGGTATCGGGACACGGAAGCGTACGTTCTCGTGCATCTGGAGCCGCAGTCCTATCGGCAAGAAGATTTCGCGGAGCGGATGTTCATCTACTTCGGCAGATTGTTCGAACGGCACCGCAAAGAGCATCGCCTCATCCTGCCGATCGCGGTGTTCACGGCCGATGACGGTTGGGAAGCCGAGGCCGGGTTCGAGATGTCTGTTCCGGGGCGCAGTATTCTAAGCTTCCGTTATTGGAGCGTATCTCTACGCAAACAGGACTGGCGCAAGTTCGTCTTGTCGGACAATCCGGTGGCTGCTGCGCTGTTAGCCAATATGGGATATAATAAGAAAGAGAAGAGAGAGCTTCGGATCGCATACTTGCGCATGATATTACGACTTAAAGGGCGAATCGACGACGCGCGGCTGGCGCTTATTATGTCCGTATCTGATATCTATTACGAACCCAACATAGAAGAGGACGAATCGATATTGCGGGAGTTGCTTAGCCGCGATCCCGACAAGGAGGAGAAGATCATGGAATTGATGCCTGCTTGGAAACGATGGGGAATCGAAGAGGGCATGGAAAAAGGTCTGGAGAAGGGCAGGGAAGAAGGTCGCATGGAAACGCAGCGCGCGATCGTTATTCGCATGAGCGAGAAGGGCGCGACCGCGAATGAGATCGCGGATATCGTAGACGTTCCGGTCGAAGAAATCGTTAAATGGCTGCAAGAGTAGGGCAAACGGATAAAGGGCAGAGACGATATGAGTCTCTGCCCTTCTAACTTTGTCCCCCACAACTCAAACCTGCGCCAGCACGTCCCGCTTGAACTGCTCCAGCGCCGCGTCGGTGTCGATCGTGTAGCCGCACTCGAGGCCGACGAGGCCGTCGAAGCCGGTGCTCTTGATCGCGCGCAGGATGTTGACGTAGTTCAGCTCGCCGGTGCCCGGTTGCTTGCGGCCAGGGTTGTCCGCGATATGGTAGTGGTTGATGCGATCGATGTAGCCCGTCGCGTTGCGGATGACGTTGCCTTCGGTAATCTGCTGATGATACACGTCGAATACGAGCTTCACGTTCGGGCTGCCGACTTGATCGACCACGTCCACCGACTCGTCCGAGCGCTGCAGGAAGTGGCCGCGGTGATCTACGAGACCGTTGAGCGGCTCGACTTCGAGCACGATGCCGGCTTCCTCGAACAATGGCGCGCAACGCTTGAGCGTCTCGACCATCGTCTGCCGTTGCGCGTCGCGCGATAAGCCTTCGATCTCGTTGCCGGTTTGCGAGATGACGGAACGGACGTTCAGCCTTTTGCACGCTTCGATCGTCTCGCGGACGCCGGCCATGTAGGCGTCGCGAAGCGACTCGTCCACCAGGCTGATGAATTTCGTGCACGTCGCGCTAATGCCGACGCCGATGCGCTCTTGTTCCTTGGCGACGCGATTCAAATCCTTCAAGTCCCACCAGGCGTAATATTCGAGTCCTTGGAAGCCGTGCTCTTTGATTTTCTCCAGATGGTAAATTTCGTCCTTGCCTTGATAAGCGCCGATGCACAATGAAATGTTCATGAGATTCGAATGTCCTCCGTTCGGAATGTGAATTATCTTAAAGTGACAGGTTTGCCGGACGCGGCGGATTCGTTAGCCGCGATCGTGACCGCGTGCGTGCGCAGGGAATCTTCGTAATCGGAGAGAATGCGGGACGTATCGCCCGTCCGAAGGGCGTGCACGAACGCCTCGTCCTCGAGCGCGTAAGGATTCGCGGCATTCGGATGCTTCGTCTCACCGTCCTTCGTCAGTTCGCGGAGCCCGTCGCCTCTGATCTCGAGCACGCCGCGATCCGTATAGACGTCGAGGCCGACGTGGTGACCGACCGGAAGCAGGCACGTATTGGAGATCGTGGCGACCATGCCGTTCGCCAGCTTCATCGTAACGGTGCCGACGTCCGGCACGTCGGTGCCCGGCACGGCAACTCCCATGACTTGCAAGCTATACGCCGCATACACTTCGCTGACTTCGCCGCATAGATAGCGCAGCAGGTCGACGATATGCGTCGTCTGCTCGACGAATTGTCCGCCCGAGCCCGACCGTACGCGCCACCACGGCACCATCGGCATGCCGCCCATCCAATAACCGAGCGCCATGCCCGGCTTGCCGTCCGCTAGCAGCCGCTTCGCCAAGCCGGCCGATTCCATATAACGCCAATGGTAACCGACGGCCGTGATCAGCTTCGATTCGCGAACTTTGCGTCCGATGTCCGCGGGTAATTCGTTGTCGATGCCGAGCGGCTTCTCTACGAGGAAAGGAATTCCCCGCTCGATCAACCGTAGCTCCGCCGCGCCGTGGGCCATTGGAGGCACGCATACGTATACGCCGTCGAGTCCGCCACCGTCCAACATGTCGTCCAAGTTAGCGTACGCCCGCGCGCCGTTATGGGCGGATGCCGCCTGTTCCGCGCGCCGCCCGTCCACGTCGTAGAATGCCGCAAGCTCGACCCCTTCCATGCGCGCCAAGTTGTTCACGTGATAATTCGCAATGCCTCCCGTGCCGATGAATCCGAGTCTGATCGTCATCCCTATCCCGCCCTTTGTGTAGGATAATTCAACTCACGACATCATTGTAGTTCAGGCACTGTGCGATTAAAATATAAGATATAACGTATCCAGTATCGTAAAATGAAACCCGGGGTGCAAGTCTCATGCAATACGGCAGACATTTCTTGACGACGGAATGGGACAAGCGGCTGCCGCTTCATCTGACGAGCGTCGGCCTGAACGAGGACCAAGGCGTCATCCACCGGGAGGAAGGTTTCCAGACGTTCCACTGGATCCATACGGTTCATGGCGCGGGCGAATTCACGGTCCTGGGACAGACATTCCGGATGATGCCGAACCAAGGCATCCTGCTGAAGCCGGGCGTGCCGCACGGCTATCGGCCGGAGACATCGGCTTGGACGACGTGGTATATGACGTTCGACGGCGCGCTCGCCAGTCCGATTACCGCCTCGCTGGAGCTTCAGCACATGCAGCCGATCAGCTGGGAGCCGGATTGCGAGCTTGCGGACATTCATGACGTATATAGCGAGAAGTGCCGGTACAGCATCGACTTCGCCGGCGTGAACGGATCGCAGGAGGTGTTCGCGTTCCTTGCGCTGCTGAAGCGATACGGACAGACGAGCGGGCAGCCTTCCTTATCCAAAGGGCACGAGCGGTTGACGCCGATCTACCTGCTGATCGAGGAAGAGTACGGCGATCCGGCGCTCGGGCTCCCGCAGATGGCGGCGGCGCTCGGCGTAAGCCCGCAGTATTTGAACACGCTGTTCCGCAACAGCTGGGGCATCAGCCCGTACCAATATCTCGTGCAATTCCGGATCCAGAAGTCGAAGGAACTGCTCATCGCGGATAGAGGCCGAACGGTGAAGGCGATCGCGGGCGACGTCGGCTTCCAGGACGACAGCCATTTCGTGCATACGTTCCATAAGCTGGCGGGCATGACGCCGGTGCAATTCCGGATGCAGTACGGGGAGTAAGCGTATACAATTTTATGGTAATGCCGCCTTGAAGTAGACTGGCATAGCGCCGGAATGTTAGAATGAAGCGGGTGAAGCATAATGACGAACGATACGAAGAACGTTCCCGATAATGGCAATTCCACTGCCGCGCAAGACGAGCAAATGCATGAACTCGTCAAAGCCGTTCACCATAACGGCGTAGTATCCTTGAAGACGCGCTTCGACGACGTCGAAGGGCAAGTGATGATGCATGACATCTACGGTCCCGTGTTCGTGTTCAAAGCAAAAGACGAAGCGGGCGACGACTACGCGGTCGGCTTCTTCCTCCGCGAGCTGGTGTCGAAGTTCCAAGCCGGCGGCGACGTAGGCGAATGGATGGCTTCGTTCTACTTCGAACTGATGAATACGAAGGGCGGCCGGATGCTTCCGCGTCCTCCGCAGAACGAAGACGAAGCGAAGGCCGTTATCGATAAGGTCATCGTGCCTTCGTGCATCGCGGCCGTCAAGGAAGAGTTCGAGTCGGAAGAGCAGCAAGTGCACGTCGGACTCGATTGGAACCAAGAGCACGGACCGGTCCTGGAAGCGGGCTTCCCCGCGATCAAGGACGGCAACAACGTGTGCGCGTTCCCGCTCCACGTGCTGATGGCGCACTTGTTATTGAACCGCGAACCTTCCGAACTGGTCATCCAAGCGATGTACCGGATCCGCGAAGAGCACGGCTTGGATTGATCGGGTTCGGAACTACGAATACGACATACGGCCAAACAAACGAACCGGGAACGACGCCAGCGACGGCGCGTTCCCGGTTTGTTCTCGTTCGAGGCGCGTTAATTGGCGCGACCTTTATACTTGCCCATGTGGCTGAGCTTGACCTTGACGTCGATGCTTCCGAGCGAATCCGGCTTCAATAGGTATTCCTCGGCCCCTCCGAGCGACTCCCACTCCCGCGGGAACTTCCGGTAGAACGTCTGCTGAAGGGCGAACGGATCGCACCGCTTGGACACCCCCTTCAAGAACGTCTCCCGTATTTCCGACCGCAGCACGCCTGCCGTCATTTCTTCCAGCCGCTGCACGGAGACATCCTCGAACAGCTCCAGCACGAAGCCTTGCGCCCGGACTTTGACGTCGAACGTCGGCTGTCCGTCCTTATGGCCCGGATTCGCCTCGAAATCCGATTTGACGACCATAATGCCGGCGCTGTAAGGTTTCGACACCGGCACGTTGATGGCCGTGTCGCGCAACGTACGCTGAGACCATCTGGCGCCCTTCAGCTCATCTTCTGACATCCACGACGTCATGTCGCGGTTCGTGAAATAGAACCCGCCGTCGATGTGGAGCATCGGCTTGCGCTTCTTGTCTTCCTTCCAGTCCGTATCGTCGATTCCGATCGAAGGAAGCACCGCTGGATTGCCCGGCTCGTCGAGCCTGGAGATGAACCGATTGCCGGTAATCGGGACGTACACCTGCTTCGGCGAGAACATGACCGTGTCGAGGGGAGACAGATTGAAGATCGACTTCTGGACGAACAGGTCCGACAGCTTTTCCTTCGTACCATACATGTAGATGTTGTAGCGAACCTCGCGATACCGGTTCATCGCGCGGATCGCCTCGCGGATGCCTCTCTCCCGCAGGAACCTCTCCGTCACGACGAATACCTTCGTATGCCCCCAGTAGAGCGGCATCTGCGATGTCCGGTGCAGCACGCTCAGCGCATCGGAGATCGTAGGCCCTTCGGTGTGGCCGATCCAGACCGGAATCGGCTTGCCGAGCGTGGCCGTCTCCGTGCGCGCCACGTTGCCGAAGTTCAGCACTTGCGCATAGATGCCGTATTGCCCGTTCTCATAATCGAGCCCGATCGCCGTGACGTAGGATTGGTTCTGGATGTCGTTCGAATTCCAGCAGCCGAGCGTCGCGAGCAGCGGTAACAGCGCCAGCGTAGCTCGACGAACGCGCACGCGGAGGGGACTCATCGGTTTCCTTCCTTTCCGCTGTCTCCCGCATCGTCTTCGCCGGTCAGAAAGCGGGGACGCTTGTCCATGAACTTCCATGGCAGGCTGAGCACCGATTTCAACGCATCTTGCAGCCGCGGCGGCGACAAGGCAGGCAAATACGGGACGCCGAAAGAACGGAGCCGGGACATGTAGACCACGAGCAGGATCATGCCGAGGATCATGCCGTACATGCCCAGGAACGATCCGATGAAGAAGAAGAACATCCGCAGGACGCTCGTCGTCGTGCTGAGCATCTGATTGACGAGCGTGACTCCGCATACGGCCGTTATCGCTCCGACGACGACGACCGACGGGGAGACGAGGCCGGCCCGGATCGCCGCGTCGCCGATAATGAGCCCGCCGATCGAAGTCAGCGTCTGGCCGATCGGATTCGGGAGCCGTACGCCCGCCTCGCGGAAAATCTCCAGGAGCATGAGCAGGATGAACATCTCCATCTGCGCCGATAGCGGCAGTCCGAGCCGGGAAACGGAGATGGTGGCCATGAGGCGGAACGGGATTTGATCCTGGTGAAACGCCATCAGCGCGACCCAGATGCCTGGCAGGAACACCGAAATGAATAGGCTGATGAGCCGGATAATTCTGGCGAACGAGATGTAGGCATAGTTGAAATGCGCGTCCTCCGGCGATTTCATGACGAGCGTTAAGTCGGCGGGCCCGATGAGCGCCATCGGATTGCCGTCGACGAGAACGACGAAGCGGCCGGCCAACAGCGCCTGCACGGCGAAGTCCGGGCGGCCGGTGAACGCGACGAGCGGCATGATCGCGTACCTGGAGTCGGACAGCGCCTCCTCGATCTGGTTCGAGCTGAAGATGCCTTTCGCATCGATGGCCGCCAAACGCTCCCGCGCCAGTCGCAGCGGTTTCTCGGACACGAGGTCTTCGTAGTACAGCAAGCCGACCTTCGTCCGCGTCCGTTCGCCGAGCGTGAACGGTTCGTAGCGAAGCTTCGTGCTGCGCGCACGCTTGCGGATGAGCGCGGCGTTCACGACGATATCCTCGATGAAGCCGTCCTTCGCTCCCTTGATCGAAATTTCCGTATTCGACTCGAAAGGCATTCTTCTCGGCCTGTCGTCGATGCTGACGCGATACAGGCCGCCGAACGCCGCGAACAGCAGCACGAGTTCGCCCTCGAAGACGGCTTCGGCGATCGCGTCGGGATGCGGACGTTCCGGGAACGCGCCGAGCAGGAGCGAGCCCATCGCGCGCAATTCCTCTTCGCGGAACGCGCCGCTGCGCTCGAATTGCTTGCCGAGCTCGGGCAGTACGACCTGCGAGAGCGTCTTGCCGTCGCTTAGCCCGATGGAGTAGGCGAGCACGATCCGGGACTCGGCGTCCGGTCCGAAATCCCGCGTTTGCACGACGACGTCGGAAGAGCCCTCGAAAAGCACCCGCAGCCGTTCTTCGGTCCATTCCGCTTTTCCGTTAACGGTCATGCGGCGCCCACCGGCCTTTCCTTCCCGCCGATCAAGGCGACGGCAAGCCAGCAGGCGGACGCCGCGAGCATGACGGAGAGCGAGATCGGGAAGTAGTATTCGTACATCCAGACGTAGAAGTCGTATTCGTTGATCGGCAGCATGCCGGCGACGACGTAGCTGGCGATCGCGCCGAGCGCGATGCCGAGCCGCTTCCGCCCGCGCGCGCCCAGCAGTTCGACGAGGAGATAGACCGACAGGCTGACGCGGACGCATGCGCCGGCCATCCACTGGAAGATGGAGAAGAAGTCGATATGCTCGACGTATTCGCCGAGCTTCACGAGCCGCCATTGCTCGTAAGGGGATTCCATCTGCAGCATCGCTTCCGTCGGGCCGAATTCCGTGATGGCTCCGAGGACGGGACCGAACATGACGTAGACGGATATCGCGGCGAACAGGAGTATCTTCCACAGCTTGAGCTTCGCTTGGATCTTGTGTTGCATCGCGAGCAAGGCGACCAGCTCGACGAACCCGCCTCCCGCGTACACCATGCCGCCCCAGATCGGTCCGAATCCGTGCTCGGCGATCGGGACGAGCAACGTGAAGTCCTTATGCCGCATGTTGGAGAAGCCGACGAAGTACCCGAGGGCAATGACGATCGGCAGCAGGCAGGCGGACATCACGGCGATCGACCGAAGCCCCCATATAGCGGGCATCGCGCAGACGATCGCCATGGACAAGACGATCAGCAGCTTCGGGGTCATCGGCAAATAGTTCGCGAGCGTCCACGTCGTCGTGTGAATCGTCGTCATGCCGCCGATCATATACATCTGCGCGCACAGCGGCGCGACGAACAGCCATCCTGCGATCGGATGCGTCCGGGCCGACAACCAAGGGAGCAGCCGGCGTTGTCCGGATCGCTTCATGAACCAGAATAGCAGCCCCGACCACGCCAGGAACGGAACGCCGGCGGCGAGCACGGCGAGCCAGGCGTCGCGCCCGGAGGCGTCGAGCAGCATCGGGTTCACGATGACGTGGTTCGCGAGCCCGTTCATGAGCATGAGGATGATACAGGCTTGGAAGAAGTTGATCGTTCCGGAGGAGTCCGACATTTCGCTGCACCCGACCTGAGGATAAATTTGGGATCGGGTTATTTTGCGCGCAAAGGTTACCGATTATTCCCAGTTGGACGCATGCCTTGCTAACCGGACTCTCGCTCCACCATGTCACAATCTTAGCCTTTCAGGTCACGAGGTTGGCGGCGTCCTCCCTTCGCGCTCCCCTACAATAAGACTCAAGAACCGCGGCACACACCGCCAAGGCTCAACACATTCAAGGGTCCAATAGAGAAGGGAGTTCTACCATTCATGTACATGAGAACGAAGACGATGGCGACGATCAGCAGCCTCGTGCTCCTCGCGACGACGCTCGCGGCGTGCGGCGGCAACGGCAACGACAACGAGAACGCGGGCGCAAGCCCGACGGCGTCCGCGCCGGCAAGCTCCGCCGCGGCATCCGAATCCGCTAGCGCATCCCCGTCCGCGGAAGGCCCGGCGAAGCCGGCCGAGCTGACGATCTGGCCGGACGACAACGCCGACAAGCTCGCGATTATCGAAGCGGCGGCGGCCAAATACACGGAGCAAACCGGCATCAAGATCAACATCAAGCCGGTCGCGATGAACGACCAGCCGGACGTGCTCGCGCTCGACGGTCCCGCCGGCAAAGGACCGGACCTGTTCTACCAGCCGGGCATCGGCGCGCTCGTCGTCAAAGGCCTCGTGCAAGAGGTTCCGGCGTCGGACGCGGTCAAGGAAGCCTACACGCCGGAAGCGCTGCAAGCGCTTAGCCAAGACGGCGTTCTGTACGGCATCCCGGCCGTAACGGAAACGTACGCGCTGTTCTACAACAAGAAGCTCGTGCCTACGGCTCCGGCGACGATCGCCGATCTGGAGAAGATCATGGCGGAGCAGACGGACGCGAAAGCGCAAAACTACGGCTTCCTGTTCGAAGCGGCCAACTTCTACTTCGCTTGGGGCTTCCTCGGCGGCAGCGGCGGCTACATCTTCAAAGACAACGGCGGCAAATACGACATCAACGACATCGGCCTTAATAAAGAAGGTACCGTCAAAGGCGCGAGCCTGATCCAAAGCTGGTTCAACAAAGGCTACATCCCGAAAGGCGTCAACGGCGACATCGTCGGCGGCCTGTTCACGCAAGGCAAAGTCGGCGCGGTCATCAACGGACCGTGGGCGGTTACGGACTACAAGAAAGCGCTCGGCGACGACCTCGCGGTCGCTCCGATTCCGACGCTCGAAGACGGTTCGCACCCGACGTCCTTCATCGGCATCAAAGGCTGGATGCTGTCCAAGTACTCCAAGAATCCGGAATGGGCGACCGACTTCGCGGCGTTCGTCACGAACGAAGAGAACTCGCTCGAGTACTTCAAGAAGACGGGCGAAGTGCCGCCGGTCAAGAACGTCCTGAACAACCCTGCTCTGACGGGCGACCCGATCGTCGCCGGCTTCTCCGGACAGATTCAATACGGCTTCCCGTTCCCGACCGTGCCCGAGCTCGACCACGTATGGGATCCGATGGCGAACGCGCTGAAGTTCATTACCGAAGGCCAAGACGTGCAGAAGTCGCTCGACGACGCCGTAACGGCAATTAACGACAAGATGAAAATGGCAGGCGCCAAATAAAGAAACCGCGAAGCGGGACGAATGCGAAAAAGGGGCTCTCGGCAGTCCCTTTTTCCTTACCCGCGAAGACGATGGAAGGTGAACGACACATGCAGACGAAGAGCGCGACCTTACAACCGGCAACCGCCGCCCGTAACCGAGCCAATCCGATGACGGCCCTGCTGCTATCGATCGTTCCGGGCTTGGGACAGCTGTACAACCGCCGCTGGATCAAAGGCACGATCCTATTCATTCTCGGCCTAAGCATTATCTTCTCTCTGACCGTTCCGCTGGCGAACGGCATCGTCGGTCTCGTGACGCTCGGCGACACGCCCGACGTCGACGACTCCCGCACGCTGCTCGTGGCGGGCATTCTTTCCCTGATTACGACGATCATCCTTCTCGGTCTATATACGCTTAACTTGCTGGACGCCTATAAGGACGCGAAGAGCGGCGCGGAGGGCTTCCGCAAGCCGTCGATGAAGCAGGCGTTCCACGACAGCTACGAGCGCGGCTTCCCGTATTTCGTCGTCGTGCCTAGCTTCATCATGATGGCGCTCGTCGTTATTTTCCCTCTGTTGTTCATGATCTCGATGGCGTTCACGAACTACAACCTGTACAACTCGCCGCCCGCGCACTTGCTCGATTGGGTCGGCTTCGCGAACTTCAAGTCGCTGTTCACCGAGGCGGTGTGGACGAAGAGCTTGCTGTCCGTGCTCGGCTGGACGATCGTCTGGACGCTCGTCGCCACGACGCTGCAGATCGTCGTCGCGCTGTTGCTGGCCGTCATGGTCAATGACAAGCGGGTCATCGGCAAGAAGCTCATCCGCACGGTATTCATTCTTCCGTGGGCGGTACCGTCGTTCATGACGATTCTCGTGTTCGCGGCGATGTTCAACGACAACTTCGGGGCGATCAACCGCGACATCTTCTCCCACTTCGGCGTATTGATCCCTTGGCTGTCCGATCCGTTCTGGTCGCGCGTCGCCATTATCGGCATCCAGGTGTGGCTCGGCTTCCCTTACGTGTACACGTTGTTCACCGGCGTGCTGCAGAGCACCTCGAAGGACTGGTACGAGGCGGCCGACGTGGACGGAGGCAGCCGGTGGGCGAAGTTCCGCTACATTACGCTGCCTCACGTCATGTATGCCACCGCGCCGCTGCTGATCATGCAATACGCGGGCAACTTCAACAACTTCAACCTGATCTACCTGTTCAATAAGGGCGGACCGCCGGTGTCGGGACAGAATTCGGGCGCCACGGACATTCTCATCTCTTGGGTGTACAGCCTGACGTTCAAGGAGAACAACTACAAGATGGCCGCCGCGATCTCGATCATCATGGGCATCGTCGTCGCCGCCTTCGCGCTCTACCAGTTCCGCAAGACGCGTTCGTTCCGAGAGGAGGGCATGTACTAGCATGAAGCATTCGGTCAAGTCCGCTCTCGAAGTGACGGGCATCTACGTCGTCGTCTTGTTCATGTTCGCCATTATCCTGTATCCGCTGCTCTGGGCGTTCAGCATCTCGCTCAATCCGGGCACGAGCATGTTCAGCCTGAAGATGTTCCCCGACAACTGGTCTCTCGTGCATTACAAGACGTTGTTCAACGAACCGAACATCGATTACGTGCTCTGGTACAAGAACACGCTGATCGTCGCGACGTGGATTTGCGTTTGTTCGGTCACGCTCGTGTCGATTCTCGCGTACATCTTCTCGCGGTTCCGGTTCGTCGGCCGTAAAAACACGATCTACCTGTTCCTGCTGCTGCAGATGTTCCCGGTGCTCATGGGGATGGTGGCGATCTACTTGCTGCTCAATCTGGTCAATCTGCTGGATACGTTCACGGGTCTGATTTTGTTGTATGTATTCGGCGGGCTTCCGATGAACGTGTTCCTGGTCAAAGGTTATCTGGACACGATCCCTCGCGATCTGGACGAATCGGCGAAAATGGACGGCGCGGGTTACATGACGATATTCATCCGTATTCTGCTGCCGCTCGCCCGGCCGATCATCGCGGTCGTCGCGCTGTTCACGTTCATGGCGCCGTTCTTCGACTTCCTGACGCCCCGGATTATTTTCCGCGATCCGGAGAACTTCACGCTGGCGCTCGGGCTATACAACCTCATTAACGACAAGTTCGCGAACAACTTCACGTTATTCGCCGCGGGCACGATCATGATCGCGATACCGATCGCGACGGTGTTCCTCATCCTGCAACGGTTCCTCATCTCCGGCCTCGCGGACGGAGCGACGAAAGGGTAACGACAGACACTACTGGGATAACAGACGGAGGCTACTATGGCAGCGGACAACAGCTTGGCGATCCATCCGGATCAATATGGGAAAAAGATTGCCGCGGAAGGCTTCACCGACATCGGGTCGGTGAAGGCTTTCTCGCGAGAGGGTGACGGCGCGTTCCGGTTCGCGTGCACGGGCGGCATCGTATCGGTGCTGTTCTACGGCGAGAGCGTCGTAAGGGTTACGCTGGGCGCGGCCGGCGAGGAGCCGGAGCTTGGGCGCGATAAGCACGTGCTCGTCGCTCGGCCGGAAGCGGTCGAGGTTCGGGTGCTGGAGCGGGACGATGCGGTGGAATTGACGACGGATGCGCTGCGGGTCGTCGTCCGGCAGGCGCCCATGCGCGTCGCTTACTATGATGCAGTGACCGGGGAACTGCTGGTTGGCGAGGGAGGCCGCGGCATGATGCACGGCGCTTCGGGCGAAGTCGCCTCGTATCGCGCGATGCGGGCCGAAGACCGGTTCTACGGCTTCGGCGAGAAGGCGGGCTTCCTGGATAAGCGCGGCGAGAAGCTGTCGATGTGGAACACCGACGTGTACGCGCCGCACAACCCGGAGACGAACGAGCTATACGTCTCGATTCCGTTCTTCCTGACGCTGCGGGGTTCACGGGCGTTCGGCACGTTCCTGTTCAACACGTTCAAGACGGCGTTCGACTTGAGCGGAGTAGACGAGTATCGGATGCACGCCGAGGGCGGGCAATTCGATACGTTCTTCTTCGCGGGGCCGACGGCGAAGGACGTCGTAGGGCAATACACGGCGTTGACGGGGCGCGCTCCGATTCCGCCGAAATGGGCTCTCGGCTATCACCAGTCGCGCTACAGCTACGAGACGGATGCCGAAGTACGCGACTTGGTGCGCGTTTTCAAGGAGAAGAACATTCCGCTAGACGCGGTGTACCTCGACATCCATTACATGCATGGTTACCGCGTGTTCACGTTCGACCGCGACCGGTTCCCGGATCCGGCAGGCTTGATCGCCGAGCTGCGGGCGCAAGGCATCCGCGTCATTCCGATCGTCGATCCGGGCGTGAAAGCGGATCCCGCGTACTCGGTGTTCCGCGAAGGCGCGGCCAGCGGCAAGTTCTGCGGCTTCGCGGACGGCAGCTTGTTCTACGGCCAAGTGTGGCCGGAGAAGAGCGCGTTCCCGGACTTCACGGACGAATCCGCGCGCGAATGGTGGGGCGACCTGCATGCGTTCTACGCGGACAAGGGCATCGAGGGCATCTGGAACGACATGAACGAGCCTTCGGTGTTCAACGAGTCGAAGACGATGGACCTCGACGTGCTGCATCGCAACGACGGCCATCCGGCGACGCATAAGGAGCTGCACAACCAGTACGGCTTCTTCATGTCGAAGGCGACGTACGAAGGGATGGCCCGGCGGTTGGCCGGCCGCCGGCCGTTCGTGTTGACGCGTGCGGGCTACTCGGGCGTGCAGAGGTACGCCGCGGTCTGGACGGGCGACAACCGCAGCTTCTGGGAGCATCTCGAGATGAGCGTGCCGATGTGCCTGAACCTCGGGTTGTCCGGCGTACCGCTGTGCGGAGCCGACGTCGGCGGCTTCGCGCACGATTCGAACGGAGAGCTGCTCGCGCGGTGGACGCAGGCGGGCGCGTTCCTGCCGTACTTCCGCAACCACAGCGAGATGAAGGCGATCCGTCAGGAGCCGTGGATGTTCGGCGGCGAGGCGGAGGACGTGGCGAGGAAGTATATTCAGCTGCGTTACCGCTGGCTGCCGTATTTGTACGGGTTGTTCGCCGAGGCGAACCGGACGGGCGTGCCGGTCATGCGTCCGCTGTTCCTGGAGTTCCCGGACGATGGAGCGGTCCATGGGCTGAGCGATCAGTTCATGCTCGGCTCGCGCGTGCTCGTCGCGCCGGTCGTGCGCCCGGGCGTGACGAAACGGCTCGTCTATTTGCCGGCCGGCGAGTGGTATAACTACTGGACCGACGAGAAGATCGCAGGCGGCACGCATATCGTCGTCGACGCGCCGCTCGATACGATGCCGATCTTCGTCCGCGCGGGCACGGTGCTGCCGCTAGCGACGCCGCGGATGAACACGGAGCAGCCGGTCGAGGCGTTGGAGCTGCACGTCTACTGGTCGGCGAACGGCACGGCCGAGGGGACGGTGTACGAAGACGACGGCATTTCGTTCGCTTACGGCGAAGGCGCATCGTACGAAGAGCTGGTCGTCGCTTCGCGCGGCGAGGACGGCGAGGCGATCTTGCGGGCGGACGTCGTTCGGGACGGCTATGAGCCGAAGTGGGGCGAGCGTCGGGTCGTCGCGCACGGTTAGGAGTAAGCAGCAAGGCATAGAAAGGCAACCTTTGAGGGGGATGGGTCATGAAAGTCCTGCGAAGAGTACTTGCATTATGCTTGACGATGTTGCTATTGGTTCCGCCACTGTACGCGAGCGCGGACGAGGGGCCGGCGGACGGCGCTTATTATCGGCTGAAAGAAACATGGAAGGGCGCTTATCTATATGAGGGCGCCGACGGCAAAGCGCGCTACGGCTATCCCGCGATCGACGATGCTTCGGCGCAATGGGCGGTCGAAACGACTGGAGACGGAGACAAGCGGCTGCGCAACCGCGCGACCGGCCATTACTTGAACGGTCAGAACGTGACGGTCGCCGAGATTACGAGACCGCTCGACGTGTCGGACATCCCCGGGGGCTGGACCTCCGACCTGTGGGACTTCGTCGGCGTGGCGGGCAAGCCGGGCGAGTACACCATCGTTCGGGCGGATCATCCGGGTTGGATCATCAACGTCCAGAATCAAGACGGGTACATCCAAGGCAACGATTGGGCGCAGCCGGGCTGGGGCAGCTCGAGCTGGAAGCTCGAAGCGGCGGAGACGGCAGAGCCGGTCCGCATCGTTCTTCCGTGGAAGGGAACATACCTGTACGAGGACGGCGGCAAAGTGAAGTACGGCACGCCGGCGCTCGGCGACGCGTCGTCCCATTGGTTCGTCGAGGACAAGAACGGGCACAAGACGTTCCGCAATCGCGCGACCGGGCATTACATCAATGCGCAGAGCATCACCGCGACGGAGATTACGAAGCCGCTCGACAGCTCCGGGATCGAAGCGGGCTGGACGTCGGATTTGTGGGATCTCGCGCCGGCTCCGGAAGGCGCCGACGGGATCAATATCATTAACGTCGACCATCCGAATCGGATCGTGAACGTGCAAAATCAAGACGGCTATGCGCAGAGCAACGACTGGGCGCAGAAGTCGTGGGGCAGCGCGGTATGGAAGCTGGAGCCCGCGGCCGATACGACGCCTGTACGATTGATGGACGGCTGGAAAGGCAATTATTTGTTCGAATCGAACGGTCAAGTGAAATACGGCCAGCCGGACTGGCAGGATCGGGCCTCGCATTGGATCGTCGAGGATTCGGCGGGCGGGAAAAGGCTTCGCAACTTGGCGACCGGTCGCTACGTTTCGAGCCTCGATTACGTCGGAGCGACGCCGCTCGTTACGGTAATGTCGCCGGGAGCGGATGCCCTCTGGATCATCGCGGCCGCCAAGAACGGCGACGGCAACCCGGTGGACGGATTCGTTACGCTCCGGAGCGGGAGCGAGGGACATGACAACAGCTTCTTGAACGTGCAAAATCAAGACGGCTTCGCGCAGGGTAATAACTGGGCGCAGGCGACGTGGGGCAGCGCGCAGTGGAAGCTGGCGGCTCCGGAGGCTCCCGCGACGGGGCCTGAAGTTCCGGTCAATCCGTACATTCGGATCAAGAACAATTGGTTGCAGCTATACTTGTACGAATCAGACGGCACCGTTAAATACGGCAACGTCGAGGCCGGAGATCCGAACGGGGAGTGGCAGATCGAGACGACGGGCGGCGGCGCCAAGCGGATCAAGAACCGTGCATCCGGCCATTACGTCAACTTGGACGGCGTAACCGACGCGCGCGGCGCATTGAAGGCATCGGCGCTCTCGGACGGCTCGACGGCCGGCGACTGGGTCATCGAAGATCACCAAGGCTATCGAATCATCCGAAGCGCCGGAGACGAGTCCGGCAGCTACATTAACGTCGAGAACAAACTGAAGCACGCGCAATACGGCGCGGTGCCTAAGGATTGGGGCAGTCCGAAGTGGGAATTCGTGACGGTGGAAGACGCCGTGCCGGCTTATGTCCGATTAAAGAATAGCTATAGGGGTACGTATTTGTACGAATCGACTGCGGGCGCATCGGAAAGCCAGGTCGTGTACGGAGCGCCGGTTGCCGACGATTTATCGTCGCATTGGTTGCTCGCGCCGACCGACGGAGGCACGAATATCGTCAACCGCGCGACGGGGCATTACATGAGCGTCGAGCATGCCGTCTATCATACCGACCCGCTCGAAAGCTTGGACATCGATCCGAGCTGGGCCAGCGCCCAATGGACGGTCGAGAACGCAGCGGGATCGGAGAACATAGTGTTCCGCAACGTATGGAAGAACCAGTGGGTGATACATCTTGAGGACCAGTTGGGCTTCGCCCAAGCCAGCAACATTCCCGCCGATTGGGGCACCGCGCAATGGATCGTGGAGGCTGCTCCCGAAGTCGCTCCGGTCGTTCCCGCGGGCTATATCCGAATCGCGAATCGGGCGACCGGCAAGTATTTGTACGAGAACGGCGATCACGTCGTTCTGTATGGCACGCCTCCCGGTAACGACGCCGCTTCGCATTGGATGATTACGGACGAAGGCGGCGTCCGACGTATCGCGAACCGGGCAACGGGTAATATCTTGTCGATCGAACATCTGAGAAGCTACCTCGAGACGACGACTAACGCCGCCGCGGACGATTCGCGGTCGCATTGGACGATCGAGAACGGACCGGCTTCGGGCGTGTACTTGATCCGAAGCGAGGCCGACGGTTTCGAAGACGCCTATGTGCATGCCGAGGATAACCAAGGCTATGCGCAATACGAGTTGCGCTCCGTCGAAAGCCGAGGCGTGCAATGGCTGTTCGAGGCCGCGTCGGAGGAAGCGGTGACGATTCCGCCGGAGGAAGGGCCGGCGAACGCGGTAACCCCGGTACAGGAAGAATTGAATTACGTTCGTATTCATGACGGGGATTCGGCAAACGTGCTTATCGAGGTAGATACGGGAAGCGTTGCGTTCGCCGCTGCCGCTGCAGACGATTACAAGGCGCAATGGCTGCCGCAAGATTACAACGGCCATAAGCGCTTCGTGAACCGCGCGAGCGGACATTACCTGTCGCTCGAAGCAGGGGAACCGGCAGGAAGCGAATCCGGCGACGAGCTCGGTTCGCAATGGGATGCCGATACGCTTGCGGGCTACGAGACGCTTCGCAACGCCGATAGCGGCGGCTTGTTGGCCGGTACGGCCGGTACGCTTCTCCTGTTCGAGAAGGTTATCGACGACGCGCGCTACGAAGGCGAGTTAGCCTTCGTCTACGGCGGCGCGATCGCATCGCCGGCCAGAGGCTTGGCGACGGGCTTCGGAGTCAAGAACGCCGGCGCGTTGTTCTCGGTGAACGCGGAGCAAGCCGGCGGCTACGAGGTCGTCGTACGCTACAGGACGACGGAAGCCGGCGCGCGCAGCTTGGGCGCGTACGTCAACGGGCTGAAGCAGCCTGCCGCCGTCACTTTCGCGGAGAGCGCGGCGTGGACGGACGTCGTCGTAGCCTTGCCGCTGCGCGCCGGCATGAACACGATCGCGTTGCAAGCCGACGCGGGCAACGCGGGCAGCGGACTCGAGATAGACGCGCTTACCGTTCGCGGATCGGCGAACAAAGCTTATCGCGGGGCAACGCTCCCGTTCACGACGTACGAAGCGGAGCATGGAGAGACGAACGGCACGGTCATCGGACCGGATCGCGAGTTCAAGACGTTCGCTTCCGAAGCGTCCGGTCGCCAAGCCGTGACGTTGGACTCGACGGGACAATACGTATCGTTCCGGTCGGTGAAAGCCGCGAACGCGCTGAACGTTCGTTACATCATTCCGGATTCTATAGACGGCAGCGGACAAGACGCGACGTTAACGCTATACGTGAATGGAGAGAGCCGAGGCAAGCTCGACTTGTCCAGCAAGCATAGCTGGGTATACGGCAAGTATCCATGGACCAACAATCCGGCGGATGGAGACGCGCACCGGTTCTACGACGAGACGCGCCTGCGAATCGGCGACGTTCCGGCGGGAGCGACCATCACGCTGCGCAAGGACGGCGACGATACGGCCGACTATTATGTGGTCGACCTCATCGAGCTAGAGCAAGTAGACGGCGCCTATTCCCAACCGAACGGCTACTTGTCCGTCACGGACTACGGCGCGACGGCGAACGACGCGGGCGACGATACGGCGGCGTTCAATGCGGCGATCGCCGCCGCGAAGGCTTCGGGAGCAGGCGTATGGGTACCCGCCGGCCGGTTCGAGCTTAGCGCGCCGGTTCACTTGGCGAACGTGACGATTCGCGGCGCGGGCATGTGGCATTCGACGCTGCACGGGGCAGGGTTCATGGCCGACGGCAGCCGAATCAAAGTCTATGATTTGCTTCTGGATGTCGGCGTTACGGCGCGTCGCGACGAGCTTCGCGAAGCGGGCTTCGACGGCACGTTCGGCTCGGGATCCGTTATTCAGAACGTCTGGATCGAGCATGCGAAAGCCGGTATCTGGTCGATGCGCAGCGAAGCCGGCGTCAGCACGAACGGCTTGTACGTCGGAGGCGTTCGAATCCGCAACACGTACGCGGACGGCATCAACTTCACGACCGGCACGGCCAATTCGATGATCGAGCAGACGCACATCCGCAACTCCGGAGACGACAGCATCGCTCTATGGTCGCAGCCGATGGAAGGCGTATCGGACGCGAACAGCACGACCAAAGGCAATACGGTACGGTTCAATACGGTGCAACTGCCTTGGCTGGCCGATAACGTCGCCATCTTCGGCGGTCGGGACAACAAGGTGCAGGACAACGTTCTCGCCGACACGGTCGGCTTCGGGGCCGGCATCGCCGTATCGACCCGGTTCAATCCGGTCGCTTTCTCCGGCACGACGATCGTCGAACGGAACACGCTGATCCGCACGGGCGGCCGCGAGCCGAACTGGGGACAGAACTTCGGCGCGATCTGGGTGTTCACGGGAGATAAGCCTATCGAGGCGGATATCGTCATCCGGGACAATACGGCTCTAGATAGCACGTATCAAGGTCTGTACGTTAGCGGACCTAACGCGATCGCGAATACGGATCATCGAATATTGATTCAGAATTACGTGATCGACGGCACCGGCACCTGGGGCATCCACGTGAACGGCGACGGCGTCAGAGGTTCGGTCGATATGGATAACGTCATCGTTCGGAATACGAAGATCGGTTCGGTATTCAATGCCGGGGGCGCAGCGCTTGAATTGCGCACGGTCGATCCGCAGCCGATCGCGGCGGAGGCCGACTTCGTCAGCGATCTCATCGAAGACGCGCCGACCGGCAGCGCGAATCCGATTATCGTCGCGCCTTCCACGAACGAAGACGCGCAGCTCGGCGGCGGATTTTCCTCCGGCAGCAATCGGATCGAAGTGAATCTGCGGAACGTAAACGGCGTCAGCCAAGCGACGTTCTCGCTAGGCGCGCTTCGCGAAGCGGCCGGCAAGCTCGCGAACGCGACGATCGTGCTGCGGTCCGGCGATCTGAGCTACGAGTTGCCGACGAACATTCTCGACGTCATCGCCGCCGCGAACGCCGGTCAAGGCGCAGCGGGATCAGGTACGCTGACCGTCACGCTGTCGCCGGTAACGGCCGATGTCGCCGCGGGCATTCGCGACAAGGCGAACGAGGCCGGGTTCACCATCAAGGGCACGCCGTTCTCGTTCGAGCTGACGCTCGTAGCCGGCGGGCGAACGACGACGGTACGCTCGTTCGGCCGGCAGTTCATTACGCGCACGTTCTCCGTTGAAGGAACGCTTGACGCGAATCAGGCTTCCGTCGTCGTGTACGATCCCGCGACCGGCAAGTTCCGGACGGTCCCGGCCTTGTTCGAGACGAAGGACGGCAAGACGATCGTGACGGCGAGAAGCACGACGAACAGCTTGTACTCGGTCGCCGTCACGGATCGCGCGTTCACGGACATCGCCGGCCATTGGGCGAAGAACGACATCTCGCTGGCGGCGAACAAGCAGCTCGTGAACGGCGATCCATCCGGCGCGTTCGCTCCGGACCGCGGCGTTAACCGCGCAGAATTCGCGGCGATGCTCGTTCGGGCGCTCGGACTCGATGCCATGCCGGCGGAAGCGGAGACATTCTCGGACGTCCCGGCTGGAACGTGGTATGCGGCTTCCGTCGCGATAGCGTCTCAATACGGCATCGTTACGGGCATGACGGATGGCACGTTCCGTCCTACGAAGCAGATTACGAGAGCCGAGATGGCGGTTATGCTCTCCCGGGCTTTGAAGTTAGCCGGCGATACGGCGGCAGTAACGACGAACGTCGAGAAGCTCTTCGGGGATTACGCTACGATCGGCGAATGGGCGCGCGAAGCCGTCGCTCGCGTCGCGAACAGCGGCGTCATGACGGGACGCGCGGCAGGTTCGTTCGCGCCGCAAGCGGCGACCACCCGCGCGGAAGCGGCCGTCGTGCTGAAGCGGTTGCTTCAAACATCGGGACTTATGAATGAATAAGCGATAACGACGAGCGCCCGGCAAGGGGATTCCCTTACCGGGCGCTTCGTTAAGGAGGATAAACCGATGAGAAGAAGGCTTCTATACGCAGTAGGCGGGGCGGCGTTCCTCGCGTTCGCAGCCGGGCTGATCCTGACGTTCCCGAAGTCGGAATCCGCGTCCGCGCTGCCTGAAGGCGCGTTCGTCTACGAAGCCGAGGATCAATTCTATGCGGGCGGTGCGACGAAAACCGCGACGGGGGTGAACGGTTTCGCCGCGGAAGGTGCCATCGCGATCTTCGCCGTCAACGCGCCTGATACGGCGGATTACGATGTCTATCTGAGATACGCCAACGATTCGGGAATGGACCGTACGTTGAACGTCTACGTGAACGGAGTGTTCGCCGTAACGACGACGCTGTCGGATACGGGCGGACCCGGGCAATGGATCGACAAGGTCGAGAAGCTGCCGTTGCGCGCCGGGCTGAATACGATCGGTTACCGATACGATGAAGGCAACACGGGCGGAGTTAGCTTGAACAGTATCGCGATCGATGGGGGCATCGCATTGGCCGAGCGCGGCGCGACGGTTTCGTACGTAGAACGCGAAGCCGAAGCCGGCAAGACGAACGCAGAGGTGCTCGTCCCGAGCCGGGAATACTTGACCGTTCAGTCGGAATCCTCCGGACGCAGCGCGGTGAAGCTGACGGAGACGGGACATTACGTGGAGTGGACGGCACCGGGAGAAGCCAATACGATCGTCGTCCGATATAGCATGCCTGACGCGACGGCAGGCGGAGGCGAGAATCATACGCTCAGTCTGTACGTCAACGGGACGAAGGCGCGGGCGCTCGAGCTGACTTCGCGCTATGCGTGGACGTACGGGGCTTATCCGTACAACGACGACCCGTCCACCGGGGAAGGTCATCGCTTCTACGACGAGAGCCGGTTCTTAGTGGACGACATTCCGGAGGGCGCAACGGTAAGGCTGCAGAAGGATGCCGCTGACGATGCGGCCTATTACACGATCGATCTCATCGACTTCGAACGGGCGGATTCCGCGTATGCCATGCCGGATAACTTCGTCAGCGTCGCCGATTACGGCGCGGTCGCCGACGACGAAGGAGACGATGCGGGCGCGATCCAAGACGCGGTCATCGGCGCGATTCAGGCAGGCAAAGCCGGCGTATGGATTCCCGCGGGAACGTTTCTGCTGAGCAAGCCGATCATCGTCGGCGACATGCACGTCCGCGGGGCCGGCATGTGGCATACGAATCTGCAGGGAAGGGACGGCAAAGGCGGCTTTTACGGAAGGGACGGCCGCACGGTTATTACGGATCTCGCGATCAGCGGCGATTCGCTGTATCGATACGACAGCGGCGACGATCCGGCGTTCGTCGGCAACTTCGGGCCGGGCTCGCTGATCCAGAACGTCTGGATCGAGCATACGAAGGTCGGCATGTGGTTGAATGCGGGCACGAACGGGCTCTACATGGTCGGCGGACGCATTCGGAACACGTGGGCGGACGGCGTCAACTTCCATGCAGGCGTCGCGAATACGACGATAAGCCACTTCCATGCCCGCAACACCGGAGACGACGCGTTCGCGATGTGGTCGGCGGGGATGGCGAACGAGAACAACGCGTTCCGCTACAATACCGCGCAAGTGCCGGTTCTCGCCAACGGCTTCGCGATTTACGGAGGCAAGGGGAATAAGGTGCTCGACAACGTCGCGGCGGACACGGTCACCGCTTCGGCCGGCATCGCGATCAGCACGCGCGACTTCGGAGGCACGCTGCCGCTAACCGGCATGACGGAGGTGCGACGCAATACGTTAATCCGTACGGGCGGGCTCGAGCGCAACTGGAACGAGACGTTCGGCGCGCTATGGATTTACGCCGACAATCATCCGATGACGGAGCCTATCGTCGTCTCGGACATGCGAATCGTCGATAGCACCTATGATGCCATCAAGCTAAGCCAAGACAAGACGATAACCGGCGTCGCATTCGATAACGTCGTCATCGAAGGCGCCGGCGCGTTCGGCTTGAGCTTCGATGGCGTGGATGGCACGGGCACGTTCGCCGGCGTAACCGTATCGGGCGCCAAGTCGGGCGGCCTGAGCAATCCTGGAGACAAGTACAAGGTCGTGCGCGGGGAAGGGAATCGCGGGTGGTGAAACGAGTCGGGGAGAAGATGCATCGGAAGTAGGTTTCGATACGTCTTCTCCTTTTCTGGATACAAATGGATGTGCTTTGATAGATAGCGAATACGCCGATACGGAAGCACCGATGGCGGGCGGCTTTGGCCGACAACTTATCGGGAGCGGATGTAGATGGCTATTTTTCGATTGAAGCCCAAGAACGATTTTGTCTTCGGCAAATTGTTCGGCGCGCAGGAGTCCAAGAGAAGCTTGCTGACGTTGTTGAACGCGATCTTGCGGGAGGACGGGCAAGGAAGCAAGTCAACATCGAAATGCAGATGATCAACCGCCGCAATATGATTCAACGCACGTTGTTCTATATGGCCAAGTTGTTCACTTCATCGATACGAGCAGGCGACAATTACGAGAAGCTGAAAAAGACGATCGTCATCAACTTGCTTGACTACGAATTACCGCATACCGAGCGTTTTCATAGCGTATTTCATTTTTACGAGGATCATGAACGGGAGCTGCTTCTGACCGATTTGTTGGAAGTTCACGTCATTGAGTTTCCGAAGTTCGAGCGCGCGGCCAAGGATACTAGCGTGCCCTTGCATCGCTGGCTGATGTTCATGGACGAGAAGCTGCCGGAACAACGATTGAAGGAGCTGATGGAGATGGATCCGATCATCGAGGTGACGGAGGAGCAATTGGAAGGGATGAGCCGCGACGATTTCATGCGACGAGCTGCGGAGATTCGGGAGAAGGCGCAGATGGATTGGGTGTCTTCTATGGAGGGCGCGAGGAAAGAAGGCAGAGAAGAAGGCAGAGAAGAGGGCAGAGAAGAGGGCAGAGAGCTAGGGAAACAGGAAGTTCAAGCCGAACTCGTCGAAAAGCTGCGAGCCAAAGGAATGGAGCCCCGTCAAATTTCGGATTTGCTGGACATCCCGTTGGACGAAATCGTAAAACAAATCGCAAGAAACGAAGCCCGTCAGCGCGACTGACGGGTTTTTTCATGCCTTTTTATGCTTCAATGTCACCATCTTGCTCGTAGTGGTCACCGGTTTGGTAGCGCATCGCCCGATCGCCCGCCGATAATGGCGTTGGATGCGCATCCGAATCGCTAACGAGTTCAAGGAGGGATCATGATGAGCAACGTTATTCAAGCATTCGATCGTAACATGGTCTTCAAAGTATTGCTGATCCTCGCCCTCATCCTATCGCCGATGACGCTGTCCCCGCAGCCGGCGAACGCGGCCGGGGGGCCGGATCTGATCGTCACCGACATTACGTGGTCGCCGGCGAGCCCGACGGCCGGCAACGAAACGACGTTCAGCGCGACGATCAAGAACCAAGGCGCGGACCCGAGTCCCGCCGGCACGATTCACGGCGTCTTGTTCACCGTGGACGGTGTGTCGGTAAGTTGGAGCGACAATCGCACGGCGTCGATCGCCGCGGGCGCATCCGTCACGGTTACCGCGACGGGAGGTCCGAGCGGCAAGGCGACATGGACCGCTACGTCCGGCGCCCATACCGTTCGCGCGTTCGTGGACGACGTGAACCGGATCGGCGAAGCGAACGAGGGCAACAACACGTTCGATAAGAGCCTGACGGTGCCGTCCTCGACCGGTACGCCCGATCTCGTGGTGACGGACATTACGTGGTCTCCGGCTTCGCCGCAGACCGGCAACGAGGTAACGTTCAGCGCGGTCGTTCAGAACCAAGGCACCGCCGCGACGGCCGCCGGCACGATCCACGGCGTGCTATTCACCGTGGACGGGGCGTCCGTGAGCTGGAGCGACAATCGCACGGCGTCGATCGCGGCCGGCGCATCGGTGACGGTGACCGCCACCGGAGGCCCGAACGCCAAAGCTTCGTGGACCGCGACCTCCGGCTCGCATACCGTCCGCGCGTTCGTGGACGACGTGAACCGAATCGCCGAGTCGAACGAGAATAACAACACGCTGGACGAGAACTTCGCGATCGGCTCCGGCGGCGGCACGCCAGATCTCGTCGTCAGCGATATCGCGTGGACGCCCGCCTCTCCTCAGACCGGCAACGAAGTGACGTTCAGCGCCGTACTTACGAACCAAGGCACGGCGGCTACGCCGGCCAATACGATCCATGGCGTGCTATTTACCGTTAACGGAACGTCCGTGAGCTGGAGCGACAACCGGACCGCATCGATCGCGGCCGGCGCATCGGTGACCGTTACCGCGAACGGAGGTCCTGGGGCCAAGTCTTCTTGGACGGCAACGGCGGGCACGCATACCGTCCGCGCGTTCGTGGACGACATCAACCGGATACCGGAGTCGAACGACGGCAACAACACTCGCGACGAGAGCTTGACCGTGAACGTGCCGAGCAAGCCGGATCTCGTCGTTACCGATATTACCTGGTCGCCGGCCGCCCCCGCGGCGGGAACTTCCGTCGTCTTCAGCGCCGTCGTGAAGAACCAAGGCACGGCTGCTACGCCGGCGGGAACCGCGACGAACGTATCGTTCCTCGTGAACGGCACGCAAGTCGGCACGGTCAACAACTATATCTCGTCGATCGCGGCGGGCGCTTCCGTTACGTTGACTCAAAACGCCGGTTCGTGGACCGCGGCGAACGGTCTCCATACGGTCGGCGCGACGGTCGACGGGACGTCTCTGATCAGCGAGCTCGACGAGACGAACAACGCGTACGGCGAGAGTCTGACCGTCGGAACCGTGCAGACCTATGGCGCAACGGTGCCGTACGATAGCTATGAAGCGGAAAGCTTGACGATCTCGGGCGGCACCGTCACGGGTCCGAGCACGACGTGGACGACGGCGGAGTCCGAGGCTTCGGGAAGACGCGCGGCGAGGCTCGCGCAAGGTCAGTCCGTCGAGCTGACGCTCGCGAATCCGGCGCAAGGCATCGTCGTAAGATACTCGATGCCGGACAGCGCGACCGGCTCGGACATCTATCAGAACATCAGCCTGTATGCAGGCGGGATCCATGCGGCCGACGTACAGCTCACGAACCGGTACTCTCACCAATACGGGCAGTACGGTCCCGACGGCGGGGAGATGCAATGGTCGAATACGCCGGGCATCAACCATCACCGCTACTTCGACGAAGCCCGCGTGCTCCTCGGACAACAGGTCGCCGCAGGCACGAAGATCAAGCTCCAATGGGATGCGAACGATTACAACCCGAACGGCTCGACGTACGTCCTGATCGACCTGATCGAGACGGAAGCTGTGCCGGCGGCGCTCGCCAAACCGTCGGATTACGTCTCCATTGCCAGCTACGGAGCGGTCGCGAACGACGGAGCGGACGATACGGCGGCCATGACGTCGGCGATCGCGGCGGTGAACGGCACGACGGTCAAGGGCGTATGGATTCCGGAAGGGACGTTCGACTTCAAGAACGGCACGAGAGGCACGACGAGAATCCGGTTGCCGAGCGGCGTATCCGTCAAAGGCGCGGGCATGTGGCGTTCGACGCTGCAGGGGCCGTTCGCGGGCATCATTCTGCAAGGCGGCAACGTCACGCTGTCCGATATGACGATTCGGGCCGAGGAGACGTACCGCTCCAACGCGACGGGCATCGCCGGGGTCGAAGGGAACGCGCTCAATTCCACGTTGACGAAGCTGTGGATTCAGCATGCGAAGGTAGGCTTCTGGCTGAACGAAGGCACGGTTAACGCGCTCGTGTCGCAGAACCGGGTCAGAGACGTGTGGGCCGACGGCATCAACGTCAACGGCGGCACTCGGGACACGATCGTCGAGCAGAACAGCTTCCGCAACACCGGCGACGACGGCATGGCCTACTGGTCGAAGTCGCTGAACGGCGGCACGGGCACGGTCGAGAACACGACGTTCCGGTACAACACGGTGCAAATCCCGAATTTGGCGAACGGCATCGGCGTCTACGGCGGCAAGAACAATACGGTGAGCAATAATCTGATCGCCGACGTCATCGACAACGGATCGGGCATCCAGTTCGGCACGAACCATGCGCCGACGGCCTTCACGGGTACGCTGACCGTCTCGAACAACAAGATCGTCCGCGGCGGCTCGTACCATCACGATTACGGATACCAAATCGGAGCGATCTGGGGCTACTGGGTCAACAACAACGGCCTCGCTTCGGGGCTGACGGTGAACGTGACGGGCAACGTGATCGACGGCAGCGTATATTCGGGTATTTTCATCGAAGAACCTAGCAACGGCGTCACCGTGAACTATACGTCCAACACGATCAACAACTCGGGGACTTACGGGGTGCACATTCGAGGCTCGGCCAACGGCTCCGCGGCGTTCAACAATAATACGGTCAACGTCGCTCCTTCTGGCAAATTCAAGAACGACTCGCCGAGCTTTACCGTAAGCGGGTCGGGGAACAACTGGTAAAATCGCGCTACTAACCCGGCAGCCCTCGCTTGCCGGGTTTTCTTCATGCCGGAATGTCACAATGTTGGCATTCGGTATCACAATCGAAGTAGTCCAGCCGTCCGATTCGTTGTATGATTAGGAATCGAACTCCCCTGGAGAGGACGAATCCGCATGCGCATCAGGATGAATCGGAAAGCGGTTACAATAGCAAGCATGGCCATCGTCATCGCCGCAGCCCTAGGGCTCGCGGCTTCCGCCGGTTGGTTCGGCGCAACAGGCAACCCCATGACCAAACCGGAGCCGTCCGCCGAGCCGCCCGAGCAGCCGACGAACGCGGACCAGCTCGTCATGGTGTTCCCGGCGGGCAACGTGCCGCGGGATCTGAACCTCGTGGAGCAGGAGATCAACCGGTATCTCCTGACGAAGATCAACGCGACGGTCGATATCAAGACGATCGATCTAAGCGCCTGGTGGGACAAAACAGGTCTCATGTTCGCCTCCGGCGAGCAGATCGACATCATGTTCACCGCGGGCTGGATGAAGTTCGGCGACGAAGTGGCCAAGGGCCGGTTCGTTCCGCTCGACGGGCTGCTCGAGCAATACGGCAAAGGAATCCGAGACATTCTCGATCCTTCCATCTTGCAAGCGAGCAAGGTGAAAGACAACATCTACGGCATCGTGACGAATAAGGAATTCGCCTCCAGCAAAGGGCTCGTCGTCCGCCAAGACCTCGTCGACAAGCTGAACATCGACCTGACGCAGGTGAAGGAGCTAAGCGACTTCGGCCCGATTTTCGAGAGGATCAAGCAGGAACAACCGGATATGACACCGCTGCAGGCGCGCGCCGACAGAAGTCCGCTCACGTTCATGATGCAGTACGGCCTGTTCGATATGCTTGGCGAAGGGCCCGGCGTGCTGTACCGCGACGGCGGCTCGACCCGAATCGTGGACATGGCGCAGACGACCGAGTTCATGGCTCACGCCCAAACGCTGTACGAGTGGAACAAGGCAGGTTACTTGAACGCCGACGCAACGACGACGAAGGACAACGAATTCGACGCGGTGAAGGCGGGCAAGGCGTTCGCCTACGCGGAATCGCTGAAGCCGGGTTTCGAGATCCAAGCGTCCCGCGACACCGGCTACCCGATGGTCAGCGTCGAATTGACGAAGCCGTACACGACGACCGCCGATACGACGAGCGCGATGTTCGCGATCACGAAGACGGCGAAGCACCCGGAGAAGGCGATGATGCTGCTCAATCTGCTCTATACCGATCCGTACTTGCTGAACCTGCTCGACTGGGGCATCGAAGGCGTCCACTACGTGAAAACCGGCGACAACGTTATCGATTACCCGGCCGGCATCGACGCGAAGACGGTCGGCTACAACCTGAATCAGCCGTGGATGTTCGGCAACCAGCTGAATTCGTATTTGTGGGCGAACGAGAATCCGGGGCTGTGGGAGCAATACCGAGCGTTCAACGACCAGGCGAACAAGTCGAAGGCGCTCGGCTTCGTGTTCAACCCGGAGCGGGTGAAGGCGGAGATCGCCGCGTGCCTGCTCGTCGAGAAGCAGTTCATGCCGGCCCTCAACACGGGCGCGCAGGATCCGGAGAAGATCGTGCCGATGTACGTCGGGAAGCTGAAGGCCGCCGGAGCGGACAAAGTCATCGCGGAAAAACAACGACAGCTCGACGAATGGCTCGCGGAGCAAGCGAAACGTTCCTCGTAAGCCGAACGCAGGGAGGCGAACCGGATGAGGCAAGCAAGCATGCGTTCCAGGCTCATACTCGGGTTCGGTCTGCTGACCGTCCCCCTCGTCATCGTGCTGCTCTGGAACAATCTATACGCGACGGGGGTCGTGCATTCGCAGGTGGCGCAGTCCAACCGGAACATGCTCACGATCTATATGAACGACATGGACCAGGTGCTCGGCGAGATCGAGAACTACCTGTACAAGACGGCGGAGCAGGATCAGAGCCTGATCTCGCTCAGCCAGTACGACAAGGTCAGCTGGGAATATTACTTGTCCACGACGGAGACGATGAACGAGCTGTATCTGAACACGAACTACTACGACGCGGCCGACGTCCTGTTCGCCTATAGCACGAAGTACGAGGAGCTGTTCGTCGCCCAGCAGCAGTCCGTCTCCTACGAACGCAAGCTGCTCATCCAAGACCAATTGAAGCGGCTGCTCAAGGAGCCGGACCGCAGCCGCGGCTCGAGATGGAGTCTCGTCGAGTTGAACGGAGAGTACGCGTTGCTGCGCGTGGTGGACACGAACTACGATTCGTACATCGGCGCATGGGTCGACTTGAACCGGCTCATGGAACCGATGCGCAAGGTCGGGCAGTTCGGCCGGGAAGGCAAAGGCGAGGCGCTGCTCATGTCGGGCGAAGGACGTCCGATCTCCGCGGCATCCGACGCGATCGCGGACGCGCTGGCGGCGGCGGACTCCGTCAAATATCTCGATAACGGCAACTCCTCGTCGGAATACAACATCGTGAAGCTCGACGAGCCGTACCTCCTCGTGGCGAAGCAGTCCCGTATGGCGGATATGCATCTGTTGCTTCTGTTGCCGGAGCGGACGCTGCTCGAAGGTCTTCCTTTTTTCCGTAACCTGACCTACTTGATTCCGATGATCGCCGCGGTCATGCTCGTCCTGTACTTGCTGTTCCTCCAGAATTCGATCGTGAAGCCGATCCAGCAGTTCATCAAGGCGATGCGCAAAATCCGCGCCGGCGACTTAAGCGTCCGGATGGCGGACAACAAGCTTGTCGAGTTCGTCTCGCTCAAGGAGACGTTCAACGGCATGGCGCAGCAGATCGAGCATTTGAAAATCGATATTTACGAGGAGCAGATTCGGACGCAGCGGGCGGAGCTCAAGCATCTGCAAGCGCAAATCCACCCGCACTTCTTCATGAACTCGCTCAACATCGTCTACCAGCTCGCGCAGATTAAAGATTACGAGGTTATCCAGAGCATGTCGCTGCATCTCGTCCGCTATTTCCGGTTCACGACGCGTACCCAAGTGTCGACGGTGACGATCAAGGAAGAGATCGAGCACATCTACCACTACCTTTCCATTCAGAAATACCGGTTCCCGGAGACGCTGGATTTCTCCTTCGAGGTCGACCCGGCCGTAGAAATGGCCGAAGTGCCGCCGCTCGCCATCCAGCCGATCGTGGAGAACGCGATGGTGCACGGGTTCTCGATTCGGACGGGGACGCCTTTCAGCATCAAGGTGAAGGTGTCGCCGGCGCCGAACTCCCCCGACAACGAGCTGCTGATCGAAGTGTCGGACAACGGCAAGGGCATCGATGCGGAGCAGAAGGAGCTGCTGCTCCATAAGGTACACGACCAGGAGCCGGGCAACGGAAGCTTGGGCCTGTGGAACGTCGTTCGCCGCTGCCGCCTCTACTTCAAGACGAACGTCCGAATGACGTTCGAAGACAACGAACCGCAAGGCACGCACATCACGTTGCAATTGCCGCGGGGAAAAGCGAGCTAAGGGTGAGTTTGTTCGAGCCCGACGAAGATTGAATATACTCGAGGGTGAGTTTGTTCGAGCCCGACGAAGATTGAATTTACTCAAGGAGGAGTGCGCATGATTCGGGTATTGATCGTTGACGACGAGATTTACGCGGTCAAAGGGCTGCGTTCCGGCGTGCGATGGGACGAGATCGGCGTGGACGAGGTGCACGAGGCTTACCACGCGCCGATGGCGCAGGACATTCTGAACGAGCGGGATATCGACATTCTCTTATGCGATATCGAGATGCCGGAGACGAGCGGGCTCGATCTCATGGCTTGGATCAAGGAGCGGGGCATGGATCCGGAGACGATCGTCCTGACGTGTCACTCCGAGTTCGCGTACGCGCAGCGGGCGATGCATCTGGGCGGCTTCGATTATTTGTTGAAGCCGGTCGTCTATACGGAGTTGGAGCAAGTGCTGCGGACCGCGATCGGCAAAGTGAACGAGAAGCGAAGAATCAGCGAGACGGACGAGCAGTACGGCCGGATCGTCGAGCTGTGGAATAGCCGCAAACCTCTGCTCGTCGAGCGGTTCTGGCAGGATCTGCTCGAATGCCGCATTCCGCCGAGCGAGAAGGCGATCGCGCAGTCGCTCGCCGCTTACGACATGCGGATGGCGGACGTGGCGAGCGTCAGCCTCGTCCTCGTAAGCGTGGAGAGGTGGGAGAAGCCGCTCAACGACCGCGACGAGCAGATCATGGAGTTCGCGCTGCGCAAGGCGGCCGAGGAAGTGCTGCTCGAAGGCGGACTATCCGGCGACGTCATTCAGGACCACCGGGGCAACCTTCTCGCCATCCTGCATCGCGGGACGTCCGAGTTGCCGCAAGCGCTACTGACGGAGCGGTGCGGGGCTTACTTGGCCGCATGCAATGAATACTTCTTCTGCCAAGTGTCGTGCTACGTCGGGGAACCGGTTGCGATCACGGACATCGTCGGCAGCTATATGACGCTGCTCGACGCCGAGTACCGCAACGTCAACCAGTCGGGCATCGTGGTTACGTGCGGTTCGCCGGACGGCGACGGGGGCATTCCGATTGCCGCGCCGATGACCGAATCGGCGCTCGATCTCGCGGAGCTGATCGAACAGGGACGGATGGGCGAGCTCGAGACCCGCTTGGACGCGTGGACGATGCGGCTCGCGGGCGGACAGCCGACGGTGGAGACGCTGACCGCTTCTTACCACGCGTTCCTGCAGGCCGTCTACTACGCGATGCACCGTAGAGGGATGCAGGCGCATTTGCTGTACGAGAACCGGACGTGTCCGGGCATCGAGACGGCGACGCGGTCGGTGGCGCATTGGCAGTCGTGGGCGCGATGCATCGCGGAAGCCGCCGGCGCGCTGTTCGCGAAGCCGGCGGCGACGAGCCCCGTCGTGCAGAAGGTGACCGCCTTCATCGGGGAGCATCTGGACGATGACTTGACGCGGGAGCAGCTTGCCGCCGTGGCGTTCGTCAATCCGGCCTACTTGTCCAGACTGTTCCGCAAGGAGACGGGCATGGTGCTCACCGACTACATTCTGCAGGAGAAAATGCGCAAAGCCGCCGAGCTGCTCTCTACGACGGACCGGAGCATCAGCGAGATCGCCGACGGGCTGAGCTACGGCAACTTCTCGTACTTCGCGAGATTGTTCCGGAAGGTGCACGGCGTGACGCCGCACGATTACCGCAAATCGTACCGGAAGAGAGCATAAGGCAGCGTCTTGCTGAAGAGGTCATCATTTTGACGTTAGTTGTCACAAACCGAGCAGAGGGCGCCGCGAAGCCTCTCGTACAATGGACTCGAGCTAGTAGTCCGTGGTGCGGGAGGCTTTTTACTTATGAGAAATTTATCGATCGTCCGCAAGCTGGCGTTGCTGCTGCTCGCGTTGCTATTGATTAGCGGTTTGACCGGGTTCGCGATTCTGCGTTCGAACGCGCAGGTCGGGTCTCACGCGAACGAAGCCGAAGCGTTGGCCCGTACGGAGCAGGATTACGCGAGTTTGATAGGTTCGTACAACGAGCTGAATACGATCTCTTACCGGTTCCTGAGCGAAGGTTACGAGAAGAAGCAAGCGGAAGCCTACGCGTCCAAGCTGTCGCGGATGGAGGAACTGAAGTCGGAGCTTGCGTACGCGTTCGAGAACGATGAGGATCTTCGTTCGTACTTGGCGTGGTTCGATAAAATCAACGGGCAATACGCCGAGCTGTTCGACGCGCACTTCGCCGGGGCGTTCCTGCCGGAGTCGCTGAACGGCGTCGTCATCCGGCAAGCGCTGACGGCGCAGATGAACGATACGGTTCGCGTCGATACGGAACTTAAGGCGTTGTTCGAGGCGCGGCGGGCGGCAAGCTCGGACAAGCTGGCGCGCACGTTGTCCGCGAGTTCGAGGGACGTCATCCTGCTGACGGCGTTCATGCTCGTCGTCACGCTCGCGCTCGCTTCCTTGTTCGGGCGTTCGATCGACCGGGGCGTCAAGCTGCTGATGCGACGCATTCTAGCGTACCGCGACGGCAAGCTGGACTACGTCTCGACGGCATTGCGGGGCGACGAATTCGGGACGGTCGACGCGTATTTGGCGAAGATGGGCGAGCAATTGCGAGAGATGCTGGAAGGCAACCGCCGGACGGGACGGGAGGTCATCAAATGGACGAGTAATATTAGCGGGAAGTCGGCCGAGAACCGGCAAGCCGCGTCGGCGATCCAGGAACTGACGGAGCGGTGCCAAGCTCGGATCGAGCTGCAGCACGACGCCACGGCGTCGATCTCCGCCGTCGTGGAGGAGGCGTCGGCCGGTTCGGAGCACATGCTGCACGCGTCCGGCGCGTTGCGGGATTCGGTGCTGCGCACGAACGGGCACGCGCAGGCGGGGCGAGAGCTTGTCGCGGGGTTGTCCGCTTCGTTCGCGGAGACGAGCGCGCAGATGGCGCGGCTCGAAGGGCAGGTGCAATCGATGACGTCGAGAATCGGGGATGCGCACCGGTCGATGCTCGGCATTAGCGAGATCGCGTATCGGACGAATCTGCTCGCCCTGAACGCTTCGATCGAGGCTTCGCGCGCAGGCGCGCACGGCGGCGGATTCTCGGTCATCGCGGGCGAGGTTCGGCGGTTGGCCGGGCAGACGGAAGGGTTCGCGGGCAACGTTCGCGGCGTCATGGCGTCGGTCCAGGCGGACATCGCGGCGATGGCTGCCGGGTTCTCCGCGTTCAGCGCGTTAATGGACGCGACGAGGGACCGCTCCGAGCAAGCGGTCGCTTCCTTCGGCGACATTGCGCAGGAGAGCGGCCGGCTCGCCGCGGAGACGGCGGCTTGGTCGCAGTCGGTCGAGGAGGTGGCCGCGGGCTTGCACGAGATCGTCGGGTCGATCGAGCAGCTCGCCGTATCTTCGGCCGATATCCGGGAGAGCATGCAGCAAGTATCCGGTCTCGCCGCGACGCAATCCGACGTGTCGGGGTATTTGCAGCAAGCGGTCGATCGCTTGGCGGACGCCGCGAAGACGCTTCGGGCGGAGGACGAGCGGTAGCGCGTGTAGCGAGATTACGGCGATGAATAGCCCGGGAAAACCGGGCTATTGCGCTTCGGATGCCGATTCGAGTTTCTGTAGCCGGGAAAAGCCGGGCTATTGCGCTTCGGATGCCGATTCGAGTGTCTGTAGCCGGGAAAAGCCGGGCTATTGCGCTTCGGATGCCGATTCGAGTGTCTGTAGCCGGGAAAAGCCGGGCTATTGCGCGCGGGATGACGCGGGAATACCAGGCTACGGTATACATGCAGTTCGACTAACCCTAACAACAGCGCGCCGAATGTCCCAATTCACGCCTGCAGTTCGACTAATCCCAACTCCGACGCGCCGACTGCCCCAATCCGCACATGTAGTTTGACTAATCCCAACTCCAACGCGCCGAATGTCCCAATCCGCACATGCAGTTCGACTAACCCTAACAACAGCGCGCCGACTGTCCACACAAGTATATTAGCGCGACGGCTTCGAGTTCCCCGTTGACGACGCATCTATTCCGTGCAATAATGTACACGCGTACATTATTGAGATCACTCCAGAACAGGATGGCGGTAACGGTGTCCAACCGCAAAAAAGTCGCCGAGCTCGCCGGCGTGTCCGAAGCGACCGTCTCCCGAGTGCTGAACGGGATCGGCCCGATGAAGGAATCGACCCGGCAGCGCGTACTGGCGGCGGCCAAGCAGCTCAACTACGAGCTCAACGCGATCGCTTCGAGTTTCGCCCGCGGCAGAAGCGGCAACCTCGGCGTCGTGCTGCCGCACGTGCCGAAGGTTCACTTGTTCTCCACGTTCTACTTCTCCGAGATCTTAAGCGGGATTGGAGAGGCGGTTCGATCGAAAGGCTACGGGCTCTTGCTCTTGTTCCGGGATCCGAACGAAACGTTCGATTACGCTTCGCTGTTCCGGACGCAGCGGATCGACGCGTGCATCGTTCTCGGCGCGAGCGCGATCGCTTCCGAGCGGGAGGGCATCGCGCAGATGGCCGGTCAACGGCTTCCCTTCTGCGTCATGGACCAACGGTTCGACGGACTGGACGTCAGCACGGTTCAGACCGACCATGCCCAGGGAAGCTATGAGGCCGTTCGGCATTTGCTAGCGAACGGGCGCAAGCGGATCGGCTTCCTGAACGGTTCCCCGCAATATTCCAACAGCGTCGACCGGATGACCGGCTACCGAAGAGCGTTGGCGGAAGCGGGCATCGCGTTCGACGAATCGATCGTCTACCGGGGCAATTACAGCCGCAAGAGCGGATCGATAGCGGCGGAAGCCGTCCATGCCGATCTGGCGAAGTTGGACGCGCTGTTCGTGGCGAACGATCGGATGGCGATCGGGCTCATGCAGGGGATGCGGGAGCTCGGCTGCAAGTTCCCTGAAGACTTGCCGATCGTCGGCTACGACGATTCGGACGCCGCGAGCATGACGGAACCGCCGTTAACGACGGTGAAGGTTCCGTTCTACGAGATGGGAAGATTGGCTTCGGAACGACTGCTCGATAGGATGTCCGATCCCGATAACGAGGCATTCACGTTCAACGACATGCTTCAGACCGAATTGAAAGTAAGGAAATCTTGCGCAGCGCATAGGAGCGGAGAAACCAGATGACGAGAAAAGCATTGATCGTATGGGGCGGCTGGGATGGCCACCAACCGAAGGAAGTGGCGGAGATTTTCCGCGGACAGCTCGTGAAGGAAGGGTTCGAGGTCGAAGTGTCGGATACGCTCGAAGCGTTCGCCGACGGAGAGAAGCTGAAGTCGCTCGACCTGATCGTGCCGGTATGGACGATGGGCCGGATCGACGGCCAATACGTCAACAACGTATCCGCGGCCGTGCAGAGCGGCGTCGGCCTCGCGGGCTGCCACGGCGGCATGTGCGACGCGTTCCGGGACAACACGGACTGGCAATTCATGACCGGCGGCCAATGGATCGCGCATCCGGGCAACGACGGCACGACGTACACGGTCGAGATCAAGAGCAGCTCGAGCCCGCTCGTGGATGGGATCGCGGACTTCGAGGTGAGCACGGAGCAGTATTACCTGCACGTCGATCCGGCGAACGAAGTGCTCGCGACGACGCGCTTCCCGCTCGCTCCCGGGCCGTATTCGACGAACAAGTCGGTCGATATGCCGGTCGTCTGGACGAAGCGTTGGGGCCAAGGCCGCGTCTATTATAACTCGCTCGGGCATCAAGCGAACATTATGGAAATTCCGGTCGTTCAAGAGTTGATGCGCAGAGGCTTCAACTGGGCGGCCGAAGGCAAGGCGCTCGCGAACGCGGACGAGAAGCAAGAAGCCTACACGGGCATGCAGGACAACCAACTTTAAGATCCGGAGATGAGAGCGATCATGGATAAAATCAAAGTCGGCATCATTGGCACGGGCAACATCAGCGGCATTTATTTTCAGAACGGCAAGAAATTCGATTCGATGGAAGTCGTCGCTTGCGCCGACCTTGACGTAGAACGCGCCAAAGCGAAAGCAGCGGAGCACGGCATTCGCGGCTGCTCCGTCGAAGAGCTGCTCGCCGATCCCGACATCCAGATGGTCATCAATCTGACGATTCCGCTCGCGCACGGCTCCGTTAACCTGCAGGTACTCGAAGCGGGCAAGCACGTATACGTGGAGAAGCCGTTCACCGTTACCCGCGAGGAAGGCGAGCAGGTGCTCGAACTCGCGCGCCGCAAAGGGCTGCTCGTCGGCAGCGCGCCGGACACGTTCCTCGGCGGAGGCATCCAGACTTCTATCAAGCTCATCGAGGACGGCTGGATCGGCACGCCGATCGGCGCGACCGCGTTCATGCTGTGCGGCGGCCACGAGAATTGGCATCCGTCTCCGGAGTTCTACTACCATAAGGGCGGCGGCCCGATGTTCGACATGGGACCGTATTACCTGACGGCGCTCGTCGCGGCGCTCGGACCTATCGCGCGCGTGACTGGCTCGACGCGGATCACGTTCCCGGAACGCACGATCACGAGCCAGCCGAAGTACGGGCAGAAGGTGACGGTCGAGACGCCGACGCACGTCGCGGGCATCATGGAATTCGCGGGCGGACCGATCGCCACGATCTTGACGAGCTTCGACGTGAAGGGCGGCACGATGCTGCCTTGCATCGAGCTGTACGGCAGCCACGGCACGATTCAGATTCCGGACCCGAACGGCTTCGGCGGCACGATCCGCGTTCGTCGCTCGGGCGCGGGCAACTGGTCCGAAATTCCGCTCACGCACGGCTACGCGGACAACGCTCGCGGCGTCGGCGCGGCCGACATGGCGAGAGCGATCCAGACGGGACGCAAGCATCGCGCGAACGGGGAGATGGCGTTCCACGTCCTCGAAGCGATGCACGGCTTCCACGACGCGGCCGCCGAAGGCAAGCACTACGTCATGAAGAGCTCGTGCGAGCGTCCGGCTTCGTTCCCGCTCGGACTCGCGGACTTCACGCTGGACTAATACGATTACTTGTGGAACCGGGACGACGCCGTCGTCCCGGTTTTTGCGTACGCGGGGACAGGCGCCTGCTGTAACGGTACCACGTGCCGCTAGAGGGAAGGAATAGCGGAGTTCGGCGCTGTAACGGTACCACGTGCCGCTAGAGGGAAGGAGTTGCAAAGTTCGGCGCTGTAACGGTACCACGTGCCGCTAGAAGGAAGTAGTTGCGGACTTCGGCGCTGCAACGGTACCACGTGCCGCTAGAAGGAAGTAGTTGCGGACTTCGACGCTGCAACGGTACTACGTGCCGCTAGAGGGGCTACGATTTACATCTTGCATATGACCGACCCATCCCGCACAATGATCAAGTGTGTATATGAGCAGTAGAATGGAGCTTGCGACGCAACATGGCTAACCGTAACTGGATTTACTATATCGGGCTCGTGCTCGTGGCGGCGATCTGGGGCGCGAACTTCGGCGTATCCCGGTCGGCGATGGAGACGTTCGACCCGGTGCTGTTCTCGTTCCTGCGATTCGCCGGAGCGGTGCCGTTCTTCTTCCTGATCCTGAAGCTGAAGGAAGGCAGCGTCCGCGTGCCCGCGAAGGACATGCTCGCGCTCGCGGGCATCGGCCTCGTCGGCATTACCGGGCTCGAGATCGCCGTCATGTACTCGATCAAGTACACGACGCTCGCCAACGCCTCGCTGCTGAACGTCGCCCCTTGGCCGATCTTCGCCGCGCTGTTCGCGCCGTTATTCGTGAAGGAGAAGTTCACGCGCAGGCTGGCGGTCGGCGGCGCCGTCGCCATGGTCGGGGTGTCGTTCGTCATTCTCGGCGGAAGCGAAGGACTTAGCCTGTCGTCGGACAACATGGTCGGCAACCTGCTGGCGTTCGGAGTCAGCATCATCGGCGCGCTGTTCAACCTCGCGACGATGCCGCTCATGAAGCGCCATTCGCCGCTTCGGGTCAGTACGTGGTACATCCTGTTCGGCACGGTCTTCATGCTTCCGTTCACGGCCGGCGCGTGGGGGGAAGTGGACTGGAGCGGCTTGACCGCAGGCCACTACACGGCGATCGCCTACAACGTGTTCGTCTGCACCGTATTCGCCTTCGTCGCTTGGAACGCGGGCATGCTGAGGGTCGGCGCGGCGCGGGCGAACTTCTTCCGCTACGTCGTGCCCGCGACGTCGGTCGCCGCCGGTTACCTGTTCTTCGACGAGCAGATTACGGGCATGCAGCTCGCGGGCACCGGGTTCATGGCGCTTGGGCTCATCTGGATCGGACTTGAGCGGCAGAAACCAATCGCATGAAGCGAATACAAAAGGGGCGGAGCCGCTACACGGCTTCGCCCCTTCCGTCTCCTCCGTCTCCTCCGTCTTCTTCCCTATCCGCCCTTTCCCCCCGCGCCCCGAGCGGCAACGTGATCGACAGCTCGCAGCCGATCGGCGAGCCGCTTAAGTCCGTTCCCGAGCCGATCGATACCGATCCGCCGATCAAATGTATGCGCTCCATCATCGACGTGAGGCCGAAGCCCGGCTTCGACTCCCCGTATGGCATACCGTCGTTCCATAGCGTGAACCGGAGGTTGTCTCCGATAGGCAACAGCGTAAACCTGAACCGGCCGCACCGGCCATGGCGAATGCCGTTCGTCAATCCTTCCTGCAGCGCGTGGAAGAGCACCTGCTCGGCCAGCTTGCCGAGTCCGGGCGGCAGCTTGATGACCGCGTCCACCTCGACTTCCATCGTCGCCTCCGTATCCCGGATCAAATCGCGCAGCGCCGGCTCCAGCTTGAACGGCGTTTGGTCCATTTTCAGCACGCGCACCGTCCTCCGGATATCGTCCAACCCTTTGCGAATGAGCCCGTTCACGGTCGACAGCTTGTCGAGCGGAATTTCCCGGTCGCGTTCGGCCAGCTTCTTCGTCGCTTCCAATTGAACGATCGCGGCCGTCAGCGTATGGCCGACGACATCGTGCATTTCGTGCGCGATTCTCGTTCTCTCCTCGAGCACCGACACCTCCGCCAGCGTCTCCGCCTTCTCGCGCATCGTCTCTTGCAGCGAGCGGTTCGCCGCTTCGAGCTCTCTCGTCCGAACGTCGACGAGCTGTTCCAGGTTGCGATGGAATAGCGCAAGCTCGGCGTTCTTCGCGATGAGCGCCTGCGCGTTCCGTTCGGATTCCTGATGAACGCGGCGCACGCTGTTCACGAGCACCATGACCATGCTGAGCATGAACAGCAGCAACCCGTTCGGCAGCATGCCCCCGAGCACTTGCATCGCGTAGGGCCAAACCTCTCCGAGCTCGCGGATGACCTGCGGCGGACTCATCTGAATCATATGCAGGACGCCGCATACGGTCATGATGGCGTAGCCGCGGACGAGCCATTGCCGTTCGGCGGCTTGGTCCCGCTCGGTCCTGTGCTTGAACAAGACGAACGTCACGACGGTCATCGCAGCGACGCCTAGGATCGGGAACACCCGGACGAACATATCCCAATACAAGGACGGGCTCCAAATGCCGACGCACAGGTTGGCGGCCGTGAACAGGAGCAGCGCGGACTTGGCCAACCGGATCGGCATCCGCCTCGCGGCGCCGAGCGCTTCCCCGTATAAGCCGACGAAGGCGTATACGCCGAACGGAAGCAACAGATCGTTCCAGTAGTAGAGCGAGCCGACGTCGGCGAACCATTGCAGCGAGATGCAGAGGAACAGCATGCCGAACCCGGCGGTCAGCGCTAGCGCGGAGAACCACGCGTAGATGCGCATTTTTCTCCGAACGTACAGCACGGCTCCGACGATTCCGGCGATCAGATTCAGCAGGGAAATCGCGTACAACGGCCATTCTCCGCTCAGATAAGTCTCCAGTCGGGTGCCGGGATCCGATACGTTCATCCAAGCCCACTGGAGAAAAGGAAGCCCTTCCCACTTCGCGCGAACGACGATCGTCTTGCCCGCATCGGACGGCTCGAGCTTCAGCGGATGGACGTTCAACCGATAATTGTTCCAGACGAGTCCGCCGTCCATGCCGTAACGATAGACGGACTTGCCGTCTATCAGTATCTCGAAACGGTTCATGCCGGCCATGAACAAATACGGCTGCGCGTGCTTCAGCTCGGGAAGCGTCCGCCGCAAGGTGAGCGTGCCTACGTAGTCCGTCAGCTTGCTCCATTCGGCTTCGTCGAAGGGGCGCCAGCTTCCGTCCGCTTTCGGCCCGTCGGCGTACCGCACCTCCCAATGCTTGAGCAGAGCGACGGTCGCCTGACGCCCTTCGCTTATGTAAGGTTGATCCCGCATGAACACGGAAGGCAGCAGCATGCTAAGCACCCCGATGCATAGCGCGAGCCAGACGAGTCTTGATATCAGCGCACGAGCGCGGGTTCGGATCATAGGAAGAGGAGCTCCTTCAGCCGTTTAATGGAAGCGGCGCGTTCGTTCGTGCCGATCTTGTTGTAGATGAGACTGACGTAGTTGCGCACCGTTCCCTCGCTCATGTTGAGGATGGCTGCGATCTGCTTGTTCGCTTTCTCCTGCACCATGAGCCGTATGATCTGCCGCTCCTTATCGTTGAAGAACAAACCCTCGCGCGACACCGCCTGTTCGTCCATGGCATCGGCATGCTGCCGCGTCGCCCCGCTCCTCACCCTGGCGGCGAGCTTGGCCGCGATCGGGGCGGGCATGATCAGATGTCCCCGGAGCGCTTCCCTGATCGTCTGCACGATCTGGTCTCCGGCCATATCCTTCAGCAGGAAGCCGTCCGCGCCGCCTGCCATCGCTTCGACGATCAAGTCGTCCTCCAGGAACGTCGTCAGCATGAGAACGAGCGTGCCCGGATAATCGGCCTTAATGCGCCGCATGCCTTCGATTCCGTTAAGCACGGGCATCTTGATATCCATCAGCACGACGTCGGGGCGGGTCGCTCCCGTTATTTCGTAAGCTTCTTGGCCGTTGGCCGCTAGACCGGCCGTTCGCATATCGTCTTCGAGATTGACGATCGTCTGCAAGCCTTCCCGGAGCAGCGTCTGATCGTCGACGATCACAACGTGGATCATGTCATCACGGTTCCTTCGCGCGGATAAATTCGGGCATGGGCCCGTCATCGTGATTTCAGCTTACCACAGGTTAGGCCGCCGGAGATCGGTCGCGGCGCATGTCATGACCGCAGTGACAAAAACGATGACTCGCGTCACTAGGCCGGTTACGTCACGAGCGGGTACGATCGGAGGGAAGCGGCGGGAAGGCAAGAGCCGCGTCGGAAGGGGACAAGACGTGATGGAAAGAAGCAGGTTAAGCGCAAGAAGCAGAATCGTATTGGCGGCAAGTCTGGCGCTGCTGATGTTATGGAGCCAGTGGGTATGGTCGCCGCGAGCCGAGGGCAGAGCGTCCGAGGAACTCGTCGTATACGACGAAGCGCTGTCCGGGGCGTTCGTCAACTACGGCTGGGCGGAAGCCGATCTGGCATCGGCCGATTACGCGAAGGAAGGCGCGCGTTCGATCCGGCTCAAGCCAAATGGCGGGACCGCGCTGTATTTGTATAAAGACAGGGTGTTGTCGACTGCCGAATACGGCGCCTTGCGGTTCTGGATTCATGGCGGAAGCACGGGCGGCCAGCAGTTGAAGGCCGTGCTGTCGCTCGGGGGACAGACGGTCATGGAGAAGCAAGTCGCGGAACTGATACCGGGCGGCATCAAGGCGGGCGAGTGGAGCGAAGTGGTCATCCCGCTGGCACCCAATGGCGCAGCCGGCTTGATCGACGGCATCTGGCTGTGGGGAGAAGGCGAACAAGACTCGGTCTATATAGACGAAGTCGCTTTCGTGCCGGAAGGCGCGACGACGGGCGGCGAACAACCGGGCGAAGAAGAGCCGCCGGCAGGCGACATCGTCGGCTTGCTGTTCGAGCAGCCTCAGCTGATCGTCCGCGAGGGCGGACTGGCGAACGCGCCGCTCCTGGCCCGCTACGAGAGCGGGGCGCTGGCTTCGTTGGCCGAAGGAGCGACGTGGGTTTCCGGCGATCCGGAGGTAGCCGGCGTCTCGGGCGGGCTGATCCAAGGCTTGAAGCCGGGACAAACGACGATCGTCGCTCGCTACGGGGGATTCGAAGCGGTGCTCGAGCTGAACGTGCTGGAGCGGAGCAGCGTCGCCCCGATCGAACCGATCGACGGAGTGTACGCGTACGACGACGCGCTCGGCGGGCAGTTCGCTAATTACGGCTGGGCGGACGTCGATCTCGCCGAGCAAGGGACGGTGCATACCGGAGAGAACGCGATCCGCTTCTCCCCGAGCGGAGACGCGCCGATCTATCTGTATAGCGATCGGATCTTGACGGACAAAGAATTCGAGAAGCTAAGGCTATGGATTCACGGCGGCGACGAAGGAGGGCAGCGTCTGAAGCTCGTGTTCATGGCCGGCGGACAGGCGGTCAAGGAGCTGTCGTCCGCGGAGTTGTTCGGAGAAGGCGGCGCGCCGGCCGGCGAATGGACGAAGCTCGAGTTCTTGCTGGCGGACTTGAAGCTGCCCGGCGGGTTGTTCGACGGCCTGATCATCGCGGGAGTAGGCGGCGTCCAGAGCGACGTCTACCTTGACGACATCGCGCTCGTGCGCAAATACGTCGCTCCGCCGAAGCTCGTGGAAGTCCGGATGGACAAGCCGGAGCTCGTCCTGTTGCCGGGAGACACGAACCGGTTGAACGCGGAATCGCTCGTCGAGACGGGCGCGACGGACATCGTCTCGGACGAAGCCGAGTGGACGTCCGATCGCCCGGAAGTCGCGAGCGTGAACGGCGGCGACATCGCGGCGCTATCCGTCGGCATTGCGAAGATAACGGCTACGTACAAGGAACACGTCGCGGTCGCTTACGTGCAAGTGACGGAAATCGCGGAAGAAGCCGTATACGCCGACGGGCTCGCGGACGGCTACCGCAATCAAAGCTGGCACGACAAGGATCTGGCGAACGCCGAGCAGGCGCACGATGGCGAGCTGTCGATCAAGTTCGAGCCCGATGGCTGGGACGGCGTATGGCTCGTTAGCGGCGAGAAGAAGCAGGCGTCCGATTACTACGGCGTCGAGTTCTGGATTCACGGCGGAGCGACCGGCGGGCAGAAGCTTCTGTTCCACGGCTATAACGGCAACATGGGCATCGGCGCGGTCGACTTGGCGGCGTACGCGGAAGGCGGCGTCTTGCCGGCGAACGCATGGACGAAAGTGACCGTGAACTTGGCGGACATGGGCATTACCGAAGGGGAGTTCGACGGGTTTATTTTCCAGGCGGCGACGGAGAGCGATCAAGCCGCGGTGTACATCGACGACGTGAAGCTGCTTCGCAATCTTCACGCGGGCGAGCTGCCCGAGCCGGTGCTGCCGTCCGTGGCCGTTACGGTCGATATGGCCGCGGACCGCAAGCCGATCAATTCGGAAATCTACGGCATTAACTACAACGACAACAACGAGACCGATTCGACGCTCGCGTTCCCGGTTCAACGGTGGGGCGGCAACAATACGACCCGCTACAACTGGCAGCTCGACGTCGCGAACCGGGCGTCGGACTGGTTCTTCATGAACTATCCGTACGACAACGATAATCCGGAGGCGCTGCCGAACGGATCGACGTCGGACCGGTTCATCGACGGCGTGCACGCGCAAGGCGGCAACGTGCTGCTGACCGTGCCGACGATCGGCTGGACGCCGAAGTCGCGAGAGCTGGCGTTCGGCTTCAGCCGCGCCAAGTACGGGGAGCAGGAGAGCTTCGCGCCGGAGCATCCGGACGCGGGCAACGGGGTATACAAGAACGGCGATCTGATCGTTGGCAACGATCCGACGGATACGTCCAAGCGGATCGGGACGGAATTCGTCACCGACTGGATGAAGCATATCTCCGAGCGAACGGACGATAAGCTGCACTATTACGCGCTGGACAACGAGCCGGAAATCTGGCACGTGACGCATCGCGACGTCCATCCGGAAGCGCCGACGTACGACGAGATCTGGGGCTTCACCGAGCAATACGGCAGCGCGATCAAGGCGACCGACGACAAGGCGCAAGTGTTCGGTCCGACGTCTTGGGGCTGGTGCGCGTACTTCTACTCTTCGGCGGACAATTGCGCCGACGGTCCGGACCGGCAGGCGCACGACGGCAAGCCGTTCCTGGAATGGTACCTGGAGCAGATCAAGGCGCACGAAGAAGAGACGGGCGTACGTCTCGTCGACTATCTCGACATTCACTTCTATCCGCAAGAGGGCGTCGTAACTTCGGGAGAAGAAGGGCCGGCAGCGGCGAAGCGCAGGTTCCAATCGCTGAAGTCGCTCTACGACCCGAACTTCGTCGACCAATCGTGGATCCAGGAGCCGATCCGTCTCATTCCGCGCATGAAGGAGATGATCGCGGGCAGCGTGCCGGGCATGAAGCTCGCGATCACCGAATACAACTTCGGCAACGGCGACGGCGTCAGCGCGGGACTCGCGCAAGCCGAGGCGCTCGCGATCTTCGGCCGGGAAGGCGTCGATCTGGCGACGAGGTTCGGCGTCGTGAAGGCCGGCACGCCGATCGAGGACGCGTTCAAGCTGTATCTCGATTACGACGGGCAAGGCAGCCGGATCGACGGGGATAGCGTCTCCACGAAGAGCGCGATTCCGGACGCGCTCGGCGCGTACACGATCGCCGGAGACGACGGCAAGACGTACGTGCTGCTGTTCAACAAAGACAGCGCGATCCGCGAAGTGAACGTGAGCGGCGCGTTCGAAGAGGGCCAGGCTGCCGTCTATCGCTTCGATTCGTCGAAGCGGCTGTCGGCCGGCGGCGCCGCGAACGTCGCGGCGGATGGCTTCTCGCTGAAGATGCCGCCAAAGTCGGCCGCGTTGGTCGTCATTCCATAAGCATCGCAAGGCCAAGGCCGCCGGGGGAAACCCCGGCGGTTTTCGACGTCTTCGGGGAGGTTCGAGCGAGGGTTGTACCCATTTTGCGCGCGCGCGCGAGGATTCGGGCTGTTGTCGATTGTTACGCCATAAGCGATCACTTATCATAAATCGCGAACGCCACTGAAACATGCATGGCAAGGAGGGTACTCATGAACACGCAATCACACAAAATGAACGTCTCGATCGACGAGCCCCCGTCGCACCTGTCGCAGCTTCAAGAGTTCTACCGGAAATTGGACGAAGAGGGCGTCACGCTCGAGAAGCTTCCGCGGGAACGCCGCGAACGCTATCAGCTGGAGGCGCTCAATCTGACGCTCTCCCATATATGGAACAATAACGAGTACTATCGCGAGGCGCTGCAAGCGGCCGGCTTCGAATCGCCGGTCATCGCTTCGCTCGCCGAGTTCGGCAAAGTGCCTCTCCTTCGCAAAGACGTCATCCGCGGGGATAAATCGAAGCTGTTGTGCGTGAACCCGCGGCAAATCGGCCAAGTGCACTTGACGAGCGGCACCTCGGGTAAGCCGATCTATACGTCGTATACGCTCGGGGACCAATACGTGTACGATTTGTTGCCCAAATACTTGGAATTGTTTCCGGAGACGGACGACGACGTCGTGGCGATCGCGCTGCCGTACGAATTCGCTTTGCCGGGCCTCGGCTTCCAGCGGCTGTTCCAATTCGCCTTCGGGTCGGCCATTCTGTCGCTCGGCAAAGGCGGGTATATGGCACCGGTGGACAAGTCTCTCGCCTTGATGAAGGAGTACGAGGCGACGGTTCTCGCCACGACGCCGTCCTATGCCGCGCTGCTGGCGGAGGAATGCGAGAAGTTCGGCTACCAGCCGGGCGTCGACTTCAAGCTGCGCCGGATTATACTGACGGGCGAAGGCTGCTCGTACACGTTCCGCAAGCGGCTGGAGCAATGGTGGGGCTGCGAGGCGTCGTTCTTCTACGGCTCCACGGAGTGCGGCGTCGTCGGCATCGAATGCAAGGAACACGCGGGCTATCACGTCGCGGAAGGGCACGTCTACATGGAGATCGTCGATCCGGATACGGGCGCTCGGCTCGGCTACGGACAGACGGGAGAGATCGTCATGACGACGCTGCTGCGCGAAGGGATGCCGATGATGCGTTATCGCAGCGGCGATATCGGCTATATGCAGCGCTCTACGTGCGCGTGCGGCATTACGATGGACGTGTTGCAGCTTCGGGGACGGATGGAGAACATGATCCGGTTAGGCGGCAACGACTATTCGCCTTTTCTGCTGGAGCAGTTCCTGCTGGAAGTGCGGGAGATCGGCCTCTGGTATCGCTTCATCGTCGAGCAAGGCAAGCTGACGATCGAAGTCGAGCCGCACCGGACGACGCTCGGCGACGACAAGCTGGCGCGGAAAGTGCAACGGCATATGGAAGACGCGATCGGCGAGACGTGCGAGGTCGTCGTCAGGCACGACATTCCCCGCACGTTCGGCAAAGCGACGCGCGTCATTATTCGATAAAAGGAGAATCGCCATGTCCAATCTCATCGAGGAGCGGGAACGCAAGCTTAAGGATCTGCTCTCTCGCATTACCCAATCACCGCTATACCGGGAGAAGCTGACCGGTCGCGATACGGCGAACATCGGGTTCGCGGACATGCGCAAGCTGCCCCTTACGACGAAGGAAGAGCTGCGGAAGGCCGGCTCCTTCGGATATCTGGCCGTCGACGCGGAAGAGGTGGCGCAATATCACGAATCGTTCGGCACGACGGGGGAGCCTTCCGCGTCTTGGTTCACGGCGGAAGACTTGGAGACGGGCGGCAGGCAACTGAAGGAGTGCGGGGTCAACCTTGCGGCGAACGATCTCGTCCTTGTCCGGTTTCCGTACGCGATGTCGCTTCCGGCGTTCCTGATGCAGCAGGCATGCCGGCAGACGGGCGCGGGCATCGTTCCGGCCAGCGGCCGCACGACGGTTACGCCGTACCCTCGTGTGCTCGGCCTGATGAAGCGGCTCGGCGTCACGGTGCTCGCGGGACTACCCCGGGAGATGGAGCTGCTCGCGGAGACGTCGCGGCTGCTCGGGGAGCAGCCGTGCGCAGAGTATCCCGCGCTTAGGGCGATATGCGTCGCGGGCGAACTGATGAGCGACGCCCGCAGGGCGCACATCGAACGGTTATGGGGCGTGCCCGCGTTCAATCTGTACGGCTCGACGGAAACGGCGAACATCGCCGTCATGTGCGAGCATGGGGTCATGCACGTCGCGGAGCGGGATTTCATCGTCGAGGTGCTGGACGCGGACGGCGTAACGCCGGTTCCGGACGGACAACGGGGCTTCGCCGCCATTACGACGCTATCCCATCGCGCTTCCCCGCTGCTGCGCTACTTCAATGAAGATATCGTCTCGATGGCGCCTAGCCGATGCTTATGCGGGCGCGCCGGCGCGGCGCTGACCCACTACGGCCGGAGCAAAGACAGAATCGTCTTCGGGACGACGACGCTCGATGCAGGCAACATTCAGGAAGCCGTCTATTCGCTCGTGCCGGCGCCGGACGCCTGGCGCGTCATCGAACGGGAGCGCGGGCTTCACGTGCTGATCGACTCGCATCGGAGCGCCGAGTGGTCGATCGACGCGGCGAAGGCGCAGCTCGCCGGCATGCTGCGCGTGCCCGTCACGCTGGAAGTCGCGGCCGACGGCGTACTGCTGGGCCGAGAGGAACTGTTGCATAACGAGCCGTCGAAGAAGCCGGTCTATATCGAGCGGCTGAGGCGGAGCGTCGATCCGGTCCGGGAGCTGATCGAACGCGGCACGGAAGCGTTCCTCGGCGATCGGTTCGCCGAATCGAGAGCCGCCTTCGAGGAGGCGATCGCGCTGAACGACCGCAACGCCGAGGCGCGCGCATGGCTGGCCGCGGCTTACGGCCGATTAATCGAAGCGGGGAACATGCAGGAGAAGATCAAGCTGCTTCCGCTATTCGAGAACGAAGTCAAGACGGCGATGGACATCGACCCGTCGCTTCCGCTCGCGAGGCGAATGAACGGGGCAAGGCTGCTCAACACGCCCGAATCGCTCGGAGGCAATCCTGCCCGCGCGGCGGAGGAGTTCAGGTATTGCCTCGAGCAGGGGCTCGAGGATACGGACGTCTGGGTGTCGCTCGGACAATGCCACCTGAAGCTGAACGAGCCGGAGAAGGCGATCGAGATGCTGGCCGTCGCCTTGCGGCGCGATCCGAAGCACAAGAAGGCGCAACGGCTGATGGAGGATTTGCGGGACGAGGACGTATAACGGAGGGCCCGAAGATAATAGGTCAAGGAGGTTGTCGGAGCAAGGAGGCACATGAGCGCCGAAGGAGGGAAGTTCGTAGGCATGGTAGACATGAACCCGGGAATCGAGCAATTAATGCTCAATCAACTGCACCAGCTGTTATTCGATATTTTACTGACGACCGACGGGCGTACGACGGATTTACTGGAAACCTTGTTGGATGAGAAAATGACGGTCCAAGTCGTTCGGCAGCAACAAATCGACGCGGCGGATATCGATATCGGCGCAGGCCTGTCGGGCGGCCCCTATTACTTGCGGGAATCGGTGCTGACCGGCGATCGGACGGGATTCGCCGTATCGCACAACTATGCGATCGTATGCTCTCGTTGCGTGCCCCCCGCCATGTTCGAAGCGCTCGCGGCGAAGCAGGACGGAATCGGCAAGACGATTCAATCGCTCGGCATACAGACGTCGAGGCGGCTGTCGGAATGCGGTTGGAGGAGCGACGGAGCGATCGTCGACCTGTTCGGCGAACCGGCGAAGCTGAGCTTCCCGGACCGGCAGGCGGCTTCGAACGTGCCGTTCAAGCGATACGCGATCTATTTCGGCGAAGAGCCGGGCATTCATCTGCTCGAGTATTTCAATCCGGATATCGTCCGGCATCGATTGTTGCGGGGCGGCGATTGGTAGAAGCGACAAAGAAGGCTCACGGCGGCGAAAACCCGCTCGTGAGCCTTCTTGTTATCGTCGTCGGAGAGAGTCGCTTACTTCGGCCTGGCGGCTCTGAGCGCTTCTGCGAATCGCGCGCCGGCGGCGGCAATCTGTTCGCCGGCGATCGTCGCGCCGCTCTGGAAAGCGGTCCTGAGCTTGTCGGCGATGACGGCCGATTCCGGCAGCAGTTCGACGGCGGATTCCTTCAATTGCTCGCTGATCGACTGCGCGCCGTCCGCCGCGGCGTTCCGTAACTTCTCGATGAACACGCCGGCTTCTTCGTTGAAGACGTTCTTGAACGCGTCCAAATCTTCTCTGATAGGCAAGGCTTCACCCCCTTCCGCGATCGAGATGGCGGTTATTGGCGATGCGCGAAGCTGAGCGCGGCGGCTCCTACGGCGCCGAGAACGACGCTGACCCAGTCGCGCAATTCGAACGGAGTCGCTTGCGACGAGTCGCTTGGCCCGTTGCGGGCCCGATCCAGCTTGAACGCGATGACGCGTTGCCTGGTCCTGGCGAGCGTCAGCAGCTTCGAATCCGTCGTAAGCGTCTCTAGCTTCTTCAAGCATACTTGCGCCTCGGGTAACCGTTCCGTGCGGTAATAAGCTTCTCCGAGCTCGTAGACGAGCGTCGCGAACTCCTTCTTCTCGAGGCTGCCGGGACGGCGGATCTCTTCGTCGATCAGCAGGGCGTAATCCTCGACCGCCGTTTCCGCGCGCTGGAAGAACGGCTCGGGCAAGCGATAGCATATGCGGCCGCGGATCAAGCGAAACGTTCGGTTGCCGGGTTCGGCCGCGACGGCTTCGTCGAGGAGGCCGAGTCCCTTCCTGGCTATAGTCAGCTTGTCGGCCGGCGTCTCGGCATCGCGCGCCTTGAGCGTGAGCACGCTGCCGTAATACGCCTTCGCCGCGGCATCGTCCGGAAACCGCAAGCGCAGTTGCCCCCACACGGCCTCCGCCTTGGCGACCGCTTCTTGGCCGCCCGACACCGCATCGTTATGCACGCGAATGGCGGATGCCAGCCGGCGGTCCCTCTTCGTCGGTTTGGATGACGGGCTCGCGAAGGGTTCCGGGATAGGAGCCGCGGCTTTCTTGGCTAATTTCTCCTGCTTCTTCTTGTCGTTGCCCACGGAACAACGTTCACTCCTTCCCCTTGGCGCGCTTGAGCGATTGGCTCGAGCCAGTCTGTTCGATCAGACGAGGCCTCGCGGCGGAGCCGGACGGTCTGTCGCGCCTGGACCTGTCGTCCGAACCCGTCAGAGCCAGCGATTGCTCCGCGTTCGGTTTGCTCTTGAACGCTCCGAGCACGATGGCCAGCGCGGCCAGAATGAGCATGACGACTCCGAGCACGACGCTGACGACGAACAACGCTCTACTTGCCTTTCCCAGTCTTTCTTTGTTTTCCATTATCGTTCTCTCCTTTGCCTTGGGGCGCCGCATCCGGACGAGGCTTGGCCGACTGCTGTCTAATCGTCTTCGCCAACCCGTGCTTCCCGGCGTTCTCGTAAGCTTGAGCAAGACCTTGCAGCGTCTCCTGGCGTTGGGCGGGAGCGAGGTAGCCGGGAGTGCCGTCGTCCCGCGAGAGCAAATGCTTGAAATCGTCGATCGCGGTTTGCGTCCGGTCGAATATCCGATCCGGCAGCCGCATGCACACGTTCGCGCGAATGAGCCGCACGACCGCGTCCCCGGGCGCCATCGCGACCGCGCGATCGAGGATGTCGAGACTGTGCTGGGCTTTGTCCGCTTTGTCGATTAATTGATCGGCGTCGCGCGCGAGCATCGCGAGCGTGCTGCCGTAGTAAGCTTCGAGCAGCGCGTGCTGCGAATCTATCGCGCGCAGCTCCGCGAATTGCCGGTGCGCGTCGCGAACGGCCGCGGGGTTTCCGCGAACGGCCTTGTTATGCCGGCCTATCGCCGCTTCGAACCGTGCGTTGAAGGAGTCGTCTGCTGCCATCGTCCAACCTCCAGTAGGTAATTACATTTCACGGTATGGCCTTTCGGCGCAATGAGTGTTGGGTGCTTGTATCGACGGGATAGACAAGTATACGAGTACGATCGAAAAATAGGCGGCGAATAAAACGCGGGACTATGGAAGAAAAGTTGCTTCGACGTATTCCGCATGCGCGACTGCCTACATAAAGATAGTAGAGGAGCGTTCATGACCCGATATGATCGCAGTCAGCATAGGGAGGCATTAGCGTGAGCGAGTTATTAGACGGAGCGCCGGATATTCCGGTTAACGGAGTAGATACGGCGTCGCCCGAAGCGGCGGCGAAGAAGCGGGCGCGCAAGCGCAAGGAACCGGCGGAGGGGCAGGAGGAAGCGGCGTCTCCGGCGGTCAAGCGCACGAGGAAGAAAAAGACGGTCGCGGTCGAAGCGGACGCCGAGAAAGCGGTCGTAGCGGAAGCGATCTTAGAAAACGGCGCTGAAATAGAAGCGGTCATTGAAATAGCGCCTCTGGAAGAGACGGTCGCGATAGAAGCGGTCGTAGAGGAAGCAGTCGAGGAAGAGGCGGTCGCAGTAGAGGCGGTCGTAGAGGAAGCAGTCGAGGAAGAGACGGTCGCGATAGAAGCGGTCGAAGAGGAAGCAGTCGAGGAAGAGGCGGTCGCGGAAGAACCTCTCGACTTCGAAAGCGCATGGGAGAATCTCATCCGCAACGAATTGCGCAGCAGGCAGATCGAGCCGCTCCCGGCTCCGACGGAGCCGGAGGCCGAGCTTGTCGTCACGACGTCGCTTCACGATGACTCGAAGCCGGAGCCGGTCGCCGAGGAGAAGCTCGCGCATGCGCCGAGCGCCGAACCGACGGCGCCGCCGCCTCTCATGCCGATCAAGTTCCGCCCCGCCGAGCCGACGAACGCGAGCGTCGACCCGTCGAAACGTCGTCGGATCGAGGAGACGGATAGACGGCAACGGCGCGCCGAAGGCGGACAGGATTCGGCCCGCGACCAAGCGCCGCGAACGAGAAGGACGGATGCCGAGATCGACCGTTCGTTCCGGATCGAGCCGCTCTCCACGCGCGCGTCCAAAGACGATCGCGACGTTACGAAGCAGGAACGGGCGAAGGCACTCCGCGAATTGGTCGCTCCGATCGTCCCTCCCGACGTGAAAGTATTCGTTCCGCCGTCCGTCGATCCGCCGGCGCTCCCGCCGGTCGTCTTCACGGCGAACGATGATCCGTCCGCTTCCGAGAGCAAACCGCTGCTCGCGACCCGTCTCATGAAAGCGCAAGAGTTGTTCGCCGCCCAGCAGCCGGATCCTTCCCCGACGCCGGCGGCGATCGCGTACCCGCGGACGAATCCCGCCGAAGCGGAGGCGATCGCGACGTTCCCGGCACTCGAGCCGTCAACGCCGGTTCCGGCGCCCGAAGTCAAGGCGTCGCCGGCGCCGAGCCGGATCTGGCATAAGGGTCTGGCGAAGAGGAAGCCGGGAACAACGTCCAAAGCGAGAAGCGCGAGCCGGAGGAAGCCCGTAACTGGAGCTGCCAAGTCCACTCCCAAGAGAAGCGTAGTCGCCAATCGACCGACAACGCGCCCGAAGCCGCTCTTCAAGAAATCGGCCGGTCGGATCGCGTCCGGCAGACGCAAGGCAAGCCGCTAACGCCCGCCTTTAACGCGCGCGCGGTCGCGGAGCGTTCCGCGACCGCGCGCAAGGCTACTTCCGTTGCGATTCGAGCAACCGCATCGCCCATTCCGTCCATTCGATGTTCGATCGGGTCGTCCTCAGCGCCTTCTCCATGAGGACGTAGGCGCCGAATCGCAACGAATCGAACGGCGGCGCTTCGCCGTTCGCCGGGAAGTCGCCTCGCCGGCGCAGCGACTCGACGGTGTTCTCGTGCTTGCGCAGCCGTGTATGGTAATAGTCGAGGCGCGCGGCGAACAGCCGCTTCGCGCCCTCCGGGTCCGTGTAGGACAAGCAGTACGTCTTGAGCATGAGCTCGTCCCGGGTGACGGGGTCGGCCGCGGGCTCGGTCAGCCATCCCCGCAGCGCCTCTTTGCCCTTTTCGGTCAACGAATACACTTTCTTGTCCGGCTTGTCGCTCTGGCAGACGTGCTCGTAGCTGACGTATTCTTCCTTCTCCAAATTCGCGAGCAAAGGATAGATTTGGCTGTGCTTGGCCGGCCAGAACGGCTGCGTTCTCAGCATCAGGTCGTACCCGGAAAAGGAAGCCTGCGAGAGTATGCTCAACAATCCGTAGGATAAGGTGTTCATAACGGTGCCTCCGGCGCATAAGTAAACTTTGACATACCCATTATCCCATAGTATGATATGGTGCGCTTTATTAATATGTAAAAAAAGACATAGATCCAAACTAGGGGATGTGGATAAGCAACAATGAGTAACGGGTTCAATCAGCAAGTACGTTTCTGGCCGATTATGGTTGCGATTTTTATCGGTTCGTTCGTTTGCATTCTGGCTTCCAGCACGATCACGCTCGCTCTCGATTTGCTCGGGAAGCATTTCGAGACGTCGCTCGACACGATTACGTGGACGATGACCGGCTTCATGCTAGCGATGGGCACGTTCGCCCCGATCGTCGGTTACTTGGGCGAGCGGTTCAGCTATAAGCGCGTCTATCTGTATTCGCTCGTCGGCTTCACGCTCGCATCCGTGCTATGCGCGGTCGCTTGGAACGAATACGCTCTGATCGCCTTCCGCGTCGTTCAAGGCGCGTTCAGCGGCTTGATCATGCCGGCGACGATGTCGATCGTCTACCAGGTCATTCCGCGGGACAAGCAGCCGATGGCCGTCGCGCTATGGGGGCTCGCTTCGATGATGGCGCCGGCGTTCGGTCCGACCCTCGCGGGGTGGCTGCTGCAAAATTACGATTGGCAATGGCTGTTCCTGATCAACGTGCCCGTTGGTATTATCGCCATTATCTGCGTCGCGCTGTACATTCCGTATTACCGTCTTAGCGTGCCGAAGAGCTTCGACGCGCTCGGATTCCTGCTCGTCCTTGCCAGCAGCTCGTCGCTGCTGCTCGCTCTCGGCCAGGGACATAACTGGGGCTGGGACACGGCCAAAGTCATCGGCTTGCTCGCGTTCGGCGCGGTTACGCTGGTGCTGTTCGTCTGGCGCGAGCTGACCGCGGAATCGCCTCTCTTGAACCTGAGAGTGTTCAAGAACGGCCGCTATACGCTGAATACCGTCATCGCGAACATTCTGACGATCAGCCTGTACGCCGGAACGATGTTCACGCCCGTCTTCCTGCAGAGCGTGCAGGGAGTATCGGCGATGGACACGGGCTTGATCCTGCTGCCGGCTTCGCTGGCGATGGCGCTCGTCATGCCGATCGTCGGCAAGCTGTACGGCCGCGTCGGACCTCGTCCGCTCATGATCGTCGGCATCGTCCTGCTCACGATCGGCACGCTGATGCTCAGCTGGCTCAGCATCGATGTCTCGCGGACGTACATCATCGTCTGGATGACCGTCCGCAACCTCGGTATCGCGATGGTCATGATGCCTTCGAGCAACGCGGGCATGGAGCTTCTGCCGCGGGAGCTGAGCGGTCATGCCTCCGCGATCATGAACTGGACGCGGAACGTATTCGGCTCGTTCGCCATCGCGATATTCACGACGATGCTCGCTTCGCGCGGCGCCAGCCACGGGGCCAACTTGTTCGCCTCCGGGGAGACCGACCAGCATTTCATCCAGATCATGTCGTTCACGATGAGCGTCAACGACGTGTACCTGGTCGCGACGTACGTCGCCGCGCTCGCGATGCCGCTGGCGTTGTTCAACCGCAAGGTGAAGCCGCTCGGCGACGATCAGCAAGCCGGCAAAGCCGCGTAAATCGCATCGAAACGCCCGGACGAGCGGAACGATTTTCCGTTCGCCGGGTTTTTCTTATCGTGCTATAATTAGTCGTTTGCTCCGCAAAGCGGAGCCGCGGTTCGCGAACTCCCGCGTTAACAAAACTAGGAGGCATGATTCACTATGTTCACGTACAACCTCGGCTGGGGCGCCTTGTTCGTCCTGGTCAACTTCGCGCTGTTCCTCGCTTGCTACCGGCTGTTCGGGAAGCAAGGGCTGTATGCCTGGATCGGCGCAGCGGTCGTGCTCGCCAACATTCAGGTGGTGAAGCAGATCGAGCTGTTCGGTCTTATCATGACGCTCGGCAACACGATCTACGGCACGATCTACTTGACGACCGACTTGATCAACGAGAAGTACGGCGCCAAGGAAGCTAGGAAGGCGGTCTGGTTCGGCTTCTTCATCCTTATCATGTCTACGATCATGATGCAGATGGTGCTGAAGTTCACGCCGGCGGAGAGCGACTTCGCGCAAGGCTCGCTGGAGACGATCTTCGGACTGATGCCGCGCATCGCGCTCGGAAGCTTGGCCGCGTACGCGATCAGCCAACTGCTCGACGTTCAAGTGTTCAGCAGGCTGAAACGCAAGTATCCGGCTCGCAATCAACTGTGGCTGCGGCTGAACGGGAGTATCGGCTTAAGCCAGCTCGTCGATACGCTCGTGTTCTGCACGATCGCGTTCGCCCCGATCCTCGGCAACGACGACTACACGTGGGCGGTCTGGAGAGAGATCGCGCTCACGACTTACCTGATCAAATTCATTATCTCGGTGGCTTGCACGCCGGTCATCTATATCGCAAGAAGCTTCAAGTTCAAGGACGAATAGCAGACTTCGCAACTCCTGCATCGCCCCTACCCGGGAGGTTAGCACATGGCTTCAACCGCTTCGACCCGCAGCGCATCGGCGCAATCCGCGACGGTATTGCCGATTCTGCTGGCCATCAGCTTGGTACACATGCTCAACGATTCGATGCAGGCGGTCGTGCCCGCGCTGTACCCGATACTGGAAAAATCGCTCGACCTGAGCTACGTGCAAGTCGGCTGGATCGGCTTCATGCTCAATATGACGTCGTCGGTCATGCAGCCGGTCGTCGGCGCGTATTCCGATCGCAAGCCGATTCCGATGGTGCTGCCGATCGGCATGGGGCTTAGCCTCGTCGGCATGGTCGGCATCGCGCTGGCGCCGCACTTCTGGTACTTGCTGCTCGCGGTCGTGTTCATCGGCCTCGGCTCCGCGATCTTCCATCCGGAAGGCTCGCGCATCGTGTACTTCGCTTCGGGAGGCCGGCGCGGCTTCGCGCAGTCGGTGTACCAGGTCGGCGGCAACGCGGGCAGCTCGCTCGCGCCGCTCATGACGATCTTCATCTTCGTGCCGTTCGGACAGATCGGCGCGATGTGGGGAACGCTGTTCGCCGGCATGGCGATCGCGGTGCTGCTCGGGCTCGTTCCCTGGTACAAGAAGAAGCTCGCGGAGTGGGAGCAAGAGCGGGAACGGCGGCTCGCCTCGAAGACGAAATCGGCGGAGCTCTCGGATCATCCGCGAATGAAGTTCGCGCTCGGCCTGCTGATATTCCTCGTCTTCGCGCGGTCATGGTACCATTCGGGCATCAGCAGTTATTATCAATTTTACTTGGAGCACGATTACGGATTGACGATGCAGCAAGCGCAGGTTCCGGTGTTCCTGTTCCTCGCGGCCGGCGTGCTCGGCACGTACTTCGGCGGCGTGCTGGCGGACCGGTTCGGGCTGAAGAACATGATCGTGTTCTCGATCCTGGGCGCGGCGCCTCTCGCGCTGGCGCTGCCGCATCTGCCGCTGTACCTCGTCTACCCGATCATCGCGCTGCTCGGCTTCGTCATCCTGTCGGGCTTCTCGGTAGCGGTCGTCTACGCGCAGTTCCTGATGCCTTCCAAGGTCGGCATGGCGTCCGGACTGACGACCGGCCTCGCGTTCGGGATGGGCGCGATCGGTGCGGTAGCGCTCGGCAAGATGGCCGACGTGTTCGGCCTGTCGCCGGTCATGTTCTGGTGCAGCTTCCTTCCGCTCGTCGGGCTCAGCGCGCTGCTGCTTCCGCCGGACCGCAAGGTCGGCATCTCGAAATAAGCGATTGCATTGGCGCAAGCCGATCGGACGATGAGTCCGGTCGGCTTTTAATTTACGCGCTCGTCGCGCTAATCGAAGGAATATTCGCGGTACGAGTCGAACGTATCCGTATGGGTTTGATAACGTTTTCCAGAATCGGGGGACTACACATGCCAAGACGAACGAAGCTTAGCTTGCCCGCGCTCTTGCTCGCGATGACGCTGACCGCCGGTTGCTTCGGTAACGAGGCGGCCGAGCCTTCGGTCAAGCCGTCCGCGACGCCGACCGCCGCGGCATCGGCGACGCCGATTCCGATCGCGGAAGCGCGAGTCGAAGGGCTGCGCATCCACGTCGATCAAGTCGGCTATATGCCGAACGCGCCGAAGACGGCCGTCTTCGCGTCGGACGAACCGTTCGAGCCGCTGGCGGTCCAGGTCGTCGACAACGACGGGAAGACGGCGTGGGAAGGTTTGTCGCCCGCCGCGAGCATGGACGCGAATTCGGGCGATTGGGTCGCGAGAATCGACTTCGGGTCGCTTACGGCGGATGGACGGTACGAAGTCGCTGCGGGCGGCAACCTTTCCGATCCGTTCTACGTCGGCGCCGGCGTCTTCGACGATGCTTGGGCGAAGGTCGCGAAGTCGTATACGTTCCAACGCGCGAACTTCGAGCAGGACGATTCGGTCACGGGGCTGAAGCTGCTCGCCGGACATAAGCAGGACAAGGAAGCTCGGTTGTATTACGAGGACGAGGGGAACCCGTCGGTCCTCGACGTTAGCGGCGGCTGGTACGACGCGGGCGACTACGGTAAGTACGTGCCGACGGCGGCGATTACGGTCGGACAGCTAATGATCGCATACGAGCTGTACCCGGAAGCAGCGAGCGGGAAGTTCCTCGATGACCGGGAGAAGGCGTTCTGGCCGGAAGGCGCGAAGGCGCCGGACTTGCTCGCGGAGATCAAGTACGAGCTCGATTGGCTGCTGCGCATGCAGCGCGATGACGGCGCGGCGTACCACAAGGTGAGCGGGATGACGTTCCCGCCTTATATTCTGCCGGCGGAAGACCTGCAGGACCGGTACGTATTCGGGCAGTCGACGTTCGGGACGGCGATGCTGGCCGGCGCGGCCGCCATGGGCGCCCGCGTCTACGAGCCGTTCGATCCGGCGTACGCTTCGGAGTTGCTCGACCGCGCGAAGCGGGCGCAGGCGTGGTTGGACGGGCATCCGGAACCGTATTTCCGCGTCGACGAAGGACAGAACTCCGGCTCGGGGCCTTACGATAAGACGTCCGATCGAGAAGAGCGGTTCTGGGCGCTGTCCGAGCTGTTCAAGACGACGGGGGACGAGGCGTACGACGCGATCGTTCAACGGGAATACGCCGATCTGGCCGGCAAGCCGCCGGGCATCGTAGGTTGGGGCAACGCGCAGTTGCTCGGGCAATGGGCGATCGCGACCGCTTCGAGGACGCCGTCCGCGGGACGGGACGAGGCCGCGGCGGCGATCGTGCAGGCGGCCGACGGCATCGTTGGAAGAATCGACGGCGACGGCTATCGCTTCTCGTTGACGGCGGACGAATACGCGTGGGGCTCCAATAAGAACGCGCTTGCCTACGGGGAGCTTCTGCTGCTCGCGAACCGGCTGAAGCCGGACGTTGCTTACGAGAACGGCGCGTTGGATCAGCTTCACTACGCGCTCGGCCGCAACGCGATGGGCATGAGCTACGTAACCGGCGTCGGGAGCCGCTACCCGGCGAAGGCGCATCATCGGATCTCGATGATGTCCGGAACGAAGGTGCCGGGCTTGCTCGTCGGCGGGCCGAACAAGTACGGCGACGACGATGCGCTGAAGAAGGTAATCGCGCAAGGGGTTTCGCCGGCGAAGAGCTATGTGGACGATGTATCCAGCTATTCGAGCAACGAATACGCCATCGATTACAATGCCCCTTTGTTCGTCGCGCTGACTGCGTTCAGATCCGCAAATTAACATTTAACAAACATTTACGCATGAACTTTCCCAAAATCTACCCGGCATAATAAGAAGCATCAAACGTCAAGAGGGAGACAACGATGAGCCGGGATATTCAAAATTTGTTGCTCGACAGTCTATGCGATTCGATGCGCAACGTCATTCCGCGTCCGATCGATCAAGCCGAGGCGACCGCGGGCGAACGGCCCGATGCCGTCGACGAGATGGGCGTCGCGATCAGCTTCGCCGATCCGATCAGCGTGCGAATGATCATCGACGGCGAACGTCGGATGTTCAGCAAGATGAGCGAGGTCATGTTCGGCATGCCGATGGAAGGCGAGATGCTCGACAGCTGCGTCGGGGAGATCGCCAACATTATCGCCGGAGGAACGACGACGCTGCTTAGCAATCGCGGCATCTCCGCGGACATTACGCCTCCGTCGCTGCTCGCCGGGAAGACGGCGGTCGACGGGTACGAGAACGGTCTGGCGCTGAACATCGAAGAAGTCGGCAACATGCGGATCATGCTGCTCGGCGGCAACTAAAGGAGAGATCGAACAATGGCCAAAGTATTAGTCGTAGACGATGCCGCTTTCATGAGAATGATGATTAAAGACATCTTGATCAAAGGCGGCCACGAGGTCGTCGGAGAAGCCGAGAACGGCAAAGTCGCGGTTCAAAAATACCAGGAGCTGCAGCCGGATATCGTGACGATGGACATTACGATGCCGGAGATGGAAGGGATCGAGGCTGTCCGCGAGATCAAGAAGCAGCATGCCGCGGCCAAGATCGTCATGTGCTCGGCGATGGGACAACAAGGCATGGTCGTGCAAGCGATCCAAGCGGGGGCGAAGGACTTCGTCGTGAAGCCGTTCCAGAGCGACCGCGTGCTCGAGGCGCTGCGCAAGGCTCTCGCGTAAGGAACGAGGAACTTTCAGGAAACTCTCAGCCGTTTTTAAGGATGCGCTAATCCCATTTTCAGGTAACGCGTGAATAATGGGTGAGGCAAGGCCAATCTACGGTTGGAGGGATGACGATGAGAAAGACGGCAAGAACATTCAGCATCGCGGCGGCGTTGGCGGTCATGATCCCGCTTAGCGCTTATGCGGCGACGAGCGACGATTCGGGAGCGAAGGCCGAGAATAAGCCGGTAACGTCCGCGGTGAGCGGCGAGCATAAGGGACACGGGCCTCGGGGAGGCTTCGGCGGCAAGGAAGAGGCGATCGGCCAAGACGTGCTCGATCTGCTGAAGCTGGATAAGGACGCGCTGGCGGCGAAGCTCAAGGCGGGCGACACGCTCGCGGAAATCGCGGAAGCGCAAGGCGTCTCGCGCGAAAGCTTGAAGAAGGCGTTGACCGTAGCGTTCGACAAGAAGCTGGAAGAACGCAAGCAAGCGTACGCCGACGGATTGGACAAGCTGATCGATTCGGAGCTGAAGGGCGGAGCGGGAGACTTCGGCCGAGGCGGCATCGGGAAGAAGGGCATCGGCCGTACGCCATTGGATTTGACCGCCGCGGCGACGGCGCTCGGGCTTAGCGCCGAGGAGTTGAAGGCGGCGCTCGCCGAAGGCGAAGGCAAATCGCTGGCCGCGATTGCCAAGGAGAAGGGCATCGACGCGCAGAAGGTCATCGACGCGGTCGCCGCATCGATAACGACCGGCATTAACCAAGCGGTGACGGACGGCAAGCTGACGCAGGAAGAAGCGGCGAAGCGTCTGGCTGAAGTGCCGACGATCGCCGCGAAGATCGTGAACGAGACGGGCTTCGCCCACGGCGGCAAGCCGGGCGGCCATCGCGACGGCGGCCGCGGCTTCGGAGGCGAACGGGCGGGCAAGGGCGCCGGGGAGACTCCGTCGGCTTCGGCATCGCCTACCGCTTCCGTTCAATCGTAACCTCGAATAAACAAGCTTGCCCGGGTTTCCGCGTCGTGTCGCGGGGCTCGGGCAAGCTTATTTGTCGTGCATGGGAACAGGAGTGCCGGAGTTGCCGGGAATACGGCGAACGGGCGATCTACGCGCGCTCCGGCAAGCTCGACAACGACTTCAATCTCTCCCTGCGCCCGGGCAGTTGAGAGAGGAAGATGCGCAAGTCCGGGAAATCATCCAAGTTCAGCGAGTAATACACCCACTGTCCGCGCTTCGTCTCTTGGACTAACCCGGCGCTCTTCAGCTTGCGCAGATGCTGGCTCGCGTTCGGCTGGCTCGTGCCGAGCAGGTCGACCATATCGCCGACGCACAGCTCCCTCTCTTGCAGCAAGCCGAGAATCGCAAGCCGCGTCCTGTCGCCGAGCAGCTTCAGCAATTCGGCCATTTCCGATAGTTGATCGCTCATGTGAAAGCCTCCGTCCGAGTCGCGAGTGAAGGGCAAGTCAGATCAATACATATACATATAATTATACATCGGTTTCGCATGGACGGCTATCGGATCGCGCGAAAAGCGTCGGATCAATGCGAAGGGCGTCGGAAGCTTCCGAATTCGGTCAGGGAGATACGGAGCGAAGGTCAAGTTGCCGTTCTTGCTCCAAGTCTAGTGCGTTAGCGGAGTGTAGCTCCGCTATTGAGCCGAATTCCCGGACAAACTGTGAGTTAGTGGAGTGTAGCACCGCTAATGAGCCGAAGTCCCGGACAACCTTGGAGTTAGTGGAGTGTAGCTCCGCTAATGCGCCGAAGTCCCGGAGAACCTTGGAGTTAGTGGAGTGTAGCACCGCTAATGAGCCGAAGTCCCGGAGAACGTCGAAGTTAGTGGAGTGTAGCACCGCTATTGAGCCGAGGCCCTTCCGGTCCGCCCGTGCGTGCCGTATGCGTCCCCCGCCAGCCTACGTCGCCTTCAGCCGGTCGAAGAAGCCGGACACCGCCATCTCTGCCGCGCCCAGCATCGCGGATCGCTCGCCGAGCTCGGCGAACAGTAGCTGCACCTTCCTTAGGTGGAAGCCGATCGCGCGCTGCACGACCGTCTGGCGCAGCTCGGTCTCGAGCCACTCGCGGGCTTGGCTCATCCGGTTGCCGATGATGACCGCGTCGGGATTGAACACGTTGACAATGTTCGCGATGCCCACGCCGAGATACTCGCCGATGCCTTTGAACAGCGAGAGCACCTTCGCGTCGCCGCTCCCGGCCGCCGCGAGCAGCTGCTCCAGATCGCCGTAGCCGAGCTCCGCGGCTTGCGCCAGCAACGATTGCTCCGAGGCGTACATCTCCCAGCAGCCGCGGTTGCCGCAGCTGCACGGCTTGCCGTGCGCTTCGACGGACAGATGCCCCATCTCCCCGGAGAATCCCGACGCCCCCTTGTACAGCGCCTTATGCAAAATCAACCCCGTGCCGATCCCGATCCCGACGCTCACGTACACCAGATTGGAGACGTTCCGTCCGGCGCCGTACTTCTGCTCGCCGATCGCGCCCGCGTTCGCTTCGTTATCGATCGTTACCGGCAAGCCGTAACGATCGGATAACTGCCGCTCGAGCGGCACGTCCCGCCACTTCAAGTTCGGCGCGAACAGCACGGAGCCGGCCTCGTCCACGAGACCCGGCACGCCGACGCCGATGCCGACGATGCCGTAAGGACAAGCCGGAGCGGACGCGATCAACTGATCGATCGCGAGGCATAGCTCGCCGAATACGTACTCGGGCTCGGCGCGCCGAAGCGGCTCCGTCCATTCGCGAACGATGCCGCCCCGCAAATTCATCAACACGCCGCGGATATAGTTAACGCCAAGGTCGATGCCGATCGCATGGCCGGCGCTCGCGATGAATTCGAGCATAACCGGCTTGCGCCCCCCGCTCGACTCGCCCCGTCCGGTTTCGCGCACGAGCGAGCCGTCGATCAGATCCTGCACGAGGCTCGACACCGTGGCCTTGTTCAGTCCGGTACGCTCGGAGATTTGGGCGCGGGAGAGCGGAGCGCCGCGAAGGATCGACTCCAGCACGATCGCCGTATTGATTCGTTTGATTAAGGCCTGATCTCCAGTAGGCGTCGTCATCGTATGTTCCGGCTCCTCAACTCCATAATGATCTACATTATAGCACAATTTTCGCGCAAAAAACTTAGTTTATTGGATAGACAAACTAAGTATGGCGTGCTATTCTAATCTCATCAAGCGAGAAGGTAACGCTTACAAGGAGGATACATTCGAAATGGCTAAATTCAGCAACGTACCGAATATTCAATTCGAAGGACGCGGCTCCAAGAACCCGTTCGCGTTCAAGCACTACAATCCTAGCGAAGTGGTGCTCGGCAAAACGATGGAGGAGCACCTCCGCTTCGCGGTCACCTACTGGCATACGTTCAACGGCGCCGGCGCGGATCCGTTCGGCGTGGGCACGGCCGTTCGCAGCTGGGATTCCTACTCCCCGCTCGACAGAGCGAAAGCGCGCGTCGAAGCGAACTTCGAAATGCTCGAGAAGCTGAACGTTCCGTTCTACGCGTTCCATGACGCCGATATCGCTCCGGAAGGCGCCACGCTCGCGGAATCGAACAAGAACATCGACGTCATCGTCGCGATGCTGAAAGACTACCAGAAGTCGACGGGCAAGAAGCTGCTCTGGAACACCGTCAACCTGTTCACGAACCCGCGCTACGTTCACGGCGCGAGCACGTCGAACAACGCGGAAGTGTTCGCTTACGCCGCCGCGACGTTGAAGAAAGGCCTTGAAGTCGGCAAAGAGCTCGGCGCCGAGAACTACGTGTTCTGGGGCGGCCGCGAAGGTTACGAGTCGCTGCTGAACACGAACATGAAGCTGGAGCTCGACAACCTGGCCCGCTTCCTCCATATGGCGGTCGACTATTCGAAGGAAATCGGTTTCGACGCCCAATTCCTGATCGAGCCGAAGCCGAAGGAGCCGTCCAAGCACCAATACGACTTCGACACCGCGACCGCGATCGCGTTCCTTCACACGTACGGCTTGCAAGACAAGTTCAAAATGAACATCGAAGCGAACCACGCGACGCTGGCCGGTCACACGTTCGAGCATGAGCTGCACGTCGCCCGCATCAACGGCATGCTCGGTTCGATCGACGCGAACCAAGGCGACCTGCTGCTCGGCTGGGATACGGACGAATTCCCTACCGACCTTATGGCGACGACGCTCGCGATGTACGAGATTCTCAAGAACGAAGGCGGAATCGGCCGCGGCGGCGTCAACTTCGACGCCAAAGTCCGCCGTTCCTCGTTCGAGGACGAGGACTTGTTCTTCGCCCACATCGCCGGCATGGACACGTACGCCCGCGGACTGAAAGCGGCAGCGAAGCTGATCGAAGAGCGCGTGCTCGACGATATTCTCGCGCACCGTTACCGCAGCTTCGACGAAGGCATCGGCGCGGAGATCGTATCCGGCCGCGCGACGCTGAAGTCGCTCGAAGCCTACGCGCTGCAAGCAAAGCCGATCAAGAATGAATCCGCTCGTCTCGAGCAGCTGAAAGCCACGTTGAACGACGTCGTGTTCGGCGCGTTATAACGATCCCGTAATCCCGATTGCGCAATGCCGAACGAACCGAATTAGAATTAGGCGCATAAGCCGCCGCACTGTGCCCCACAAAGTGACCCGGATGCTTCGAAGCTTATACCGATTACTTTGCGGGGACCCCTTACGCCGCCCCCCGGAAGCCCCGGCGGGGCGGTTCGCATTTTCCCACACGAGGAGGAACTGAACCGATGAAATACGTCATTGGCGTAGACTTGGGCACGAGCGCGGTGAAGACGCTGCTGATCGCGCAGGACGGCGCGGTCAAGGCGGAAGCGACGCGGGAATACCCGCTGTTCCACGAGAAGTCCGGCTGGAGCGAGCAGGAGCCGGAGGACTGGGTAACCGGCACGATCGGCGCGCTGCAAGAACTGACGGCGCAAGCCGGCGTGAAGCCGCAAGACATCGAAGGAATGAGCTTCTCCGGACAGATGCATGGTCTCGTGCTGCTGGACCAAGCCGGCAAGCCGGTCCGCCGCGCGATGCTGTGGAACGATACGCGCACGACCGAGCAATGCCGCGAGATCGAGCGCGCGCTAGGCGACAAGCTGCTGTCCGTCACGCGCAACCCCGCGCTGGAAGGCTTCACCCTGCCGAAGATTCTATGGGTGAAGCAACACGAGCCGGAGACGTTCGCGCGAGCGAAGCAATTCTTGCTGCCGAAAGACTACTTGCGCCTTCGCTTGACCGGCGCATCGCATATGGACTTGTCCGACGCGGCCGGCACGCTGATGCTCGACGTCGCCGGCAAGCGCTGGAGCGAGGACGTCCTGTCCGCGTTCGGTCTTCCGGCCTCCTTCTGTCCGCCTCTCGTCGAAGCGAGCGGGCTCGTCGGCACGCTGTCGCCGGAAGCGGCGGCCGCTACCGGCCTGCTTGAGGCGACGAAGGTATTCGCCGGCGGCGCGGACAACGCGTGCGGAGCGATCGGCGCGGGTATCCTGTCCCCGGGAGTGACGCTATGCAGCATCGGCACGTCGGGCGTCGTCCTGACGTACGAAGCGGATGCGAGCGCGGATTACGCGGGCAAGGTGCACTTCTTCAACCACGGCAAGCCGGACGCCTTCTATGCGATGGGCGTTACGCTGGCCGCGGGTTATTCGCTGAGCTGGTTCCGCAATACGTTCGCCAAGGGCGAGTCTTACGAGCAATTGCTGGACGGCGTCGACGCGATCCCGGCGGGATCGGGCGGCTTGCTGTTCACCCCGTATCTCGTCGGCGAGCGTACGCCGCATCCGGACGCGGTCATCCGCGGCAGCTTCGTCGGCATGGACGGCAGCCATACGCGGACGCACTTCGCCCGCGCGGTCATGGAAGGCATTACGTTCTCGCTTAACGAATCGATCGACCTGTTCCGCGCGGCGGGCAAGACGGTCGACACGATCGTCTCGATCGGCGGCGGCGCCAAGAACCCGGTATGGCTCCAGATGCAGGCCGACGTGTTCCAAGCGAACGTCGTCGCGCTCGAGAACGAGCAAGGTCCGGGGCTCGGAGCGGCGATGCTGGCCGCTGTCGGCTGCGGCTGGTTCGCGAGCTTGGACGCTTGCGGCGAAGTGTTCGTCAAGCGCGCGCGCACGTACGTTCCGAATCCCGATACGAGCGAAGCGTACGGCAAGCTGTTCAGAATCTATCAGCAAGTGTACGCGCAGACCCGAGAGCTGAACGCGAGCTTGAAAGCTTTCCGAAACTAATCGGGTAAGTTACAATAGAAGACAAGGAATCAAGGGTTGCCTCCCTTTTCCTTCTAAGCCTCCGCAATTCCCGGCCGGTAACCGGGAGGAGGCTTTTATTCTTATCCGGAGGAGGGCGGCAATGACGGAACGGAACGAGAGAGTCGCGTTGGTCACGGGAGCGGGAAGCGGATTCGGCTTATTGACGGCGTTGCTTCTGGCGGATAAAGGCTGGATCGTATACGCGGGGTTGCGGGACGCCGGCAGGCAGAGCGAATTGAACGACGGGGCGAGGGAGCGCGGAGTCGAACGCCTCGTGCTCCCGATCCAGCTCGACGTGACGGACGCGGGTCAGATCGAAGAAGCGGTTCGGACGATACGCGAGAGGCACGGACGCTTGGACGCGCTCGTCAACAACGCCGGCTTCGCCGCGGGCGGCTTCGTCGAAGAGGTGCCGATCGAGGATTGGCGGAAGCAGTTCGAGACGAACGTGTTCGGGCTCATCGCGATGACGCAGGCGGCATTGCCGGTCATGCGGGCGCGTCGAACGGGGAGAATCGTGCTCGTCAGCAGCGTCAGCGGACGGATCGGCTTCCCGGCGTTGGCGCCGTACGTCGCCTCCAAGCATGCGGTGGAAGGCTTCGGCGAATCGCTGCGTCTCGAGTTGGCGGCATTCGGCATCGGAGTCAGCTTGATCGAGGCGGGACCGTACCGGACGCCGATCTGGCGCAAAAGCATAACCGCGCTGCGCGAGCCGGCGCCGGAGTCTCCTTATTACGAGACGTACGGGCGGCTCAAACCGATGCTGGAGCATTCGTCGGCGAACGGCGGAGATCCGGCGCGCGTCGCCGAGACGATCTGGCGGGCGATCAGCGACGCGAAGCCGAAGCTGCGCTATATGCCGACCCGCAGCGAGAAGCTGACGCTCGCGGCGAAGCAATGGCTGCCTTGGAGAGTCATCGAGAGAACGGCGCTGAAGGCGATGGGAGTGAAGAAGAAGTGACAGATACGACATCTAACGCTTTCCTGCATATCGTCAACGGCGACATCGTAGGGGATCAACTGCGCGCGGCATCCATCGGGGGAGACGTGCTCGTCTGGCGCGAAATCTATACAGCGGGCCCGCTCGACGCCCGGCTTGCCGTCAGGGCGGAATGGCTGGAGACGTTCTACGGCATCCCGAAGCAAGAGTACTTCGAGCGGACCGAGTATCAGTTGTCCGCATTCGAGCAGGCGCTTCAGGGCGGGCTTCGGATCGCGTTATGGATCGATCCGGATCTGTTCGACCATGCGATCCTCATGAAGTTGTGCCATCAGGCGAAAACGGTCGCCGTTACGAATCGGACTTCGCTGGAACTCGTGGCGTTGCCTGCGGGTCCTTATTCCGACGACCGGCTTGGGGACGCCTGGGACCGTTCCCGCTCGACGCTCCGCGCCGACGAAGTGTCGGAGCTGGCGTCCGCTTGGGAAGCTTACGCGAAGAACGACCGCGCGGGCCTCGAGCTCTGGGTATCCGTGAAGGGCAGGAAGCATCCGGTTACGTCTTCGGCCCTACGGTTTCATCTGAATCGCTGGCCGGGAGCGGACGGTCTCGGCCATGTCGAGAGGATTACGCTAACGAAGCTCGCGGAGCAGGCCGAAGGACGCTTGTCCAAGTTCAAGCTGTTCCAGCTCGTTTCCAAGCATTGCGACCTGTTCGGGATGGGCGATCTGCAATATTGGCATATTCTCCGGTGCTTGGACGCTTGCGAACCGCCGATGATCAGCCTTCGGCGAGACGACGTGCTTCTGGCGGAAGCCGGCAGGGAAGTGCTGTCCGGCAAGCGGCTGGCGCCGCCCCGGTCGAACGAGCTCTCGTCGGGCAACGCATAGCGCGCGCGGCGGCTGGCAATCCTATCCGGGACTACCCTAACGATCAGGTACAGGAACGGAGAGATCAGCCGATGAGCCACGCCGCATTGTTATTCCAATTTCCCGATGCCCGGCAAGCGGCCCTTGCGGGCGATACGCTTGAAGAGCTCGGCTACGAGCCGCAGCTTCACGAGGGAGGGCGCCTGCATATTCACGTGCATAACGAGGATCTGACCTCGGCGCTGGAGATCGTGCAGTGCTACGCGGGGCAATTGATGGAGCACGCCCCGGCGGAGGCGGTGGTCATTACCGACGTCGCGTACGGAATGGATGCGATACCGATTCCGGCGCATACGGTGAACGAGGACTGGGAGGATCAATATCGGGAGCTCGCAGGCAACGCGGCGTCCGACGAACGAGACTTCGACCCGGACGACGGTTCCTACGATCGCTTCGACGCGCGATAATCGGTAGCGAACGAATCGGCCCTGCTTCCTTCATCGGAGGCAGGGCTATTAAGTTGGACTGATATCCCCCTCTCAACTTTTATGGTATAATATGGATGCGGGAGGAGATAGGAATGCGCAGCAAAAGCTAACTGAAATCATCGAACAAGGACATCGAGATAAATTATTTGAACATCCGGACGGAGAATATTGGCTTATCGCTTTTACGACTAAAAACCTCGCCTATCTAGAGTATACTGTAGATAAAACGAGAGAGGGGTTTCCTTTATCGGATCATTTGATGGCTCACAGTAAGCTATCAAGGCACGATCACCCACTAAAAGGTCTTCTTATCGTTAAACATGGAGAAGACAAACCATTCGAAAACAATTTAAAAGCAGGATATACAAGAAACATTAATTTACAGTATCCTGAAAAGTTCAGAGTAAAGATTCCGCCTATTAACAGGAATAACGATACCGAAGTCACGTTTCTAGAGGAACTAAGCCGGAGATTCACAGCAGAAACAACAGGAGACGTACATCTATATACGACATTAGAGCCTTGTATTAGCTGCGATTTTGTTATCATTAATTTTTTGAATCTCTTTCGTAACATCAGTTTAAATATTTATTTCCATGAAAAATGTTCGGATTGCGAAGATTATTCCTAAGGAAAAGGGTAACAAATATAATTAAGGTCAAGGAGGAGATGTCATGGCAGTTGGTCTTACGGGCGAAGACTTTAACGACAAGTCAACAGATGAAGTTGTTATGTATATCGATTATCTTTGGAGAGAGTTGCAGGAAGGACAGTTGAATCCCGACTATGCAGATATAACTTACTCTATTTACGATGAGGTCGAATCATGGACTCGCAAACAAGTTTCAAATGCAGGTGTTATTTTTGAGAAGTTTCGTGTACTAAATGATGCCGCAAATTATAAGGATGATGCAATGAAACAAGAAGTAATGGATTGGATAGAGCGAACGAGAGACGAGTTAGGTTCAATCGACAATCGGTTTAATTCATTAATTTCGGGTGAAAACGTAGAATATAGGTTTATCGATCATCTGGGCAATATCGTAGGCCGCTTAGAGATCAAAGAAGATATCTTGAAAACGCCAAAAGTCAGCAGGAGCCTAAAAAGGATAAATAACGGTCATTGAACACCCGCCATCACAGGTTCGTGAAGGCGGGGTATTTTTTTATTACCATTTTTGTGCCTGCTCGGCGGCGTTCTTGCCCGCGGTGAAGCCGGTCGAGAATGCGGCGGTGATGTTATAGCCGCCCGTGTAGCCGTGAATGTCCAATATTTCTCCGCAGAAATAGAGTCCGTCCATCTGCTTCGACTGCATCGTCCTCGGATCGATCTCCTTCAAGTTCACGCCCCCGCCCGTCACGAAAGCTTCCTCGATGGACAGTGTGCCGTTCACCGCGACGGGAAACGCTTTGACGATGCGAGCCAAGTCGTTCCAAGCTTGCTTCGGCAAGTTGTCGAACGTCAAGTCTTCCTTCAGCCCAGCGAGCTCGAATAAGTACGGAAGCATCCGTTCGGGCAAGTACCCCTTCAGCACGTTCTTGATCGCCTTCTTCGGTTCGTTCTTCGCGAGCGCATACGTCTCTTCGTATACTTCTTCGGCGCTCAGACGCGGCAACAGGTCGATCGTCGTCTGCGCCGCGGCTCCCCCTTGCTGCTTCAACTGCTTCACGACGAATTGGCTGCATCGCAGCGCAATCGGACCGGATAAGCCGAAATGGGTGAAGATCATGTCTCCTTCGTGAGTGATGATCTTCTTGCCTTTGGCGTTCCACACCGACAGGCCGACGTCCCGCAGCGATAAGCCTTGCAACGCTCTGCTGCGGATGAACGGCTCCTTCGACGTCAGCGGCACTTCGGTCGGGAACAGCTCGGTGATCGTGTGTCCCGCCGCTTCGGCCCACGCGTAGCCGTCTCCCGTCGACCCCGTGTGGGGCACCGACTTGCCTCCGACGGCCACGATGACGCAAGCGCCGCGCGCGACTTCCCCCGTCGCCAGCGCGACGCCGGCCGTTCTGCCGTCCTCGTACAGCACGCGATCGACCGGGCAATTCACCCGAATGTCCACGCCTTGCGCGCGCACTTGGTTCACGAGCGCGTCCACGACCGTCTTCGCCTTGTCCGAGACGGGGAACATTCTGCCGTTGTCTTCTTCCTTCAGCTCGATGCCCATTCGTTCGAAGAACGCGACGATGTCGCGATTGCCGAACGTGGCGAGCGCGCTGTACAGAAACCGGCCGTTGCCGGGAATATGTTTGATCAGCTCGTCGAGTTCTTTGGCGTTCGTGACGTTGCACCTGCCGCCGCCCGAAATGCCCAGCTTGCGCCCGAGCTTGTCTCCCTTGTCCAGCAGCAGCACCTTCGCCCCGGCTTCGCTCGCGGCTACGCCCGCCATAAGTCCGGAGGATCCGGCCCCGACGATTATTACGTCATAGTTCATCGTTCGTTTGCCCCTATTATCGATATGCTAGTACAAGTATACCCGAATTCGGCTATCGATGTTTATTGTAACAATCGAATAAATGTGGTTAACTAATGGTATTAAATCCCTAATACCCGCTAATATTTGCTAAATTATTCGTATATATATTCGATATATCCGGGAGGACGAGCAGGAATGTGGAAGGATACGCTGCTGCAAACATTGATCGCGCTACTTCCCGCATTCCTGTTCTTGATCTGGTACGACCGTCCCGAACGCAGCCGTTACGTCTCGGCGTTCATCGGCGTCGTCTGCGGCGCTTCGATGGTGCTTACGTTCCAATACGCGGCCTATACCGAGCTCGGGCAAAATTTCGACTTGCGCTACGTGCTGCTTACGATCGGATCGCTCTACGGCGGAATTCCGACCGCGGCGTTCCTTACGGTACTCTACCTCGCGACAAGAATTCCGCAATTGACGGAGCTGTGGCAGTACGCTATGTTGGCGGCTACTCTCCTCGTTTTCCTGCCGCTCCTGTACGTTCGCGCGGCGTCCTTCACGCAACGCGGCTACGCGGTCAAGATGAAGCAAGTGTCGCTCTTGTGCGGCGTACTTCTGACCTTCTATCTGCTTAGTCACGCGATATGCATATACAAATTCCGGCCGGACGATCTGTCGGCGTACTTCGGTCCCGTCCTGCTCTATGGTTGCGTCTTCTTGATCGTGATTTACGTTACGGTCCATCTCGCGGAGATGACGTACGAACGCGTCCGCATGCAGTCCCAACTGCGCGTCGTCTCGCAGAAGTACTTGAACGAGATGCGGAGGCTGCAATTGCTCATCGACAATACGCCGCTGACGGTCGCCTTCTTCGACGGTCAAGGGCTGTTGACCCATATTAACGAAGAGGCGCTTAAGCACATGCATCCGCTTACGCGCAAAGACTTGATCGGACGAACGTTGGACGACATCTACTCGAACAGGGAGAAGCAACTGGAGGTTTCCCCCGTCGAGCGAATCAGGAACGGAGAAGAACGTTTCACGGAGATCGTGCGCTACCGGGGTCGAGTCTATTACACGGTCACCTGCAGGGTCGTAGAGGTGCCTTCGCGGCAGCTCGAGGGCATTCTGCACGTGGGGCAGGACATCACGGAATTGCAGCGATTGAAGGACGAGGTCGACCGCATGGAGCGGCTGAGCCTCGTCGGCCAGATGGCGGCGAGCATTACGCACGAGATCCGCAACCCGATGGCCGTCATCCGCGGCTTCATCCAGTTGCTCGACGAGCGCAGCGCGCCGGAGCAGCAGTCGTATTTTCGCATCGTGCTGGAGGAACTCGATCGCGCCAACGCCATCATCAACGACTTCTTGTCGCTCGCGCAGAACCGGATCGTCGAGAAGGAGTTGGGCGATCTTCACGACGTGCTGAACGACGTCATTCCGCTCATCTGGGCGGACGCGAACATGCGGGGGCAAGTGTTCGAAGTGAAGCTGTGCGACCGGATGGAGATGCTCAATCTGAACAGCAAGGAAATCAAGCAGCTCATTCTGAATTTGGCGCGCAACGGCATGGAAGCGATGAACGACAAAGGCGTGCTGCGGATCGAGACGATCAATCTGCAAGACATTATCCAATTGCGGGTCATCGACTCGGGCGTCGGCATCTCCCAGGAGAAGCTGGAGAAGCTGTTCGAGCCGTTCTATACGACGAAGGCGAACGGAACCGGACTCGGGCTTGCGCTATGCCTCAGCATCGTCGAGCGTCATAACGGCAAAATCCACGTCGAATCGGTGCCGGGACAAGGGACGACGATCATCGTGTCGTTGTGCAAGCCGGGGCGAAATTGTTGGCAATGATCGCCCGGCGGGCGGATAAGGGAGGACGATCGGGATACACTACGGGGGATACATCCAACCAAGGAGGAAGCTCCCATGACCCAGTCTCAAGATCGCGGGCAGACCGCGGGCAAATCCGCCAGCCAAGGCAAGAAAGACCGTTCGCCGACTTCCCCCGGATACGACAAAAGACTGGACGGACCGAATCGTCCGTCGACGTGAAGACTAGACGCGGCAGGGCGGCATGAGGGACGATACCCATCCATCCTATGCGAACGTGAAACCGGCGCAAAGCCGCGACGATTCCGAGCTCGATCCGTTCGAAATCGAATTTCGGGCGGAATTCCGCGACAACCGGGGCCCGCGGGAGCCGTTCGTCAACGAACACGGCGTTGTGGTCGGGGATCACGATTACGAATCTCCGCAATCTCCGCTCGAGAACTGGAGCAGCGACACGGACCCCTCGATCATGTCCGGAGGGCAGTGGGTGCATCCGTACAAAGACATCGGCTTCCTGACCCGAGAGAACCGGGACTTGTTCGAGAAGGGCATCGCGCCTTTCTCCGGGTTGTTCATGCACCCGACTCACTCGGCTTCCGCCTCGGCGGAATTCGACGACGACGAATATTTTCCGGTGCCCGAAGTATTGGACGAGCCATGAACGGAAGACCAGATGACGAAGGCCGAGCCTAGGGCGTCCCATGGGTTCGGTCTTCGGCGCGTTCGGGGAAGGTTTTGACGGGGCTTGCGCCGGCGCGTTATAATGAAGGAAATCGCGGGCGAGATCCCGCAACAGAATGCGAGGCGATTGTAGTGTCGATGTCTTTCGAACGCTATATGATGGATATGATTCAACCGATGCGCGACGATCTGACGCGGCTCGGCATTCAGGAGCTTAGAACGCCGGAGGAAGTAGAGAGCGAGCTTCCGAACGCGAAGGGAACCTCATTGGTCGTCATCAACTCGGTGTGCGGCTGCGCCGCCGGCCAATGCCGTCCGGGCGTCGCGCAAGCGCTTCGGCATGACGCGCTGCCGGATCACACGTTCACGGTATTCGCCGGACAAGACAAGGAAGCGACCGCGAAAGCACGCGAATACTTCCTGCCTTACCCGCCGTCTTCGCCGTCCATCGCTTTGCTGAAGGACGGAGAGCTCGTGCACTTCATCGAGAGACATCAGATCGAGAACCGCAGCGCCGACGACATCGCGGCCGACTTGACGGATGCGTTCGATCGTTACTGCCGGTAATCGGCCTAGTATCCCGGGACGCGGCTAGACCGGCTGCGTTCCCGGGATATTTTGCGTTTCGGGGCTTCGGGTGAACGGCGATAAGCGGTTAAAGGGGACAGGGACGATGAGCTTGCAGCAGCGAATTATCGCGGCGCTCGGCGTGAAGCCGACGATCGACGCCGATACGGAAATCGCAAGGCGCGTAGCGTTCTTGAAGAGCTACGTGAAGGAAGCGGGCGCGACCGGACTGCTGATCGCGATCAGCGGCGGCGTGGACAGCGCGGTGGCTGCCGGTCTGTGCAAACGGGCGACGGACGAGCTGTCGGCGGAGACGGGCCGGGAATATATGACGCTGGGCGTCTTCCAGCCGTACGGAGAGCAAGAGGACATTCAGCATAGCTACGCGGTCGCCGAGGCGTTCGGATTGACGCGCAAGGCCGAGACGAATATCGAGCAGGCCGTGGACGAAATCGTGATCGAGACGGAATACGCCTTCAAGTCGCTCGGCATCCATCGGCATATGAGCCGCGGCGGCAAGGGCAACGTGAAGGCGCGGACGCGCATGGTCGTCCAGTATGCGCTCGCGTTCGATCTGAACTTGCTCGTCGTCGGAACAGACCACGCTTCCGAGGCGCTCACGGGCTTCTTCACGAAGTGGGGCGACGGCGCAGTCGACGTGACGCCTCTCAGCACGCTCGATAAGCGCCAGATTCGTCAGCTCGCGCGAGCGCTCGGCGTCCCCGCCGCGGTCATCGACAAGGCGCCGACGGCCGGATTGTGGGAAGGACAGACGGACGAGGCCGAGCTCGGGGTCACGTACGAGGACAACAGCGATTATCTGGAAGGCAAAGAGATTTCACCGCAAGCGAGAGAGAAGCTAGAGCAGCGCTACCTTCGCACCGAACACAAACGCAAGCCGATACCGGGCATATAAGATGAGGGCGGAAATCGTCGGAATCGGATTGGATATCGTCGAGCTGGAGCGGGTAGCGTCGGTGCTCTCCGGATCGGCCGGAGAGCGGTTCTCGGCAAGAGTGCTGACGCCGAGCGAACGGAAGACGTCGGAAGGCTTGACGCACATGCGGCGAGTGCAATACGTGGCGGGCAGGTTCGCCATGAAGGAAGCGGTCGTGAAGGCGCTCGGCTGCGGCATCGGGGCGATCGTCGGCTTCCAGGATATCGAGGCGCTGCCGGACGAATACGGGAAGCCGGTATGCCGGCTGTCGGAAGCGGCGCTGGAACGGCTCGGGCTCGCGGGGCGCCCGCCGCGCATCCACGTGGCGATTACGCACGAACGTTCCATGGCCGCCGCCACCGCCTTAATCGAGAAGGACCGATAGACGGCCCACCTCAACGTGGGCTGTTTTATTTTGTAAATTTACTCCAATATATAGGTAGCGTATAATAGATTTCAGATGGCCGAACGATAGGAAGCCATTTCGAACGGGGAGCTCTAATGACGACAACGTACGTATCGATCATGATGAAACATTTCGAACAGATGCAGATCGAAGTCGCCGCGGCGGCGGAAACCGTCATCGGAGCGGATTCCGCCGAGGCGAAGGAAGCGGTATTCGATTGCAATCGGTTCGTATGGATCGCCAAAGGCGAAGGGCGCTTGCACATGCAAGGCAAGACGCTGCCGATCGCGAGCGGTACTCTGTGCGTGTTGCTCTCGGGCATCGCGCATCGGTTCGAGCCGGCGCCGGGGACGACTCTGACCGTGCAATGGGTACATTTTCGCGCGAGCTACGAAGATCGGGACTTGTATCGCAGCTTGAGCTTGCCGTCCGTGACGCAAGTGGCAAGCTTCGGAGAGGTTGCGTCCGTATTCGAGCGCATCTTCGAATACTTGGGTCATGAGCGGCTGACGTCGAGACTTCGCTTGAAGTCGTTAATGCTCGAGCTGATCAGCGCCTATATCGACAATCTATCGATCGACGCGAACGAGAAGGCTCCGTCGCACGATCTGCAGAAGATCGAAGCGGTGATTCAATATATCGATAATCATCTGGCGGATAATATTACGGTGGAAGAGCTGGCGAAGCAAGTCTACTTGCACCCGAACTATTTCATTATGTTCTTCAAAGGTATGATGGGATATTCTCCCATACAATACGTGAACCAACGGCGAATGGAGACGGCCAAAGGGCTGCTGCTGCAGCCGGAATGCAACGTATCGGCGGTCGCGAACAAAGTCGGGATGCAAATCTACTATTTCTCCCGCATGTTCAAGTCGCATACGGGGCTGTCGCCGAGCCGCTTCCGCAAACAGGGAACGATGAACTTCATAGCCGCGACGGGAGAAGGGGTATAGATTCGGTGAGCGAAGCAAGACGGTATTTCAGCACGGAGCTGCTGCGTTGGTATAAAAGAGAACGCCGCGATCTGCCTTGGCGCCGCACGAAGGATCCGTACCACATCTGGGTGTCGGAGATCATGCTGCAGCAGACGCGGGTCGAGACGGTCATTCCTTACTTCAACCGGTTCGTCGGGCGCTTCCCGACGTTGCGGGAGCTGGCCGAGGCGCCGGAAGAGGACGTGCTGAAGCACTGGGAAGGGCTCGGCTACTACTCGCGGGCCCGCAACCTGCAGGCCGCCGTCCGCGAGGTCGTCTCCGGGTACGGAGCGCAGGTTCCTTCGGAGAAGAAGGCCGTGTCGGGATTGAAAGGGGTCGGACCTTACACGGCCGGCGCCATTCTGAGCATCGCGTACAATCAACCCGAGCCCGCGGTCGACGGCAACGTCATGCGCGTGCTGTCGCGGTACTTCCTGCTCGAGGACGATATCGCCAAGCCCGCGACGCGCGTTGGCATGGAGAGCCTGGCGGCAGCGCTTATTCCGGAAGGGGAAGCAAGCGACTTCAACCAAGCGCTCATGGAGCTCGGGGCCATGGTGTGCACGCCGAAGAGCCCGTCGTGCGGGGATTGCCCGGTAGCGCTCCATTGCATGGCGCGCGAGGCCGGACGCGAACGCGAGCTGCCGGTGAAGAGCAAGGCGAAGCCGCCGAAGCCGGTGGCGCGGGTCGCCGCGTTAGTCGAAGGCGTCGGTCGCCATGCGGGCCAAGTGCTCGTGCGGCAGAGGCCGGGCACCGGGCTGCTCGCGAGCATGTGGGAGCTGCCGCATATCGAGACGGCGGACGCCGCCGTCTGGGAAGACCCGGCGGCCGCCGGCCGTCTGGCGGCGGCTGCCTTGGCCGAAGAAGGGCTGCGCGTCCGGCCGACGGAGCATCTGGCGGACGCGCAGCACGTGTTCACGCATCTCGTCTGGCAGGTGCGCGTCATCGGCGCCGCGCCGCTGGAGGAGCTCCGGCTGCCGGCGCATTACCGCTGGGTCGGACCGGAGGAATTCGAGAACTACTCTTGGCCTAACGTGTTCCGCAAATTGTTAACGGAATATTTCATCTCGCGTCCTCATTGAGGGAAGCCTCGCCGTACCGGTTCGCCGGCCGCGGCGGGGCTTTTTTTCGTTGCGGGCGAATTCTCCTACCCTTCACACTTTGCTAACAGTCGTCTCATATTCGGTTCGTTCGTCGCGGAAAAAACATGCTTTTATAACATTCAATCCGGGAAAGATCACATAATTGTTCGGTATCTTTAACGTAACAGCAACGCTGACAACGCAATGGAAACGAGAGGGGTAATCACCCATGGAGAAGCGTGACGGCCGATGACCTTAATTCAATTCTACAAACAATTGATCATCGAGGCATTCCAGAAGTTCGAGCCCGTGTGGCGGGAAGATCGCAGGTACGAGCAAGGCGTCAGATGGATCAAGCGGAACTATCCGAACCAAGAGCAACTGCAAATCACGGAGATGAAACACGAACCGCCGGTGCTCATGTATTCGATCGTGCTGCCGGAGCTTTACTTGCAGACGACGATCTACGAGGAAATCAAAAGCTACAAATCGCAATACGAGCTGACGCTGGCGATCTTGGACCGCAAGCTGTGGCTGAACGCGACGGTGTCGACGGCCAATCTGCAGGATTCGATCATGGGCTTCATTCATCAAGCGCGCGGCCAACTGATGAACATCATAGATTGCACCATTCAGCTTCAAGAGGATTACGGGATTACCCCTAGCAACGAAACCAGTATCCACTAGAACGAGGAGAGAAATGATGATGAGATTGACGATTCGCGCGAAATTATTAGGTAGCTTCCTAATCGTACTGGCCTTGCTCGTGGTCGTAGGAGCGACGGCGATCATGCAGATGAGGTCGCTGAACGGCTCGATCAAAACCGTGCAGCACAATTGGATGCCGAGCATTAACAAGCTATCGGATATGCGCGGCGACTATATCTCGCTCTCGAGCGCGATGATGGCGATGTACTTGTCTCCGGAAGGCGAGAAGAGGGACGCGCGGGAAGCGCAGCTGAACGATACGATGGCCCGATACAGCGACTCGCTCGACGATTACGAAGACTTGATTATCTCGCCGGAGGAGAGAACGCTCTACGACGACGTCAAGACCGCGACGGACGAGTATTATGCTCAGATCGGACTCGTGATCGCCGGAATCAAAGCGAAGGACCCGAACGCGATCGCGCTGCTGTCCGCGGCATCTCCGCTCGTAGAGACGGGCAAGGCGGCGATCAACGAATGGATTCATTACAATATCGAGGGCTCCGGCAAAGAAGTCGCCCATGCCAACGACACGAATACGAAAGGCACGACGATCATAATCGTGCTGGGCATCATCGCGGTAATCGCGGGACTCGGTCTCGCCGTCGTCATCTCCGAGAACTTGCGAAGAGGCGTGCAGTCGGTGCTTGACGTCGCGACGAAGGCGGCGAACGGGGATTTGCGCGAACTCGCGGCCGTTCGCGGCAAGGACGAGGTCGGCGTGCTGGCGACGGCGTTCAACGGCATGATGAACAACTTGCGGAAGCTGATCGGGCATACGCTGGATTCCGCGCAGAGCGTCGCCGCGGCGGCGCAGGAAATATCGGCGACGACGGAAGAGATCGCCAAGGGCAGCACCGACCAGGCGGAAGCCGCGCAGACGATCAGCGAGCTCGTGAACGAGATGACCCGCGCCGTGAACGCGGTAGCGGATAACGCCGAGTCGGTATCGACGCTCTCCGACCGCACGCGTCAGGGCGCCGAAGAAGGCGGAGCGGCCGTGCAAGCTTCGATTAACGGCATGGAACGATTGTCGAAGCAGATGCACCTGCTGGAGCAAGATTCCGAGAAGATCGGCCGGATCATCGAGGTCATCGACGAAATCGCCGAGCAGACGAACTTGTTGGCGCTGAACGCGGCGATCGAAGCGGCGAGGGCCGGGGAGCAAGGACGCGGATTCGCCGTCGTCGCCGACGAGGTTCGGAAGCTGGCGGAACGAAGCGGGGAAGCGACGAAGCAGATCGCGACGATCATCAAAGGAATGCAGCGCAATACCGACCACAGCGTGAAGGCGGTCGAAGAAGCGTCGGCGCTGTCGGCCAAGACGGGCGCGACGTTCGATCAGATCGTTCGCATGGTCGGGGAAACCGCTGCGCAGGTGGCCGAAATCGCCGCGGCAAGCGAAGAGCAAGCCGCGCAATCCGACGAAGTGATGCGCGCCATCGAGACGATCGCGGCCGCAAGCCAGCAGTCGGCCGCGTCGGCGGAAGAGACGGCAAGCTCGTCTCACGGCCTCGCCCAACTATCGGACGAGCTGAATCAGAACGTGTCCATCTTCAAGGTATAGAAGGAGAAGCTGCTCATGAGCGACCATATCGTCATCGGTATTAACGAGGAGAAATACGGGCTGGCCATCGCGGACATCCAGGAGATCATCAAGCTGCTTCCGATCACGGACATTCCCAGCGTGCCGCATTACGTGGAAGGCGTCATTAACCTGAGGGGGCGGATCGTGCCGGTAATCGGCATGCGGGCGAGATTCGGCATGCCGGTCGGGGATCGGGGCGAAGCGTCGAGAATCGTCATCGTCAATACGGCGGAAGGCGAAGCGGTCGGCTTGCTCGTGGACAACGTCATGCAGGTCGTGCCGTTCGCCGAAGCGCTACCCGCGCCGGACGGCGTCGGCGGAGGCGACCAGACGTACTTGAAAGGCATCGGCAAGCTGGACGACCAATTGATCAGCCTGCTCGATCTGGGCAAGGTGCTAGGGAAGGGAGAGAGCCACCGATGAACGATTCTTTCGCCGCGGCCTATCTGGGAGTATTCCTGGACGAGCTGGAGGAACAACTGCAAATCTTGGACCATTCGATCTTGGAACTCGAGCACGGCGGCAATAGGCAGGATACGCTTCAGACGATATTCCGGGCGGCGCATACGCTCAAGGGCTCTACCGCCGCGATGGGCTTCACCCGGATGAAGGACGTCACGCACAAGGTCGAGAGCGTGTTCGATCTGCTTCGCAATCAACGTCTGCAAGTCGATTCGACGCTGATCGATACGCTGTTCCAGTGCATCGACTACTTGAAGCATCAGCGCGTGATGCTGCGGCAAGGCAACTACGAAGAGCAGCCGAACGACAAGCTGCTTCTGCTGCTAGGGGACTGCTTGAACGGTAGCTCGGCGTCCGCCGCCCTCGGGGCGGAAGCGGAGCTCGTCGCCATCGAAGCCGCGATCGCGGCTGTCCCGCAGGAGGAGCCGGAAGTCGCGATGATAATCAACGCGGGATGCACGGCCTATCGTCTCGTCAGCGTTAGGCTAGATCAGGAAGCGGACATGCCGATCGTGAAGGCGATGATCGTCCATCGGAATTTAAGCGAGCTCGGAGAAGTCGTCGGCATATCCCCGTCGATGGACGGATGGGACGACGAAGCGGCGTTGCTCGCGGGTCCGATTACGTTCGCGGTCGTATCCGAGGCGGCGGACGAGGCGATCGTCGCCGACCTGATGCAAATCTCCCAGGTTGCCGAAGCGCGAATCGGCGCGACCGTACGAACGGCCGAGAAGGAGCCGAAGCCGTCGCCCGTTCAGGACGAGACGATATTCGCCGGCGGCGCGGTCCAGTCCGATACGAAGCAAGCGTCGGACGCGAAGGTGCAAGTACAACCGACGGTGCGCGTGGACGTTAACCGGCTCGAGCATCTTATGAACTTGGTCGGGGAGCTCATCATCGACAACACCCGGCTGCAGGAAGTGAAGCGCAGATTCGGCGACCGGTTCAAGCAAGAGCCGGAGACGGCGCTCTTGACGGACGTCACGGACCATCTGAGCCGCGTCGTGTCGGAGCTGCAGGACGGCATGATGAAGACGCGGATGATGCCGATCGAGCAGTTGTTCAATCGCTTCCCTCGCATGGTGCGCGACCTGGCACAGCAAGCGGGCAAAGAAATCTCGCTGTCCATCGAAGGGAAAGAGACCGAGCTCGACCGCACGCTCATCGAGGAGATCAGCGATCCCCTCATCCACATCCTGCGCAATGCGGCCGATCACGGTCTCGAATCGCCGGACGAGCGGGAGAAGCTGGGCAAGAGCCGCAAAGGCAACATCATGCTGCAGGCGAGCCACCAAGAGAACGCGATCATCATCAAGATCGCGGACGACGGACGCGGCATAGACGCGAACAAGCTGAAGCGCTCTTCGATTCAGAAAGGGTACGTCACGCAAGAAGAAGCGGACCGGATGACGGACAAGGAGCTGATCTCGCTTATTTTCCGCTCGGGTGTATCTACCGCGGAGCAAGTGACGGAGCTGTCGGGACGCGGCGTCGGCATGGACATCGTCCGTGCGCATATCGAGAAGCTGAACGGACTCGTCGACATCGACACGTCTATCGGAGAAGGCACCGTCTTCACGATCAAGCTGCCGCTCACTCTCGCGATTACCCGCTCTCTGCTCGTTCAGCTCGGCAAGCATCGCTTCGCGATTCCGCTCGTCAACGTGCTCGAGACGTTCCGGCTGACTCCGGCGGACATCCAAACGGTGCACGGACGCGAAGTGTGCGTCGTTCGCGGCAGCATCCTACCGCTCATCCGGATGCACCGCGCGCTCGGCACGACGGAGAGCGGCTCGGGCCAACGGGGTTACGCGGTCATGATCGGCGTCGCGGACAAGCGCGTCTGCCTGTACGTCGACCGTCTCATCGCCAATCAGGAGATCGTCATGAAGTCGCTCGGCTCGTTCCTCGGCCAAGTGCCGTACGTATCCGGCTCTACGATATTGGGCGACGGCAGCATCGCGCTCATTCTGGACGTGAACGCGGTCGTCCGCGAGGCGGGCACGACCGCTCAGAAGGACGAAGCGACGAAGCATGGCGGACGGATGGATAAGCTGGTTATGTTCATGCTGGAGGGCGAGCGTTACGCGCTGGACATCTCGCACTTGAAGGAAATCATCAAGGTGCCGTCGATCTTGCGCGTCGCGAACGCGCCGCAAGAAGTGCTCGGCTTAATCAACCTCCGGGGCGCGTTGCTGCCGGTCATCGATATACGTCCGAGCCTCGGACTCCCGCAAGCGGCGGGAAGCGAGCAATCGCGCATTCTCATCTTGAACGAAGCGGGACGCGATATCGGCGTGCTCGTCGACGAGGTCGCGGAAGTCGTCAATATGCGCGCGGACCAAGTCGAGCCGGCGCCGGATCAGATTGCCGCCATCTCGCGGCATTACATTCGCGGAATCTACAAACAGAACGAGCAACTAATCGTGTTGCTGCGCATGGACGCCATCGTCGGCACGCATCGGCTCGACGCGCTTCATGCGTAACCGGAGGCGGTGATGGGATTGGACAAGCAGAGAGTACTGGTCGTCGACGATTCCGCGGTCATGCGGCAGTTGATCTCCTCTTTGCTCGAGAGGGACGGCAGGTTCGCCGTCGTCGGTACGGCGGTCGACGGGCTGGAAGCGCTGCTGAAGGTAGATAGCCTGCGCCCCGATCTCGTGACGATGGACATCGAGATGCCCGGCATGGACGGTCTGACCTCGTTGCGCCATATGATGGACACGGATCCGATTCCCGTCATCGTGCTGAGCACTTATACGGACGAAGGTTCGGCGTTCGCGATCGAGGCGTTGGAGCTCGGAGCGGCGGATTTCTTCCATAAGGACGCTCTGTTCCAGCATCCGCGCAACCCGCAAGCGGAGGAAGAATTCCTGTTGCGGTGCCAAGCGGCGCTATGCAGCCGGCCGTTCCTGAGGAAGGAATCGGAAACCGCGCATAACGCGAAAATCATCAACGGGCTGCTCGAAATCATCGCGGGGATGCTGCAGCTGAAAATGCACGTCGAGGCCGCGTTCGCGCAATGGCGCAACGCGTTCGGATCGAAGGGATTATACTTGAGGCTTCGCGCCGACGGGGAGCGGTTCGTCGTCGCCGAAGGCGAGGGAGCGATGCTCCGAATGTTCGGTTGGCCGGAAGAGGCGGTCGCCGAGCTGGCGATCGAGGAAATGCTGCCCGGGGAAATCGCGCAAGAATGGACTTCTTATTGCGATCGGGCGTGGAGAGGGGAGACGTCCGTCAGCTTCAACGGAGAATGGCGGAGCTATTCGATCTTGACCGTATTCCGGCCGATCTTGTCGGAGGGCGTCGTGACGGAAGTGATCGCGCTCTCGATCGACACGACGGAGCAGAAGCGCCAGGAGACGCGCATCAGCGATCTGGCGAATCTCGACCTGCTGACGGGATTGCCGAACCGTCGCAACCTCGTGAAGCAATTGGAGCGGAAGACGCTGGAGACGAACCGGTTCGCTCTGTTGAACGTGCAGATCGAGCAGTTGAAGCTGGCGAACGAAACGCTCGGACAAGAGATCGGCGACCGGCTGCTGCAGTTGATCGCCAGAAGGCTGAAGAGCAGCGCGATCGGGGAAGTGGCGGTATTCCGCACCGGCGGCAACCAATTCGTCTGCCTGCTGCCGAACGCGGCGCGGGAGGCGGCCGCATCGTTCGCGGACAAGATCATGCATTGCGTCCGGCAGCCGATTCGCGTCGATCGGCACGAGGTTCATCTGTCTTCCAGCATCGGCGTCAGCTTGTACCCGGGAGATCACGACGTCGCCGAGCATCTGATCCGCTATGCCGATATCGCCAGGGTTTATGCCGAGAAGCAAGGCGGGGGCGTCCTCGAGTTCTATCACCCGCGTTACCAAGAGGAGATTCAGCGGCGAATGGCGATCGAGACTTACTTGCGAAGGGCGCTGGAGCGGGACGAGTTCGTGCTGCTCTACCAACCGGAGATGGATATCGCGAGCCACCGGATTATCGGCTTCGAATGCTTGATCCGATGGGATTGCCCGGAGTTGGGCCGCGTATCTCCGGCCGAGTTCATTCCGGTCGCCGAGGAGACGGGGCTGATCTACCGGATCGGGGAGTGGGTGTTAAGGGAAGCCTGCCGGCAAAATCGATGCTGGCAAGACGCCGGCTTGCCGAAGCTGTTCGTGGCGGTCAACTTGTCCTCCAGGCAGTTCTACGATCAGAAGCTGTCGGAGAAGGTCGGGGCGATTCTGCAGGATACCGGGCTTGCGCCGGAATGCTTGGAGCTTGAAATCACGGAGAGCATGACGATGAACATGGACAGCGCGACGCCGACGCTGCATGCGCTAAGAAGCTTAGGATTGACGGTCGCGGTCGACGACTTCGGGACCGGCTACAGCTCGCTCGCCTATCTGAAGAAGCTACCGATCGACAAGCTGAAGATCGACAGATCGTTCGTCTCGGAGATGACGTCGAGCGCCGTCGACGCCTCGATCGTGAATACGATCATCGCCCTATCGGAGGATCTGAACCTGTGCGTAACGGCGGAAGGCGTAGAATCGGAGGACGAGCTCCTTCTTCTACGCCAACTGGGATGCGATATCGCGCAAGGCTACTGGCTTAGCAAGCCGATAGAAGCGGTGCAGGTGCCGATCTTCTTGAACCAATTCAACGGACGATCAACCGCGTCAATAAACTGAATAGCTCGTCCGGGTCGAACGGCTTCGTAATATACGCGGTCATGCCGGCGCCGAGCACTTGCTCCTGCACGCCCTTCATCGCGTCCGCCGTCATCGCGACGATGGGCGCGCTTGACGCGTTCGGACAATCGAGCCTTCTTATGCGCCGAGTCGCGGCCACCCCGTCCATGACCGGCATATGCAGGTCCATGAGGATCGCATCGTATCGGTTCGCTTCCGCGAGCTTGACCGCTTCCTCGCCGTTCTCCGCGACGTCGACCTGGACGCCCATCTCCTTCAGGATCTCCTGGGCGACGAGCTGATTGATCTCGTTATCTTCCGCGAGCAGCACCCGCTTGCCGTGCAGGACGCCGAAGCGTTCCGTTCGCTCGGCGAGCAGGCTCGGCGTCTGTTGCGGATAGAACCGCCGCTTGAACAGTCCCACCAGTTCGTTATAGAGCTGGGAATGGCTGATCGGATAATGAAGCAGCTTCTCGATCGCCGGCGATTGAATGCCGGATAGGTAGCCGGATTCGTGGGTGGCGGTCATGAGTACGATGACCTGCACGGACGTCGAGGCTTCGGCCTTCAATCGCTCCGCGAGCTTGACGGCGTCCGCGTCCCGAAGCTTCCAGTCCACGATCGCGAGATCGAACTTGCGACAGCGGCGCAGCAGGTCCAGCGCGTCGTCTTCGGTCGTCGCCGCGTAGACGGTGCATAGGAAATGTTCGAGCTGGCTCTTGAGCACGAGCAGCATCTCCGGGTCGTCGCAGACGAGCAAGGCGCGCAGCTTCGGCAACGGGGAGCCGGCTTCGCTCGCGAGCAACGGACCCTTCGCGCGGCCGAAGCGCGCGGTGAAGACGAAGCGGCTGCCTTGGCCGGGAGCGCTCTCCACCTCGATCGATCCTCCCATGAGCGAGACGAGATTTTTGCTGATGACGAGACCGAGTCCCGTGCCTCCGTACTTGCGGGTCGTGGACATATCGGCTTGCGTGAATTCTTGGAACAACAGCGCTTGCTGTTCGGCCGACATGCCGATTCCGGTATCGCTTACGGAGAACGCCAGCGTGTAGCCGTCTTCGTCCGCGCCGGCGACGCTCACGTCGAACGAGATTTCGCCCGCATCGGTGAACTTGACCGCGTTGCCGGCCAGGTTAAGCAAAATTTGGTTCAGGCGGATCGGATCCCCGACGAGCATCTGCGGCACTTCGTGGTGAATGGCGTAATGCAGCTTCAGTCCTTTGTCGTACGCTTTGATGCTGATCAGATTGGACACTTGGCCCAGAACGTCGTACAAATCGAACTCGAGGCGCTCGATATCGACTTTGTTCGCTTCGATCTTGGAGAAGTCGAGCACGTCGTTGACGAGCGCGATCAAGCTGTGCGCGGACATGATCGTCCTGTCGACGTTCTTGCGCTGCTCCTCGTTGAGCTCGGATTGCTGCAGCAAGTAGCTCAGTCCCACGATGCCGTTGAGCGGCGTACGAATCTCGTGGCTCATATTGGCGAGGAAGGCGCTCTTGGCGCGGTTGGCGGATTCCGCGGCATCCTTCGCCACGGCCAGCTCCGTGTTGCTCCGTTCGAGCTCGGTCGTCCGTTCCGCGACGAGCTCCTCCAGATGTCCCCGATATCGCCGCAGAGACTCTTCCTGCATTCTGAGCTCCGTAATGTCGTGTCCGGTGCCGGTAACCTCGACGACGTTCCCGTTCTGGTCGAAGATCGGGGACAGCATTACGCGAAGCGTATACGGCTTGCCGTAAGTCGTGACGTGCGATGCCTCGAAGCCTTGCGATCGCTTCGTCTCGAGCACCTTGTCGAACGTCTCCTGCCAGATTCGGCGAACGTCCGAATCGATCATGAAATCGGACGCGTGCCGGCCGACGAGTTGTTCCTCGGGTATTCTGGCGATGGCCGTGAGGGTCCGGTTCGCTTGCGTGAACACGCCGTTCAGGTCGCAGCTGTAGATAATGTCCGGAGAGTTCTGCACGAGCGTGCGGTAGCGCTCGTCGCTGTCCTTCAGCTGCTTCGTCGTCTCTTGCCGCTTCAATTCGTAGGAGATGAGAGAATAATAGAGCGGCACGGCCACCGCGTGGAAGACGAGGAACGTAACGCCCATGGTCTCGAGGAAGAACGCTCGCGCGTCTCCCGGAGCGAGCATCGTCCAGGCGAGCGTCTGCGCTCCGGCGAACAGGCCGAGCAGCCAGCCGTACCGCTCCAGCCAATGTTCCTTGTTCATGCGCCAGCGATGAGCGACCAAGCTGACGAAGCCGGTCGTAACGATCGCGCATAACGGGAACACAATCTCTCCGCCGAGATATACGCGATAAGCGGCGATGACCGACGTCGAGATGAACGCTCCGGTCGGTCCTCCGAAGATGCCGGCGAGCAGGATGGCGATGAGTCTCGCGTCGGAGCGGACGCCATGCTCGGCATTGATCGGCATCTGCATGACGAGCAGGCCGATCAACGCGAAGCAGAGCCCGTAGATAATGGCTTGCGCGCGCGGCGAGAGGCTCGTCAAGAACGGATACAGCCATCTAAGCAAGAAGACGAAGGTTACCATTATGGCGCTGTACTGGGCGAAATAGACTAAGATGCTCACGGGACCCCTCCATCGGCGACAATATCTGACATGTTAAATTCAGAATACTATCCGGATCGATCGCGGAGCAAGACATTTTCATACAGCAAACTGATTATTTATACAGTTCGACGAACGCAAAAAAGCGGCGATGCCGGGAGGAACCCCGGCACCGCCGCTTCTTGCGTTAAAGTTGATTACTTCGCCGCGTCGTAGATCGCGCCGACCGCGTTCCAGTCGACGACGTTCCAGAACGCCGCGATGTAGTCGGGACGTTTGTTCTGGTACTTCAGGTAGTACGCATGCTCCCATACGTCCAGGCCGAGCAAAGGCGTGTCGCCTTCCATGATCGGGCTGTCTTGGTTCGGGAGGCTGTATACTTTGAGGTTGCCGTCTTTGCTCAGCGCGAGCCAAGCCCAGCCGGAGCCGAAGCGCGTAGCGCCCGCGGCCGCGAACGTTTCCTTGAACTTGTCGAAGCCGCCCAGTTCCGCGTCGATCGCCGCCGCCAGAGCGCCGGACGGTTGTCCGCCGCCGCTTGGGCTGATCGTCTTCCAGAACAGGGAGTGGTTCGCGTGGCCGCCGCCGTTGTTGCGAACAGCGGTGCGGATCGCTTCCGGAACGCTATTCAGATCGGCGATGAGGTCCTCAACGCTCTTGCTCTCCAATTCGGGAGCGGATTTAAGCGCGTTGTTGAGGTTCGTCACGTATGCGTTGTGGTGACGACCGTGGTGGATTTCCATCGTCGCGGTGTCGATGTTCGGTTCGAGCGCGTCGTGCGCGTACGGAAGTGCCGGCAATTCATGAGCCATTGAGTATTACCTCCTCATAATAATTGTTCTAATGTAGCTGACGAACCTTATTATCCCTTATTTCAAAGAGTAAATCAACTTGTAAGTTTGTTAAGTCGAGCGTCTTCGAACGGACGATCATGCGCCGTTCCGAACGGTTCGATCGGCTTCCGAAAGGGCCATAACGGAAATAGCATCTCCGTCTTTCGACCGCGTATTCATCAGAATTTCGGCGTTGTGCCAGGATATGGAGGAATGAAGCGTTTACATCTAATTTTCGTAAGTTTCTACAAAAAAATTTAATGTTTTTTTAACAAAAGTGAAGGAATTATCGCGAATTTGTCGTAAAATTAAAAAGCGTAAACCGAACGTAAATCTTTTGTGCCTGAGGAGATTGTGCATCATGCGGATTCGTTCTTTCCAATTGTCGGACTACCGGTCCGTTGCGGAGCTACTAGAGGAAGTGTTGTCTGAGGAATGCTGCGAAGAGACGATGGGCGCTTTCGCCAGGCAACTCTCGTGGGACAGCGAGCTCATACTCGTTGCCGAGTCGGATGGAGAGATCGCGGGCGTTCTGATCGGGACGATCGACAAGCAGAAAGCTTACGTCTATCGGATCGCGGTCTATGAGCAATACCGCGGCCAAGGCGTAGGACGGGATTTGGTGACGAGCATGGGCAATCGGTTCCGCCAACGCAAGGTGCAGAAGATGCTGATCGCGGTGGACGAGCATAACGAGCTCCTTCGTCCGTTCTACGAGTCGCTAGGCGTCGGATCGTCGGATTTCGCGCATCTGAAGCAGCCTCTCGCGATCGTGGCAGGGTAATTCGGACGTCAGTCGCATGTTCATTGATAGCATATCTTTCGGGCCGTTGCTTTTGGCCGAGAGATATGCTTTTCTTATAGTAACGCGGGCTGGACGAGAGGGGCATAAGGGGGCACAACGCTTATGGACGCGGCGCGAATTCCGTACGAACGGTACGTGATCAAGAGCTTCAAGCACGACGGCTCCCTGCATCGCGTCTGGCAGGAGAATTGGCAGATTCCGCGCGGGCTGCTTCACCCCGCGCATGCCGACGGATCCGTGTGGGCGTATCTCAACGACCAGACGACTATCGTAGAGAGAGACGGCAAGACGTGGGTTAGCCGTACGCCCGCCGTGTCGTTCTTCCTGCCGAACGAATGGTTCAACGTCGTCGCGCTCCTCGAAGACAAGGGTATTCGATATTATTGCAATCTGGCTTCGCCGCCTTATCGATACGGAGACGTGTTGACGTATATCGATTACGATCTGGATATCGTGCTGCTCCCCGACGGTTCCATGCACGAGCTGGACAGGGAAGAATTCGCGCGGCACAAGGCGGAATACAAGTATAGCGAGACGATTCAATCGCGGATCGAGACCGGCGTTCGCAAGCTTAAGCAAGCGATGAGAGGCCAGTCGTCGTTGTTCGGCGACGAACACGCGTACCGATATTACGAGCAATGGAAGAACCGGACGAACCCGGAAGGAGACGACGCGCAGCCATGAGCGATACGAAGCAAGAACCGCGGGCATTGAGCTCGAGAGCGAGAGTCAAGGATGCGAAGGGCGCGTTCCTGGTCGGCTGGAAAAAAGAACTGTGGGACTGGTCCAAGGCGCTGATCGTCGCGTTCGTCATCGTGCTGCTGCTGAAGGCTTACGTGTTCCAGCTCTCCACGGTCAAGCACCAATCGATGCAGCCGACGCTCTTCGAGAACGAATGGCTGTTCATTAATAAGATCGCCTACGAATTCGGCGATCCGAAGAGAGGCGACGTCGTTATTCTGAAAGACCCGAGCGAAGGCGTCGACCGCAAGGAGCATCTCGTGAAGCGGATCGTGGCCATCCCGGGGGATACGTTGGAGATTCGCAACGGCCAGCTGTACTTGAACGGCGAGATGAAGGTCGAGTCCTACACCGACGTCAAGATCGAAGACGGCGATTACGGGCCGGTGACCGTATCGGCCGGCCATTATTTCGTGCTGGGAGACAACCGGCACTTGAACGGCAGCAAAGACAGCCGTACGTTCAACGAAGTTCCGCGGAAGCTGATCGAGGGGCGCGGCGATCTGATTCTGTGGCCGATCAGCAGGTGGACGAAGCTGTGAATTGGCAGGCATTCAAGGAAGAGTTGCTCGCGGCGGCGCCCTCGCTCGGCATCGACAAGCTCGGGGTGACGACGGCGGACCCGTTCTTGGAGCTGAAGCAGCGATTGATCGCTCATCGCGAGCAAGGCTTCGAATCGGGTTTCGAGGAGCCGGATCTGGACAAGCGGACAGAGCCGGCTTTGCTATTGCCCGGGGCGAGGAGCATCGTCTCGATCGCCGTCGCTTATCCTTCCAAGCTGAAGGACGCGCCCGTATCCGAGCCTGGCGCGCGCAGGGGCATCTTGTCCCGCTCGGCTTGGGGCGAAGATTATCACGCGGCGTTGAGGCGCCGAATGGAGCGGCTCGCGGCGTGGATTACCGAACGGGTGCCGGACGCGAGGCTGCTCTCGATGGTCGATACGGGCGCGTTGTCCGATCGGGCCGTCGCCGAACGGGCGGGCGTAGGATGGAGCGGGAAGAACAGCATGATCATGTCGCGGGAGCTCGGTTCGTGGATCTATCTCGGCGAGATGATCACGAACTTGCCGCTGCCGCCGGATCGGCCGATCGAAGACGGCTGCGGAGACTGCACGATCTGCATCGACGCCTGTCCGACGGGCGCGCTCGTCGGGCCGGGCCAGCTGAACGCCCAGCGCTGCATCTCATACGTAACCCAGACGAAAGGAATCGTCTCGGATGAGTTGATGCTGAAGATCGGCAACCGGCTCTACGGATGCGACACGTGCCAGATCGTCTGCCCGGTGAACCGCGGCATCGACAAGCGGCTGCACGAAGAGCTGTTGCCCGACCCGGAAGTCGCGAAGCCTCTGCTCGTGCCGATTCTGAAGATGGGCAACCGCGAGTTCAAGATGAAGTTCGGGAGCAGCGCCGCCGCGTGGAGGGGCAGGAAGCCGATCCAGCGCAACGCGCTGATCGGACTCGGCAACTTCAAGGACAAGGCGTCCGTGCCGGACGTCGCGCGGGTGCTGGAGGACGATCCGCGCCCGGAGCTCCGGGCGACCGCGGCTTGGGCGCTCGGACGGATCGGCGGCGAAGAAGCGGTACGCGGCTTGTCGGAAGCCAGACTCAAGGAGGCGGATCCCGAGGTGCTGGCCGCGATCGATCGCGCGCTGGCGGCGAAGGCGTAGCGTGGTTCTGCTAACGAGTATCAACATCATACGCATGGGACGGGGAGCGAGCGATTATGAAATTCGTCGACATCGAACAAGTAGAGCAGGGACAAATGCTGGGCAGAACGATATTTTCCTCGAACGGCACGGTGCTGTTGTCCGCGGGCGTCCAACTCACGGTATATATGATCAGTACGTTGAAGCGGCTCGGGGTTACGGTCGTCTATATCGACGATCCGAAGTTCCGCGATATCAAGCATGACGAGGTGCTATCGGACGAGACGAAGCGCGTCGTCGTCGCTCAGATGTCGGAGACGTTCGAGGCGCTGCGCTCCGGCAAGCCGTTCAATACGAAGGCGATCAGCCAGACGGTCGATCAGCTGCTGGACGACGTCATGCGCAATCAGACGATGCTCGTACAGCTCGCCGACATTCGTACGGCCGATAACAAGATGTTCCTTCACGCGATGAACGTCTGCATGATGTCGTCGCTGCTCGGCCTGAATATGGGACTTAACATGCTGCAATTGAAAGAGCTCGCGATCGGCGCGCTCTTGCACGATATCGGCAAGCTTAACGCTCCGGAAGTCCAGGAGGGCCGCACGCATCACGCGTGGAGGGGCTTCGAGCTGCTCAAGATGAAGCGGGAGTACAGCCTGCTGACCGCGCACGTCGCCTTCCAGCATCACGAGCATGTGGACGGTACGGGGGTGCCGCGCAAGCTGTCCGGGGAAGAGATTCATCTGTACGCCAAGATCGCGGCCGTCGCGAACCGTTACGACAACCTGATCTTCGGGACGGACGAGGAACCGCCGCACCAGCCGCACGTCGCCTGCGAGCGCCTCAACGCTTTGTCGGGCACGGAGCTCGACCACGAGGTAATCGTCCAATTCATGCGCATCGTGTCCGTCTATCCGAACGGCGTATCGGTCAGGCTCTCCAACAGGCAGACGGGCGTCGTCGTCGGCCAGCATCGCGGCTTGCCGGGCAGGCCGATCGTGCGCGTCATCGATAAGGACGGGGACGTCGCCGTGGGCGCGCAAGAGATCGATCTCGCGCAGAAGACGACTCTGTTCATAGAGGAAGTATTGTCGTAGGGCGGCGGCGGATGCCGTTTGCGCCTTCGCGTTAGGCCATGCTATCATAGATCGACGGTAACAATTCGAACATGTCGGAGGGGTATTCTTATGTGGGCTTGGTTAATTCCGATCCTGACGTTGATCGTCGGTCTGATCGTAGGTTTCATTATCGGCGTATTCTATCTGCGCTCGCAGATGACGAAGATGCAGAACAATCCCGAGATGCTGCAGAAGATGGCGAAGCAAATGGGATACAATATGAACAGCCAACAATTGAAGCAAGCGCAGCAAATGATGAAGAACCAAGGTTCCGGCGGCGGCGCTCCTAAACCGCCGAGCCCGGGCAACAACAGAAATAATCCGAAATTCCGCAGATAATCGCTGCAAGGGGGAGTCGTCGTGGCGGGAGCCAAAGATTACGTCAATTCGCAGGTCGGCCGCAACCGCGAGCAGATCGAGTTCCATGTACGCGAGATTCTGAAGCTCGTCGGCGAGAACGTGGAACGGGAAGGCTTGCTCGAGACGCCCGCTCGCGTGACCCGAATGTACGAGGAGATATTCGCGGGATACGAGGTAGATCCCCGGGACGTCCTCGGAGTGACCTTCGACGAGCGGCACGAAGAGCTCGTCATCGTCAAGGATATCGTCTATTACAGCCAATGCGAGCACCATATGGCGCCTTTCTTCGGCAAGGCGCACATCGGTTATATCCCGAGCGGCAAGATCGCCGGCCTGAGCAAGCTGGCGCGCCTGGTCGAGGCCGTATCGCGGCGCCTTCAGGTACAGGAACGAATCACGTCGCAGATCGCGGACATGCTCGACGAGGTGCTGCAACCGCACGGCGTCATGGTCGTCGTCGAAGGCGAGCATCTGTGCATGTGCTCGCGCGGCGTCAAGAAGCCGGGCAGCAAGACGGTGACGTCTGCTGTCAGGGGCCAGTTCCGCCAGAGCTCGGCGCTGCGCGCGGAGTTCCTGGGATTGATCAAGGAATAAGGAAGCTAGAACGAACCGCCGGAGCGATACGCTCCGGCGGTTTTTGCGTTCGCGCCGTCGTTCGCGGTCGTTCCGGTTGTTCCCGATCGTCGCGCATCTCGGCTCCGGACAAATGACCATAAGAAGTAAGCCAAATTGACACTCACTCCGCGCGGGGTTCTCTATTATGATTAGGAAAGTGCAGCTTACTATCGACCATCCATTGGAGGAATTGATTTTATGTCTAAGGCTAGCAAGCTCCGCCTCGGCTTGATCGGCGCGGGCAACATCGGCAACGTGCATTTGCAGGAATTCGGCAAGCTGACGGACACATGCGAGTTCGTCGCGATCACGGACGTCTACTTGCCGCTCGCGGAGCAAAGAGCGCAGCAATACGGCATTCCCGTCGTCGCTCCTTCCCCGGAAGCGCTCATCCTCCGCGACGACGTGGACGCGGTAATCGTAGCCGTGCCGAACTCCGCGCACGCGCCTCTGACGATCATGGCGCTTGAGCACGGCAAGCACGTGCTCGTCGAGAAGCCGATGGGTCTCGACTCCGAAGCGGCGAAGGAAATCGTCCGCGCCCAGAAGCGCACGGGCAAGACCGTCATGGTCGCGCACCAGATGCGTTGGGAGCCGCAGTCGTTGCAAATCAAGCAACAAGTCGACCGCGGCGAGCTGGGCAACATCTATACGGCCAAAACCGGCTGGTACCGTCGCAAAGGCATCCCGGGCTGGGGCACGTGGTTCACGCAGCACGCCCAATCCGGCGGCGGCCCGCTGATCGATATCGGCGTTCATATGCTCGACCTCGCGTTCTTCCTGATGGGCGAGCCGAAGCCCGTATCCGTATACGGCTCTACGTACGCGGAGTTCGGCCCTCGCAAGAAAGGCATCGGAAGCTGGGGCAAGCCGGATTGGAACGGCATCTACGACGTCGAAGACTTGGCGACGGCCATCATCAAGATGGAAGACGGCAGCTCCCTGACGCTTGAAGTGAGCTGGGCGGTTCACATGGACACGGACAGCGCGCCGTTCCTGCACCTCATGGGCTCCGACGGCGGCGCCGTATTGCGCGGCAGCTCCGGCAAGTTCTTGACCGAGCGCTTCGACCAGACGGTCGAAGTCGATCTGGCGACGCCGGCCGACGACGAAGGCGCCCGCGTTCGACTGAGCCGCCACTTCCTCGAGTGCGTCCGCGAAGGCAAGACGCCTTGGACGTCCGCGGAGACGGGACTGCGCAGCAACCTGATCATCGACGCGATCTACGAGTCCTCCCGCACCGGCGGCGAAGTGAAGCTGGACTGGAGCCTGTAAGCTAGGCGCGAAATAACCGAAGGGCTCTCCCGGTCGCCATGCGCGATTCCGGGAGAGCCCTTATTGCGTTGCCGTTCGTTCACCAAGGCGTCCATTGCAGCTTCGCCGCTTCGTGGTACCTTTGCGCGACGTACGGCCAATTCACGACGTTCCACCAATCTTTGACGTAGGCGGCGCGTTCGTTCTGATGCTTCAAGTAATAGGCATGCTCCCAGACGTCCAGCGGCAGCAGAGGCACGACGTCCCATTGGGACAGGTTCTGGTGCTTCTCCGCCGTCAGAATCTCCAAGCGATGGCTCCGGGGACTCCAGACGAGAATCGCCCATCCGCCGCCTTCGACTTTGTTCGCGGCTTCGGAGAACTGCTTCTTGAACGCGTCGTAGCTGCCGAAGCTCCGTTCGATTTCCTGCAGAAGCGCTCCGACGGGCTTGCCCCCGCCTCTCGGCGACATTGATTCCCAGAAGATCGTATGCAAGTAATGACCGGCGCCGTTGAACGCCAGCTCTCGCTCCCAATGCTTAACCAGATCGAAATCGCCCGTCTTCCTTGCTTCCGAGAGCTTCGTCTCCGCTTTGTTCAAGCCGTCCACGTAGCTCTGATGGTGCTTGACGTGATGGATGCGCATCGTCTTCTCGTCTATCCACGGTTCGAGCGCTTTATAGGAGTAGGGCAAGGGGGGAAGCTTATGGCCGCCGATCGGTACGGCGCCTACGGGCAATACGCTTCCGCTCATATCGCCCATGGCGGCGCCTTGATCGGGACGCATCGGCGAATCCGCGGGCTCGGGCCCGCCGCCGTAGTCGTCGGAAGCGTCGTCGGACGACTCGTCGTACAAGGGCAACCGGAGCGGAGCGGCGCTCTCAGGCAGCGCCCTGATTGCCTCGCTATGCTCCCGCAGCAACCGCAGATGCTGCGCGAACGCTTGGGATTGATGCAGCGCGTCCTGTACGAGCTGCGGAATCCGCAATCTTATCCGGTCGGCTTCGTCCGCTTGCTCTTCGGAAGCCCTTACGTCTTGTCTGGCGCGTTGCAGCAGCTCCCGCGTGCGAGCGAAGGCCTGCTCCCATTCGCGCAGCAGACGAGCGTACGGCGCCTCGAGCTCGGGGATGAGCTCGCGCACCGCAGCCGCGTGCTCCCGTTCGCGCTGTTTGCCCCCGATCAGGCCTTGCAATATCCGATCGCCGTAAGTCGGCAACATGAAATAAACCCCCTCCATGCACGGTGAGTAAGGCGTTCTTCTTACCCAACGTATGCGCAAAGGAGGGGAGTTATGCTCGATTATGAGGCGGCTTGAGAGACGTAGGCCGCTTGAACGGCAACCGTTGCGTCGACTTCGCTCAGGAACGCGGTCGTGCGCGCGATATACTCATCCGGATGCGTTCGGAAGATCATCTCGTGAATCGCGCCCGGAACGATCCACAGTCCCGACTTCGCGTTCGTCTGCGCTTCCGCGATATTTTCGGCCAAGTAGGTCGGCGCCTTGTCGTCCGCGGTTCCGTGAATGAGCAGAATCGGAATGCCGTAGTCCGTCGTCTGCACTCGCTCGGAAGGAATATCGGACAGCGATACGCCGCTCATGAACGGGAAAAACCAACGCAGTATCGAGACGGAAGGATCTTTAGGAATGTTGATCTGTTGTCGCAAATTATAATAGAGCGTGTCGTCGTCCGGCAGGAACGTGCTGTCGAGAATCATCGCGTCGACGGGAGCGTCCCGGAGGGCGGCTTGCAGCGCCGTCCCGGCTCCCATCGAGAAGCCCCATACGATGAGCTCGTCGCTGCCTTGCGATCGGGCATATTGGATGGCGCCGAGCAGTTGCCCGGATTCTATTAAACCGCCGGTAGCTGGCGTCGGATGAGATTGGCTGGCGAAGCCGTAATCGAACATGAGGACGTTGTAGCTTCGTTCGTGCAGCAGAGAGGCGAGATCGTACATCGGAACCCACGATTCTTCCCGGTTCGTGCCGTAGCCATGGCTGAGCACGACCGTCTTGCGGCTGTCCGCGGCGGGAATCCACCAGCCGTCCACGGGCGTTGCGCCGTCGACGCTCGGGAACGTCACCTCCGCGTAATCCAGCTGGATGGCCAGCATCGGATTCGAGACGAGAGCGGCGACGGGCGGATGCGCGAGCCGGTACGCGACGTAGCCGTGCGCGCCAATGACGAGCGCGAACAGCAGGACGATCGCGCTTACCGAGACGTTGAAGGCGATGCGCCAGGCGCGGTGGTTGGTTGTCGGGTCGGACGAGGCGACCGGAGACGGAAGCGTCCCGGAGCCGCCGAGAGGAAGTGGCGTCGACAAAGTTGTCATGATGGATCGCCTCTCTTTGCATGCGCTAGCGAATCGTAGTACTTTCATCGTAGATCGCAGGTTTCAGAGCGTCAATGCGGCTAGGACACTTGTTAAATAGGCGTAATCAAATTGTAATAAAGCGCTTCCAACATTTACGCGGCTTCCGGATTGCGTTATACTAGGCGTAACAGGGTTTCATGCAATGAAACGAATCGAAGGGTGAGATCGTTCGAGCCCGACGTAGATTCTATTTATCAAGGAGGTACGAACGGGATGGAGGAGGACAAAAAGACGGTCAGAGCCGTCGAGCGGGCGCTCGACGTGCTGCTCTGCTTCGCGGCGGGCAACGAGTGGGGACTGACGGAGATCGCCGGCCGGGTCGGCCTTCACAAGAGTACCGTGTTCCGTCTGCTGGCGACGCTGGAAGCGAAAGGCTTCGTGAAGCGCGTCGAAGCGACGGACAAATACAGGCTCGGGCTGAGCGTATTGGAGCTGTCCGCGCATTTGTCGCGGTCGGACGATCCTTCGGTCGTGCTGCTGCCGGAGATGGAGCGATTGCGCGACGAGCTGAGCGAGACGGTCAGCCTGTACGTGAGAGACCGCTCGGAGCGCGTGCGAATCCAGGCCGTGCAGAGCACGCAGGCGATTCGCCGCGTCGCGACGGTCGGCTCGAGGCTTCCGCTGTCGGTCGGCGCATCGAGCAAAGTGCTGCTCGCCTTCGCGGAGCCCGGCGTGCGCAGTCTCGTCATGTCCGACCCGTCCTGGCCGGCGGGGCTTCACCGGCAGTCGTTCGCGCAGCAGCTGGACGACATCGTCTCGAGCGGCTACGCGACGAGCTTCGAGGAGCGCGAGCCCGGCGCGGCCGCCGTGTCCGCGCCGATCTGGAGCCGCTCCGGCAAGCTCGTCGGGGCGCTGTCGGTATCCGGACCGTCGAACCGGCTGACGCCCGACAAGATGCACGAGCACGCCCCGGCGATAATGGAGGCGGCGCGGCGGATGGGCGGGCTGTTGGGGTAATTAGGATAAGCGCAACAAAAAAATCGGAGCCGAGTGGCCCCGATTTTTTTGTTGTCGCTGAAGCGGTACGAGACACCGTTACAGAGAGTAACTTCGCATATTCGTCGCTGCAGCGGTACGAGGCACCGTTACAGGTAACAACTTCGCGTATTCGTCGTTGCAGCGGTGCCAGACACTGTTACAGGCAGCAACTTCGCGTAATCGTCGCTGCAGCGGTGCCAGACACCGTTACAGAAGGCAACTTCGCGTGTTCGTCGCTGCAGCGGTGCCAGACACCGTTACAGGTAGCAACTTCACGTAATCGTCGCTGCAGCGGTGCCAGACACCGTTACAGTTAGCAACTTCGCGTGTTCGTCGCTGCAGCGGTGCCAGACACCGTTACAGGTAACAACTTCGCGTATTCGTAGCTGCAGCGTTACCAAGTAGCGCTATTTTGCATCAGGCGTCGGATTGTCTTGCAGCTCCTTCAGGAACTTGACCGCGTCGGCGAGCGTCGCGACCTTCACGAGCTTGGGCGACAGATTAAGATCCTTCACCGTCTCCTCGGCGAGCTTCCAGTTCGAGTAGTCTCCCGAGTACGGCACGAGGAAGTAATCTGCGTCTTCGCGGTCCGCGGCCATTAGCTTGTAGTTGATGCCGCCGATCTGGCCGACTTTGCCGTCCGCGGCGATCGTCCCGGTGCCGGCGACTTGGTAGCCGCGGGTCAAGTCCTCGTCGGTTAGTTGGGAGATGATCTCCAGCGTCATCATCAAGCCGGCGGATGGACCGCCGATATCGTTGAAGTCGAACTTGACCGGGTCCGGAGGCGTCACCTTGAGCACCATGTCGCGCTGGAAGCCGATGCCCGTGCGCCCGTCGTCAAGCTTCATGAGCGGGATCGTCGCTTCGAACGTCTTCTCGCCGCGCTTGCCGGAAGCCTTCACCGAATCGCCGGGCTTCAAGTCGGAGATATGCTCGTAGAACTTCTCGAACGTGAGCGTCTCCTCGCCGTCGAGATGCGTAATGATGTCGCCTTCCTGAAGGCCGCTCTCGCGCGCCTTGGAGCCGGGAAGCAAGCTGACGACGATGACGCCCTGCTCCTCGACGCCGATCTCCTTGTCCATCGTCTTATAGGCGGCTAGCATGGCGTTGTTCTCGGAGCTGTCGCGCATCCACGCGAGCAGGTTCCGGTACGCTTCCAGGTTCGTGCGTCCGCCCGTGGCCTTCTGCTCGGATTGAATGTCCAGCTTCGGATCCAGCTTGGCGTACAGCAAAGAGAACAAGTTCGGCTTCGAACGGGACGATACGGTCGTGAACAGGAACTCGCCTTTCTGCTCGAGCTTGTGCCCGGTCTCGACGCGCGAATGGATCGGCTCGGCGGAGCCGGGACCGGAGATGACGTAAGGCCAAGATTTGAAATAAGCAAACGCGTATACCGCGAGCAGGAAGAAGACGAGCAGCAGCTTCCATGAGCGGCGGAACGAGAAATTCGGTCTCGATGTCAAGGCGAGTCACTCCCAAGTTGAACGAATCGATGCAAGAGGTCGGTTTCATTATAACCGATATGAGCGGATTTTTCGAAAATGCCGCCGACGCGCAATAAAGCCCTTCCCGCATCCATATCGGACGAGGGAAGGGCTTCTTGAACGAGGGTAAGCTTACGCTTGGCCCGCGAGCATTTGACGCAATACCGTCTGCAGAATGCCGCTGTTGCGGTAGTAGTCGACGTCGACGAGGGAATCGAGACGAACGATCGCAGGGAACTCGAACGTCGTGCCGTCTTCGCGCGTAGCCGTTACCGTGATCGTCTGGCCCGGTTGTACGTCGTTGGACAGTCCCGCGAACGAGAACGTCTCGCGACCGGTAATGCCAAGCACTTGCCACGATTGGCCCGGTTGGAACTGCAGCGGCAGAACGCCCATGCCGACGAGGTTCGCGCGGTGAATGCGCTCGAAGCTTTCGGCGATGACCGCTTTGACGCCGAGCAGGAACGTGCCTTTAGCCGCCCAGTCGCGGGAGCTTCCGGTGCCGTACTCTTTGCCGGCGATAACGACGAGGTTCGTGCCGGACTTCTGGTACTTCATCGACGCGTCGTAGATGGACATCACTTCGTCCTTCGGCAAGTACGTCGTTACGCCGCCTTCGGTGCCCGGGGCCACTTGGTTGCGGATCCGGATGTTGGCGAACGTGCCGCGCATCATCACTTCGTGATGGCCGCGGCGGGAGCCGTACGAGTTGAAGTCTTCCTTCTTCACGCCGTGATCGAGCAAGTACTTGCCGCCCGGGCTGTCGGCTTTGATGTTGCCTGCCGGAGAGATATGGTCGGTCGTTACGGAATCGCCCATGAGCGCCAGAACGCGCGCGCCCTTGATGTCTCCGATGTCGCCCGGCGTCGGACCGAGGTTCGTGAAGAACGGCGGGTTCGCGATGTAAGTCGACTTGTCGTCCCACTCGTACAGCTCGCCCTTTGGTACCGGAATCTCGTTCCACTGCTCGTTCTGCGTGAACACGTTCTCGTATTTCGCGCGGAACATCTCCGGCGTGAGCGAAGCGCCGACGGCTTGTTGAATCTCTTCGTTCGTCGGCCAGATATCCTTCAAATATACCGGTTGATTGTCGTTGTCGTAGCCAATCGGATCGACGGACAGATCGATGTTAACGGTGCCCGCGAGCGCGTAAGCGACGACGAGCGGCGGAGATGCCAGATAGTTCGCCTTCACTTGCGCGTGAACGCGGCCTTCGAAGTTCCGGTTACCGGAAATGACGGCGGCAACCGTCATGTCGTTCTCGGCGATCGCGATGCTGACTTCGTCCGGCAGCGGACCGGAGTTGCCGATACACGTCGCGCAGCCGTATCCGGCTACGTAGAAGCCGATCTTCTCGAGGTAAGGCAACAAGCCGGCTTTCACCAAGTAGTCGGTAACGACGAGCGAGCCCGGCGTCAGCGAGCTTTTGACGTAGCCCGGTTTTTTCAAGCCGCGTTCGACGGCTTTCTTCGCGACGAGACCCGCGCCCACCATTACGCTCGGGTTCGAAGTGTTCGTGCAGCTCGTGATGGCCGCGATGACGACGGCGCCCGTCTGCAGCGTGCTCGCCGATCCGTTCGGATGCTTGACGGAAGCGGATTGCGCGATTTTGTCGTCGGACAGGCCGAAGCCGCCTTTGTCGATCGGCGTGCGGATGCTGTCGTTGAAGTTCTTCTTCATGTTCGTCAGCTCTACGCGGTCTTGCGGGCGCTTAGGACCGGCAAGGCTCGGTACGATCGTCGACAAGTCGAGCTCGAGAATGTCGGAGAACACCGGATCAGGCGTCGCGTCCGTGCGGAACATGTCTTGCGCTTTGTAGTAGTCGGCGACGAGCTCGATTTGAGCTTCTTCGCGACCCGTCAGGCGCATGTAGTTGAGCGCTTCTTCGTCGATCGGGAAGAAGCCGATCGTCGCGCCGTATTCCGGAGCCATGTTGGCGACCGTCGCGCGGTCCGCCAGGCTGATGTTGGACAAGCCGGGGCCGAAGAACTCGACGAACTTGCCTACGACGCCTTTTTTGCGGAGCATTTGGGTTACGGTCAGCGCGAGGTCGGTCGCCGTAGCGCCTTCCGCGAGCTTGCCGGTCAGCTTGAAGCCGATAACTTCAGGCATGACGAAGTAGAGCGGTTGGCCGAGCATGCACGCCTCGGCTTCGATGCCTCCGACGCCCCAGCCTACGACGCCGAGTCCGTTGATCATCGTCGTATGGGAGTCCGTGCCGACGAGCGAATCCGGATACACTTCGGTTACGCCGTTCTTCGTTTTCGTTGCGGCGACGGATGCCAGGTACTCCAGGTTGACTTGGTGAACGATACCCGTTCCCGGAGGAACCGCGCGGAAGTTATCGAACGCCGTTTGCGCCCAGCGAAGGAAGCGGTAGCGCTCGTTGTTCCGTTCGAACTCGATATCCGTGTTCGTCTTAAGCGCGTCCGGCGTGCCGAACGCGTCGACCATGACGGAGTGGTCGATGACGAGGTCGACCGGCACGAGCGGGTTGATCCGGTTCGGATCGCCGCCGGCTTGCTTGACGGTTTCGCGCATCGCAGCGAGATCGACGACGACCGGTACGCCGGTGAAGTCCTGCAGGACGATACGCGCGGGGATAAGCGGAATTTCTTTGTCTTCGCGGCCGTTCGCCCAGTTCGCCAATTGCTTGACGTGCTCCTGGGTGATGCCCCGGCCGTCGAATTGACGGATTGCGGCTTCCAGCAATACTTTGATCGAGAACGGGAGTTTGGAGACAGGGCCTACGCCTTGTTCCTCCAACGCTTGCAGACGATAGTAGCGGTAAGAGTTACCCGACGACTGAAGGTCTGATTCGACTTGATAAGGCAATTTGGACAATTCAACGCGCCTCCTAGCTTTGTTTCATACAGTGAAACACGATTTCATTATAATGCTACAAGATCAAGTATACTCTGTTGCGCATATTCCGTAAAGACGTAACGGGCCTATTCCATTAGAATACCGCATGCGGGGGCGAATTCATCCGAGGGGAACGAAGGCATCGGACGGGCGAAGCCGGGCATAAAATGTACGGACGGCTCCATGTCTTCATCGGGGAGGGATCGCTGTGCCCAATCAAGCGTCTAGAGCGGGGGAATGGAAGGACGCGTTGTTCCGATACGTGAGCGCGATGAACGAAGCGGCATTAAGCAAAGATTCGGGCGTGCTGAAGCAGATCGCCGACGTCGGGCAGCGCGATCGGCTCGCCAAGCGGATGCGGGTGGCGATGCTGCGGGAGAAAAAGTCCGGCATTAAGCCCGTTCATAGCGAAATGCGAACGCGTATCGAACGCCAACGCGCCAATTCGGGGGAAGCGGTCGTCGAGATCGCCTTGCATTCGGTTCGCTCGTTCGAACAGCGCGGCAGTCCGTGGCAAGAGGAGCGCATCGACCGGGAACGCGTCAAATTCGTTCGCGTCGGCTCGAGCTGGCGCCTCGATTCGGTGCAGCCGCTCGCGACGGAGGCGAATCCGGAGCAGGGCGTCTCCGTCGATCCGGAACCCCGGCACGCGGAAGGAAGCTTAGGAAGCTTCGTTAGCTTCGAGGACGACAGACGGCCGACGATTCCTTCGCTTCCTTATCTGAATCCGAACGCGCTGCACGGCTTCAAGTCCAGGTTGTACGTCGGAGCCGTCGCGGGAAGCGAAACGGGCTACGACCGGAATATGCGCGACGCCCCGTATCGCCGGGAGGCCGCCGTCGCCTACGCGGAGAGATGGTGGAACGAGCCGAACGCGTCCTACGAGGATTTTGCCGTGAATTGCACGAACTACGTGTCCCAGTGCATCTTTGCAGGGGGCATTCCGATGGACTATACTGGGAGAAGAGAATCGGGCTGGTGGTACAAGGGGCGCCAGAACAACGTCGAGCAGTGGAGCTACAGCTGGGCGGTATCGAACGCGCTGCAGGGATATTTGTCGCAGCCGCGCGCCTACGGCCTGAAGGCCGAAGCCGTCGATCGGCCGGAGCTGCTCCGGTTAGGGGACGTGATCTGTTACGACTGGGACGGCAATGGCCGGTATCAGCACACGACGATCGTGACGGCATTCACGCCGGAAGGCATGCCGCTCGTCAACGCGAACACGGTGAGCAGCCGCCACCGTTACTGGGACTATCGCGACTCGTATGCCTGGACGGACAGAACCCAGTACCGCTTCTTCCATATTTACGAATGACTTATATTCCGGAGGTCCTCATGGGGAACAAAATTCGCGTCGGTCTCGTGTACGGCGGACGTTCGGGCGAACACGAAGTTTCGCTGCAGACCGCGCTGGCGGTATCGAAGGCGTTCGATTACGACAAATACGAACTCATTCCTTTCTATATTACCGCGAAGGGACAATGGCGATCGGGTGCCGCGTTGGCGGCTCCGCCGTCCGCGGTTGCCGAATTGCAATTCTCGGCGGCGGGCGTCGCCGGCGACGATACGGGCGCGGCCGGTGATCTCGCCGGCGCCGGCAACGCGCTGCTGCCTGTGCTTCAGGGTATTACCGAGAGCGCGGTTGCGGTTGGTGCGAAGGCCGAATCCGGCGCGGCGATCGACGTCATGTTGCCGCTGCTGCACGGCACCTTCGGTGAAGACGGCACGATCCAAGGGCTGTTCGAGATGGCGGGACTGCCTTACGTCGGCGCGGGCGTGCTCGCCTCGTCCGTCGGCATGGACAAGGTGGCGATGAAGACGATGTTCGCGGCGGCGGGGTTGCCGCAAGTCGGCTACCGTCACTTCATTAAGCATGCTTGGATCAAAGATCGCGATCGCGTGCTTGCGAACGTCGAGGAGCTCGGCTATCCGTGCTTCGTCAAGCCGGCGAACCTGGGCTCGAGCGTCGGCGTATCCAAGGCGCGCAACCGCGAGGAGCTCGTAGGCGCGGTCGAAGAGGCGCTGCGGTACGACCGCAAGATCATCGTCGAAGAGTTCTGCGACGCGCGGGAGATCGAGGTCAGCGTGCTCGGCAACGACGAGCCTCGCGCTTCGGTGCCGGGCGAGATCTGCAGCTCGAACGAGTTCTACGATTACAAGGCGAAATACATCGACGGCAAGTCGGTCATGGTCATCCCGGCGGAGATCTCTCCTGAGACGGCGCAGGCGGTTCGCGAGATGGCGATTCGCGCTTTCCGGGCGATCGACAACTCCGGATTGTGCCGCGCGGACTTCTTCCTGCGCCGCGGGGACAACGCGCTGTTCATCAACGAGGTGAACACGATGCCGGGATTCACGCCGTTCAGCATGTACCCGCTCATGTGGAAGGAAACCGGCGTCTCTTACCGGGAGCTGTTGGACGAATTGATCCGGCTGGCGATCGAGCGCCATGCGGAGCGGCAGTCGCTGGAGTACGGCGGCGGGGAATGATTACGGGATGGGCGGCGCTTCGGCGCCGCTTTTTTTGCGTTCGCTGGCTCGCCGCGAAGGGCGCGCCAGGCCGCAATAGCGGAACGAGGTTCCGCTATCTCGCCGCGAAGGGCACGCCAGGCCGCAATAGCGGAACGAGGTTCCGCTATCTCGCCGCCAAGGGCGCGCCAGGCCGCAATAGCGGAACGAGGTTCCGCTATCTCGCCGCGAAGAGCGCGCCAGGCCGCAATAGCGGAACGAGGTTCCGCTATCTCGCCGCCAAGGGCGCGCCAGGCCGCAATAGCGGAACGAGGTTCCGCTATCTCGCCGCGAAGGGCGCGCCAGGCCGCAATAGCGGAACGAGGTTCCGCTATCTTGACCCCGGCTCCGGCCTCATCACGCTAGCGCACGAGCCGATAGCTTCGTACACGCGATACGCCGGAGGCGGACTCGAGAATGCCCTTAGCCACCATGCCATGGAGCAAATCGCGAGCGAACCGGTCGCTCTTCCCGAGACATGCGCACGCATCCGCCGTTTCGATCGGAATAATCGACCGAGTCGCCAACCTATAGATCTCCCTTTCGTACACGTTCAACCCGTTCAACCGCATGCTGTCCTCTCCGTACCAGCTCTCGAGCATTTTGCGAAGCGTGCGCTGACAGTAGCCGGGATCCTCCTTCAGCTTGTCGATCGAGAAACGAAGGATGTGCCAGTCCGACAGTACGATCGCGTTCTGACGCTCCAATCCGCGTGAGAACGAATCGCGATCCGCGTCCCGGGCGTGAATGCCGAAGCTGTCGGATTCCAAACAGGTGGGTTTAGGCAAGCGCGCATATCCAAGATCCATATAATAGTAATTCCCCTCATCGTCCACGAACTCGAACTCCGGCACTAGATGGTCGAAGTTCCCGAATGTCGGCCACCACCCCGTCTGTAGCAACAGTTTTTCGCCGTAACCATGTCCTTTCGTCAGTCTTCGTAACCGTTCACCGCTGGCCGCCGCGCGATGCTTGTTCAACCAAGCTTCGTAAGCCGACTCGAATTTACTCACCGCTATTTCCCTCCCATGGATAAAAAAATAACCGCCCAACCCCCATGCAAGGGGGAGGACGGTGTGCTTCACGCGCTTAGATCCATTATACGGGTAGATGACGACCGACGGCAACGGCAATGTGCAATCGCCGCGTTCGGCGGGTTATAATGAACGCAACAAGAACGAGGGGGTTAAGAACCATGGGATTCCAGACCGAATTCAATTCCGTGTGCAAATTCAAGTCCGACGGCGAGCTGTACGAACTGCTCGAATACGGCCGCGGCAAAATGGTGAAGAAGCATTATCGCATTTTCCCGACCGGGCAGAAGGTGATCGCTTACGCTCCGGACAATACGGCCGTCGCCATCGTGCGCATTCTGGCGTCGATCGCGGAGAGGAACTTCCAAGGCGAGGAAGTGACCCAAGTAGAGATGGAGCTCGTGCGCCGGTTGACGGAGGAAGAATCGCGCGTGCAGACGGCGCTCGCTTACGAAATGTTTTTCGGCGATCAGGAGCAAACTTAGTACGATACCCGACTAAGTCTGGAGGAATCGCCGCACCATGATCGTTAGATTCGGATTCGTCGCGATGTCGGTCCAGTTGGAAGACGCGTCGCCTTCGCGCACGATGACCATGGCGACGTTCTCCAAGCTCGCCGACCGCGAAGCGGGCTTACGCAGGCTGGAAGGCATCGCGCAGGCGAACTTGCACAACACGCTAAGGCTGCTGAAGCATTGCCGCTACATGGACGTGAAGCTGTACCGCATAACTTCGAAGATCATCCCGCTCTCCACCCATGCCGACCTAAGCGACTGGGATCCGTACCCCGCGCTCGCGCAAGGGTTCGCGGACGTCGGCGCGTTCGCGAGGGAGCATGGCATACGGCTTTCTTTTCATCCCGATCATTACACGGTTCTCAGCACGCCGCGAGAGGAAGTGTACCGCAACTCGGTCAGAGAGCTCGATTACCACGTGCGGATGCTGGAGGCGATGGGGCTCGACGAACGGGCGACCTGCAACATCCACGTCGGCGGAAGCTACGGGGACAAGCCGACTTCCGGCAGGCGGTTCGTCGATCAGTTCAACCTCATGGAGGAGCGGCTCAGGCATCGGATCACGCTGGAGAACGACGACAAAACGTTCACCGCCCTCGAGACGTTGCGCATAAGCGAGGAGGTCGGCGTTCCGATGGTGCTCGATATCCATCATCATGCGGTCAATCCGGGTGAGGAACAAGCCGAGGCGCTATGGCCGGACATTCTGCGAACGTGGGAGAAGTTCGGCTGGAACGGGCGAAGCGGCATCGCGATGGGCGATCCGCGCTGGCTGCCGCCGAAGCTGCACGTGTCGAGTCCGAAGAGTGAGTCGGACCCGCGCGGGCACGCGGATTATGTGGATCCGCAGCCTTTGCTGCGGTTCCTGTACGGGATCGCTGGCTCGACCGCGGCGGTTGACGTCATGATCGAAGCGAAGCGCAAGGACGAATCTCTCGTTAAGCTGATGGAGGATTTGCGCGGGCTCGAGGCATCGGGCGAACCGATCCGCGTCATCGACGGCGCGAGCGTCGAGGTGTCGGGTTAAGCGTTTTCATAAAATGACGGGCAACAGTTGCAATCCCCCGGGAAATGCGTTACGTTGGAAAATGCAGGAGCGTTCTGCCAGTTCGAAGGCAGGGCAGCGGATCGCGGCATGTCGCCGGCGAACGCTTCTGATTCTCGGCGAGGGGGATTGTTGGCGAATGAGCGGATTGCTGCAAGGAAAGAACATCGTAGTCATGGGAGTCGCGAACGAAAGAAGCATTGCCTGGGCGATCGCCCAATCGCTCGCGTCGCAAGGCGCGAGATTGATCTTTACATACGAGAGCGAGCGGGTCGAGGAACGCGTGAAGAAGCTCGCGGATACGATTCCGGACTCGCTGACGTTGCTGTGCAACGTCGCGGTAGACGAAGACATCGAGGGCTTGGCCCACCGGCTGAAGGAAGAAGTCGGCGTCGTTCACGGACTCGCGCATTGCATCGCGTTCGCGAAGGCCGAGGAGCTGGACGGCATGTACGTCGATACGTCCCGCGCCGGATTCGCGCTCGCGCACGACATCAGCGTCTACTCGCTGACGGCGGTCGCCCAGCGGCTGCATCCGCTCATGACGGAAGGCGGCAGCATCGTCACCTTGACGTACCTCGGCGCGCAGCGCTCGCTGAAGAACTACAACGTCATGGGCGTCGCCAAAGCCGGTCTCGAAGCATCGGTGCGCTATCTGGCGAACGATCTCGGCCCGAATCAAATCCGCGTCAACGCGATTTCCGCCGGACCGATCCGGACGCTCGCGGCCAAAGGAATCGCGGGCTTCAACTCGATTCTGAAGCAAGTCGAGGAGAAGGCGCCGCTGCGCCGCAACACGGAGGCAGCCGAAGTCGGCGACACCGCCCTGTTCTTGATGAGCAACTGGGCCCGCGGCATTACGGGCGAAGTGTTGTACGTGGACAACGGCTACAATACGGTGGGGATTTAATTCATTTTGCTATATCGTACGGAAGCCGCCTAGCGAATAGGCGGCTTCTTCGCGTCAATAACCGAAATGGACGTCTATAATGGCAAGTGCGCGCCGAGGTGGTTTATACTATACGAATCAAGGGCAATCGAACGTAGGAGTGCATGACTCGATGTTATTGGCTATCTTAATATTATTCGCGATCGGAACCGTCGCGGCGATCTTCGGCAGCATCGTCGGTCTCGGCGGAGGCATCATCATGGTGCCGGTGCTCGTGCTGCTAGGCGAGCGAATTGCGGGAGACCCGGTCACGACGCAGGTAGCGGTCGGAACCTCGCTCGCCGTGCTGATCTTCACGGCGCTATCGGCGACGTATACGTATCATAAGCAAGGCAAGGTCGACTTCCGTACCGGATGGCTGTTCTTCGCGACGAGCGGTCCGGCCGCGATGGCGGGGGCGCTGCTGACGAACGGAATCAAGCCGGGACCGTTCCAGCTCTCCTTCGGCATCTTCATGTTCGTTATGTTCGGTCTGATGATCGCCAGACAGCGAATGAAGCCGCTTCGGCTGAATTGGCCGGTACAGAGAAGCTTCACGGACGGCAAAGGCGAACGGCATACGTACGGTTACAGCGTGACGCTGGCCTTGATCATCGGATGCGGAGTAGGCCTATGTTCGGGGTTGTTCGGGATCGGCGGAGGATCGTTGTTCGTGCCGTTGATGGTGCTGCTGTTCCGATTCCCGCCGCACATCGCCACCGCGACGTCGATGTTCGTCATTCTGCTCTCTTCGGTTCTGGGCAGCGGCGTGCACGCGTGGCACGGCAACATCGACTGGCTGCTGTTCGCCGCGCTCATGCCGGGCGCGATCGTCGGAGGCCGCGTCGGCGCGATCATCGCGTCGAAGATGAGCGGCAAGCAGCTCATCTGGCTGCTGCAGGCGACGCTGCTCGGCATGGCGATCTATCTGATCGTTCAGGGCGCCCGCGATTTATAATTTTCATGTCTTATCTATATAGTTAGCAACCGCCGGGCGGGTTTTTCGTATATGCTATAGGTATAGTAAGGTGTCGATTAGGCAACGAATCCGAGGATCTGAGGGATGATAGATGAGCGTTGGCGAGCCGAATCATACGATCGGCGGCAAAAGCTTCACGGCGGTCGCGATCAATTGCGCGTCGAAGGCCGGGGAATGGATCAAGAGCAAATCAGGCAGCTTCACGCAGCTGGATACGAAATATTCGATGCACGATCTCGTGACCGAAGTCGACAAAGGATCGGAGCGGATGATCCGCAACTTGATCGCGACTCACTTCCCGCACCATGCCTTCCTAGGCGAAGAAGGCGTGGAGCCGGGGCCGGAAGCTTCGGCGAGGGCGATTCGGGAGATGGGAGACGAAGAATACTTGTGGATCGTCGATCCGGTCGACGGGACGACGAACTATGTACACGGCTTCCCGTTCTATTCCGTTTCGATTGCGCTTGCGCATCGCGGACAAGTGATCGTCGGCGTCGTGTACGACCCTTCGAGAGACGAGTTGTTCGTCGCCGAGCGGGGCAAGGGCGCCTACGTCCGCGGACGGTCGATGCAGGTGTCGCCGGAAGAGACGCTTAGCCGCAGCCTCGTGGCGACCGGCTTCCCGGCGGACCAGCACGTAGCCCTGCCGGCGAACATGAAGGGGATTCAAGCGCTGGCTCCGAAGGTCCGCAATCTTCGCATCGTGGGCTCGGCGGCCTTGCATCTCGCCTACGTCGCCGCGGGCCGGTTAAGCGGGTTCTGGGAATACAACCTGAGCGCGTGGGATATCGCCGCCGGTTCGCTGCTCGTCGAGGAAGCGGGCGGACGAATGTCGGATCTGAACGGCGAACGGTACCATCTCGGGGTGCGAGACGTCGCGGCGAGCAACGGCCGCGTTCACGACGAATTGATCGAGGAGCTTCGAATCGCCTTGCTCACATGACGAGCGCGGCTTTCGTCCATCCTAGATGAGGAAAGGAGCGAATGTCGTGGCAGACGCGGAAGAGAAGTTCAGCGAGGCGGAGGAGCAGCTCGCCCGCATGCTGACCGAAGGAGAGCAAGAAGCGGAGGCGCCGGAGGTCGAAGCGGCGAGGGCGATATCCCCGAAGTGGGAAATCCGCGTGCAGGCGGAGCGGGATCCGGTAGCGGAGGAGACGAAGCTGTACCGGAAGCTGGCGAGCGAAGTAGACGGGAGATACGACGACCGATAACGAATCATGCTAGCGAACGATGAAGGGCAACCGACGGCGAGAGCCGAAGGTTGCCCTTGTTTCTTTTATTTGGCAGGCAAGCTGCCGTAAAGTCCGCCGTCCGCGAACAGCGCAGCCTGGAGATCCTCCCAGCCGGTCAAGTTATCGTCGACCGTGAGCAGCGTCGTCTCGGCGAACCGGTCCGCGAACAGCTCGGCGACCGAAGCGTAGCGCGGGCGGTAGAAGTGCTCGGCCGCGAGCGTCTGCGCCTTCTCCGTGAACAGGAAGTCGGCGTAGCCGTTGGCGGCTTCCCTCGTCCCCTTGGCGTCCGCGTTGGCGTCGACGACGGAGACGATCGGCTCGACCTTAAGCGTGACGGCGGGGACGACGACTTCGACTTTCCCTTGGCCCGCGCCTGCCGCGAGCCGTAGAGCATTGCTCTCGGTCGTCACCCATACGTCGCCTTGGTTCTCGGTCAAGAACGCGTTCTCGGCTGCTTGATCGTCCTGCGCGAGCAAGCTTACCCGCTCGTGGAAGCTCGTCACGAATGCCGAAGCGGCTTCCTGGTCCTCCGGCGTCCGGTCTAGCGAATACGCCCAAGGCGCCGCGTAGTACCAGCGCGCGTCCGAATCGGTCGCGGGGTTCGCGACGACAACCTGCGCGTCCGAGCCTACGAGATCTTCCCATTCCGCGATACCCTTCGGATTGCCGGTTCTAACGACGAACGCGACGGCCGTCTCGAACGGGGAGCTGTTGTAGTCGTAGCGCTGCTGCCAGCCTTCGCCGATCTTGCCGCCGGCTTGAATCGCGTCGATGTCGATGCCGACGCCCAGCGTCGCGAGATCCGCTTGCAACGTACCGTCTACGATCGCGGCCTCGTGCGCGGCCGATAAGCCGGCGGCTTGCTCGACCGTCACGTCCTGGCCGGTGCGTTCCTTCCAATCTTGCGCGAACGAGGCGTCGATCGCCTTGAACAGTTCCGCCGCGCCGTTCGCTACCGCGTTCACCAATTGAACGGGCTTGCCGTAGTCGGACGACGGGACCGGCTCTTCGGAGACGGCAGCCGGTTCGTTATTGGCCCCGCCGGAGCAGGCGGAGGTAGCGAGAAGCAGGGCGGCCAACAAGCCGCCTAGAAGGTAACGCGCGCGTAGTTCGCGTAGACGTGGATACATGGACAATTCCCCTTTGTTCTCATTAGGTATAAATCCCATAGAAATAATTGGATATCTGTGCAGATTGTATCAACGGAAGATTGCCGATGTCAACGATTAATTCATAGTTGACAACTAGGAATAGTCTGAAATATGATGAAGTCATTCGAAATGGATCGCGCCAAACGCGCCGACCGGTACACCGGAGGCCTCGGTTGATCCGTCAAGGCTACCCGTATGTTCCGGGGGGCGTGGCGGAGCCGAGGCCTTCGGTCGTTATCCGAAGAAGAGATCCTATTATAAGGAGAGTCATTCGCATGAAAAAGTCGATTCGCCTCATCCTCTTCATCGCATTCGCATTCATCCTGTCCTCCACGACCGTCTTTGGTGCCGTCACCAAAAAGACCGAGAAAAAAAGCGTAACGCTGTTGAACGTATCGTACGACCCTACTCGAGAGCTGTACGTAGAGTACAACGCCGCATTCGCCAAGTACTGGCAGAAGAAAACCGGCCAGAAAGTGACGGTCAAGCAATCCCACGGCGGCTCCGGCGCCCAAGCCCGCTCGGTAATCGACGGCTTGGAAGCGGACGTCGTGACGCTGGCGCTCGAATACGACGTGTCCGCGATCGAACAGAAGGGCTTGATCGCCAAAGGTTGGCAGAAGCGCTTGGCCAACAACAGCGCGCCATACAAGTCCACGATCGTATTCCTCGTTCGCAAAGGCAATCCGAAGAAGGTCAAGGATTGGAACGATCTCGTCCGGTCCGACGTCAAAGTCATCACCCCGAATCCGAAGACGTCCGGCGGCGCTCGGTGGAACTTGCTGGCGGCTTGGGGCTACGCCCTCGAGCACAACAACAATAGCGAGGACAAGGCGAAGGAATTCATCAAGAAGCTGTTCGCCAACGTCCCCGTCCTCGATACCGGCGCCCGCGGCTCGACGAATACGTTCGTGGGCAAGGAAATCGGCGACGTCCTGATCGCATGGGAGAACGAAGCGTACTTGGTCAAGAAGGAGTACGGCGACAAGTTCGAGATCGTCACGCCGTCGATCAGCATTCTGGCGGAACCGACGGTCGCCGTCGTTACGAAGAACGTGAACAAGCACGATACGCGCCAAGTGGCGACCGCTTATCTGGATTACTTGTATACAGAAGAAGGACAGCGCATCGCCGCGAAAAACTTCTACCGTCCGATCAACGCCAAAATAGCGAAAGAATTCGAGAAGAATTTCCCGAAACTGAACCTCATCACGATCGACGAGTTCGGAGGATGGGATAAGGCGCAAGCGAAGTTCTTCGCCGACAAAGGCGTGTTCGACCAAATTTATATCAAATAATCCAATCGATAAGGGGTAGTGTACGATGACGATCACGCGCAATCGTTCCACGATCGGCAAGGGAGCATTGTTCGCCGCGGCCGCGCTGACGGCGATCCAAATCGCAAGCTTCGGTCCTGCCTCCTCGGCCCATGCGGCCAACGCGGCAGTCGCCGTCACCGTCGACGGCGTCGCGCAATCCGGATGGACGGTCCGCAATATCGAACAAACCGACTTCGTGCCGGCCAGACTTCTCGCCGCCGCGATCGGCGCGACGGTCGAATGGGACCCCGCGCTGAGAGCGGTCACGCTCAAGCAGGGACAACGCTCCGTTCAACTGACGCATCTCTCGTATTATGCGAGCGTCAACGGGCAGCGCGCGGATATCTATCCGGCTCCGGTCATCGAGAAGAACACGTTATGGGTGCCGGCCGCCGCGGTCGCCAAGCTGTTCGGCGCCTCCGCCGACAAGGATGCCGCGACGTCCGAGCTGCGGATTACGCCGAAGCTGCATCCGATCGCGATCGGCAGCAAGCAAGTCTACGTCAACGTGTTCGGCGAACGCGCCATCGAGGCGCAATACGAAGTGGCGAACGGCTTCCATGAAGGGCTCGCGATCGTGAAGCTCGATGGCAAGTTCGGCTATATCAACTCGCTTGGCAAGCAGGCGATTCCGCTGCAATACGACGAAGCTTACGACTTCGCCGACGGCGTGGCGCTCGTGGTCAAGGACGGAACCGCATCGTATATTAACGCCAAGGGAGAGTCGGTGTTGACGCCGACCGGCTACGACGAGCTGTACGACTTCTCCGAGGGGCTGGCGCTCGTTCGCAAAGGCGACGCGTTCGGTTATATCGACCATGCCGGCAAAGAAACGATCGCGCCGCAATACGAGGATGCGTTCTACTTCTCCGAAGGGTTGGCCGCCGTTCAAGTCGAAGGCAGATACGGATATATCGATCGCACGGGAGCGACGGTAATCAAGCCGGTCTATCAGAGCGCGTCCGACTTCAGCGCGGGCCTCGGTCTCGTGCAGGCGGAGGGCGAGAACGGAGAAGGCTCGTTCGGCTTCGTCAATGCCAAGGGCGAAGCGGCGATCGCGCCGGTCTACTCGAAGGCGTTCTCGTTCAACGAGGGCTTGGCGCCCGTAGAGGCGGACGGAGCGTTCAAGTACGTGAACGCGAAGGGCGAGACCGTGCTGGAGACTTCCTACTACGACGTCGGCAACTTCCATGACGGCCTCGCGTCGTTCGAGGAAGACGGCCAATACGGCTATATCGACCTCAAAGGCAAAGTCGTCATTCCGGCCCAATTCGACGCGGCGGGCAACTTCGATAACGGCTTCGCCGTCGTGAACGTCGCCACCGGCCCCGTCGTCATCAACGCGCAAGGCGACATTCTCGGCGACGCGCCTGCGCATTAAGTCTGCGTAATAACAAAAAAGACCGGCATTCCCGAAGCGCTGCGCGCTCCGGGGATGCCGGTCTTCGGTATGGACGTTATAATCGCGCGAACGCGCGCTCCGCGGCCGCGATCGTCTCGTCGATATCCGCGTCGGTATGCGCCGTCGTCAGGAACCACGCCTCGTATTTCGAAGGCGCGAGGTAGACGCCTTGCTCGAGCATCAGGCGGAAGAGGCCGGCGAACCGCTCTCCGTCCGTATCTTGAGCCTCGTCGTAGTTCGTGACCGGATGATCGCAGAAGTGGGTCGAGAAAGCGCCGGCGATCCGATTGATCGTAAGCGGCACGCCGTTGCTGCCGGCCGCGTTCCGTAAACCTTCTACGAGACGGATCGCTTGACGCTCCATCTTCTCGTAGACGCTTGGCTGCTGCAGCACCTCGAGGCAAGCGATGCCGGCTAATATCGAAGCCGGATTGCCCGCCATCGTACCCGCTTGGTAGGCGGGACCGAGCGGCGCGACCTTCTCCATGACGTCCGCTCGGCCGCCGTAGGCGCCGATCGGCAAGCCGCCTCCGATGATTTTGCCGAGGGCGGTGAGATCGGGACGGATCGCGTCTTGGTCGGGGAAGGCGGCGTACGTCTGCGCCGAGCCGTAATGGAACCGGAACGCGCAGATGACTTCGTCGTAGATGACGAGCGCGCCGGCTTCGCGGGTCAGCTTGCATAGCCCTTCAAGGAAGCCTTCGCGCGGCATGACCATGCCGAAGTTGCCGACGATCGGTTCGACCATGACGGCCGCGACGTCGTCTCCCCAGCGGCCCAAAGCTTCCCGCAAACCGTCCAAGTCGTTGAACGGAACCGTAATGACTTCGCTCGCGATGCTCGCCGGCACGCCCGCGCTATCGGGAATGCCGAGCGTCGACGGTCCGGAGCCGGCCGCCACGAGCACGAGGTCGGAGTGGCCGTGGTAGCAGCCGGCGAACTTGATGATCTTGCTGCGGCCGGTGTACGCCCGCGCGACGCGGATCGTCGTCATGACCGCCTCCGTGCCGGAGTTGACGAACCGGACCTTGTCCATCGACGGAATGGCGGCTTTCAGCATTTCCGCCAGCCGAATCTCGTGCTCGGTCGCCGTGCCGTACAACGTGCCGTTATGCGCGGCTCTCACGATCGCCTCGGTTACGTGCGGATGGGCGTGGCCGGTAATGATCGGGCCGAACGCGGCCAAGTAATCGATGTACTTGTTGCCGTCCACGTCCCAGAAGTACGCGCCTTCTCCCCGTTCCATGAAGACGGGCGCTCCGCCTCCGACCGCCTTGAACGAGCGGGAAGGGCTGTTGACGCCGCCGACGATATGGCGCTGCGCTTGTTCGTATAGCTCCGCGGATCTTACGCGTGGTTGCATCCGTTACTCTCCTCCCGATTGGCCGCTAGCTTGCGGCGCGGAAGGCGACGGCGTCGCCTCCGGCAAGCTCGTATCCGTAGCCAGCGTCTGCTGGACGAAGCCTTTCAACGCGTCCTTGTCCCTGATGGCCAGCACGGAAGAGCCGCCGATCTTCTCGTCGGCGAGCAGCTCCGACGGCGGCGCTTGCGCCGAGCCGGCTTGATGCGACTTGTAGCCGAGCGTCGCCAGCTTCAGCATGTCGCGCGACGACATGTTCGTCTCGACGTACGGGACGACCTTACCCAGAATGTCCGGAAGCTTGATGAGGTTCCAGCCGGACTTCAGCTTGTCGGCGATCGCGCCGAGGAACTCGCGCTGGCGTCCGGTACGCGTGAAGTCGGACAGCCTGTCGTGGCGGAACCGCACGTATTGCAGCGCGTGATCGCCGTCGAGATGCTGTTGGCCCTTCTTCAGATTGATATCGTACTTGTGGTCGTCCGCGGAATCGGACCAATGCATGTCCTTCTCGACGTAGAAGTCGATGCCGCCGATCGCGTCCACGAGCTTGATGAACCCTTGGAAGTCGACGTACGCGTAATACTGGATGTCGAGTCCGAGCATGTTGCCGATCGTCTTCATCGCCAGATCGGGTCCGCCGAGCGAGAGCGGGACGTTCGCGCGGTTGTCGTGATAGCCCGGAATTTCGACCCACGTGTCTCGCAGGACGGAGAACAAGTGGATGGTCTTCTTCTGCGGGTCTAGAGAAACGACGAGCATCGAGTCGGAACGGGCGACTTCGCCCTCCCGCAGTCCGCGTTCGTCTCCGCCCATGAGCAGCACGTTGACGCGCTCGGAGCCTTCCCATTCGGGCGGCTTGTACTCCGGCTTGCTCTCGATCTGACTGAACCGGGATTCCTCGTTGGACTTGTGGGCGCTATCGGCGACGTTGGCCATGCGGAATACCCACCAGCCGATGAAGCAGAACGCCAGGAACAGCACGGCAAGAACGCCGAACAACGAATACTTCCATTTTTTAGACATCTGTCATTCCTCTCCGCTTCTCATGTCTGAACCTGCGTACGTATCGGAATCGCGGGCGGCATTGTAAGCTGAATCATTAGTGAGGTAAGATTACATCATAGGAATTATAAAGTTTCGCATGCGGGACAAGCAAGTTTCGCCGGGAGGTAACGATGTTAGCGATCGAAGTGAACGAGCTGAGAAAGCAGTTCAAAGTGCAAAAAAACCGCGAGGGTCTTAAGGGAGCGCTCAAGGATCTGTTCAAGCGCGAGCACACCGAGGTGACCGCGGTCAAGGATATCAGCTTCCATATTCCGCAAGGCGAGATATGCGGTTATATCGGGGAGAACGGGGCGGGCAAGTCGACGACGATCAAGATGCTGACCGGCATTCTCGTTCCGACGTCGGGCAAGCTGCTCGTGAACGGGTACGTGCCGTACAAGGACCGCGAGACGTTCGTCCGCGGCATCGGCGTCGTCTTCGGCCAGCGCAGCCAGCTCTGGTGGGACATCGGCGTCATCGAATCGTTCCGGCTGCTGCGCAAGGTGTATCGTGTAGGAGAGACGGACTTCAAGCGCCGGTTGGACGAATTGGTCGAGACGCTTCATCTGCAGGAGCTGCTCAACCGTCCGGTGCGCAAGCTCAGTCTCGGCCAGCGGATGCGCTGCGAGCTCGTGGCGGCACTGCTGCATAATCCGTCGATCGTGTTCCTCGACGAACCGACGATCGGCCTCGATATCGTCGTGAAGACGGAGATCCGCGAATTCCTGAAGCGGATGAACCGCGAGCACGGGACGACGATTCTGCTGACGACGCACGATCTGCAAGATATCGAAGCGCTCTGCTCTCGCGTTATTATGCTGGACGACGGACGTATTATATACGACGGCGGGCTCGAGGAGCTGAAGACGCGCTGGGGCAAAGGGCGGGAAGTGCAGTTCCAGTTCAACGACCCGGTCACCCTGTCGGCGATGAGCGCATTGACGAGCGGCCTCGAGGTTCGGTGGACGATGGACAACGAGCAGACCGCGAAGGTATGGCTGCCGCGCGAGCTGAACGTGTCGGAGGTGCTCTCCCGCGTCGTCGGCACGCGGCTAGACATTAGCGACATCAAGATTTTCGAGACGAACACGGACGAGATCGTCCGCGAGATCTACCAATCGGGCAGCGCCGAAGCGCCGAAGCGCGATGCGGTCGCCGAGTCCGAGCCGGAGAAGGCGGAAGCGGGGGCGGGCGCCCGTGGCTAGCGCTTATCTGGAGCTCATCCGGATCCGGTTCCTCATGATGCTCGCCTACCGGGTGAACTATTATAGCGGCATCGTCATCTACGCGATCAATATCGGGGCGTACTATTTTCTATGGCAGGCGATCTACGGGGAATCGGATACGCTCCAAGGCTTCACGGTGGCGCAGATGACGACGTACGTCGCGGTGTCGTGGATGGGGCGCGCGTTCTACTTCAACAACCTCGACAGGGAAATCTCGAACGACATCCGCGACGGCAGCTTGGCGGTCCAGATGACGCGTCCGTACAACTACCTGATCGTGAAAATGATGCAAGGCTTCGGAGAGGGTCTATTCCGCTTCGGATTGTTCATGATTCCGGGGATGATCGTCGTGTCGCTGCTGTTCCCGATCTCGTTCCCCAGCGATCCGATGCGTTACGTCGTGTTCATCGTCATGCTCTGGTTCAGCTTCCTCATTAACTCGCAGCTGAACATCCTGACCGGCCTGTTCGCCTTCTTCGTCGAGAACAACGAGGGCATGATGCGCATGAAGCGGATCCTGCTCGACTTGCTGTCGGGCGTGCTGCTGCCGATCGCGTTCTTCCCGCTGTGGGCGCAGTCGGCGCTCGAGTGGCTGCCGTTCCCGGCGATCACGTACTTGCCGAGCTCCGTGTTCACGGAACGGCTGAACGGCGCCGACGTCTGGCAGGCGCTGCTCGTTCAGGTCGTCTGGTTCGCCGTGCTCATTCTACCGATCATGGCCATGTGGCGCTCCGCGCGCCGCAGGCTGTTCGTGCAAGGAGGTTGACCGGCGCATGAAATTTACTTTATCGCTGTTCCGCGAATATATCGGCAATTATTTGAAAACAAAGCTCACCTACCGAGCGGACTTCTGGGTGGAAGTCGTGAGCGACCTGCTCTTCTCGGCGATGAACCTGATCTTCATCTTCGTCGTGTTCCTGCACACGCCGGCGCTGGGCGACTGGACGCAGGCGGAAGTCGTCTTCGTGTACGGCTACTTCATGATCCCGTACGGCTTGTTCACGACGTTCTTCAACTTGTGGAACTTCGGCGAGCGCTACATCGCCAAGGGCGAGATGGACCGCGTGCTGACGCGGCCGGCGCATTCGCTCGTGCAGATCATGCTTGAGAACGTGGATCCGCCGTCGCTCATCGGCGCGTTCGTCGGACTCGCGATCATGGGCTCGGCATGGACGACGCTCGGCATGCCGTTCGAGTGGTACGATCCCTTCATTCTGGCGCTGCTGGTGCTCGGATCGACGCTCGTCTACGCGGGCGTGTACACGGCGCTGGCGGCGATCTCGTTCTACTCCGACGCGCCGACCGGCATCGTGCCGCTCATCTACAACATTCAGAACTACGGCCGCTATCCGGTCCAGATCTACAACAAGGGCATTCGCTTCCTGCTGACGTGGCTGCTGCCGTTCGCGTTCGTCGGCGTCTACCCGGCGTCGTTCTTCCTCGACCGGCATCAGGACGTGACGCTGTCGTTGCTCACTCCAGCCGTCGGCCTCGTCGTCGGCGGACTCGGCCTCCTGTTCTGGAACAGCGGGGTTCGCCGGTACCGCGGTGCGGGGAGTTAGGGCGCTGCGCGTGTTCCCTTTTTCCCCGCCGAAGTGGTAAGCTGAATCCTAACGCAATACGCAATACGCCACACGCAAGCGCAATGGAAAGGACTATCGCACATGCCAAGCAAGCATCCCCCGCAAGTCGGCCGCAAGGCGCCGGACTTCGAGCTCCCCGCCATCGTACCGGCCGAACCGGACAAGGCTAAGGTCAAGCTCGGCGAGTACCGCGGCCGCAAAGTCGTTATTTTCTTCTATCCTAAGGATCTTACGCCGGCATGCTCCCAACAATCGTGCGACTTCAGGGACGCGAGCGCGGTGCTGGCCGCCGAAGACGAGAACACGGTCATTCTCGGCATCAGCACGAACGATCTGAAATCCCACCGCAAGTTCATGGACAAGTACGGCCTGACCTATCCGCTGCTGGCGGACGTCGATCACCGCGTCTGCGACCTGTACGGCGTATGGCAGGAGAAGAAGCTGTACGGCAAAGTCTACATGGGCATCGTGCGCTCGACGTTCCTGATCGACGAGAACGGCAAGCTCGTCCAAGAGTGGCGCAACCTGAAGGTGAAGGGCCACGTCGACGAAGTCGTCGCCGCGATCCGCGCGCTGAACAAGCGCAAGCGTCCGGCGAAGAAGAACTAAGCCTCCCGCGACGCCCGCGCAACCTTGACGCTGCGAAAGCCGCACGGCTATAATACATTCAATTGATTGCAGGAGGCTCGGTTTACAAGTGACTACGAATCAGCACGAAATGATCGTCGTATTGGACTTCGGCGGCCAGTACAACCAACTGATCGCCCGCCGTATTCGCGATCTAGGCGTATACAGCGAATTGCTGCCGTTCAACGTCTCGGTCGACAAGATCCGGGCGCTGCAGCCTAAAGGCATCGTCTTCTCCGGCGGACCCGCCAGCGTATACGCGGAAGGAGCGCCGCAAGTCGATCCGGCGATCTACGACCTTGGCATTCCGATCTTAGGCATCTGCTACGGCATGCAACTGATCACGCACCAGCTCGGCGGTAAAGTCGAGCCCGCCCACAAGCGCGAATACGGCAAGTCGGACATCGACTTCATCGAAGACGCGCACCTCGCGAAGAAGCTCGACCGTCGCCAGACGGTATGGATGAGCCACGGCGACCACGTCACGGAGCTGCCGGCAGGCTTCCGCGTCGACGCGAGCACGGAGCATGCGCCGGTAGCGGCGATGAGCGACGCGTCCCGTCACTTCTACGCGGTGCAGTTCCATCCGGAAGTACGCCACTCGGTGCAAGGCAACGAGATGATCGGCAACTTCCTGTTCGAAGTGTGCGGCTGCCGCGGCGACTGGACGATGGGCTCGTTCATCGACGATATGGTAGCGGAAATCCGCAACGAAGTCGGCGACAAGAAGGTGCTGTGCGCGCTGTCCGGCGGCGTGGACTCTTCCGTCGTGGCGATCTTGATCCATAAGGCGATCGGCGACCAGTTGACTTGCATGTTCATCGACCACGGCTTGCTTCGCAAGGGCGAAGCGGAGAGCGTCATGGAGACGTTCGTCGGCAAGTTCGGCATGAACGTCGTGAAGATCGACGCCAGCGAGCGGTTCCTCGGCAACCTGAAGGGCGTGGACGATCCAGAGAAGAAGCGGAAAATCATCGGCACGGACTTCATCCGCGTGTTCGAGGAAGAGTCCGCGAAGTTCGACGACTTCACGTTCCTCGCGCAAGGCACGCTGTACACCGACATCGTCGAGAGCGGCACGGCCACGGCCCAGACGATCAAGTCGCACCATAACGTCGGCGGCTTGCCGGAAGACATGAAGTTCAAGCTGATCGAGCCGCTGAAGACGCTGTTCAAGGACGAAGTTCGCCGAGTCGGCGCCGAGTGCGGCTTGCCGGAAGCGATCGTCATGCGTCAGCCGTTCCCGGGACCGGGTCTCGCGATCCGCGTGCTCGGCGAAGTCACGCCGGAGAAGCTCGAGATCGTGCGCGAATCCGACGCGATTCTGCGCGACGAGATCGCCAAAGCCGGTCTCGATCGCGAGATCTGGCAATACTTCACGGCATTGCCGGGCATGAAGAGCGTAGGCGTCATGGGCGACGGCCGCACGTACTCGTACGCGGTCGGCATTCGCGCCGTTACGTCGATCGACGGCATGACCGCGGACTGGGCGCGCATCCCTTGGGACGTGCTGGAGAAGATCTCCAATCGCATCGTCAACGAGGTGCAGAACGTCAACCGGATCGTCTACGACATTACGTCCAAACCGCCGGCGACGATCGAGTGGGAATAAGAGGGAAACGTCCCGCGTACTGATCAAGGCATGACAGTATTCGACATAGTTGGAACCGAACCGCCCCCGTCGCAACCCGGCTGGGGCGTTTTTGCGTGTTTTTCAGCCTAATCCCGCCTAATTATGAGATAATTCCGAACGTTCGATCAGGTTAAGCGGTTACAATATTCGTAATATTCATTGACAGACAAGGTACTTGGTCCTAGAATGAGAGTGAACTAACAACTGAATATCTCTTTTCGTATAATTCCGGGAATCGGCCCGGAAGTATCTACGAGGTCACCGCAAATGATCTGGCTACGGGAAGTGGAAGAGTCATGCTATACGGGCAGCGCGCGCCCCGAACGTATGGTTTTTCCCAGTTGTGCGGAACCTAGAGGTGTCATCTTCTGGGTTTTTTGTATGTTCTGCCTTAGTTTCAACCATCAACTAACCAATTGAAGGGAGCTTGTCGAAACACATGGAACGTTTCTTTAAGCTGAAAGAACTGGGATCGAACGTACGCACAGAGATCATGGCGGGTCTTACGACTTTTATGACGATGGCGTACATACTGGCGGTTAACCCGAACACCCTGACGGGCTTCGGATCCGTGCCGGGAGCGGAATGGTATCCGATCTTCCTGGCTACCGCGCTCGCTGCGGGCATCTTCACGATCGCGATGGGCTTGTTCGTTAACTTCCCTGTCGCGGTAGCGCCGGGCATGGGACTTAACGCGTACTTCGCATCCGTTATTCTGAGCTCCCAAGCGTCCGGTTCGCCGGTTACGTTCGAGATCGCGCTGACGGCCGTATTCATCTCGGGGCTTATCTTCATCCTACTTACGCTTACGAAGGTGCGCCAGATGCTGCTGGTCGCGATGCCTGACGGCTTGAAGCACGCGATTACGGTAGGCATCGGTCTCTTCATTACGATCATCGGTTTGAAAAACAGCGGCCTGCTCACGGTTGGCGTCGAAGCCGGGGCCGACATTCCGGCGCACAAGTTCACGGACGTGGCGTTCTTCGAGACCGTGTTCCACATGGGCTCGCTCGAGAACCATGGCGTTCAGCTCGTGCTGATCGGTCTGGCGCTCATCTCCATCCTGATGGTTCTTCGCGTTAAAGGCGCGATCCTGTTCGGCATTCTAGGCACGACGATCATCGGCATGATCATGGGCTCGTCCTACGTACCGACCGACATCAACACGGATTTGACGCCATGGATCCCGGAACTCGATAAAGTCGCGTTCGCCAACTTCGACTGGGAAGGCGTCATGACGACGGGCCTTATCTCGATCGTCGCGACGTTCACGTTCGTCGAGCTGTTCGATACGTTCGGCACGCTAGTCGGCACGGCGAACCGCGCCGGCTTGATGAAAGACCCCGTCGAAGGCAACAAACGCGTCGGCAAAGCGATGCTGGTAGACGCGGTAGCGGTAAGCGGCGGCGCGTTGCTCGGCACGAGCACGACGACCGCGTACGTCGAGAGCGCCGCGGGCGTAGCCGAAGGCGGACGTTCCGGCTTGACGGCGGTATCGACGGGCATATTCTTCCTCGCCGCATTGTTCCTCGCGCCGGTCATCGCCCTGATTCCCGGCCCGGCGACAGCGGCGGCGCTGATCATCGTCGGCCTGCTCATGCTGCAATCGGTTAAGCTGATCGACTTCCAAGACTACACGATCGCGATTCCGGCGTTCCTGACGATCGTGTTGATGCCGTTCACGTATAACATCGCCAACGGCATCTCGTTCGGCATCGTCTCCTACGTCGTTCTTGCGACGGCCGTGAATCTGCTCGGCAAAGGCAAGTACAAAGTCCACTGGCTGATGTGGGTGCTCGCGATTCTCGTGGTCGCGCGCTACGCGTTCATCGGTTCGCAAGGCTAAACCCGCTTAACCGAATAGGCGCGCATCGATTCCGCCGTTTCTTCCTTTCCATAGGAAGAGACGGCGGTTTTTTCATGCGGTTGGCGCACTTTCGACAGGGTCGCCGGTGGCATTGTTCGGATATTGTCGAAGGCATAATGGGCAGAGTTCGCGAGGATGTGTCTAAATCCGAACATTAATATTTCATGACTCCCGGAGTGTTCGTCTTTGTTTGACAACCTATCAGATGTGGGGTAAACTTAGTAACGTTACAAGAGCAAATTACCCGCTGCTAGACAGCGAATTAAATACGCGTATAATGTCGGGGATCGGCCCGATGAGTCTCTACCCGGAAACCCTAATTTCCGGACTACGCGGCGAATGTCGAATGATAGGCGAATAGAAGCGCGGACCCATCCAGGTTCGGGCTTTGTGTTGTCGTCCGTCCTTCCGTTTGCCATAGAGAGAGGAGTGGCCGATCGGGGAATGCTGACAGTATGCCCATCGGTCTTTTTGCGCGTTTATCATACCATTATGCACCTGGGAAGGGTGGAAGCATGTCGGCATTGGTTGGCGTTATCATGGGAAGCACTTCGGATTGGGACACGATGAAAAAGGCTTGCGACATCCTGGACGAGTTGGAGATTCCGTACGAGAAGAAGGTCGTATCCGCTCACCGTACGCCGGACTTGATGTTCGAGTACGCGGAAACAGCGGCCGAGCGCGGCCTGAAGGTCATCGTCGCGGGAGCGGGAGGCGCCGCGCATCTGCCCGGCATGGTCGCTTCCAAAACCGTCTTGCCGGTCATCGGCGTGCCCGTTCAATCGAAAGCGTTGAACGGGCTCGATTCGTTGCTGTCGATCGTGCAGATGCCGGGCGGCATTCCGGTCGCGACCGTAGCGATCGGCGCGGCCGGCGCGACGAACGCGGGACTGCTCGCGGCGCAGATGATCGGGTCGTTCGACGCCGGCGTGCAAGCGAAGGTCGCCGCCAGACGCGCGCGCATCATGCAGGACGTGCTCGATAACGCGGAGCTGCCGGGATGAGCGAGATGATTCGGTTGGATAGTCTGTTCGACGGAGATGGCGAGGCTTGCGGCATCGACGGCTGCGAGCCGATGGACGCCAAGGCGGCCGCGCCGCGCAAGATCATGCCGGGCGCCACGATCGGCGTCCTCGGCGGCGGCCAGCTCGGGCGCATGCTCGCGCACGCGGGCAACCGGCTCGGCTACAAGTTCGTGACGCTCGATCCGACGCCGGATTCGCCTTGCGGGCAGACGGCGGCTCAGATCGTCGCGAAGTACGACGACCGCGAGGCGGCCAGAGAGCTGGCGAAGCGCTCGGACGTTATCACGTACGAGTTCGAGAACGTCGACGCGGACGTGGCGGCGATGCTCGAGACGGAGTCGTACGTGCCGCAAGGCAGCCAATTGCTCTACACGACCCAGCATCGGCTGCGCGAGAAGCGCGCGATCGAGGCGGCGGGCGCGACGGTCGCTCCTTACGCGGAGATCGTAAGCTTGGAGAGCTTGCGCGAGGCCGTTGCCCGGCTCGGCTTGCCTTCGGTGCTCAAGACGGCGACCGGCGGCTACGACGGCAAAGGCCAGTGGGTGCTGCGCGGCGAGGACGAGCTGGCGCCCGCGTGGGAAGAAGCGCGGAAGACGGGCACCGAGCTCGTGCTCGAGCAGTTCATCCGCTTCGACAAGGAAATATCCGTAATCGCGGCGCGCCGGCCGTCCGGCGAAGTCCGGACGTTCCCGCCGGCCGAGAACGTTCACGTTCGCAATATCCTTCATCTCTCGATCGTGCCGGCCCGCGAGTCGGCGGAAGTGATCGCCGAGGCCGAGCGGCTGGCGGTGTCGATCGCCGAGACGCTCGGCGTCGTCGGGCTGATCGCGGTCGAGATGTTCGTCACGGCCGACGGCAAGCTGTTCGTCAACGAGCTCGCGCCGCGGCCGCACAATTCCGGCCACTACACGATGGAAGCTTGCCGGACTTCGCAGTTCGAGCAGCACGTGCGCGCGATCTGCGATCTGCCGCTCGGCGACGCGTCGCTGCTGACGCCGGTCGTCATGGCGAACATCCTCGGCGAGCACATGGAGCCGCTGATGCAATGGATGCAGTCGCACGATGCGGTCGCCGGCAAGCTCGGCGTGGAGCCGAAGGTTCACCTGTACGGCAAGGCGGAAGCGAAACACATGCGCAAGATGGGCCATATCAACGTGCTCGCCCCGAACGTCGAGGCGGCGCTTGAATGGATCTCCCAATCAGATATATGGAGGGTTTAACCGATCATGATCGAACGTTACAGCCGCCCCGAGATGCGGGCAATCTGGACCGAAGAGAACAAGTTCCAAGCCTGGCTCGAGGTTGAATTAGCAGCATGCGAAGCATGGGCAGAGCTCGGGCACATCCCGCACGAGGACACCGTGGTATTGCGCCGCGACGCGAAGTTCGATATCGACCGTATCTACGAGATCGAGCAAGAAACTCGCCACGACGTCATCGCTTTCACTCGCGCGGTATCCGAGAGCTTGGGCGCGGAGCGCAAATGGGTCCACTACGGCCTGACGTCCACCGACGTCGTCGACACGGCGCTCGGCTACTTGCTGCTTCAGGCGAACGCGATCTTGAAGAAGGACATCGAGAACTTCATCGCCATCCTGCGCGATCAAGCGATCAAATACAAGTCGACCCCGATGATGGGGCGCACGCACGGCGTCCATGCCGAGCCGACGACGTTCGGTCTCAAGCTGGCGCTGTGGCACGTAGAGATGAAGCGCAACCTCGAGCGGTTCGAGCGCGCGGCGGACGGCGTCCAATTCGGCAAAATGTCCGGAGCGGTCGGCACGTACGCGAACATCGATCCGGCGGTCGAGCAATTCGTCTGCGCGAAGCTGGGCATCAAAGCCGCGCCGATCTCGACGCAAACGCTGCAACGCGACCGTCACGCGGAGTACATGGCGACGCTGGCGCTCATCGCGTCTTCCATCGACAAGTTCGCTACGGAAATCCGCGGCTTGCAGAAGTCCGAGTTCCGCGAAGTGGAAGAGCCGTTCGGCAAAGGACAGAAGGGCTCGTCCGCGATGCCGCACAAGCGCAACCCGATCGGCTGCGAGAACATGAGCGGCTTGTCCCGCGTCATTCGCGGCCACATGCTGACCGCATACGAGAACGTGCCGCTGTGGCACGAGCGCGACATCTCGCACTCCTCGGCCGAGCGCGTCATTCTGCCGGACGCGACGATGCTGCTCAACTACATGCTGAACCGCTTCGGCAACATCGTGAAGAACTTGACGGTGTTCCCGGAGAACATGAAGCGCAACATGGCCCGCACGTACAACGTGCCGTTCTCCGGCCGCGTCATGACGAAGCTCATCGACAAGGGCCTCGCCCGCGAGCAGGCTTACGACACGGTGCAGCCTCGCGCGATGCAAGCGTGGGAAGAGCAACGCGACTTCCGCGACATCGTCTCGGAGACGACGGCCATCACGGAATTGCTTAGCAAGGAAGAGATTGCCGACTGCTTCGACCCGACGTGGCATCTGAAGCACGTGGACACGATTTTCGACCGGCTCGGTTTGAAATAAACGAACAATGCGAGTTCAAAAAGACGGCTTTTCAGCACCGAGAAAGTTGCGTGAACCTGAAGAAGGAGGAGCGGAGTGTAGGCAAACCTACATGAGCACCGGACTTCGAAGGTGAACGCAAGATTCGATGTCGAATCCGCTTCTTGGTCTGCTTCGTGATCAAAAGTCGACTTTTTGAACAACCGCTAACAATCGCGATCATGGGGAGGCCATCATGTCCATCCAAGCGTTAGCGACGGCCGAAGGGCTCGTCAATGCCCCGCTCATTCACAAGGGGAAAGTCAGGGAGCTGTACGACCTCGGCGAGCATCTGCTCATCGTCGTCACCGACCGCATCTCCGCGTTCGACTACGTGCTCGACCCGCCGGTTCCCGGCAAAGGCAGCGTGCTCAACACGCTGAGCGCGTACTGGTTCGAGCAGACGGCCGGGGTTCAACCGAACCACGTCGTCCACACGGACGTGAAGCTGCTCGGCGATCTGGTGACGGAGCCGGAGAAGCTCGAAGGCCGCATCATGGTAAGCCGCAAAGCGCAAAGGATCGATATCGAGTGCGTCGTCCGCGGCTACATAACGGGCGGCGGTTGGCGGCAGTATCAGGGGAACGGCGAAGTGAACGGCATCAAGCTTCCCGAAGGGCTTCGCAAGAACTCGAAGCTGGAGGAGCCGATCTTCACCCCGGCGGGCAAGAACGACGTCGGCCACGACGAGGACATCCCGTTTGAAGAGATGGCTCGTCGCGTCGGCTTGGAGCTGTCGGAAGAGCTTCGCGATCGCACGTTGAAGCTGTACACCTTCGGACGCGACTACTGCGCGGAACGCGGCATCATCCTCGCGGACTGCAAGTTCGAGTTCGGCATCGTCGACGGTCAAGTCATCTTGATCGACGAGCTGTTCACGCCGGATTCCTCGCGCTTCTGGGCGCAGGAGAAGTACGCGCTGGACGTCGAGATCGACAGCATGGACAAGGAGCCGGTACGGGCGTATCTCGCCGGTTCGGATTGGGACAAGAACAGCCCGCCGCCGCGGCTGCCGGACGAAGTCGTGCAAGCGACGACCGACCGGTATCGCGATATCGCTCGCAGGCTGATGGAATAGAACGACTATACCTATAACCCCATTTTCAGGAGGAGAACTCATGAAAGCGAAAGTATACGTAACGATCAAGGAAAACGTGCTCGACCCGCAAGGCAACGCCGTCCAAGGCGCGCTTCACACGATGGGCTTCGGCGAAGTCGGCAAAGTCCGCATTGGCAAGTACCTCGAAGTCGAAATCGAGGGCAACGACCGCGCGAAAGCGGAAGCGCAACTGAAGGAAATGTGCGAGAAATTGCTGGCGAACACGGTCGTCGAAGACTATCGCTTCGAATTGGAGGGCTGAGACTCCATGAACTTCGCTGTCCTCGTATTCCCGGGCTCCAACTGCGACATCGACTGCTATAAAGCGGTAGAAGACACGATCGGCCAACCGGTCGACTACGTGTTCCACACGGCGACGGATCTGTCCAAGTACGACGCGATCCTCGTGCCGGGCGGCTTCTCCTACGGCGACTACCTGCGTTGCGGCGCGATCGCGCAATTCGCTCCGGTCATGGCCGAAGTACGCAAGGCTGCCGAAGCCGGCAAGTTTGTCCTCGGCATCTGCAATGGCTTCCAGATCCTGACGGAAGCGGGCCTGCTCCCTGGCGCGCTCATCCGCAACAACTCGCTCAAGTTCCGTTGCCACCAAGTGGACCTCGTCGTCGAGAACAACGCGACCGCGTTCACGAACGGCTACGCGAAGGGCGACGTCATCGACATCCCGATCGCTCACGGCGAAGGCAGCTACTACGTCGACGACGCGACGCTCGAGCAGCTCAAGGCGAACAACCAGATCGTATTCCGCTATGCGGGCGAGAACCCGAACGGCTCCGTCGACGGCATCGCGGGCGTCTCTAACTTGGCCGGCAACGTCGTCGGCATGATGCCGCACCCGGAACGCGCCGTGGCCGACATTCTCGGCTCCGACGACGGCGTTCGCATGTTCACGTCAGTACTTAACGCTTGGAGGGAACGCAATGGCGCAGCAAGTGTCCGCTAAAGAACCTACCGTAGAGCAAATCGCGGAGCAGAAAATATACAAGCAATTCGGCGTGTCCGACAAAGAATACGCCCTCATCTGCGACTTCATGGGCCGCAAGCCGAACTACACCGAGATCGGCGTATTCAGCGTCATGTGGTCCGAGCATTGCGCATATAAAAACTCGAAGCCTCTCTTGAAGCGTTTCCCGATCACGGGACCACGCGTCCTCATGGGACCGGGCGAAGGCGCGGGCATCGTCGACATCGGCGATAACCAAGCGGTCGTGTTCAAGATCGAATCCCACAACCACCCGTCCGCGGTCGAGCCTTACCAAGGCGCGGCGACGGGCGTCGGCGGCATTATCCGCGATATTTTCTCGATGGGCGCCCGTCCGGTAGCTCTGATGAACTCGCTGCGTTTCGGACGTCTCGAGAACGATCGCGTGCGCTACCTGTTCGAGCACGTGGTCAGCGGCATCGCTGGCTACGGGAACTGTATCGGCATCCCGACGGTCGGCGGCGAGATCATGTTCGACGAAGCGTACGAGGGTAACCCACTCGTCAACGCGATGTGCGTCGGCCTGATCGACCACGACAAGATCCAACGCGGCGTCGCGAAGGGCATCGGCAACCCGGTGTTCTATGTCGGACCGGCAACGGGCCGCGACGGCATCCATGGCGCGACGTTCGCTTCCGAAGATCTGACGGCCGAGTCCGAAGCGAAGCGCTCCGCGGTACAAGTCGGCGATCCGTTCATGGAGAAGCTCGTCATGGAAGCGACGCTCGAGTTGATCGATTCCGGCATCGTCCTCGGCATCCAAGACATGGGCGCGGCCGGCCTCACTTGCTCCAGCGCGGAGATGGCTTCCAAGGCCGGCAACGGCATGGAGCTGTACCTCGACGAGGTGCCGCAACGCGAAGAAGGCATGACGGCGTACGAGATGATGCTGTCCGAGTCGCAAGAGCGCATGTTGTTCGTCTGCGAGCCGCAGCACGAAGAGCAAGCGAAAGGCATCTTCGCGCGTTGGGGATTGCACTGCGCCAAAGTCGGCAAAGTGTCCGACGACGGCCGCTTGAAGCTGTTCCACAAAGGCGAGCTCGTGGGCGACATGCCGGTTAAGGCGCTCGTCGACGATTGCCCGATCTACAATAAACCGTCCAGCGTGCCGGAATACTACCTGAAGAACGGCTCCATCGACACGAACGGCTACGAGCAAGTAGTCGATCTGAACGCGGCGCTGCTCAAAGTACTCGGCTCCCCTTCGCTCGCGAGCAAAGAGTGGGTCTACAACCAATACGACTACATGGTTCGCACGTCGACGGCGGTACGTCCGGGTTCGGACGCGGCGGTCGTGACGATTCGCGGCACGCGCAAGGCGCTCGCGATGACGACGGACTGCAACGGCCGCTTCGTCTACTTGGATCCGGAAGTCGGCGGACGCATCGCGGTAGCGGAAGCGGGACGCAACATCGTCTGCTCCGGCGCCGAACCGCTGGCGATCACGGACAACTTGAACTTCGGCAGCCCGGAGAAGCCCGAGATCTTCTGGCAGATGGAGAAAGCGGTCGACGGCATGGCGGAAGCTTGCCGCGTCCTCGAGACGCCGGTCATCGGCGGCAACGTGTCGCTGTACAACGAGAACCGCAACGGCGCGATCTACCCGACGCCGGTCGTCGGCATGGTCGGCCTCGTTCACGATACGGACCACATTACGACGCAAGAGTTCAAAGCCGAAGGCGACGTCATCTTCTTGCTCGGCGAGACGAAGGCGGAGCTCGGCGGATCCGAGTTCCAATACGCGGTTCACGGCGTAACGGAAGGCCGTCCTCCGGAGTTGGATCTGGCCACGGAACGTAAGCTGCAAGGCGCGGTACTTGGCGCGATCCAAAGCGGCTTGGTCGCTTCCGCGCACGATTTGTCCGAAGGCGGCTTAGCGGCGGCGTTGGCGGAGTCCGGCTTCGGCCGCGGCCTTGGCGCCGACGTCACGTTTGGTTCGAACCTACGTCCGGATATCGCGCTGTTCAGCGAATCGCAATCGCGCATCCTGCTGTCCGCTAAGCCTGACAAGGCGGATGCGTTGGCAGCGGCGATCGCCGCGGCAGGCGTATCGGTCGAACGGCTGGGCGTCGTCGGCGGCGACCGGTTGAAAGTGTCCGTTGGAGGCCATACGGCAATCGACGCTCCGATCGCGGAGCTGCGCGGCGTATGGAAATCGGCGATCCCTGCTTACATGAACGGCAACAAGCAATAAAATGACAACTCGATCGGCGAACGGAGGGACGGCAGTGCAACGCTTCTGGACCGGAGACTACTACAACGAAGGCAACGTCAGCAATCGGGATTCGATCTTCGATAAATTGAAGGAGGAGTGCGGCGTATTCGGGGTGTACGGACATCCCGAAGCCGCCAACATTTCCTTCTTCGGATTGCATGCGCTACAACATCGCGGCGAAGAAAGCTGTGGCATCTGCACGTCGGACGACGGCAAGTTCCACTATCACCGGGGCATGGGTCTCGTCAAGGAAGTATTCGAGAAGGACACGCTGGAAGGTCTGCGCGGCGACGTCGCCATCGGCCACGTGCGCTACTCGACTTCCGGATCGAGCATGCTCGGCAACGCGCAGCCGCTCGTGTTCAAGTACCGCGGGGGCGACCTCGCGGTGTGCACGAACGGCAACCTCGTGAACGAGCCGGGCATCCGGCGCGAGCTCGAGGAGAGCGGTTCGATCTTCCAGACGACGAGCGACACCGAGGTCATCGCGCACTTGATCGCGCGGTCGCCGAAGGATCTCGTCGAAGCGGTCAAGGACGCGTTCGCGCGCCTGATCGGCGGCTTCGCGTTCCTGATCATGACGAAGGACAAGCTGATCGCCGCGTGCGATCCGCACGGCTTGCGTCCTCTCGTTATGGGCAGACTGGGCGAGGCGTATATTTTTGCTTCGGAATCTTGCGCGCTCGAGACGATCGGCGCCGAGTACGTGCGGGACGTCCAGCCGGGCGAATTGCTCGTGCTCGACCAGGGCGGCTTGCGCGAGGATCGGTTCGCGAAGCTGGAACGCCGCGCGATATGCGCGATGGAGTACATCTACTTCGCGCGTCCGGACAGCGACATCTACGGCGTGAACCTGCACTCGTCGCGCAAGCGCATGGGGCAGACGCTCGCGCAGGAAGCGTTCGTCGACGCGGACATCGTCACCGGCGTGCCGGACTCGTCGATCTCCGCGGCGATCGGCTACGCGGAGCAGACGGGCATCCCTTACGAACTCGGCCTTATTAAGAATAAATATACCGGACGTACGTTCATCCAACCGTCCCAAGAGCTGCGCGAAAAAGGCGTCAAAATGAAGCTGTCGGCGGTCCGCAAGGTCGTCGAAGGCAAGCGCGTCGTCATGATCGACGACTCGATCGTTCGCGGCACGACGTCGCTGCGCATCGTGAACATGCTTCGCGAAGCCGGCGCTCTCGAGGTGCACGTTCGCATCACGTCTCCGCCGTTCATGAACCCGTGCTACTACGGCATCGACACTCCGAACCCGGCGGACCTGATCGCGTCGAGCAAGACGGTCGAGGAGATTCGCCAGGCAATCAACGCCGACTCGCTCTACTTCCTGAGCGAGCAAGGCCTCATCGACTCGATCGGCGCTCACGAGAACGAGAAGAACGGCGGCTTGTGCCTCGCGTGCTTCAATAACGACTACCCGACGCCGGTTCGGTTCGAGGAAGCGAAGCTGACTTCGTGTAGTTGTGATTAATCGTCCGGGGGCGCGACTGCAGGACTAACCACCGGGTTACGCCGCTGTTGCAGTCACGTGACTGGAATGGGTACACCAAGGTAGTCACGTGACTGCAAAGGCGGCCGCTTCGCTCTTCACCCGATGGTTGTCCCTCCGTCGCTTGGGGACGATAAGGTATAGGGGCTTAGGACACCGCTCTCTCGGCTGGCGCCATCGTCGCGATAACGGGTAGCGGTGCAGGGTACCGCTAAATCGCGAAACCGAGGGTCCAACGCCGGAGTAACGGTGTGTGATACCGCTAATTCGCGAAACTGAGGGTCCTGCGCCGAAGTAACGGTGTGTGATACCGCTAAATTGCGTAACAGAGAGTCTCTCGCCGAAGTAACGGTGTGTGATACCGCTAATTCGCGAAACTGAGGGTCCTGCGCCGAAGTAACGGTGTGTGATACCGCTAATTGGCGAAACCGAGGGTCCCGCGCCGAAGTAACGGTGTGTGATACCGCTAATTCGCGAAACCGAGGGTCCCGCGCCGAAGTAACGGTGTGTGATACCGCTAAATCGCGAAACCGAGGGTCCCGCGTCGAAGTAACGGTGTGTGATACCGTTAATTCGCGAAACTGAGGGGCTCGCGCCGAAGTAACGGTGTATGGTACCGCTAAATCGCCTCCCCGAAGGCGATTACCATCGCCGAAGGGTTAACCCCCCAGCGGAGTTGCCCCACCAAGATTTTCGACGCGGGCTTGTCCCGCGGAGGACGATAGATAGTACGACTTAACAAGGTGGCTAGGAGCAGCGGAGGGACAACGATCGGGTGTAGAGCGAAGCGCCTGCCTTTGCGGTCAGGTGAAAACATTCATCCATTCATTCCAGTCACCTGACCGCAACAGCGGCGAAACCCGATCGTTCGTCACGCAGCAGCGAACAATAGAGCCACACAAAACGAGGAGTGACAATTGTGTCCGAAGCCTACAAACAAGCCGGCGTCGACATCGCCGCGGGCAACGAAGCCGTCGAGCGGATGAAAAAACACGTCAAGAAAACGTTCCGTCCCGAAGTTCTCACCGGACTCGGCGGATTCGGCGGGCTGTTCGGCCTGAACAAAGACAAGTACGAGGAGCCCGTGCTCGTCAGCGGAACGGACGGCGTCGGCACGAAGCTGAAGCTCGCGTTCGCGATGGACAAGCACGACACGATCGGCATCGACGCGGTCGCGATGTGCGTCAACGACGTCATCGTCACCGGCGCGGAGCCGCTCTTCTTCCTCGACTACCTGGCGTGCGACAAGATCATCCCCGAGAAGATCGAAGCGATCGTCAAGGGCATCGCGGACGGCTGCCAGCAAGCGGGCTGCGCCCTCATCGGCGGCGAGACGGCAGAGATGCCGGGCATGTACAGCGAAGGCGAATACGATATCGCCGGCTTCACCGTAGGCATCGTGGATCGTCCGAAAGCGATCGACGGATCGACGATCGCGGCGGGAGACGCCGTCATCGGCCTCGCGTCCAGCGGCATCCACTCGAACGGCTTCTCGCTCGTGCGCAGATTGCTGCTCGAACAGAAGGGTTATTCCCTAACGGACAAGCTGACCGAGCTCGAAGGCAAGACGCTCGGCGACGTGCTGATCGAGCCGACCCGCATCTACGTGAAGCAAATCCTCAACATCCTCGAGAGCGTGAAGATCAAAGGCATGGCGCACATTACGGGCGGCGGCTTCATCGAGAACATTCCGCGCGTCCTCCCGGAAGGCGTTAACGTCGACGTTACCCGCGGCTCCTGGCCGGTTCTACCGGTGTTCAACCTGATGCAGCGCGACGGCTCGATCTCAGACCGCGACATGTACACGACGTTCAACATGGGCATCGGCATGGTGCTCGTCGTTCCGGCAGACCAAGCCGAAGAAGCGATCCGCATCGCGAAGGCGCAAGGCGAGCAAGCGTACCGCATCGGTACCGTGACGGAAGGCAGCAAGATCGTTACGTTCGAAGGCGTTGAGCTTCCATGAGTCGAACCGGACCGCTGAAAGTAGCGGTATTCGCTTCCGGGAGCGGAAGTAATTTTCAGGCGTTAGCCGAAGCCGTGCAACAAGGCGGCATCGACGCGACGATCTCGCTCGTCGTGTGCGATAAGCCGTCCGCGTACGTGCTCGAGCGCGCCAAGGCATTCCATATCGAAACCTACGAATTCCGTCCGAAGGAATACGCGTCCCGCGAAGCTTACGAAGAGAAGATCGTGGCGAAGCTGCAAGAGACGGGCATCGACCTGATCGTCATGGCGGGGTATATGCGCCTCGTGACGAACGTGCTCGTCGAGCCGTACTACGGACGGATGATCAATATTCACCCGGCTCTTCTCCCTGCTTTTCCGGGCATGGACGGCATCGGGCAAGCGATCGCCTACGGCGCCAAAATCGCCGGGGCGACCGTTCACTTCGTCGACGGAGGCACGGACACGGGACCGATCATCGCCCAGCGCGCGGTCGAAGTGCTCGAAGGCGACACGAAGGAAACGCTCGGCGCCCGCATCCAGAAGATCGAGCACGCGTTGCTGCCGGAAGTCGTGAGACTGATCGCCGCAGGGCGCGTCTCTCTGAACGGAAGACACGTGACGATCGCGCAAGGCTAAGCCGGCCGATCAACGGCAAGCGATAATCGAAAGGACGACCTCCTACAATGAGCGATAAAGAAATCGTATTGCGTTACGGCATGAACCCGCACCAGAAGGAAGCGAAGCTGCATGCCGACGGCAAGCAGTTGCCGATCCAAGTCGTCAACGGCGACCCGGGCTTCATCAACCTGCTCGACGCGTTGAACGCGTTCCAGCTCGTGCGCGAGCTGCGCCAAGCGACGGGACTGCCGGCAGCGGCGTCCTTCAAGCACGTGAGCCCTGCGGGAGCGGCTGTGTACGCGCCGATCTCCCCGGAGCTAGCTAAGGCTTACTTCGTCGACGGCGCCGAGCTGTCTCCGCTGGCGACGGCTTACGCCCGCGCTCGCGGCGCGGACCGCATGTCTTCGTTCGGCGACGCGGCCGCGTTGAGCGACGTCGTCGACGCTTCGACGGCGCAGCTGCTGAAGCGCGAAGTGTCCGACCTCGTCGTGGCGCCGGGCTATACGCCGGAAGCGCTCGAGATTCTGAAGCAGAAGAAGGGCGGCAAGTACCTCATTCTGCAGATCGACCCGGACTACGTGCCGGATCCGATCGAGACGCGCACGCTGTTCGGCCTCAAGCTGCAGCAGGAGCGCAACTCCGCCGTGCCGGACGCCGCTTCCGTGTTCGAGAAAGTCGTTACCGCGAACAAGGATTTGCCGGACAACGCGAAGCGCGATATGCTCGTTGCCCTGATTACACTTAAATACACGCAATCCAACTCGATCTGCTACGCGCTGGACGGCCAGACGATCGGAATCGGCGCGGGCCAGCAATCCCGCATCCACTGCACGCGCCTCGCTGGCGACAAGGCCGACCGTTGGTTCCTTCGCCAGCACCCTGCCGCGCTGAACATGAAGTTCCGCGAAGGACTCGCGCGCGCCGAGCAGAACAACGCGATCGACCTGTGGCTCGAGGACGAAGTGACTTCGTTCGAGCAAGCCAGCTGGGAGAAGTGCTTCGACGAGGTGCCTGCTCGCCTGACTGCCGAGCAGAAGCGCGAATGGCTCAAGGGTCTCAAGGGCGTATCGTACGGATCGGACGCGTTCCTCCCGTTCCGAGACAACCTCGACCGAGCAAGCCGCAGCGGCGTGACCTACGTCATCCAAGCGGGCAGCTCGCTGCGCGACGAAGAAGTGGTGCAAGCGGCGAACGACTACGACATGGTCATGGTGTATTCGGGCGTGCGCCTGTTCCATCATTAATCGGAAGGTGGCGACGAATATGACGGCCAAGTGGCAACAGCTGGCGGATCAGACCGTACAGCAACTAAGCAACAACTCGTATCCGGGTCGCGGTATCATCATCGGGTTGACGCCTGACGCGACGAGATTCGTGCAAGTATATTGGATCATGGGACGCAGCGAGAACAGCCGGAATCGGATTTTCGTACCGGAAAATAACGGGTTCCTGCACACCGAAGCGGCCGATCCGGCCAAGCTGTCCGACCCTTCGCTCATCATCTATTATCCGCTCCGCCATGAGGGCGGCGCGCATATCGTGACGAACGGCGACCAGACGGATACGATCTACGACGCGATCCGCCAAGGCGGCACGTTCGAGCAAGCGCTCGCGACGCGCACGTACGAGCCGGATCCGCAGAACTTCACGCCTCGCATCTCCGGCCTCGTCGATCTGAACGACCGGCAGAACGCCTACAAGCTGTCGATTCTGAAGTCGAACGAGAATGATGAGTCGCAGACGAAGCGCCAATACTTCCACTACGAGAAGGCGATCGCGGGCTACGGCCACTTCATCTCGACGTACGTCGGCGACGGCAATCCGCTGCCTTCGTTCGCGGGAGAGCCGCAACTGGCGCCGTTGTTCGACGACGCGCAAGAGACGGCCCAGTTCTACTGGAACCTGCTGAACGAAGACAATAAGATCTCATTGCTCGTCAAGTCGATCCGCATCGACGACGGCACGTTCACGTTGAACGTCTTCAACAAGGAATCCGAGAGGGGGGCTTGAGCGTGCGCGTATTAGTCATCGGAAGCGGCGGCCGCGAGCATGCGATCCTGTGGGCGCTGAACCGCAGCGACAAGGTGAAGCAGTTGTACTGCGCGCCGGGCAACGCGGGAACCGCGCTCCTGGCGGAGAACGTGGAGATCGGCGTGTTCGAATTCGACCGCCTCGTTCAGTTCGCTCAAGACACGGCGATCGACCTCGTCGTCGTCGGACCGGACGATCCGCTTGCGGCGGGCATCGTGGACGCTTTCGAAGCGGCTCGCGTGCCGGTCTACGGACCTCGGAAGAATGCGGCGGAGATCGAGGGCAGCAAGATTTTCATGAAAAATCTGCTCCGCAAATACGAGATCCCTACGGCGAAGTACGAGACGTTCACGGATTACGCGGCCGCGCGCGATTACTTGCAATCGCAGCCGGTGCCGATCGTCATCAAGGCGGACGGTCTTGCCGCGGGCAAAGGAGTAACGGTGTGCTTCACCCGCGAGGAAGCGGAGAAGGCGCTCGAGGAGACGATGGTCAGCCGTTCGTTCGGCGCGGCGGGGGATAAAGTCGTCATCGAGGAGTTCCTCGAAGGACAGGAAATGTCCATCCTGGCGTTCGTGGACGGGGAGACGGTTCGTCCGATGTCCCCGGCGCAAGACCATAAGCCGGCGTTCGACGGCGACAAAGGTCCGAACACGGGCGGCATGGGCACGTACTCGCCGCTGCCGCACATCGATCAGTCGATCATCGACGAAGCGATCGAGAACATCATCAAGCCGACGGCCCGCGCGATGGTGTCCGAAGGACGTCCGTTCCGCGGCGTGCTGTTCGCGGGGCTCATGATCACGAAGGACGGTCCGAAGACGATCGAGTTCAACGCCCGATTCGGTGACCCGGAGACACAAGTCGTGCTGCCTCGCTTGCAGACGGACTTGCTGGATATTTTCCTGGCGTCGATCAACGGCCGGTTGAACGAGATCGACATTACGTGGAGCGACGAAGCGGCGGTATGCGTCGTGCTCGCTTCCGGCGGCTATCCGGGCTCGTATCCGAAGGGGCTCCCGATCTCGGGACTCGATCGCGTGAGCGAGGACGAGGCGCTGGTGTTCCACGCGGGCACCGCGTCGAAGGACGGCAACATCGTCACGAACGGCGGGCGCGTGCTCGGCATCGTCGGACGCGGAGCCGGCATCGCGGAAGCGCGCGCGCAAGCGTACGCGGCCGCGGAGAAGATCGCGTTCGAAGGCAAAATGAACCGGACCGACATTGCGGCCAAAGCGCTCGTATAAGTCGTTCTTAATATGGCACCGCTCGTTATCCCGTCTGCTCAGGCGGCGGGATGGCGAGCGGTGCTATTCTTTGTAGAACAGTTCTTTGCGGTGGGCGACGACGAACCAGACCGCGTAGACCGTACCTAAGACGAGCACCGTCGTGAGCGTATGGTCCGACAGCCATTCGACGAACGATTTCATGGGGATGCTCCTTTCGATTGTCCCGGCACGCGGGCGCGCCGGAGGTTATGCCATAGTGTGCCCAAATGTTGGCGGCGCAGTAACGTTACCTCATAACGCTAAACCGCCGATGGCGGCGAATGCGCCGGAATAACGCTGCCTCATAACGCTAAATTGCCGAACATGGGAACGCGGCGCAATAACGCTACCTCATAACGCTAAATCGCAGATGAAGGCGAACTCGGCGCAGTAACGTTACCTCATAACGCTAAATCGCCGGTGATGCTGAACGCGGCGCAGTAACGTTACCTCATAACGCTAAACCGCCGATGACGCACCCGAACAACGCCACCCATACAACATTTACCCAACTTCCCCCGCAAACTCCCACCCAAATGAGTGATCGCCATCCCCCAAACCGCGTCTCTACCGCCAACATACCGCCACACCACACGCCTTTGGGCGCCATAAACGCACACCGGGGGAGGAGCGAGAAACAAACGACTCTAATTTGCCAAGTGCCTCCAACTCGCCGTTGACACGCGCCTCCAACGATGGTATCCTTTAATTCATAGTTAACTTATCGGAATTAATGGTTATGCAATCATAGGAGGAATGCCCCATGGAAAAACCGATCGCGATCCGCCACGAAGACCTCTCGCTCACGGCGACGATTCATTACCCCGTCAAGGACGAACAGCTGTCGGCGAACAAAATGCCGCTCGTCGTCATCTGCCACGGCTTCGTCGGCAACCGGATCGGCGTCGACCGGCTGTTCCTGCTCGCGAGCCGGCAGTTCGCCGCCAACGGGTACCTCGTCGTCCGCTTCGACTTCGCGGGCTGCGGAGAGAGCGGCGGCGTATACGGCGAGCACGGCCTCGACTCCATGATCGCGCAAACCCGCTCGGTGCTCGACTACGGCGTGAGCCTCGACTGCGTCGATCCGCTGCGCGTGACGCTGATCGGGCATAGCCTCGGCGGGGCGGTCGCCCTGCTGACGGCGACGCGGGATAAGCGCGTGAAGTCGCTCGCGCTCTGGTCGCCGGTCGCGCATCCGTTCAATGATATCGTCCGCATCGTCGGACGCAAGGTGTTCGAGGAAGCGGCCAGCAAGGGCCAAGCCGACTATCTCGGCTACCGCCTGAAGCCGCAGTTCTTCGAATCGCTGCAGCAGCACCAGCCGTTCCAGGAGGCGCCGAAGTTCCACGGAGACGTGTTCGTCGCGCACGGCACGTCGGACGACATCATCCCGGCGGACTACAGCTTCCTGCTGGAGAAGACGTTCTGGCTGCGCGGGGAAGGCCGCTGCGACAAGAACATCCTGTTCCAGGCGGACCACACTTACACGCACGGCCAGCATAAGAGGGAGCTGTTCGACTCCACGCTCTCCTGGCTGAACAGCCACGAGAAGCGCCAGCAAGACTGGCAGCATTGGAGCATCTGACGACCAATCGGCATAATCGCATGCTTTTCACGCATGATCGCTATCTTCCCGCACGACCTCGCCCCCCTGTGCGACAATGAGATCAAGACAAGCTCCGCCGGTTATGGTTTAATGGGAGAATACCCCGAATAAACCCGAATGCCGACGGAGGGATCTCACTCGTGATATCGCGTCTCACTTGGAGCAAGAAGTACGCAGCAGTCGCACTCTCTCTCAGTCTCGTCGGGATCGCCGCATGCAGCGGCAACGACGAACCGACCATCGCGCCTACCGAAACCGCCATCGCCACGGCTACGCCGACCGAGACCCCGACGCCGTCTACGACGCCTGCGCCGACGCCGGTCGCCGCGTTCACCGCGCCTCTGACGGGCTTGCCGGTCGAGCAGACGGTCACGAACCGGCCGTTCGCGGTCATGATCAACAACTTCGGGCCCGCGCGGCCGCAATCCGGACTCACCCAAGCGGATACCGTCTGGGAGATCGAAGCCGAGGGCGGCATTACGCGGCTCGTAGCCATCTTCCAGAGCAAGGAATTCACCGATCCGATCGGACCGGTACGCAGTATACGGCCTTATTTCATCCAAGTCGGCGAGTTCTATAACAGCGTCATCGCCCACGTCGGCGCGAGCAACGACGCGCTGGCGATCATCCAGCGGCAGAAGAAGCAGACGCTCGACGAGATCAACAACTCCGGCGCATCGTTCTACCGCGACAATTCGCGCAAGGCGCCGCACAACGTCTATACGACGCTCGAGAAGCTGCGCGCGGGCGCGGCGAAACGCAAGTATCCCGAGACGGCGACGGTGCCGCTGCTGACGTTCGACCCGGCTCCTCCAGGGTTGATTACCGCCGCGACGGCGACGGAGATCAAGATCAAGTTCGCCATCGAGGATTACAAGGTGTCGTACGCGTACGACGCCGCGACGAAGCTCTATAATCGCTCCATCAACGACAAGCCGCATATCGACAAGAACAACAACGCGCAATTAACGGCGACGAACCTGGCCGTGCTCGCCACGAAGGTCCAGACGTACGACGATTACGGAAGGCTGGTCGTCGATCTCGACAAGGGCGGCGACGCGGTGCTGTTCCAGCAAGGCAAGGTCATCGAATGCAAGTGGGAGCGCAAGCAAGGCGACGTCATCCGGCTCGTGAAGGACGGCAAGGAGCTCCCGTTCCTGCCGGGCGTCACCTACTACCACGTCGTGCCGAGCGCGAAGGCGCTAAGCTCGTACCTGACTTATCAGTAACCGATAACCGAATACGCGAATACACTAAGACGCCGGGGAACGCAACGTTCCTCGGCGTTTGCCATGCGGCCCCCGCAAGCAAAAAAATCCCCTCTCGCCGACTACGATTCCCCCTCGAAGGCAACCTTAAAAAATGTGTCGAAAGTGTCAAAGGTAGACATACCATGCTCGCTCGCCCTGTGATAAAATATTCAATGGTCATCGGAATGTAAATTCTGGTCTTGAATCGCGTTAAATCAAGCAGGTACTCAATGGGAAAGAAGGGCTATCCGTGTTCCGTAAAAAAGACATTTTCTTCAAGACGTTAGAAGAAATGGCCGAAGTCATCTACGAGACGGTCGACCGTTTCGCTAACGCCGTGAACGGCGATCTGCCGGACGTGACGGCATTCGCGAAAGAAATGAAGGAATTCGAGCATAAGGGAGACAAGTTCACCCATATTATTCTGACCGAGCTCAACAAGACGTTCATTACGCCGATCGAGCGGGAAGACATCATGGAGCTCATCAAGAAGCTCGACGACGTGCTGGACGGCATCGAGGCTTGCGCTTCCCGGTTCGAGATGTACCAGATCGCCAAGGCCGATCCGTTCATCCGCAAGTTCGGCGTCTGCCTGCGCAACAGCGCACAAGAGATCAAGACGGCGATCTACCTGCTGACCCAGAAGAAGCTGCTCGCGATTCAACCGCACTGCGTCAAACTGAACGAGCTCGAGAACGAGGGCGACGACTTGATGCGCCAGGGCATCAAGCACCTGTTCCAGAACGTCAAGGACCCGATCGAGCTGATCAAATACAAAGAAGTGTACGAACGCTTGGAACAGACGACCGATTCTTGCGAAGACGTCGCGAATACGCTGCAATCGATCATTATGCGTAATTCATAATCGGCGAACGGAGACGGAATCGACAATATGGATTACACATTGACATTGGTCGTTATTATCGTAGCGCTGGCTTTAAGCTTCGACTTCATTAACGGATTCCACGATACGGCGAACGCCATCGCGACCTCCGTGTCCACGCGAGCCCTGACGCCTCGCGTTGCGATTATCCTGGCTTCCACGATGAACTTGCTCGGCGCGCTATCCTTCACCGGGGTCGCCAAGACGATCGGCAAGGACATCGCCAATCCGCTTCAGTTGGATCACGGGCTGACGGTGCTGATCGCGACGCTCATCGCGGCGATCGGATGGAACCTGATCACGTGGTGGTTCGGCATTCCGTCCTCATCCTCGCATGCGCTGATCGGCGCGCTCGCGGGCGCGGTCATCGCGTCCGAAGGCTTCGGCGGCATTCACTACAGCGGCTTCACCAAGATCGTCCTGGGACTCGTGTTCTCGCCGATCATCGCGTTCGTCATCGGCTACATCATCATGTTCCTGCTCAAGCAGGTGCTCGCGAACGTCAGCCCCCACAAGATCAACAAGGGCTTCAGATGGGGTCAACGGCTGACGGCCGCCTGGCAAGCGTTCGCGCACGGCACGAACGACGCGCAGAAGGCGATGGGCATCATCATGATGGCGCTCGTCGCCGGGAATATTCAGACGGACATGGATCAACCGATCCCATTCTGGGTAAAAATATCCGCGGCCCTCGCGATGGCTCTCGGCACGTCGATAGGCGGCTGGAAGATCATCAAGACGATGGGGACGAAAATATTCAAGATCGAGCCGATCAACGGCTTCGCCGCGGACGCGAGTGCGGCCGGCGTCATTCAGGTCGCGACGATCATGGGCTTCCCGGTCAGCACGACGCACGCCATCACGTCGTCGATTCTCGGCGTCGGCGCCGCTAAGAAGTTCTCAAGCGTCAAGTGGGGCGTCGCCGGGCGGATCATCGTCACCTGGTTCATCACGATCCCGATCGTCAGCGTGTTCGCCGCGCTCATCTATTACGGGCTCAGTCCGTTCTTGAATTAAAGGCGCAGCCCGAACCGAATTCGCCTGCCGGTACTACAATATCGTAACGGGATCTGTCATCGCGCCGAGTCTGGAGGACACCTATGCTTGTATACACCGAACGGGCGAAGTCATGCGAAGAGCTGCTGCGAGAGTTCATGGCCGTCGCGCCCGACGCGAGAGGCGAACGTCTTCGGTTCGCCGGCGTCGGCAACCGCGACGTCTATAACATCTGCGCGCCGTTCATGGACAACGGCGAGCCGGTTATCGCCGGCCGCGTGGAGGACCGCGACAAGGAATCGTCCGAGGTCGCGTTCTTCGTCGAGCGGGGAGGCGAATGGGTTCCGCGCAACGGCGCGCCCGTATTCGCGTTGCAGGATCCGTTCGTCACGTTCATCGGAGGCGAGCTCGTGTTCGGCGGCGTCGAGGTGTACTTCGACGGCGACGATCCGCATTACGTCACCTCGTGGCGCACCGTATTCTACCGCGGTTACTCGATCTCGGGGTTGGAAGCGTTCGCCCAAGGCCCGCTGACGATGAAGGATATCCGCCTCATCGAGCTGCAGAACGGCAGAATCGGCGTGTTCACGCGGCCGATGATGGTCGAGGGCGCCCGCGCGCTCATCGGCTACACGGAAGTCGGCGCGTTGTCGGAATTGACGGAGGAGATCATCTCCTCGGCGCGGCTGTTCAAGAATCAGTTCCTGCCGGACGAGTGGGGCGGCGCGAACGAAGCGCATCTACTGCCGGACGGCAAGATCGGGGTGCTCGGCCATATCGCGAGAATGGAAGAGAACAACATCCGGCACTATTACCCGATGGTGTTCGTCTACGACCCGGCCTCGCACCGCACGACGCCGGTCAAGCTGATCGCGACGCGAGCGATGTTCCCGGACGGGCCGGCGAAGCGGCCGGATCTGATCGACGTCCTGTTCAGCGGCGGGCTCATCCGCCACGGGGACGGGACGGCCTCCCTGTATACGGGCGTCAGCGACGCGCAAGCGCACGTCATCCGGCTGCCGGATCCGTTCCTGGAATACGAGAAGTAAGACAGACAGACGAATGGCCTGAAGCGGGAGTTCTTCCCGGCTCAGGCCATTCGCGCGTTAACGCTTCTTTCCCCCGGACCCGGACCCGGCGCCGGCGCGCTTGCGGGCGGCGGGCTTCCGCTTGGCGGACGTTCGACGCCTTCTGCGCGGCCGAGACGTGCTCACCCCGGAGCTGCTCGACGACGAACCTTTTTTGCCCATGAACAGCTTGATCAGCGGAGCGACCTGCTGCACCGTGGACATGAACTTCTGGACTTTGCCCGCGGTGGCGATGACGCCTTCGATGCCGCCCATCCGGTCGACGAGCGCCTTGACGTCGTTCAGGTTCTGGATGTTGAACGGCAGCTTGGATAGTAAGGCGGACGCGCCCGACGCCGCGGGGGCTGCGGGAAGGACGGTCGGTGTATGGATCTCCGCAGGAGGACCGGAGAACGTTTGCGCCTCCAGTCCGGGGAATCCGTCCTGCTGGCCGGATGTCCAGTTGCGGTCAACGTACGGATACGGATACGGGTCGTTCATGAAGTCACACCCTTTTTTTGCTATCCTATGTGCGAATGACCCGATCGGCATGGACGGATGCCCGTGCGGGCGACATTTTAACTCTGTAATGCGGTGATGCTTGAAGTATACGATGCTCCGCAGTACAATATGAGCATAGGTGTGCTAGCTTCGGAATCGACGTACCGACGCCCATGCGGATCGGCAACGGAAGCGAGCGGACGGAAGGAGCGCGTAATCATGCAACTGAAGAAGCTGAACGATAGATCGATCGACCAACTGTTCGAAGCGATTCTGACCTTGAAGGACGTGGAGGAGGCGTACGTCTTCTTCGACGACCTGTGCACGGTCAACGAGATCCAGTCGCTCTCGCAGCGTCTGGAAGTGGCGCGCATGCTCGGCAAGGGGCATACGTACAACCAGATCGAATCGGAGACGGGCGCGAGCACGGCCACGATCTCCCGCGTGAAGCGCTGCCTGAACTACGGCAACGACGGCTACAAGCTGACGCTCGATCGGCTCGGACGTTTCGGCAACGAGACGAAGCCTGCCGAAGAAGTAACCCAAGACTGAACGGCAACCTCAGACGCCGCTTGCGCCCCGGAACGGGACAAGCGGCGTTTTTTGGCGTATGCCGCTCCCTATCGAATTGCTATTGCCCACATTGGAAAAGGTAGGTTATGCTAGGGGCAACATCGTCCTTAGAGGAGCGGAGCCATGAAATACTGGCAATCGGTAAGGTTCAAGATCGTGTTCGGCTTCCTGCTCATCATCGTGCCGATCGTCGCATTCATTATCTACAACAACCTGTACGCGATGAACGTCGTCCGTCAGCAGGTATCCAGCAACTACAACAAGCTGCTCTCCGTCAACGTGCGGGAGAACGACAAGATTCTGCTCGAGTTCGTCTACTACTTGCTCCGGCTGAAGCAGAGCGACCCCGATATCGCGAGCATCAAGAATCTGTCCGCGACGGACGACGGGTACACGCTCGCGAAGATTCGCCTGCAGAACAACTTCATCGGCAACTCCCTCGGCATGAACTACAACATCGACTCGCTGTTCGTCTACAACCGGAGGGAAGACGAGATCTTCCTGACGACGCAATATAGCGGCAACTCTACCTTGAAGCAGACGGCGCTCAGAGAGTGGACGACCGCGAACCTGAAGAACAGCACGCTCGCGTTCTCCCCCGAATGGGAGACGAAGAAGATCGGCGATACCCACTACCTGCTGAAGTTCGTCGACATGGGCTCCGAGGTGTTCGCGGGCATTCTCGTGCGGGCCGAGAGCTTGATGCGCGGGATGGACAGCTTCGAGGTCGGGACAGACGGCAGCACGTTCCTCATCGACTCGGCGGGCACGGTCATCGCGGACAGCGCATTCGAGCCGCTCGCCGACGAGCCGTTCCGCAAGCAGGTGAGCGAGATGAACGACGGCTACGGGGTGCTTCGTCAGGGAGGGCAGTCGTATCTCGTGCTCTCCAAGCCTTCCGCGTACACGGACTTCCACTATTCGATCGTCATGCCGGAATCGTATATTCTGCGTAACTTGCCTTTCTTCCAGAAAATGCTGTACGTATGGATTCCCCTCTTCATGGCGCTCCTGCTGTCGTTGTACCTGCTGTTCCTGCAGCGCGTCATGTTCAAGCCGCTCGTCGAGCTCATCCGCGGGATGCGGAAGATCGGGCAAGGGCGGCTCGAAGTCCGGCTCCCGACCGACCAGAGCAGCGAGTTCGCGTTCATGTCTGGCACGTTCAATCAGATGGCCGAGCAGATCGAGCGACTGAAGATCGACATCTACGAGGAGCAGCTGCGCGTACAGCGCGCGGAGTACAAGCATCTGCAGATCCAGATCAATCCGCACTTCTACATGAACTGCCTCAATATCATCTACAACCTGGCCGCGCTGAAGGACTTCAAGTCGGTGCAGAAGCTGTCGCTCCATCTGGCTGACTACTTCCGGTTCCTCATGCAGAGCCACCGGTCGGTCGTGCGGCTGGAGGACGAGATCAGCCACGTGAAGAATTACTTAGAGATTCATAAGCTGCGATACGTGTCGAAGCTCGATTACGAGATCGACGTCGACAAGCGGCATCTGTCCGCCGACATCTCGCCGCTCATGATCCAGCCGTTCGTCGAGAACGCGATCATCCACGGCTTCAACCGCAGGGTGCAGGACGGCACGCCGTTCCGCGTGACCATCCGCTCCGAGGACGATCCGGCCGAACCGGGGCGCTACATCCGGATCGTCGTCTCGGACAACGGATCGGGCTTCCCGGAGGAGATGCTGAGAGACTTGGAGAGCAACGTCTATATGGCTGGCACGGGCGAGCAGCATCTCGGGATATGGAACATACTGCGGCGGTTCAAAATGCTATACGAAGACGACGGCGGCATCCTCTTCCGCAACGCGGAGGAAGGCGGCGCGATCGTCGAGATCAAGCTGCCGTCGTCGCGCGCGGGCCGGATCGACATGGACACGGATACGGACACGGACGAAGCGGGCGAACGCCCGGACTCGGAGGGGGATTACGATGCTGACGTTGTTGGTCGTTGACGACGAGATCTACGCACTGAAGGGCATCACGCAAGGCATCGACTGGAGTGACATGCCGATCGGCACGATCCTCGAAGCCGAGAACGTCGAGCAGGCGAAGCGCCATCTGCAGGAGACGCGGGTCGATCTCGTCATCTCGGACATCGAGATGCCGGGAGCGAACGGAATCGAGCTGCTCAAGTATATGCGCGAGGTGTCGCCGTCGACGCTGACGATCTTCCTGACGGGGCACGCGAAGTTCGAATACGCGCGGGAGGCGCTGCACTACGGCAGCTTCGACTACGTGCTGAAGCCGGTCGATCACGACTTGCTCAAGGACATCGTGCGGCGGGGCATCGAGGAGATCGAGCGCCGGCGCGAGCAGGAGGCGTTCGAGGATACGCTCGAGACGTACCGGCGCCAGTGGACGAACCAGCTGCCGATCCTGATCGAGCGGTTCTGGCACGAGGTGTTGGCCGGCAAGGCGCCGGCTTCGCCGAGCCGGCTGAACCGGGAGCTCTCGCTGTACGACATTCCGCTCGAGGCGGACGGCAGGGTGCTGCCGGTGTTGCTCAGTATCGAGGGCTGGGAGCGGGAGCTGGACGCCCGCGACGAGAGCATCATGGAGTACGCGGTTCGCAAGGCGGCGACGGAGATCATCCTCGGCGAGCAGGCGGGGACGATCATGGTCGACCGTAACGAGCTGAACCTCGCGCTGCTGTACGGCGGAACGACCGACCGCGCGGAGCTGCACCGCAGCTGCCTGCAGTACGTGCGGGCGTGCCAAGAGTACTTCCATTGCCGGGTATCGTGCTATATCGGTGAACACGTCCGCATCTTGGAGCTGCCGGAGGCGCTCGAGCGGCTGACGCAGCTGGAGCGGACGAACGTGTCGCAGACGCAGACGGTCGTCGACGGCAGGAACGCGCCGGCGGGAGACGCGCAGGCCGCGTCGGGTCTTGCGATGCCGTCGTTCGCCGATTGGGCGCTACTGCTCGACGGCGGCCAGATCGACGAGCTGGCGAAGGCGATCGAGGAGACGATGGCGCGGTTCCAAGGGGAGGGAGCGAGCCGCGAGGCGCTCGAGTTGTTCTACTTCGGCTTCGCGCATCTGCTGTTCCAGGCGGCGAGCCGCCGGGGCATGTCGCTGTACGACACGCTAACGGTGCAGGACGTTCAGGACGGGCAAGCCGCGCGCACGCCGGCGCTCATGCAGTCGTGGGCGACGAAGGCGCTGGCCAAGGCCGGCCAGGCGATCGTCAGCCAGCGCGACGCGTCGGCGGTCATCGCGAAGATCCAAGCGTACATCCAAGACAACATCCACAAGGAGCTCAGCAGGGACGATATCGCGAATTCGGTGTATCGGAACCCGGCGTATCTGTCTAGGCTTTTCCGCAAGGAGACGGGTTTGTCATTGTCAGACTACATCGTCGGGCTGAAGATCGAGCGCGTGAAGAAGCTGCTGCGGGAGACGAACGACAAGATCAGCAACATCGCGGAGGGGCTCGGCTACTTGCACTTCTCGTACTTCGCGAAGCTGTTCAAGAAGACGACGGGCTACACGCCGCAGGAATACCGCAAGAAGTACCAGAATATAGGCTAGACGCCGGCATTTTCTTGTTCATAGACCGCCCCGATGGAATCGGAATACTCCGATCGATCGGGGTTTTGTTAATACGGCACAATTCGACAAAATGCTTAACCATTCTGCAAAAGTTTAACTTACGTTAATTCCTTGACTTTTTTGAGAGTGTTGTGTAATAATTGGGTTATACTAATGCGGGGAGGTGATGATAGATGTGGCGAGTCAGATTTATTAATCAATCCGATGGATCAGAGATTACGCAAAGCGGGTTGTCATCAATGGATACGGCATTCATGTTCGGCCAAACGTTGAATGCGGAAATGTTCGACTTAAAGGACATGGAATGATTGGCGTAACGGTAGTCTCGAAAGGGAATTCCGAAAGGGAAAGCAAGCCATCGTATCGTTATTCAAGTTCATAAACATGTATCGCAAGTTGACAGCTGCCAGCAGACCAGCCCGTCACCGTAAAAGCCCAGTTCATTTCATAGTAGGATTATCGAAGCAAATATAGTAGAGCAGTTACACTTACCTATCAAAGTAGATAAATATCAAATTACAGATGCACGACCAAACCTTACCCAACCATATACCTTATTCCTACCTTATGGTGCCTTACTAGGTCGCGCTTAAGGAGAATCAACTCTTAATGAAAACGAAAATTGAGACTGGAAAACTGTCTGCCAAAGGAGTCGTTGCAATCCCAGTTAAAGTCAGAAACTTACTCGGTATTAAGGAGGGCGATAGGCTCGTATTTGAAGAACGAGGCGAAGACGTAGTTGTACGCGGCGTTAAAAGCAAGTCCATTCTGGACGCTTTTGGCAGCCTAGATATTCCATTCACAAAACCGCTTGTAGACGTTAGGGAAGTCAGAGATCAATACCGTGAGGAGATGATTGCTGATGACCTGCAGCGGCAAGAAAATTAGGAGGCTTACCCCAGATGACGAAGGAAAAGTTCATTGCAGACGCCAACATCGGCCTGCGCATTCTCGTCGGCAATAAAGACATAGAAGCCGCGAGTACACCCGAATTGAAAGAAAGACAGCAGCAAATCGTTCAGGACACGCTAACCTTGATTCGCAAGGTAGCGGAGGGTAAAATCACCCTCAAATTCCCCGACGCGGTAGTCGAAGAAATGGTCTTCGTTTTGCAGAAGATCTATGGTCTGGACAGGGCCGAAATCTCTTCGAAGATACTCGCCCTCATCGAAGCCGAGAACGTAGAGTCTTCCGAGACGATACGCGAAACGCTCAGGCAGTACGCGACGGTTAGTCTCGACCTCGTCGACATAAAGCTCAGCGTGGAAAGCGCCGAGCAGAACATTCCCGTACTTACGTGGGATAAGGGCTTCTCGAAGCTCAGTAACTGCGAATACTACGCGCCAAGCGACGTCATATAAACCAAGCTCTCATCCATGCCTGTACCGAACAAAAGACAGCCTCGCGGCTGTCTTTTTTGCATCTGCATCGAAGGATGCCGCGGCTCGCCCGCGCCGATTGTAACTTGATTGTAACTTTGAAGTTGCCGTGCATCCAATTGTAACCATCGGCGGGCGCGCGAAAGTCACAATAGTGCTAAGTCGGTCACCGGGGTAGATAGATGGAAGATTACGGATGGACGTACAATGGGATCACAGACGAGACAACACGATAGCAAAGGATAGTGATAGAGATGGAACAAGTTACGCCGACGGTCTTGCAGCCGCAAGCGAAGAAGGTGAAGACGCTCAACCAGGGTTACTGGCAGAAGTACGGCGTGTTCTACCTGATGATGGCTCCCGCGCTGATCGTCTTGATCATCAACAACTACATTCCGATGGCGGGCGCGCTGATCGCCTTCAAGAAGATCACGTACGAATCCCGCAGCTTCATCGAGAACTTCATGAACGGCGAATGGGTCGGCTGGGACAACTTCAAGTTCCTGTTCCAGACGAGCGACGCTTGGCGGATTACTCGCAACACGGTCGTGTACAACGCGATCTTCATCGTCCTGAACCTGGTCATCGGCGTCGGCTTCGCGCTCATGTTCAACCTGATGCGCAACGTCCGGCTCGCGAAGTTCCACCAGGCGGTCATGTTCCTCCCGTTCTTCCTGTCGTGGGTCATCATCAGCTACCTCGTGTACGCGTTCCTGAACCCGTCGCTCGGCATCATGAACAAGGAGATTCTCGGCTGGTTCGGGGCCGGCGAAGTGGAATGGTACTCGGATCCGAAGTGGTGGCCGGTCATCCTGCCGATCTTGAACATCTGGAAGGGCATCGGGTATTACGCGGTGCTGTACCTGGCGGCGATCATCGGCATCGACAAGGAATATTACGAGGCGGCGACGATCGACGGAGCCTCGAAGTTCAGGCAAGTCTGGAGCATCACGCTCCCGCTCATCCGCCCGGTCATCATCGTGCTGACGATGCTGCAGATCGGAAGAATCTTCTACGCGGACTTCGGGTTGTTCTTCAACGCCACGCGCAACGCAGGCGCGCTGTACGACGCGACGCTCGTCATCGACACTTACGTGTACCAGGGATTCCTCGTAACGGGCAACATCGGACTGTCTTCCGCCGCGGGCTTCTATCAAGCGATCGTGGGCTTCGTGCTCGTGCTCGGCTCGAACTTGATCGTCCGGCGGATCAGCAAAGACGACGCCCTGTTCTAACTAAGAAGGAGGAATTCGAATGGCAGCTTCCGCATCTAAGCGCAAAACCGACTACGACGTTCTCGCAATCTCCCGCGGCTCGAACTTCGCGATCAACGCGTTCTTCTGGTTCTACTCCGCGATCTGCATCATACCGGTCCTACTGCTCATCGGCGTCTCGTTCTCGGACGAGAAGCAGGTGCTCATTCACGGATATAAGTTCTGGCCCGAGAAGTTCAGCGTCGAAGCGTACAACTTCCTGCTGAACGACTGGCGGCCGGTGGTCGACTCCTACGGCGTCTCGATCTTCGTCACGCTGGTCGGCACGGTCATCGCGCTGACGATGATGTCGCTGTACGCGTATCCGATCTCGCGGCGCGACTTCAAGCACCGGAACGTGTTCTCCTTCATTATGTTCTTCACGATTCTGTTCAACGGCGGTCTCGTACCGTTCTACCTGATGTACTCGAACATTATCGACCTGAAGGACACGGCGTTCGTGCTCATGCTTCCGATGTTCGTGCAAGGGTTCTTCGTCCTCCTGATCCGCACGTTCTTCTCCAACTCGATTCCGACGGAACTGCTCGAGTCGTGCAAGATCGACGGTGCGGGCGAGATGAGAACGTTCTGGAGCATCGTGCTCCCGCTGTCGCTGCCGGTGCTCGCATCGGTCGGGCTGCTCTGCACGCTAGGCTACTGGAACGACTGGTTCCTCAGCCTGCTGTTCATTACCGACGACGGCCCGCACACGATTCAATTCCGGATGTACGAAGCGCTGCTCGACATTCAGTACCTGAGCGCGAACTCGGCGGCTTACTCGGCGATTCTGCAGGCGAACCCGCAGTTCACGATGCCGAGCGAGACGGCGCGGATGGCGATGGCGATCGTCGGCGTGGGACCTATTATTTTCGCTTATCCGTTCTTCCAACGATTCTTCATCCAAGGCTTGACCGTAGGCGCGGTCAAAGGGTAATGTCTACTGGAAAGCAAGGGTAACGAGGCATCATCTACCGTTAGGCTACATCCGGTTACCGGCCGGTGAGCATAGATTCCAACCAAACAAAGGGAGGCACTACCCATGCTTAGAAAGAGCAAAGCAAGCAAATCGTTCGCGCTGCTGATGGCGGCAATCCTGATGCTTGCAGTCGTATTAGCGGGTTGCGGCAACAACAACAATAACGGCGAGAACGCGTCCCCGTCCGCTTCGGCGAAACCGTCCGAATCGACGGCGGCAAGCTCCGACGCTCCTGCTTCGTCGGCGGCGGCTCCGGCCGATCTCGAGGAAGTGACGCTGTCCCTGACGTTCCCGGGCACGGCTCCGGCGGACGAGAAGAAAGTCGAAGAAGCGATCAACGCTTACCTGAAAGACAAGATCAACGCCAAGATCGACATCAACATGATCGATTGGGGCCAATGGGATAACAAGATCAACCTCGCGATCGCCGGTCGCGAAGAGATGGACATTCTGTTCACGGCAGCATGGAACGGCCACTCGAACAACGTCGCGAAGGGCGCGTTCCTCGCGGTCAACGATCCGAGCGGCAAGTACGGCAACCTGCTCGAGAAGTACGGCCAAGGCGTACTCGAGACGCTGCCCGAAGCTTACCTGGCCGGCGCGAAGATCAGCGGCCTGAACTACGCGGTACCTACGAGCAAGGAGCTCGCGGAACAAGGCGGCGTCATCTACCGTACGGACATCGCGGACGAACTCGGCCTGACGGCTCAACTCGACGCCGTGAAGACGATCAAGGACCTCGAGCCGATCCTCGCTACCGTCAAGGAGAAGAAGCCAGAGCTGATCCCGCTGTACATGAAGGACGGCGAGAACTTCAACTCCCACTACTTCGCGAAGTACGACCACCTGGGCGACGGCCAGATCGACGGCGTCATCCTGAAGAACGGCACGGAAACGACGGTTAAGCCGCGTAACGAGTTCCCGGTCTACAAGGAGACGCTCGCGGTTACCCGCGACTTCTTCCAGAAGGGCTTCATTAACAGAGACGCGGCTACGGCTCAGCTCTCCCCGCAAGACGCAATGAAGGCTGGCAACGTGTTCATGGGCGTATTCCCGCTCAAACCGGGCAAGGACGCGGAAGTCGCGAATGCCGCTAACCTGCAAGGCAAGCTGAAGCAGATCAACATGACGGACCGCACGGTATCTACCGGCGAGACGGCCGGCTCGATGCTCGGCATCACGACGACGTCGAAAAATCCGGAGCGCGCGATGATGTTCATCAACCTGCTCCACACGGACAAACAACTGAACAACCTGCTCAACTTCGGTATCGAAGGCGAACACTATACGCGCAGCGGCGAGATCATCACCGCTACGGATAAGACGCCTAACTACGCGATCGGCGCTTCCTGGATGTTCGGCAGCCAGTTCCTGAACTACGTGTGGAACACGGAAGATCCGAACAAGTGGGAACTGTTCAAGCAGTTCAACGAAGGCGCGATCAACTCGCCGGCGCTCGGCTTCACGTTCAACGCAGAGCCGATCTCCTCGCAGGCTTCCGTCTTGACGAACATCCGCAAGGAATACGATCCGGGTCTCGACACGGGCGCGATCGATCCTGCGAAGGCAGACGAATACTTCAAGAAAATGAACGACAACGGCCTGAAAGACATTATCGCCGAGAAGCAGAAGCAACTCGACGCGTTCCTCGCAGCGAAATAATCGATCTATTACCTTCCTCATGCAAGACGAAACCGCCAAGCCGCCGGGCTTGGCGGTTTTGCTTCGTGCGTGCGGGCGCGGCGTTGACATTGGCTTAACGATTCGTTAGCATTAATGAGAATGAAGGTTCGGCTGGAAAAGAATGGGGATGTGCTTCGCATGCAACCGGGATTGCTCGTTATTAGCCACGGGTCGCGGGAAGCGGGCTGGGTCGCGCTCGTCGACCGGACGGTCGAGGCGGTTCGCGCCGCGCTCGGCGGGGAGATGGTCGTCGAGGCCGCGTTCCTCGAGCTCGTGGAAGGGCGGCTCATCCAGGACGGCGTCGACCGGCTGGAAGCCGCGGGAGTAGATCGGATACTGGCGCTGCCGCTGTTCGTATCGTCGGGGAGCACGCACGTGGACGAGATCGGTTGGGCGTTGGGCGCGTACGCGGAGCCCAAGCTCGAGACCGATATTGCTCGCGTTGCGGTGAAGGCGGCGCTGACGTACGGCGAGCCGATGGACGACGCGCCGGAGGTCGTCGACGTGCTGCTGGAACGGCTGTCGGCGTTGTCTGCGTCGCCGGGTAAGGAGAGCTTGTTGCTCATCGGGCACGGCAGCAAGGAGCCGGGCTTCATGGAGGCATGGCAGAGGGGCATAGCGTCGCTTGGCGAGCAGCTCGTCGCGCGCGGCGGGTACCGCGGGTACGCGGGGGCGCTGCTGCAGCTGGAGGAAGTCGGCGAGCGCTATCGGGAGCTCGTTGCTTCCGGTTCTGGAGACGACGGGGGAGCGGTGCTGGTGGCTCCTCTGTTCCTGAGCGAGGGGTATTTTACGGCGACGGTGATTCCGAGGGCATTGAACGGGCTAGATTGCCGCTATGACGGGCGCGCGTACATGCCGCATCCGCGGGTGGCGGAGTGGGTGGCGCGTAAGACGCGGGAATGGTTATTAGCATAGCTTCGCGTTGCATGGCGAAATGAATGAAGGAACGAAGAGGGGATCCGATTGGCTATTCCAAGAGCACGATTAATCTATAATCCGACTTCCGGCAGGGAAGAGATCAAGCGCAAGCTGCCCGCGATTCTGCAGCGGCTCGAGCGCGGCGGCATCGAGGTGTCGTGCCACGCGACCGAGTGCAAGGGCGACGCGACGAACGCGGCGGCCATCGCGGCCGAACGCGGCTTCGACATCGTCATCTCGGCAGGCGGAGACGGTACGTTGAACGAGATCGTGCACGGTCTCGCGGGAGCGGAGCATCGTCCGGCGCTGGGCCTCTTGCCGCTCGGGACGACGAACGACTTCGCGCGGGCGCACGGTATTCCGCGCCATTGGGAAGGCGCCGTCGATCTGATCACGAAGAACTATTCGACGCCTGTGGACGTGGGCAAGGCGAACGACAAGTACTTCATTAATATCGCCGGCGGCGGCTCGCTGACGGAGCTGACTTACGAAGTGCCTAGCAAGCTGAAGACGATGGTCGGCCAGCTCGCTTATTATATGAAGGGAATCGAGAAGGTCGCGCGGCTTCATCCGACGCCTCTCAAGATTACCGCGGACGGAGTCGGGGAGTTCGAGGAGGAGTTCATGCTGTTCCTGATCGCGAACAGCAACTCCGTCGCCGGCTTCGACCGTATTCTGCCGGACGCCTCCACGTCGGACGGCGTGTTCGACTTCATTGCGCTGCGCAAGTGCAGCCTGCCGGAGTTCTTCCGGATCGCGACGCTCGTCATGCGCGGGGAGCCTGTGCTGCACGACTCGCACTTCCTGCACTTCACGAGCAACAAGATCACGGTGGAGACGGAAGAGCGCGTGCAGCTTAACCTCGACGGCGAATTCGGCGGCACGCTGCCGTGCGTGTTCGATATGCTGCCCGGGCACATTCGCGTCATCGTCGACGAGCGCGGCGAGACGTCTTACCGCAAGAACGGCGGCCCGAACCGGGCGCTCATGCTATGAGCGGACGCAAGAGCTGGGGCGGTAAGGGTCGGCAGGGTACAGAAAAACCGAAGTCGCTGGCCGGCGTGCCGGTATCGTCCGGACAGACGGTAGAGTGCGACGTAATCGGCTTAACGCATGACGGAGAAGGGGTAGCCCGGTACGAGGGCTATACCCTTTTTGTTCGTGGGGCGTTGCCGGAGGAGCGAGTTACGGCTGAGGTTGTCAGCGTCGGAAAGTCGTTCGGACGGGCTCGATTGGTTCGGGTTATTAAGGAGAGTCCGGATCGGATTAAGGCGCCATGCGCGATCTATGACGCATGCGGCGGCTGCCAATTGCAGCATCTGAGCTATCCCGCGCAGTTGAAGTGGAAACGGCAGCACGTCGTGAGCAACCTCGAGCGGATCGGGAAGCTGAAGGTTGCGGGCAACGGCGCGGACGACGGCGAAGGCGTCATCGTGCATCCCGTTATCGGCATGGACGAGCCTTGGCGCTATCGCAACAAGGCGCAGGTGCCGATCGGCTCCGGCGAAGCGGGTCTCATCGGCGGCTTCTACGAGCAAGGCAGTAATGTCGTCGTCGATATGGTCGCTTGCTTGATTACGCAGGAAGAGAACGAAGCATTGGTGCGCGCCGTGAAGTCCGTCGCTCGAGAGCTCGGCATCTCCGCGTACAATCGCGAGACGGGGCGCGGGTTATTGCGGCATGTCGTCGTGCGCCATGCGCAGGCGACCGGCCAACGCATGGTCGTCCTCGTCACGAACGGCCTCGACATTCCTTATGTGGACGAATGGATCGGCCTCATCCGCGAGCAAGTACCGGGGCTCGTCAGCGTCTGCCAGAACGTGAATACTGGGGCGACTCCCGTCGTCATGGGTGACGTCACGCGTACGTTGTGGGGCGAAGACGTCATCTATGACGAGATCGGCGGCATTCGCTTCGCCATCTCTCCTCGTTCGTTCTTCCAGGTGAATCCTGTTCAGACGGAGAAGTTGTATCGCTCCGCGGTGGAATACGCGGCATTGACTGGGGACGAAGTTGTGGTAGACGCCTATTGCGGTATCGGCACGATTACGTTGTTCCTCGCACAGTATGCTCGTCGCGTGTACGGGGTGGAGATCATTCCGGAAGCGATCGAGGATGCTCGGCGGAATGCGTTGCTGAATGATATTCGGAATGTTGAGTTCGAGGTTGGGGCGGCAGAGGTTGTGATGCCGAAGTGGCAGTCGCAGGGCGTGACGCCGGACGTTATTGTCGTCGATCCGCCTCGCAAGGGCTGCGATCCGGCGTTGATTCGGACGATGCTGGAATTGAAGCCAGAGAGGATCGTGTACGTCTCATGTGATCCGTCCACGTTAGCTAGGGACTTGAGGTTGCTCGAGGATGGCGGGTATCGGACGGTGGAGGTTCAGCCGGTGGATATGTTCCCGTGGACGGGGCATGTGGAGTGTGTGGCAGGGGTGTCAAGGGTGGTGAAGTGAATGTCCGAAAAGCCCTTGTGGGTATAGGGTTTTCGAGTTTTGGACACTGAAAATAGACGATAGAAAACAGTGATATCCGCTTGGTCAACCGGGCGGGTTTGTTTATTCGGCGTAGATTTTAGTATGTTATAATAAGTCTCAAATATCGGTAGTTATTTAACGAGGATGGTGAAACGTATGGATCAAATCAAAGACCTGCAAAAGCTTATTAAGCTCACTGGTGATCGCGCTAAGCTGGATGCCAAGGCAAACGAAACATACATTGTTTATAAAACGTTAGAAGGCCAGATTGTGAAGGAGTACAATGATGGTCATGTTATCCCTGTGACAGAACAGGATTCCCCTCATGCATGAACTATCACCAATGATGTACGTTTTCGCCGGGAACAATGGAAGCGGGAAAAGCACCATACGAAATCTGATTGTTGACCGGCTTGGAATAAGCGTTAATATTGATCCCGATGCACTGGCAAGGGGCATTGATTCGGTTCATCCCGAGAGTCGCAAAGTAACTGCAGGGAAAGAAGCCATCAAATTGTCTAGGGAATGTATTCATAACGGTAGGGATTTTTCAATAGAAACAACGTTGGCAGGCGGGAATGCCATTCGGCTCATGCGCGATGCCAAAATGAACGGATTCGAAGTAACCATGTTTTATGTCGGTCTAGGCGATTATCATTTGAATATTGAGAGGGTAGCTGTCCGTGTTAAAAATGGCGGACATCACATTCCCTCCGAAGATATTAAAAGGCGTCATGATACCACCATCCAAAACTTGCTCGCTCAGCTTCATCTAATTGACCACTTAATCGTGATCGATAACAGTCAATCGGAAGGCAGGATTATATTAGGGGCAGATCATGGTGCAGTAACTTACCGATCAGACTCCATACCATCATGGATTGAATGCATTGTACAGAAATTGAATCCTTAGTAAGAACAGGCTATGCAAGTTGGTCTGTTCTTTTCTTATTAGTAGAAAATTCTATCGCTTCGTCTTCATAGATTATTCGAACCGTGATACGATAGTCGTTAATGATGGCTACCTATTATGGGGAATTGAGGGGATCAGCTTGATAGATAAAGTGATTCGTATTTTCAAAATGATTAACGCCATTCAAGCGAATCCCGGCATTTCGGCGAATGATTTAGCGTTTAAATGCGAAGTGGACATTCGTACGATCTATCGGGATTTAAGAGTGCTCGACTTGATTGCGCCTATTACCAACGATGGCAAGGGAAAAGGCTACAGGTTTATGGGCAAGTTCTCTATGTTTCCACTCAATTTTTCAGAGCAGGAAGCACTTGTATTTTCGCTGCTTCCTTCTGTATTGGACGAAAATAAGCTCCCACCCGGTTTCCAGACGGCGTATGATAAAGTTATGGCAACCCATTTCAAACAAAAGTCCCATCAGATTAATATCATCGAAGATATCGCGAGCATTATTCAAATGGGTACGCCCGCATACCGTAAAGAAAGTCCGAACTTCTTGCAACCGGTCATCCAAGCGATACTGGAGCAAAAGACGATCGACACCGTTTATCACACCCAGTACCGCAATGAAACGACTGAACGGAAAATCGATCCTTATTATCTCGTTCCGCGTGAACGACTGTTTTACCTATTCGGGTATTGCCATTTAAAGAAGGGGATACGGACGTTCCGGATCAGCCGTTTTCAAAAGGTAGAAATTACGGGACAGTCATTCGACAAAGGCGATTTCAACATTAAGCACTATTTGAAAAACACATGGTCGATCGATCGCGGGGAAAAGAATATGACGTTCAAAGTTCGGTTTTCCGCCGATGTGGCCCGGTACATAAAGGAAGAGGAGCTATTCGTTCATCCGCGTATGAAGGATCAGAAGGACGGAAGCCTTATTTTCGAAGTGACCGTTAATAATGAAAAAGAGTTTCTGAAATGGGTGCTCCAATATGGGCCTTCTGCGGAAATCCTTGAACCTAAATCGGTACGGGATTCGCTCAAGGTTCAATTATCGCAGTGGGTCAGCATGTATCAATAGCTATACAGGAGAGAAACAGCCTCGCTTCTACTTTGAAGCGGGGTTTATTTTTTTGCGAACGTTTATTCGCTGACAAATAGGTGCCCAATAGAAACTTTAAGATACAAGTACAAAGACGAGATGAGGAGGCATCGACCATGAAGCTCATCATAACGAAACACGCATTTGAACGTTATCGTGAGAGAGCAGCGGTTTACCGCGGCGACTTTAATGGTTTTCAAAATCAGCTTCAAAAGTTAACACGGAGTGAATTGTGTTTCTTAGAGTGGCAAGGCAAGCCGGCCGTGTATTTCAACCAGTCCTATTGGCGTTACGTGCGGGACGAGAAAAAGAACGAAATCACGCTTGTCACATGTTTGGGTATTTTGGAATTCATCAGTAACGACAAATGGTCGAGACTGGATTCATTTAGAAATAGACGAGCGAATCAGAAAATCATGAAAACCATTCGGAGGAAGGAGAAATACAGTGAATCAAGCCATATCGTTTAATCATGCTTGGAGCAAAGTTTATTTACCGACCGGCGGGGTCGAAAAAGTGTACTTGCTTATCGAAGCGAGGGGAAACGAAGGGGAGAAGGCTCAAATTCGGGCACCGATCAATTTGTCTCTTGTGCTTGACCGAAGCGGGTCCATGTCTGGAGAACCGTTGATGTACAGCAAGAAAGCTTGCCAATTCGTCGCCGATCAAATGAATGTATCCGATCTGCTAAATCTCGTTGCTTTTGATGATCAAGTTCAGACGATTATTCCTCCATCGCAAGTCATACACAAAGATTTGATTAAGCATCGCATCGAATCCATCGAAACGGGAGGAACAACAAACCTTAGCGGCGGCATGATAGAAGGCGCGCAACACGTACGGAAGAAAAAGACGGACGGAATGGTTAATCGGGTCATTTTGCTTTCCGATGGACACGCGAACGAAGGGGTTACGGATAAGCAAAAGCTTTTCGCGATTGCAAAAGAGTACCGTTCTTCCGGGGTAGGAATCAGTACGATGGGGGTTGGAGACGGTTTCGATGAGGAGTTAATGGAAGGCATCGCCGAACATGGCGGCGGCAATTTCTACTATATCGACAAGGCTGACGGCATCCCAGAGATTTTTGAGCAAGAGCTTGAGGGATTGCTATCGGTGATTGCCCAGAACGTTAAACTTACGCTTAATCCTTCGGATGGCACTCAAATCGTTGCTATCTACGGGTATCCGGCAGAGGAGCAGTCTGGCAAGCCGGTTCTCCAATTTGGAGACATCTATCACAACGAGGTAAAGTCCATTCTTGTCGAACTGGCATTCCACCCGCACATCCAAGGCGAACATAACGTGATTCAATTGAACTGGGACTACATTGACGTTACGGAGAGTGCGGTAGCATGCAGCACCCAGATTGAAATATCCACTTCGTTCACATCAGATATCAATCTGCTAAACGAACCTGGTAACGCCATAGTAGAGCAGCAGGTCGAATTAACAAAGTCGGCTAAGGTCATCGAGGATGCCATGGTGGCTTTCGACAATGGCGACATGGAACACGGGCAGAAGCTGCTGAAAGTTCAAGCGGATCAAATGCTGCAAATGTCGATTGCAATGAACAGTCCGATTATGGCGGAAGAGTCGGCGAAGCTTTACAGCCAGCTAGACAATTTCGAATACTCGAGTAAAAAGCGTAAGGAGCTTAATCAGGAGAAATATCGCAGGATGAAAAGGAAGTAAAAGAGAGGGGCTACATATCCATGAAATCATTTTTAATGGTAATTTTCACATTATTGTTTTTCGCATCGATCGCCGGTATCATCTACCCCAAAATGTTCGACAAATTATTCAAGCGCAGGGTTAAACGTTGGATGCTCGCTGTAGGTACGGTTGTTTTGCTCCTATTGATTGGGGTTACTGCACCGAGTGATCCTGAAACGGAGGCGGCTAGCGCTGCGAACGTTACATCGTCTGCTGAAGCTTCCCAAGCCAAGATAGACTCGGATGCAAAAGCTAAAGAGGATGCAGACGCACAGGCGAAGAAAGAAGCAGATGCTAAGGCGAAAGAAGAGGCTAAGCAGAAAGAGAAAGAAGAGAAGGAAAAGGCGGAGGCTGCGGAGAAGGCGGCGAAGGAAGCTGAAAGGGCCAAAAAGGAAGAGGAAGAGAAAGCAGCCGCATTGGAACGCGTTAAAAATCCTGACTGGGATAAATCTGAGATGGATGCATTGAAAAACGGGAATCCACAATTAGCTTTTCAAATGCTTGAGGCAATCGGGGATACAGCCGTCACCCCAACAACTGTAAAAGCAGGTTCAGTGTTTAAAGCCCCCTGGAACTATTATGGAAAGGAAATCCAATTCACGGTTGATGTGGCGATCGTTCAGGACTACCCGCCAGACGGCGACAGCTATATTAAATCCGAAGTTGTAGGTCAGGCTCCGGACGGAACGATCGTAGACATCTTTAGTATGGTTGGAAGCGGCGAAATTCAAGTTGGAGATCAGATTACAGTGGTTGCTTACCCTGTCGGAATTGTATCGGTCGAGAACAAATTAGGCGGGCAAACGGATCAACTGGCGCTAGTAACAAACAAATTGTAAATCGAAGCAGGCACCGGGATAATCGCCGGTGTCTTGGTTTTCCGATTGTAGGAAGGAAAGGGGGTAACTCTCAGCGAATGTAGGTATATTGGATTATGAAATAGGGGGATTGCAGGTGGGTTTGGTGTATCGTCTATTCGACAAAATAAAAGAGGAGCCTCTGCGCCCTAAGGTATTATTGGCAAGGTCTTATGCACAAGGTCACCAATTGCTCGGGCAAATCTGCAAGCGCTACGGGGCGATCTTTAACGTTGATATTCAGACCCTTCGCGGGGTCGTAGTCGAAAAAGCTAAATTGGAACTGTTCCGCCGGCAAATCCGTTTGCTCGATGAGGGACAGACTTTTTGGATTGTTCGGCATTTGATGAGGCAGATCGCCACGGATAATCAGACATCATATATCACTGAAGCTATGTTGAAGCCCGGTATCGTAAACAAAGTCTATCGTGCGGTCAGAGAGATGCGGCAAGCCGGCATTCGTTCAGATCATTTGAAGGCGGAACATTTTACGAATCCGGTCAAAGGCGTCTATTTGCAGCAATTGCTCTCACGATATGAAGTGTATCTTCGGGACCAGAGGCAAACGGATTTTGCCGGATTGTTTGAATATCTGAAGCCGGGAGAAAACGATACGCTTTATTTTGCGATCGAGCCTACTGGGTGGACATGGGCGGAATGCCAAATGATAGAGCGGGTTGCGAACGATCGACTATGCATTCTAGACACTGACGCGCCGTTTTATGATAGTGAGCAGTTTGCCGCTAATACATTTTCTATGTTTCGCGCAACTGGAAGCGTGGCAGAAGTTCGCGAAGGATTCCGCAGAATATTATCAGGGTCAACGGCGCTAGACCGTACGGAAATCATTTTGTCCGATTATGAACGCGACGTTCATGTCATTCTTGCTCAAGCCGAGGCAATGGGAGTCGTGTGTACGCTCTCAAACGGACTGCCACTCCTATTTTGTTCTGCGGGAAGAGCAGCCGTTGGCATAATGGATTGGATCGAGGAAGGCTACCCCGTCAAAAAGCTTGCGGAAATGCTGCGAAATGGCGATATGCTTTTTCCAGATGAGCGGTGGTCTCAGGGAGAATGGGTGCGATTTCTCGAAAAGTCCGGTATTGGTTGGGGCAGGGATAGGTATCTTGGCATGCTTCAGCCGGAGAGACTTGACGAGGAGGTAAGAGAGCAAGGCACTGTTCTATTCGGTCACGCGGAAAAGTGGTTTGATCACCTGCCAGTCAAAAGAGAATGCAATCCGATTCGACTGCTCGAATGGGTGTCTGATTTTGCTGCGAACTATTCGGCTGTACGTTCGCCGGATGATGGCGCGGTCATTGCAACATTGCAAGAATTGGCCAAGTGTAATTCGGAAAGCCCCTCTGAATTGATGCCAATGGAAATGGCCATTCGTTATGTGAGGGAGATGCTTGGCGAGATCCGTATTCGTGTTTCGGCGACGCCGCGGCCGGGCACGGTTCACGTCAGTTCTTTGCAAAACGGCGGTTTAAGTGGGCGGGACCGGATTTGGATCATGGGTATGGATGAGCGGGTATGGAGCATATCCGCCGTACAAGATCCGCTTCTATTAGACGAAGAACGTACCGTGCTATCGGGTTTGGAAACAATGAGTGAACGTGCAAGGAGAACAAGATTTGAACGTGAATCGAGACTCTCGCTTATTCGGGGCGAAGTATGGTTGAGTTATTCTTCTTATGATGTTGGAGAGCAAAAGAGTCAAAGCCCGGCTTTTGAGATGCTTCAAGTGTTGCGTCTGCAATCGGGCGACTCGACGAAAGATTTTGGTGCTTTGAAACATGCGCTGGGTGAACCTTATGGCGTGATGGACGTGATGCATCCTGGCGAAAATCGTAATCCGATTGATTGGAGCGATGCGTGGGCTAGGCTGCTATTAGACGTTAACGGGAAACGCAAAGATGGATGGCAGGTCATGCTCCAGGCTAATCAAGCGCTTGCCCAAGGTTACAAAGCTCAAGTTCTCCGACAGGACGAGAAGCTTTCAGAATACGATGGCTGGCTGAACCTCGATCTTTCCGCAGAACCCAGCGACTCAGGGGAAGATAGAGGCCGTAACTACATTAGCGTGAGTCAATTGGAGCATTATGCGAGTTGCGGGTTGAAGTACTATTTCCACTACATATTGAAGCTTCGTCCGAAAGAAGCCGCGGAATTCGATCGTACAAGGTGGCTGCTGGCGAACGAACGGGGCTCTTTGTTGCATGATGTTTTTTGACGCTACTTAGAGGAAGCAACCGATCGCGGCACGAAACCTGCCATACATGACCGGAACAGATTGGTCAAAATCGTGGAGATGGTGATCGGGGAGTATGCGTTAGCCGTTCCAGCCCCCAGTTCCCACGTGTTAGCCAAGGAGTGCGAGGAAATCCGCCGGGATGCGGAAATCTTTTATCATAGTGAGATCAGGAAAACTGATCAGCCCTGCTTCTTCGAGCTGGAGCTGTCAACGGCTGACGGCGAACCGATGGAGATTGAATTGGCCGATGGCACTCGCTTTAAGCTAAAAGGATTCGTTGATCGTGTTGATCGGATTGGACCCCATGAATACAGAATCATTGATTACAAGACGGGCAATCCGAGCAAATACAAGCCTTCGGAATATTTCAGCAGCGGAACACAGCTCCAACATGCACTTTATGCGATAGCGGTAGAGCAATGGTTTCGAGAGACGGGCGTCGATCCAGAAGCCCGGGTTACGGAAGCGGAATATTATTTTCCAACGGAGCGGGGCCGAGGCGAGTATGTAAGGCGGATACAGAATCGCAAGGAGGATCTGGCATTTATTGTGTCTCAGTTGCTGAATTCCAGAGAACGAGGACTCTACATCCCTGCCAGGGATGCAAATGGGTGCCGATATTGCGATTACCAAGAGGTTTGCGGGCCGCATGCGGATTGGATGGCGGCCAAACGGGAATCGACTGCAAACGTAGATGCGCTGAGTTCGCTTTTGGAGGTAGAGGGAATTGGCTGAACTAAATGCAGTTTCTGTTCTTTCGGATCAAGCTGATCGCGATCGGATCCTAACGGACTTGAACACGACATTGCTGGTTGAGGCTGGAGCAGGATCGGGTAAAACGACCAGTCTAGTCGGGAGACTTCTTGCGTTGATTGAGTCGGGTGTCCGCGTTGATCAAATCGCTGCCATTACGTTTACGAACAAAGCAGCCGATGAGATGAAAGAGCGTTTTCGGCTGGCATTGGAGCGAGCCTATCGAAATATGGCGGACGAAACGATTGCACGCGAAAGGTTAGCTGAAGCACTGGGCAATCTTGATCATATTTTCATTGGGACAATTCATTCGTTCTGCGGATCGCTTTTACGCGAGCGTCCGATCGAGGCTGGGCTGGATCCTTCATTTGAAGAAATGGACGAAGAGAGCGACAAGCAATTTCGAGCGAGCTGCTGGGACGACTACATGGCGGAATTGGGTGAAGCGCAAAGGCAAATGTTTGAGGAATTGCTCAGCTTGCGTGTAGACGTCAATACGCTTCGGACGGTGTATGATCGAGTATCCTTGTTTACGGATATCGAGCTTCCGTGCGAGGAGCGGGCTAGGCCTAACTTCGATCGGATTCGGGATACACTCTTTTCGCTACTCGAAACAGCGGCCCCCTATTTACCGACAGTTGAACCGGAGAAGGGCTGGGATACGGTTCAAAAGCTGGTTCGACAATGCCGCCAGAAAATGCGGTTCATCGACCTTTCGGATGATCTTCGCGTACTCGAAATAGCAAAGGAGTTCGACCGCAATCTCGACGTTACGTTGAATCGATGGACGACTAAAGAGCATGCCAGTGAGATGAAATTGCGATTTTCCGATTGGAAAATCAATGTGCTTATCCCTTTCATAAAGGAATGGCGAGAGTATTTGTACCCGAAGCTAATCATGTTCGTAAGGCCGGCACTAGACTATTACCAGGATAGGCGATATACGGCAGGAAAACTGAACTTTCAGGACTTGCTAATGGAAGCGACCAAGTTGGTGCGTGAAAATGGAGAAGTGAGAGCTTATTTCTCCGGAAGATACAGGAGATTGCTCGTTGACGAGTTTCTGGATACCGACCCTATCCAAGCGGAGCTAATGTTTCTGCTCACAGGCGAGTCAGTAGGTGGCGGATTCGAGAAGGATTGGCGGCGGCTTGTGCCGCGTCCAGGCTCGCTATTCGTGGTCGGGGATCCGAAGCAGTCGATTTATCGTTTTCGCAGAGCGGATATTTCGATCTATAACGAGGTTAAGGCACGGATTCAAGAGTGCGGGGCCGTGTTGCGACTGACGGCCAATTTTCGCTCCGTACGTTCGATTGGCGATTTCGTGAACGGTCAATTCGTCGGCAAGCTGCCTTCTGCGGAGACTGAGCATCAGGCCGCATTCGTGACGATGGAAACTCGTGCGCAGGATCCTAAAGGCTATCGAAAAGCATCCCATGGTATTTATGTATTGAACTACCCGAAGCTGCAGGGCGGGAAAAGCGTCGTCGCTCAGTTGGATGCCGAGCAGATCGCACGGTACATCGCCTGGGCGTGCAAGGGAGGCAACCTGCAAATCGCGGAGCGGGATGGCGTTAGCCGGGCTGCAGTGCCAGGGGATTTCCTCATTTTGACGAAAACACGGGAGTTCATTCATCTCTACGCGGAGCAATTGGATTTGTATGGCGTTCCGGCAGATACATCGGGGAGCACGACGGTCTATGAGGAATTGCTGTCGCTGTGGCAGTTGTTATGTTGTCTGGAGGACTCCGCCAATAAGCCTGCTCTGCTTGCGGTTATGCGCGGCATGTTATTCGGGTTAAGCGATCGGGATTTATGGGCGTACAAAAGAGAAGGATACAGATTCTCTTTGTTCGCAATACCGGAGTTGGAGGCTTGTGCGGAAGCGGCTCGACCGGTTGCTGTTGTGATGAAGCGCTTGTTTCTTTACATGAATTGGGTGCGAGAGAATGGCGCGGCGACGGCGTTCAGCCGAATTGTAGAAGATCTGGGCCTGCTGCCATACGTTTCGACGTTACCTGCTGGTTCCATCCGTGCCGGAACTTTAGTACGGATGCTTCAGCTCGTACAGAGCGATATTTCGACAAGTTCAAGCTGGCCGGAGCTGTGTCGAAAAATTGAGGAGTTGCTGGCCGATCGGGGAATGGAAACGTCGAGCCTTTATGCCGGTGGCAACCAGGCTGTCCGCATTATGAACTTGCATAAAGCCAAGGGGCTTGAAGCGCCCGTCGTGTTCTTGGCATGTCCATGTGGAGAGTCCGACCACGATGCCACGCAGTATATTGATCGGTCGGTTGATCCTGCTGTAGGTTACTTTACAATCAGCCGAACTTTAGGTGAGTACAAGACCGAGCTCGTCGCTCAACCACGAGGCTGGGACGCGATGAATGAGCGGGAGCGATTGTTTGGTCATGCAGAGAAGGATCGGCTTCTCTACGTCGCGGCCACGCGTCCGAAGCAGATGCTGGTCATCAGCTTGTATCCGGAGCAACCGGCTAAATGTCCATGGACACCGCTTATGGACGGGATGGACTTCGCACGAGAGCTGGACGTACCGGCGATGGAACCAGAGAAGAAGGTAGAGCTGATGGATGGGCTGGATTTGAAAACGATCGTGGTGGATCGTCAGCAGAAGCTGGACGCAATCGGTGCGTCGACTTATGCAGTATTTTCAGTAACTGGCCAGACCAAAGCAACCGGCGTTAAGCCGGAATGGTCCGCGGAAGGCAAAGGCATTGCCTTTGGCAGCGTCGTTCATCGGTCGATCGAAATGCTAGGTAAGGGGTTAGCCGAGGTAGAGCTGGAGGATGCGATAAGTTTATTGGCGGACGAGGAGGGCTTGTCGGCGGAGCATATCGGCGAAGCTGTCCGCGTTGTTCGGAATGTGCTGGCCAGCGAGCTATGGCAACGAAGCCTGCGTGCTCAACGCCGTTTGTTCGAGGTGCCGCTAATGATTCGAAAGAGAGCTAATGAGGTCAGCGCTCTTAGCGGTGTTGGGGATGTCGGTTCAGAAGTTGCGGTCGCATCAGCCGGAACTGGCGACATTGAACACGTCTATGTAAGAGGGGTCATCGACTTTCTGTTCGAGGAAGATGACGGATGGGTTATCGTAGACTTTAAGACGGATAGCGTAACGGAAGATAAGCTTCAGACTTTCATCGACTTTTATCGCACGCAGGTGCAGGCGTATGTGGAGGAGTGGGAAGGGACTTTTGGGTATCGGGTGAAGGAAGCCGGGTTATATTTTGCACAAGTAAGGAAATACGTGAATCTTTCTGGAGGATCTCAATGATCGCAGAAATCCGAAACAAAATTTCCTCATCGGGCAGCAATCTGTCCGATCGGTTGGAAGATCAACTGACTGGCAACGTTTTTGGAGCATTGAGATATTTGCCTTCGGAGGTGGGGCTACGGCGTGCAATATCGAATGCCCGTTTTGAATCAGTGGATTCGGCGGAGAAATGGCGGCAATCTTTACAACAGATACAAGGCTATCAAACAATCTACAAATTTTGGCCTCCCAATGAAGAAGGCGAAATTGATTTGATGTTGGATCATCCCGATATTCTTATCGGCGTTGAGATTAAGTATTTTAGTTCATTGTCATCAGAAGATGAGGAAAGCGAATACGAAATAGACATGGTTGATAGCCGGAATCAGCTTGCAAGATATGCTAGAATGCTAGCGAACTACGACAGTGGTTCGAGGCCAAAGTATTTGGTCTTTCTTGCGCCTTTATCAATCCTCACAGAAGTAGAAGCTTCGATGAAGTCTCGAAGGATTATACCAAATGGGGTTGTGCTCGGTTACCTATCCTGGCAGGAGTTGCTGGAGTCTATCCAAGAGGTTGATCTATGCCAGCTTGAAACAGGTCAGAAAATCATCTTGCAAGACATTATGGATCTGCTCGTAAAGAAAGGGTTTGTTCGATTTACGGGATTCGAGGCAGACATGAATCATTTCCAAATAACATCTAACTCTTATATTTTTAATGAATCAAGACGATGCCTTGAGAAATTACATTGGCCAGAAAATACTACTATAAAGGATGATAACTATGTCTACAATCGATCAAGTCGGGCGTAACATTTCTCAAGCGTTTGATGTCATTCTGGCTACTTATAAAAACTTAGATTTACTGTTTACGGAGATGGATTTAGAAGCAAAAGATTTTGGCTACATTTCCTTGACGCCAAAATTTCTCAGGTGGAAGTCGGATAATGAATCGAGCGGCTGGTTAATCAACGATTTCATTAAGTTATATCAGAGGGAAGGGGAATTATCGCCTTCCGAGGAAACCAACCAAGAGATCGGTACGATCTACGGGGTTGAAGTTAGTTTTGAAGAAGATTTTCCAAAGCTTTGGATTATCCGATATGCATTTGATTTCAGTTATTGGAACCGCATGCCGGCCATTTCGGATCATGGTGTTTTTTACTATTCCCTCGCTGAAAATTCAGCATTCATAATCAAAGAAAACGATAATATGCTGATTAGCTTGCCTGTAGATGATCGGGTGAAGAAACGTTATTGGGGGATCGTAAAGGCGGTTGCAAAGTCTATACCACTCGTTAAAGTTAACAATCGGGATGCCATTAGAAATGAAATTTTTGCAGCGTTTGAGTCTCTGCCTGAATAAAACTGATCCTATATGGCTGAATCAAGCAACACTGCTAATTTTTCGAATGGTGACAGATTGTCAATGGTAGCTTTTTGTTGGTAGAAGAGGACGATTGGATAATTATCTATTTCTAGCCGGTCTCAAGAGATTTTGCAACGATTCATTGAATTCTACTGACCATAAGGTAGGTTCTCTGGAATGGGAATACTGTGGCTACAAGGTGAAGGAAACTAATAAAATTATGAATAATTTAGATCCTATAAAGAAGCGATTATTGCCCGTATTAATGTGTAGGAAAAATGAGCAGCCGAGAATATTCTTTTTTTCAGGACCATTTATCTTCCCATTAGAGAGGCTATGCGACATACTAGTTAAGGGGTCTTCGATTTATCAAAAAACATTAACGAATATATATATTCTACCAATGGAGGAGTATTCTTGAACGGAAAATATCTTCAATTTATTGGTGAGCTTTCTCCGAAAGGAGCCAATCATGCTCAAGGAATGGAACAGATCTTATTCCAAGAACCTGGTGCTGCCTTAGTGAAAGCAAGAAACTTTCTTGAGGAGATCATAAAAGAGATTTTTAAAATCGAAGAACTCAAGGATCAAGAACAATTGTATAAATCATTGTTCGATCGAATCGGTTATTTGTCTAGCAATGGATATTTAACGCCTCCAGTTCAGTTTGCAATGCATAGTTTAAGAACCCTTGGCAATAAAGGGGCTCATGAGGCTGTATCGGATTTAGAAGGTCCGATCAAAGCACATAAACTTATGTATGAATTGGCTAAATGGTTTTATGAAATATATTCAACGTCCTCGCAAAATGAAATACCAGATTACCATTTTCCTAAACCTCAAATTGATTTGGATAATTTAAAATCAGATCTTAAAGAATATGTAGAGAAATTGTTAGGTGATCATTCGAATAAGGGAAGTATAAAGCAATTAATTGAACCACAAAATGAGGATAGAAATATAGATATTCATGCATTACCGATCCAATTGGATTTAAATAATGGCGAGAGCTACTTACTGCGTGAATTAAAGCGACTACAGGATTCTTCTAAAGAAGCCATTGAAAGTGCAAATGCGTTTACTGCATTTAAAGAATACCTACACGTGGAAAGAAAAGTACAGAGAGACTTCGTTGAATTGCTAAAAAACAAACAAAATAATACCAATTCAAATCTTGTTCTAATTTGCGGAAGCGTTGGTGACGGCAAATCCCACTTGTTGGCGTATATCCAATCGCATCATTCTGAACTACTACAACATTATTCAATTATTAATGATGCGACGGAGAGTTATTCTCCAAACATGAATGCTTTAGACACTTTGAAGTTATCTCTTAAGGACTTCTCGGACGACCGAATTTCCCAATCCGGTAAAAAGACGTTGTTGGCAATCAACCTGGGTGTGCTCCATAATTTCATTCAAGCTGACGAGGATAATCAGTTCTCAAGCTTGAGACAGTTCGTCTACAATAGTGAATTATTTTCCCAAAGGAAGATTCAACGTCTATCCGCAGATAATTTCGATTTGATTTGTATTGGAGACTATCAATCTTATGAACTCTCCGTTAATGGAACGCAATCGGAATTTTTTTCGGGTTTAGTTACAAAAGTATTCGGAGAACAAGCGGAAAATCCTTTCCATTTAGCTTATCAAGAAGATTTAAAAAATGGAAATTACACGGCTACTCATTTTAATTATGAGTTCATGAGGGATCAACAGGTTCAACAAACCGTCGTTAATTTGGTCATTGAATGCATGATTAAATTCAAACTCGTAATTTCTGCACGTTCGTTTTTAAACTTTCTCGTAGATGTTTTAGTTATTGATAACCTCAATACCTATAGAATGCTTAACGAATTCGAGAAAATTAACTCATCAGTTCCGATGTTGTTGTTTAATCGTCCCGATCGTTCTTTTATATTACGGCACATGGCCATGCTTAACCCATATACGACTCAACGTCTGCGTCAAGTTGATCAATTAATTATCGAGCTTAATATGTTGGAAGATAACGAAGACGTTGTAACCAACCATGTGACTAATGCAAGAGGATTGGAATTGTTATCTGTGCTCATGAAAGATAAAGAACTTGCCCATGAGCCGTTTCTTATATTCGCGGAGGCGGTCGTATTGACTGCGTATTTATCCAATCAGGAATTCAGCAATTCAGTAGGTGATCCAATATACAATTCGTATATCTACCGGCTCTATGGGTATAACACCTCAAACATGCAGATTATTAAGGGATTATATCAAAGTGTAAAAGATGCGGTTTTTGATTGGAAAGGCTCGCCTCGTAAGGATTATATTTATCTCTCCAATGATCAAACGAAATTCAGACTCGCTCAGGAGTTAAACTTTAGACCATCATTAGTGCACCTTCCAAAAGAAAAAGGTGCCTTGCTTGAAAACTTCAGCGATAAAATGATTGTTTCATATGAGTTGGGGACGAACAACGGCACGGCAAACCTGGAGATTGATTTCCAACTTTACAGGTTATTATCACAAATAAATAATGGATATGTGCCCAATAAACAAGACCAGGAAGACTCTATTAAGTTCATCGAGTTTATTGAGAAGCTGATGGGGATTGGTATGAAAAATAAAAAGCTGCTCATTCACTTAGAGAGTGAGAACAAAATCTTTTTCCTATCAAAAGACGAGTTTCAAGGATATTTGTTTGAAAAGGAGGGTGCAAATTGAGTTACGCTTTAGAAGTTGCAGAGCTCGATCGTTTGAATAAGAGTGCGCACCGAACAAAAGATGTGAATAGTATTCTTCCATTTTCTACGCATGCATTTAAAGAACTTCGTCATAATTATTACAAGATAACAGGTCAAATTGTACGAAACATCTGCAATACAAGATTAGAATCAATTTCAAAGAACACTATCGAAGGTGATGACGATCCTAAGATTAAGGCTCTAAAGAAAGAAGTTCAATTTGAATCTTCATTAGATCAAGAGGTTGAAAGGTTTTTTAAAGATTATTTGTATGGAGATTCGGACGATATCATCATAACGCATCCTTACTTATTTAATTTTTCAAAGTCACCTGATAAAGAAATATATGAGAAAATTTCAAAGTTTATCGCAGATGTTTTGGTGGGTGACAACAAATCGGTTCAAGACCTTTTTCTAAACACAACATCAGATAATATTCTAGATGAGCTTGTACTAGCCAAATTAAAAATAAATTCAAATAATATTAATTTATTGGAATATCAAACTTTATTCCCATCACTTGGAGGGCTTTATTGCGAGGATCTCTTGTATTTAAGCAGGCATAAGGAATACTTTCTAAATTCATTCTCTCTTCTAACTAGATTTTATGTTTTTATGTACACATGTCAGACCTTGGTGAAATTTGAAGAGAAATCTGACTTCGAAAAACTGACCCCCTTGTATTTTGCTCTCGATTGGGAATCTGTTGGGAAGAGAAGAAACGCTAAGGATGGAATATATGCTTTTAAACGTATTAAAGACAGCCAGAAATTATTGTTCGTTCATTTGAATACTTTGGCGCAGCTTAGCTTATTCGAAGCAAATAAAGTAGATAATCAATATAAATTTCTGCACTATACAGAGCTGACTAAACTTTTTGACATTATACAACCGGAAGATCAAGCCGAATATCTAGCAAGTTTGCAAGATTGGATTGTTCATTACCAGTCCAACTTCGAGCACAGAGTGACAGACAAACCGATTCCGCAATCGATCGAAGAAGGAATAAATATCTTGTTCCAAAGTAATTCTGAAGGTATTGCTGTAGATGCAGCAAAGAAATATGGAGCTTATATTGATGACTTAGGCGGTGCGGAGTTCATAAAAGTAAGAGGACGATCAGGTGCCACATTGAACTTAACTAAAGAAATGCTGCTATTACTCACCAGCGTGTGCATAAAGGATAACCGAATCCCGCTCAATCAGTTATTTCTAGAATTTTCAAAAAGAGGAATTGAGTTGGATCGGATTTCAAAGAAAATCGTAGTCGAATTGCTCGATAGTCTTAATTTCATTGATAAAAAGAGCGATAGCGGGGATGCACAATATGTCAAACCAATTTTATAAGTATATTACGAATTTATTATTGGATTTCTTCCTTGATTCGAATACGAATCTTCAAGCGGGAAACCGATATTATCTTCAAGTTGAACGAGATGAAGATGTTCATCAAATTATGGCATCGTTCTCCGAACATGAGCATTTGGATTTTTCTTATTCGCATGAACAAGGGAATGTCTATAATACTTTTTCCTTTGATGTATCAGGAGTCAGATTAGTAATCGCAAATACATCTGTCGAAGTGAACCCGGACTTTCTTGTGACATTGCGCAATCAGGTCGGAGAACAAAAGGGTGTATGGAAAGATACGGCACTATTCAGCATAGTTTCCAGACAGCTTGACTCAATTTCCGGTGGAAGCAGCGATTTACAAAAAGAAGGCATGCCTTTGCATCCCAGTGCTTTTGTAAAGAAACTGCAGGCAGAAATCCAAAATAATGCTCTGGCTAATGTAGATCGTATTATTCTGGATTATCGAATGGGACAAATTTTAGAAGATTTATCTTTTCAGCAAGTCACTTTTTTTGACTTTGAAGAGATTTTCTCCGCAATCTCTAAAGGAGTAATCAATCAAGGAGACTATGAACATTTCGGATTGTTTCATGATTCAGAATTACACACTTATAGTGTCGGGCAAATAAAGAGCAGATTAGAATTAAATCGTGAGCTGTTTGATTATGTTCAGAAAGTTCATGCAACAAACTTTGATGAAGGGCTTTTAGAAAGAAAAATCGCATTAAGATACGCCAGAGACTTAGCCGATGAAAACAAATGGATGAAAACGGAGTTCACGGACGTCCTAAAAGGTTTTGAAGACGCTAAAGTTGAAGGCGCGACAGTTGAACTTTCTGAAATTCGAATTCATAAAAAATTAAACTTTTGGGAGAGATCATTAAAAGATACGAAAGCAGGAAAACGAAAAAGACATATTATCGTGTTTAATCCAGAGCACCTAGAAGAAGTGCAAATCATTGCTAATTTCTTGTTGGAAGGAGAAGTTAAGTCATTAAGCAATATGTTCATATCCATTGATAAAAAATCAAAATCCCTAGTCAAATGTCAGGCTGGAAAAGTAAATTTATCGATTAATATTCAAACACAAAACTTCTCGCCCACATTTACAAAGATTTCATATAAACATGACCAGAAAGTCTCTCTTGGATGCGAATTAAATATCGTTGTTCTACCAATGAATCGTGAGGATTTTATTGATTTCGAAACGAACTTTAGTATAGACTCAGGAAAATGTTGCATCTTCTCTAACTTGGAAAGTGATATTAAAACCATCGGCGATGGAAGTTTTACTGAAGATATCGTCGAAATTACTGAAATGGATAAATCAATAATTATCCTTAATGAGCAAAGATATAAATTAGTATTTCAAAGTGATGCCTTCAATGATGAAAACGAATTGAAAGTAAATTTGATATACGAGAAATATCAGCTGAACGTACCAATCATCTTTAGGAACGAATTGCCTGAAGTCGTTCCGATTAATGCATTTCGAATTTGGAGACTTAAGCGCGAAGAGGGACGCTCGTTCCAGAGGGGAAACAAAAGTAAGCTGATTATTGGTAATAGAGAGTACTACGCTAGTCATGAATTTATTATTTATTTGGATTGGGAACAAAAGTGGATAGAAGATGGGCTGATGTCAGCGAGGATCGATTCTGGGGAGATAATTAAAGAAGAAATACATCTTAGCGTCGAGCTTCGAGAAGCTTACAACCGTTTTATTAATCGATTTAAGATTGCATCTAATGTTCCTAGCCTTACATATTATGATGAAACGTTAAAGAAGCATGCGTTAGAGTATTTAGATTCCTATATCAGAGAGATTGAAAGTTTCACGGATGGTGTTGCTGCAGGGCGAAAAGGAATCGATTTGTTTAAACTTGGTGTACTAAGTATACAAGATGAAATCTTATTTAGTCCATTTCACCCCTTAAACATAGCCTATCAGCTAGAATTAACCAATTCTCTGCAAACCGAGCAGGTAGAAAATGCTGTCCTGACCCGCTTGAGACCGGAAAGTTTAGTTCCGTATATCTATGTTAGTTCAAAGCATGATCAATTATATAAATCTGATGAACAAGCGATCGCAGCAGAATGGATTACGTTTAGGCCGGTACAGAAGGTAAGTGTAGCAGATGCTAACAAGTACTTAGCTAAAATTATTCAAGACAAGCTTTTACAGTTCGAAGAGCATTTCGCTTATTTATTTACTGCGAGAAGCAAATCGCCCCTTAAAATCAATGTCATTAACATTGAAAACGATCATGAGGTTGTTCGAGGGATTTTGTCTTGGATGCTCCACCAGCTTAAGAAAAAAGAAAAAAAGGACATTTTGCCGATTGAAATCACGATTTATAGGGATTCAAACTATATCAGCGCATTCGATCAACTTAGCAAAACCAATGACATAGAAGAGTTCGAAAAGCAATTCGGACTAAAAATTGACAATATTAACGATCTGAACCCAACCGACATTTTACGCATGATTCACCGGTCATTGGTTTTCTATAAGAAAAAGTCGATTAACGAATTTGATTATGCACACATTTCATATTACAGAATGAATCTGCAAGAGAAGTATGCCATTCAGCCAATGAAAGATATGAACACGGGACTGGCACTACAAGGGCTTTACTCATCCGTCCCTTCCATGAAAGGAAAAGAGAACTACAAGAGCGGATTTGGTCTGAAGAACTACAATCATCCTGAGAACGAATTATTGCTGAAGGTAGCGATCTCAGTTAACGAATTGGCAGCGAACTTGAAAAATGAAGGAAACGATTCCTACCACAAAGGTGAGGCGATCTTCTCTCGGACGACAGCAGCTGAAGAGGCTTACCTAAACACCATTTTTTCAGCTTCCCATTGGGTTACCTTCATTGATTCAAACCTTGATCTGGAGTACTTCAATAGTTTAAATGAAAACCTGGTTGTGATTCACTATAATGATCAATATTCTTCTTCCAACAAATACGACGCGATTACGGTGACGAATAAGTCCGAGCAATATTACTCTGTCATTAAGGAGTTCCTAAAAGAGAAAGGTGTTCAGGATAACAATGAAGCTGCTATTCAAACGATTAAGGCTTTTAATACGTTTAACGGGGAGTGGCTTCTCAGAATCGTCGGCAGCAAGGGACATTTTTCTCGCGAGAAACTGAGCATTCTCTCCGCGATCAAATTTGCTTTGGCTTATTTTGACCACCCGAAAATTAAATGGGTCCCGATTTCACTGGAGGAAATTCTTAGAGTTACTGGGAGCGTGAGTTTAAATCGTACAGACGGCATTTTCACTGCGAAGAATTTGGGGTTTAATGGTTCGCACAGTGACGATTTATTGTTGATGGGAATCGAGGAGACAGATCATAAAAAACTATTGGTTCACTTCTTCCCGATCGAAGTGAAAATCGGTGTTAACATGAAACCGGTTCTTGAAAAAGCCAAAGTGCAAGTTTCGAAAACGAAAAAGTTATTTAAAGAAGCGTTATGCAATCAAGCCAAACCGTTTACTTCAAAATTCTATCGCTATTTCTTTGCTCAACTTTACCTTGTTAATGCTGCAAAGCTGAACTATAGCCAGTTCTGGTTACAAAAGGATTATCAAATTAGCGAGACGATTATAGGCAAACTATTGAGTAACGAAATGATTATCTCCTTTAAAACAGATAATTATCTTGGTGATGGTGCGGTATTATCATTTCAGAAAAACGCCTTTATTCGTGAATCTGAGTTTACTGACGGAATTACCTTTGTTAATCTTCCAGAGCATGATGGATATAACGGTCTAGTTAAATCAATGGAAGAGATGTACAAGTGGATTCAAGTGCAACCCAACGATTTGATTAGAGAGAAAATGCTGTCTCACACCTACTTAGTTGATGAAAATTATTCCGACTGCTTGACGGATGGAGCTGAGGAATCTATACCCACCGTCAATCCAATTGCTCAGATCGAACGGACGGATGATCAAAAAGGTACTTATTCTGTAAAGTATGCAAGTGAAGAACCGCAAGTAGAACCGCAAGTAGAACCACAAGATGAATCACATAATGAACCGAAAGTAGAACCACAAGATGAACCGCAAGTAGAACCTCAAGATGAACCGCAAGTAGAACCACAAGATGAACCGCAAGTAGAACCACAAGATGAACCGCAAGTAGAACCACAAGATGAACTGCAAAATGAACCGCAAGAAGAACCGCAAGAAGAACTGCAAAAAGAAAAAAAGTTGTCGGTAGAAAAGTCGGAAGAAGAATTAGAGGAAGAAACGATACAACTCGTGGAAGCGCCCAACGTAATGGCAACAAATGCAAGAGTGTTTACTGCAGAGGCAACTAAAAAGATTGAAGACATTCGCGTCCTAATCGGCAAAGCGGAGAACAGCAATAAGAAAATCTATTGGGAGTACGGTAATCAAGGATTAGCCAATAGACATTTGTTGATTTCCGGCAAATCTGGCCAAGGGAAAACTTACTTTATGCAATGCTTATTATTGGAACTGTCTAAACAACAAGTATCCAGCATAGTAGTGGACTACACCGAGGGATTCCTGCCAACTCAACTGGAGCCAGAGTTTGTTAACTATCTAGGGAATAAGTTGAATCAGAGAATTGTATTCACGGAAAAGTTCCCAATCAACCCATTTAGGCGAAACGTTCGCGATATAGGCGGCTTAACGTTGCCGGAATCGGACACTGATGTGGCCGAACGTGTGAAAAGCGTGTTTTCAAGCGTATATAGGTCGTTGGGAATTCAACAGCAAAATGCGATCTATGATGCAGCGCTCAGGGGCATGCAGAAGTACGACAGGGAGATGAATCTTGACCATTTGCGGAATTGCCTTGAGGAAGACGGAAGCAATTACGCCAAGACGGCCTTGTCACAAATCCGACCGTTCATCGATAGGCAAGTTTTCTCTCAAGACTCTGCAATGGCGTGGGATAACATTCTTTCCGATCGAGGGTGCGTGTACGTGATTCAATTGACCGGCTACCCTCGAGATATTCAATTGATTATCACGGAATTTATTCTTTGGGATCTGTGGAACTTTACGTTAAGGACAGGCAACAAATCGCAGCCTATTCCGATTGTCTTAGATGAAGCCCAGAACTTGGATCATACTGAACAGTCGCCGTCATCTAAAATACTAACAGAAGGTAGAAAATTCGGTTGGTCTGGATGGTACGCAACACAGTTCCTTAAGTCGCAATTGGGTAGCGATGAGTTAGCAAGGCTTCAAAATGCTTCTCAGAAGATTTATTTCGCTCAACCGGAGCAGGAACTCTCATACATCGCTTCTAACTTATCAAGCGATAATGCAGAAAGAAAGAGAATCGAAACAAGAATTTCTAACCTAAAGAAGGGACAATGTTTAGTCCATGGACCGATGCTAACGGAAAGAAAAGAATTATCGTCGCAATCTGTAATTACTGTTGACATTACATCTTTAAATGAGCGCATTTAATCAATCCTGGGGCACTCTAAGCCCCAGGATTTTTATCTTATAATCAGCATTTTTAAATCATCGAGTGAGTTCCGCTCATTATAGAGTTGGTCAAAAATATATAAACCAATTTCTAGGCACCGCAGTAACTCTTGCACCATCTCGGATGAGTCTAGTTCGCGTTCCAATTTATTGATAATGAGGTGTTTGAAAAGCAAGAGATCGTCCTCACTAAAGACATCGGGGATTTCCCATCCCTTTTCCATGCTATCAGTGGGTATTGTAGCGTAGTTAACATTCGTATAACCCTTCGCGAATGCCAATTTCAATACCTGAGGACGAGTTAATGATAAGTATCCAACAAAATCGTCAAGTATCTTTTTGCCTCTGGCACTTAGGATCATTCTTTTAGAAGACATATTCTCACCTCTTTAACTCGAAATATCCATCGCGAATTATCGAATATTTGAGTTTCTCGTTATATTCAAGTACGAACTGCTTGTAGGAGTTTTGAGTAATGGTATCAATGTATTCTTGAGTGATCTCGGTATCCGTAGATAAAATAATAACTTGATCGCTGAGCTCTTTATAGTATTTATTAATCAGGTGGTTGCGATGGTAACTATCCAATCTACCTAACGGTGTGTCGATCAACATGGGCAGTGAGAATTTGCTGGACTTTGTAAGCGCCCAAATCAACGCTGACGAGATAATCTGCATTTCCCCTGCGGATCGATCCTGAATGCTTATTTCCTGTCCACGATCGTTATATAAGCGTACAGTATAACTATTGATATCGAAGTCGATTCTTCCGAACTCGTCTTGTTTTCTGATCAACTCCGACAACATTTTTTTGAACTCGCTTTGAATAAAGTTCGCTTTGAGCGACGTTACTTCACTGATGTACTGTTTAACGAATGTAATTACTGAATCCACTTGTTGAATCTGCGCTTGTATTTCATCAGTATTGGTGTCGCTTGCAACCGAGCGAGACAATAAGTTTTCATATTTGATTTTATCTTCTCGCAAGCTGTTGCTTTTGTTTCTAAAACTTCGAATTCGCATTTCGACTTCACCTAACATTTTTGTCAGATTGTCGATTTGATTGTTTTCTTTTTCGATATCGACGGACTCTGGTGCGCTTCTGATCTCTTCTTCGAATTGATTGATATCCGATTGTAGTCTGGCGATTTTTTGATGAAGGGAACCAAGTTCCGTTAAGGGCATTACATTAATGCTTTGCAGCTTCAAAGATTGGCTCTTATTTAGGTCGTGAAGAATGAGGAATTCTGTCTCGTTAGAATCTTTCGAACTCGCTTTCCAAATGGATTCTCCTTTAGATGTCATCTGTTCTTTTTGGGCCTCGGTCAAAGGAGGTTCAGTTTGATGAATAAGCAATTTCTGCAAGAATTCCTTGTAAGGCTGATATGTACTACTTAATGAGTGACGACGTTCTATTTCCTTTTCTTCTAATTTGATTCGTTCTTTCAGTTTTCGAATCGGCTCTGCTAAAATATGCAGGAATGCCGCATCTTTAAATTTATTATTGAACTCTTCGTTGGCCTGGTTTAGAGTTACTTCGCTGGTTGTAAGCTTTTTGAGAATGCTTTCTCTTGATTTAGAATTAACCTGAATTTTTTCATTTCGCAGTTGTTTGTTTTGTTGAATTTGTTCCTCTAATTCGGATTTTCTTTGGTTGACTACTTTTATTTTTTGATTAATTTCGTCGATTTCGGCGCTTACTCGGATAAGTTCTTGCTGATAGTTGGATGATTTTGAAGTGCCTTGTGAACTTAATAGTTTTCGTTCAAGGTAGCTTTTTGTATCGATTAAGTCTTCTAACAACACTTTATAAGTTTCAAGCCCGCTAAGTTTTTGAATTGCGGTTTTAATTTCTTCACTATTTTGTCTTAAGATCGTTTCTTTTATTTCTTCTCCGTCAAAAATGAAAAATGGTGCGGCATGATAGGGGATTTTCCGATCTATAAAGCGATTGAAAGTATCAATATTACTAATAACATTATGTTTGCCAATACTTACGCCTGGTTTTCGAATGGTGATTTCTCTTGTCTCGTTTACGACTCTTTTATTATGGTCGAAAATCCACTTAACCTTTAGTTCCCATTCTTCTAAATTATCGTTTTCGATAATTAGCGTGATATAACACTCGCGTCCGCCTTCGTCAAAAAAGTGATTATTGATTACGTTCGAAAATATTCTACGGTATTCTTCCTCGCGCATCGCACGTTTGCCGAACAGTGCATAATGAACGGCCTTTAGAATAGTTGTTTTGCCTGCGCCGTTAAGACCGCCGACTAAGATAATATTTTTATTTTTTTCTTTGCGAACTTGAGGAGGGATGTAAAGATTTAACTCTTGGTGACCGTAGTAGGTTTTGTAATTATCTAAGATCAACTTTTTGAGAATCAACTCTTTCGCCTCAGTTCCTATTATTATTTTGAATAAAAACTAATTAAGTTTATATAATCCGTACGTCTCTCCGTATTGGATTTGTTAGTATAGTTGTTTTCTTCGGCTGAAGCCAATAACTTTTGAACAAGCTCGGTAGAAATTCCATTCTGAGAACATAGCTTCCTTAAAAGTAAACTTTCTTGTTCTTTTAGTGAAAGATCCAAATGGGATCACTCCGATTATAGATTTTTAAAAAAAGCAAGATCTTCAGACAAATTTAAAGAGGATAAAGAGATTCTTATGGTCTGTCTAATTTCAGCTAGCGTTAATCCCATTGCATCAAGAACATGGCTTGGTTTACTGGAGCTGCATGCAGAACCAGATGAAACGGCGAGATAGGGGGCGATCTTCTTTATCAGCAATTCATTGTTAAGGCCGATAAATTGAATGCTCATTAATCCGGGGATTTTATTTTCGCGATCGTTATTGAATTTAATCTTTTCTCCGAACTTTTGTACGAGCAGATCCGTGAGTTCAAGTTCGAGTTGTTGTAGATAAAGTTCATTCAATTTTTGTTCTTTCAATGCAATCTCTGCGGCTTTGCCGATCCCCACGATATTATGAACAGCCAGTGAACCACTCCTGTAATTGTTCTCCTGTCCGCCACCATGCAATAAAGGAGTAAGTCGAGTGTAAAGTTCATTTGTCTGCTTCTTGATGTAAGCGACGCCAATTCCTTTTGGTCCGTGAAACTTGTGCCCGGACAATGATAAGAAACGGATACCGCGTAACGACCTTAATGTAAACTGAATTTTGCCGACGACCTGGGTTGCATCCGTGTGAAACAGTACGCCGTGTTCATGACAAAGCTCGGCAATCTCAGTAATCGCATTCAGACTGCCCACTTCATTATTTCCCCAAATTAAACTGAGCAATGTAGGTTTAAGAGCAATTGCCTGTCTAACGTCATCAAGCTTTACTCGACCGTAAGCATCAACTGTGAGTTTAGTTATTTTTGCTCCTTTGCCTTCAAGATAGTTGCAAGTTTCTAAAACTGAAGGATGCTCTACAGAGGAGGTCACGATCGTACTGCCAGACTGGCCGAATTGATCGATGGCGCCTTTAATTATCATATTATTGCTTTCCGTTGCTCCGCTCGTGAAGATGACTTCGTCTGTCTGGCAATCCAGCAGATTTGCAATATGTTGCCTCGCATTATCAACTGCAAATTTCGCATTTGAAGCAAGAGAATAATATTTGCCGGAAGGATTACCGTATTCTTCTTGCAGGTATGGCAACATAGCGTCCAAGACTTCTGGATGAATTCGTGTCGTTGCGCTATTGTCCATATAAATCATGGCAGTTTACCTCCTTACATGCACATAAGGGCTTTAAAGAAACGTTCGCTGTTACCCGCTGATTTGTACTCCCCTATAAGAGTGCGGATTCCTCTTTCTAGGTGAGCGGCGAATAATTTGGGGAAATACTCGGAATCGGTGATTTCTCTCTTGCAGTGTTGTGCGATTAGTGAGAAGAAAATATAGTCATAACTCCCGGTGACAACAGATCGATGTAATGTAAGCCCATCTGAATGTTCTTTAGAGGATGCATTTACATCCTCGGAATTGCGTAGCGATAAAGAGACAGCGTATCTAATAAGTATATTCGGCGTAATATTAGTAGCAGAGTGGAGTTGCTTCAAACTTTCTGCAGTATATTTGGATGTACGCAGGTTAAAATTCAATCAAACCATCTCCAAATTATAAATATCAAAATATTGATCGGGAAGAATATCAATTGACTCGGACGCTACATTAAATTCCAAAGTATAACTTCGTGAAAGACAATCTTGTAAGTCTTTGAATTGCACTGAAGTAATTTCGGAATCGGTTGATAATACGATGACTTGCTCGCCACAATTCGGGAGAAAATACTGAATTAATTCCCTCTTGTGATCCTGGTCAAGCCTGCCCAGTAAAGTATCAAATACTAATGGAAGTCTCCAGCCCGTCGTCTTGAACATCGCCCAAATAATCGATAACATGAGCATTTCTTTTTCGCCAGCGGATAATCGTTGAATAATCATCGGTTCTTGCTGGTGGAATAATCTGATCTCAAAATCTTCGTGTGATATATAGATGCGAGTGATGTAATCTTTTTTCCGAAATAACCTATGAACCATTCGAATGGCTTCGGTTTGAACTTGATCTAGCTTTTTTCGAAGTTGAATAGTTTGGAATTTTTGGCTAACTTGTGTGATTTTCTCAGCTAGGATGAATGAAGTAGCCGCTCTGCGCAATTGCGACAGCTTTTCGTTTTCTAATTCAAGCTCAGAAAGAGCTGCATTTATCTGCTCGCTCAATGCATGTTCTTCTTGTTGTTTTTGTTCAATCGTATGTCGTGTTTGCTCAATAGTCATTGAAAGTTCTTCTATCTCATTGAGGAGCACTTTAAACTCGCTTGAATTGTCATTAGTATCTAATTTCCGTTTTAGGACTTGTATGCGCTCGAGAAGGTCATTGTTTTCATCGAAAAGACTAATAAAAGAGTAGCTGCTAATTCTATCCAAGGAATGTTGAAGCGAGCTGACCTCGGTTTTTTGTGCGAATGAGGCTCTATGAATAACCAGATTATTTTTTGGTTCAAACATAGAAAGTATCTTTTTATTCAATAGATCCTGAAGTGCAGTATTTGAATCGATTTGGATATTAAACTCATTCAAAAGCGATGTAATGATTTGCTTTGTAGAGTCGCTATTCAAGACTTTTTCGACCTGCTCATAAGTCTGGTTACTTTCTTCAACATTCATTTGATTACTTGTTTCTTGAATCAGATTTCGTACAAGATAGAGTGGAAGAAGATCATTAAGAAATCCTTTAATTTGATCACTGTTCTTTTTGCGAATGTTCTCTAACCCATTAATTTCGGCTATCATTTTGTCTCGGATATCTTTCTGAATACCGCCGTGTCTTTCAAAATCGTGTTTTTTTATAGATAGAAGTTCTCGTTTGTTATTAATCTCTAGATGAAGACTAGAAATATTCGAGCTTTGTTTAATAAGTTCGATTTGCATTTCCGATATTTCCACTTTTAGTTTGTCTCTTTGAGTCGTATCTATTTGCAAATGAGAACTTCCATCACGGGAATTGATATAATGGGCTAAATCTTTATCGAGATTGATAAAGAGATCCAGATTAAATAGGATGTGAGCTGCTTCACTCAAATAATCAGATAGCTGACCGTCAGAAATAATACGTGAAATTTCTTCTCCATCGAATAGGCAAAGTTCAAAGAGGCGAGGTGGAATTTCTTCTCGAATCCGGTTTTGGAAGTTATCCGTATCGCGGGAGTCCAACAACCGGCCATCACGTGTAACGCTAAATTCTTCTTTTGTCTTTTCACCTTTTACGTTCCAACTTCGATTTAGAACATATTGGACAGGAAGAAAGTTCTCTATGCTTTCGAAGGACAGAATGATTTGATAAAGGCTTTCTTTTTCCCTAAACGCTTTGCGATTAAAAAGGGACTGAATTCTAGTATAGTATGCTTCGCTCTCACTCATAAAACCATAGGCAATACAACCGAATAAAACAACTTTGATGGATTCCAGCAAGGTTGTTTTGCCCGCTCCGTTCTTGCCACCGATGAGAATGACGTTCTGATTTGAAGAAGTGGTAAAGTCGATTTTGTTTATATTGCTACCGTAATAAGCGCCAATATTTCGGAGCATAATACTTTGAAGTTTCATCTGGCAAGCTCCTATTTAAAGATGTAGAAAATCTTGTTTTAAAGTTTTTTCGAACTCTTTTTGCAATCCTCGCCGTACTTTGTAACCGGAATAGTTTTTTTCGATACTAATCAATTTTTTTATTACTGACAGGCTGATGTTTTCTTCCATGCATAAGCGCTCGAGGTCAGTAATTTGGTCTTCTGCAAGAGCAGGCCGGTCGTTCTCTTCCCAGTCCAATCGAAGACCTGTTTCTTCTTCATAGATGGTAGGGATGCGGTCTTCCCAGTCTAAATCATCTTCCCAATATTGTCGTATGACTTTTAGTTCATCGATAGTAATTAATTCAATACTAGGATCATGGAGATCTTGCACCTTTTTTTGAGCTTGAAGAAGCTTTCTAAGAATTTCTTCTCTGGCCTTTAGAGTGAAGGGGCCGACTCCAAGCTGTTTCAATTCACCATCATGATCAATAATTAGTAGGTTTAAGTCTTCTGCGTTGGCGAGATCAATGTTGTTATTCGCAAGGTAAGTACCCAAATCGTCGATATGAATTTTTTCAGCAGCATCTAGATCAATACCTTCAATATGAGAGAGTAAATATACTTGGCCGTTCATTCTTTGTTTCTGACGTGCATTCCGGTCATTTCGAATGTGGTATAAAAAGTTTCGAAATTCATACAGCGGTTGCAGCCAGGTGACACCATTATTAATAAATCCGCTTAGTGCTTTATCCTCACTCACGACAGTGCAAGTCCAACAACCAAACCTACTATTTCCGCAGGAACCTGCAGACTCCTTGATCTCTTTATCTACTACCAAGGGGCATTCGCTGTTTGAATCTTGATAGAGTCGAAGTAGCTCGTTATTGTCCTCACCCCACGGAGAAAGGCCGGATTGGAGTAAATATTCCCAAACATCATCAGTAGAGAAATTACGTATAGGTGCAAATACGTAAGCATTGGGCAATGTAGAGTGACGCATTAAATTTTTACCTTCTATACTATGCTGCTGCATAACATTTGCACGTGAGGCACTCTCGGTATCTCTAACGCCGAGCACCATGATTACTTCCCCGAATTGAGAAACTTTCTCCAAAATAAATCGATTAGCGGGCTCGATTTTAAGACGATCTGTGCACCACCTAAACTTTTGCCGAGGGGAGGGATATCCTTTGCCAATAAGCGATGCCCAGAAAGTTTTCTCAATGGATGGACGAATCTTATGAGTTTCAATTGGGAGCCCGAGCTCGATTGCAGAATCTTGCATTTTTCCAAGAGTAGTCGTTATTTTATTAATAATTAGCGGTGTCTCAACCAATGTATCAGATGAGATAATGTAGACTTTCTTCGTTAATTGTTCAGGCTGAAGGTCCATGAGTGCATTAAATATCGCTTGTACGACTGCCGTGGAATCTTTTCCTCCACTAAATCCGACAACCCAGGGCCGTTCATCGGCCAAATAGATATCCTTTATCAATTCTTTTGTATCTGTGAACTTTGTATCTTCTTGAAAGATATTAAGCAATGTGATTTCCCTCCATGAATTTCTTCTCAATTTCGCGTTCGCTTGAAGTTAAATTGAGACCCAATTTGCTTTTTATTAAATTTGCAGTTAGAAGAATCGTTTCGTTGGTTTTATTTATTCGTCCCGTTGGGCCATAGGCTCTACCTAACCAGTCAGTCTTATTATCTCTGTTCCAATCGATTTTGCTGAATGCTCGTATATAATCCTGCCAATTAGTCGGCATGTTTAAATAAAGATGATGTCCAATAATTCCTACTGCTTCTAAGAATACTCCGTGAGCAACAATGCATGTTTGTCTTAACTCACGCGGGGATATCTCTTTAGTTAAAACTAGCTTCCACTCAGGGATCGAGTCGGTTAAGACTTTCCAAAACTCCATGATAAATAAACGTTCCTGTTCTGAAAGCAACTCTCCTTTTTTCTTTCCTATCAGTCTGCAATTCGAATTAAAGATATGATTAAGAGCGAATAATTTCGGCGAGTTCTTGGACAAGGATACCTTTTCTTTATCTGTATACCTCTCAAATAACGGGATACTATTAATGAGATTTTTCGTCAATAAGGCAAACTGGTCGCGATGATCATAGAGAATTCCGATGCTGGATGTTGTATTAACCGCATGACGATTCAAGTCCGAAAAAATTTGCTGGGAGCGCTTTAATCCCCGGTCGTGGAAGAAAACAACGGATATCGATTCGTTTCCTAGATCTGGTGAGATCTTAAGTGCTTCTTCAATCGCCGCGCGACGGTGTTGTCCATCGTTTATTACAAATTTGGTGTCAAGAGAGACGGTCAAATTGCCAATATCCTTATTCTCATCGGATACGGGGACAAACGTAAGTTCACCGTCAACGGAAGCGGTTAAGGAAGAAAATACATATTCTTTAGGATTTTCTAATATGTAATTTGCAATCTCAGGAATTCTATTCTTATTCATTAAACGTTGAGCTCGGTGCTCAGGGGGAATTTCTTCTTCATCAAAGAGGAAGATTTTTGGGATGAGGCGTAAAGGACAAATGACAGTATAAAATTCTTTATTTGCCTGTTTACCGCGTAAAGCAGGGAAATTATAAGAAAAGTTCATGACAACTCTCCTTTTTACGTACGTAATAATTATAAATATAACATTGATTTTAGATTGATTCAAATTATTCTTCGTTACTTTTAGTCGAAAGCACATTGACATGCGCTTATCGGATTAAGGAGTTTAATGTCTGATTTGATAGATGATTGTCACCAGGGGATATTAACTTGCGTAAGCGTGGAGCATGCGATCTACATGGCGAAAGTGTTCAACGAGTCTGGCATTCCCTCGATCGCTCTTCATGGGCAATCGAGTGATTCGGATCGCGAGCATGCTCGACATAGACTCGTAGTCAGAGAGATTCGAATGATCTTCGTCGTCGATCTGTACAATGAAGGCGTGGATATTCCTAAAGTGAATACGATACTATTCTTGCGACCTACTGAGAGTCTGACGGTGTTCCTTCAACAGCTCGGCCGTGGATTGCGATTGGCAGAGGGCAAGGAATGCTTGACTGTCCTTGACTTCATCGGGCAGGCTAATCAGGATTACAACTTCTCGGACAAGTTCCGAGCATTGATCGGCAAGACGAAGCATTCGATCCAGCACTATGTAGAGAATGGCTTCTCGACGTTGCCGCGCGGCAGCTTCATTCAATTGGAGAAGCAGTCGAAGGCTTATATCCTTAGGAGCTTGAAGCAAGCCACGATTAATCGTAGAAGCTTGATTGGAAAAATGAAATATTTTGAGGAGGATACGGGGCTACCGCTCACGCTAGAAAATTTCGTCGGGTATCATGGATTTAGTCTGTACGAATTATATGGTGGCCGAACAGGCAATCGATCGTTCTATGGCTTAATGGCCGAAGCAGAATTGATTGCGCCATTCAAATTCGAGAACGGAGAGTATTTAACCAAGCGTATTCCCGCATTGTTGGGCTTGAATTCACGCCGCCTATTACGGTTCCTTATCTCTTATGTAGAAGACGGTCAATTGCCAACCTCGGAAGAGGAGCTTCTCAATCTGAACTTGTTGTACTATACGTTCTACCGATCCGAACCTGTCAAACAGGGGTTCGATAGTATACATCAAGGTGTACAGGCAGCTCTCGCTTGTCCAGAGTTCCGTGACGAAGTGATTCAAATCTTGAAGTATAACGACTCGCATATTGATTTTGTCGACATGGAGAATAGCTTCCCATTTCCATGTCCGCTGGACATCCATTGTAAGTATTCGATGGATCAAATATTAGCCGCATTCGGATACTGGAACGCAGAGAAGGCTCCTGCATTTCGGGAGGGCGTCAAATATTTCGAAGACAAGCAGACGGATATCTTCTTCATTACTTTGAACAAGTCTGACAAAGACTTCTCGCCGTCCACGTTATACGAGGACTTCGCTATTAATGAACGGCTGTTTCATTGGCAGACACAGAGTCGTACGAGCGAAGAGTCGAACACAGCCCAGAGATACATTCACCATCGCCAGAGGGGCAATCGGATCGCCTTGTTCGTTCGCGAATACAAAGACGAAAATAACTTTACGTCTCCGTTCGTTTTTCTCGGAGAAGCAGAATATGTAAAGCATGAGGGAAATAAGCCGATGAGCTTCGTGTGGCGCTTGAAGAATGAGATGCCGCCGGCGCTTGTCCCAGCTGCGAACAAAGTCATAGTATAAGGTAGGTAAGAGATGATCCGAGTAGCTGCAGCGATTATCGAGAATGAGCAAGGACGAATCCTGATTGCTAGGCGTAGTCCGGGTAAATCCCAGGGAGGCTTGTGGGAGTTCCCCGGCGGTAAGATAGAAGCAGGCGAGTCCGTTGAAGATTGTCTGAGGAGAGAGTTGCGCGAAGAGATGGCGATCGAGATCGAACCCTACGCTTACTTCGGAGAGAACAATCATGTATACGACACTGTATGCATAAAACTGTTGGCATATAGAGCGAAATGGTTAGGCGGGGAGATACAGCTGGTCGATCATGACGAGGTTCGCTGGATCAGTTGCAACCAGCTGAAGGAGTATGCGTTCGCTCCAGCCGATATCAAGTTCGTTGATATGCTCGGTAAGGGCTTGTGATCGTATGAGAATCATACATGACGGAGGCATACATGGAAGAATTAATCGAACGAATCATACATTTTCGCGACGTGAGAAACTGGAAGCAATTCCACGATCCTAAAGATCTGGCTCTATCTATTTCACTGGAATCGAGCGAGCTATTGGAGTTGTTCCAATGGAAGAACAGTGAGCAAGCGATTGAACAGAACTATTCGAATATGCGAGACGAGATTGCGGATATTCTTATCTATACACTGACGCTCGTCCATGATTTGAATATCGATGTGAAGGACGCAATCTTGCAGAAAATCATCAAGAACGCAGCGAAGTATCCGGTAGAGAAGTCCAAAGGTAATTCGGAAAAGTACAGAGATTTGGATGAATAGGTGAGTATTGCATGGATCATATATGAATTGACCTAAGCACCAATCTATGTGACCGAAGAAAGTACAGCGATTATGTTGTAATTTTTGAACACTGACGACGATTAACGGTTTGTGCCATCTATTATCCACTAGGCCCAGGACCGTAGTCCTGGGCCTTCTTTCGGCATTATTGAAAGATTTTGAAGGAATGCGGTACTTTACGGCGAATTTTTTGGTCAATCAATAAGTCGAACATACGTTAGAAAGGTAGGCATCACCATGGGGTTTTATATCAGAAAGTCCGTGTCTTTTGGTCCTGTTCGGTTTAATCTCTCAAAATCGGGGATAGGGGTATCCGTAGGCGTTAAGGGATTCCGCTATGGCATTAGTCCACGCGGTAGTTATATCCATATGGGACGCGGCGGTTTGTATTATAAGACAATGCTTACGAAGAAGACGGCCAGTCAACCTCGCCAGCGTGAAACCGAGCAACCGCAGTATATTCAAATTGAAAGCGCTGATGCAGCACGAATCGTGGATTCATCCTCTGAAGAGCTTGTTAATGAACTAACGAAGCAACGGAAGAAAGTCTCTTTCTGGCTTATCGGTGTATTCTGTTTCTTGGCTTTATCCGCAATTTCTTCAGTCTGGGCGATCGGACTGGTGACTTTAGTACCGGTTCTTGCCGTTATCGATTACAAGAGAAAAACGTCGTTGCTGTTCTATGACATCGACCGGGATAAGGAGCAATCCATTCAGGAGTTTTACGATTCTATGAATGAGATTATGTCAGCAAAGAGGAAATGGCACATACAAGCGACTAGTAAAGTCACCGATTGGAAGAGAAATGCCGGCGCAAGTCAATTCATTAAGAGAATAGCAACGAAAGTTAAGTATGGAACTCCTCGATACATAAAAACGAACGTCAAAGTGCCGATGATACAAGCGGGAGATCAAAAACTTTATTTTTTCCCAGATCAAGTGTTGATCTTCCAGAGACGAAGCGTTGGCGCCGTGGACTACAGCAACTTGGAGGTCTATTGCCGAGACTCCAGATTCATCGAAGAAGGTCATGTTCCATCGGATGCTCGTGTGGTCGATCATACATGGAAGTTCGTAAATGCCAAAGGCGGACCTGATCGAAGATTCTCCAATAATCGCAAAATACCGATCGTCCTGTACGCTGAGGTTTGTTTCCAAAGTCCAAGTGGATTGAACGTGGTGTTGCAGTTCTCGCGTTATAGAGCCGGTTATTTACTGCAAAATAGCTTGAGCAATTTCGCGCACGAGGTTCAACTTGAAGAGAATCAAGTTCTGCAAGAAATGGCTCCTTCGCTTGTTAAGCTGGATGAAGAGGACGAAAAAGAAGCGGATTTGTCGAGATATTCACTGATCGTGAGTCTCGATGAAATGGACTGGGAAATGTATTTCGAAGCTATTGAGGTTGTTCTTAATAGGCGTCAAGCCAGCGTGTCGAGCTTACAACGTAGCTTACGGATCGGATATACAAGAGCAGCGAGAATGATTGATCAGATGGAAGGGCAAGGGTTGGTCGGCCCCTATGAAGGCGAACTGCCAAGAAAAATCTTGCTGAGCCGTAAGGAATGGGCGCTCCTTCGCGGTCAGATCGTTAATCAGCCTGAATCGGATGATTAGGAAGAGAGTCCAGACCGTGCGGAGCGGAAATGACATAGCAGAAGGCTGCCGAATGGCGGCCTTCTGCTATGTCATTAAAGAATGGTTCCGTTCTATTTATCCAAAAGCCCCAAACTGAAGTTAGCCGGTGATCCTGGAATTATTCTCATTCAGAACATACGTGGTAGCTGAATAAGTCTTATAGTTGAACATCACTTCGCCGCCCCGATGACGATGTTGTCATGGATGGAAGCACTACCGACTCAGATAATATTGCAAGAAGCTCCCCTCCTGATTCGTACCGAAAGGATCCTTCCAATCGATCGCTGTTATGACGACACACTTGTATCGTCTTCTTCGGCAAGACGCTCCAAGAATATAGAGAAACTATTCGGCATTCGTACGAAAAGTTAAAAAAACGCTATCGATGTTGAGAATATCATCTGTTTTCCCTATATGTCTTCGCTTACTCTAAGAGTGGAGGATTAGATCGCGCAGGAAGTCAACGAATGGTATCGATCGGTGCAAGCCGAATAATCGGATAGAAGGATCATCGAGGAGGAGAACGCCATGTATTTCGGAGCTTGCTATTATCCAGAGCATTGGCCGGAGGAACGCTGGGAGACGGACGTGAAGCTGATGCGCGAGGCGGGGTTCAATCTGCTCCGCATCGGGGAATTCTCTTGGACGCGCACGGAGAGAACGGAGGGTAAGTTCACCTTCGAATGGATGGACCGCATTATCGGCATGCTGGGCGAAGCCGGGATTCAGGTCGTACTGGGAACGCCGACGGCCAGTCCTCCGAAATGGATCATGGACAGGCATCCCGACATGTACAAACGGGATATGTACGGCCATGTCCGGGGATTCGGCACGCGCATGCATTATTGCTTCAACAACGCGGATTATCCGCGGTACGTACGCAATCTGGTCGGAGCCATGGCGGAACGTTATAAGGACAATCCGAACGTGATCGGATGGCAGATCGATAACGAGTTCGGCTGCGTGGATACGACGTGGTGTTATTGCGACACGTGCAAAGCGGCGTTCCAAGCTTGGCTGAAGGACAAATACGGCACGGTGGACGCGGTGAACGAAGCATGGGGCACGGTCGTCTGGAACAACGAGTACAACTCGTTCGAAGAGATCGAGACGCCGAAGCTGACCGTCTATCAGCTGCACAATCCGGGATACCAGCTCGATTACCGGCGGTTCTCCTCCGACGCCGTGCGCAAATTCATGAATATCCAAGTCGATCTGATTCGCGGCATCGCGCCGCATCAGAAGATCACGCATAACATGATGGGTATCTTCAACGAGATCGACTATTACGAGCTGGCCAGTACGCTGGACGTGTCCGCTCTCGACGTGTACCCGAACTTTCCCGAAGGCGAGCCGGTCAACCCCTACACGCCAGCGCTCCATCACGATGCCACCCGCGGGTTCAAGGGGAGCAACTATTGGGTGCTGGAATTCCAATCCGGAACTCCGGGGGCTCATATTCTCAAGACGCCTGTCCGACCGGGAGATCTGCGAAGATGGTCCTACCAGGCGGTCGCGCACGGCGCGGATGCGCTTCTCTACTTCCGCTGGCGCACGGCCGTGTTCGGTAGCGAGCAGTATTGGCACGGCATTCTACAGCACAGCGGCGTTCCCGGCCGCAAATACGCGGAGGCGAAGCGGGTCGGCGAAGAGCTGGCGCGACTCGCTCCTTACTTAGAAGGAAGCGTAATACGCCATGAAGCGGCCATCGTGCGAGACTTCCAGAACGAATGGGCGTTCGAGATCCAGCCGCACAATCCGGGCTACAAGTACATGCGTCAGGTGAAGAACTATCACCGTTACTTCTTCGACAAGCATAACGGCGTCGACATCATCTCGCCGGTAGCCGACTTCGGTGCGTACAAGTTGCTGATCCTGCCGCACCTGGCGATCGTGGACGAGCGATTAACCGATCGAATCTACCGATTCGTGGAGAACGGCGGCACCGTGTTGCTAGACTTCCGTTCCGGCACGAAGCTGCCCGACAACCGGATGCGCTCCGAAGTGACGCCCGGTCCGTTCAGAGAGCTGCTCGGCATTGAGATCGACGACTACGGCATCATCCCGGACGGCGAAGAACAGCGGATTCGGTTCGCGGGGGACGATGCAGGGCAGGCGGACCATGCGGACAATGCGGACAATGCGGAGTATGCCTCCCGAGTCTGGTTCGACGTCATCGAGAACCGCGGGGCGGAAGTCGTGGCGACCTTCGAATCCGACTATTTTGCGGGAGCGCCCGCGGTTACCTGCAAGACGTACGGCCAAGGCAAAGCCTACTATACGGGAACGGAGCTTGATAGCCCGGCATTGTACCGCCTGCTAGACCGGCTCTGCCAAGAGAGCGGGGCCGTTCCGGAGTGGACAGCCGCGCATCCGGAAGTGGAAGTGGCCATCCGGAGACAAGGCGGAAGCAAACGTTATTTCGTGATCAATCACTCGGCAGCTTCCGTTACGATCGAACCGCCGTCCGGCTGCATCGATCTGCTGGAAGGCCAGCCGTCGCCGGAACGGTTCTCGCTGGAGCCAGGCGGCGTCAGGGTGCTGGGCAAGGATTGACCGGAACGATGGACGGGGAGAGCATTATACCAATAGTCACGACAACGGGACAAAGGGAGAGCGATTAAGAATGAGCCTGCTTAACGATATCTACAACATTAAGGACGGCATTCGCACCAAACGGGTATCGAGCTACGACCGCACGGGAGGCAATGCGGACTATGTGACGATTCAGGCCGGCGAGACGGCCGTGCTGGCGGACATTCCCGGCGCGGGCATCATCAAGCATATTTGGATCACGGTCAACACGCTCGATAAGATGATTCGCCGCAATGCGGTGCTGCGCATGTACTGGGACGGAGAAACCGAGCCGAGCGTAGAGGCGCCTCTCGGCGACTTCTTCGGTCAAGGCTGGGGCGAGGAGTACAACTTCATCTCGCTGCCGCTAGCTGCGGCGCCTGCCAAAGGGAAAGCGTTGAACTGCTACTTCCCGATGCCGTTCGGCAGCGGCGCGCGGATTACGCTGCACAACGAGTCCGACGAACCGATCCGGTCGTTCTATTATTACATCGACTATGAAGAGCACCCCGAGGTTCCGGCTTCGATGGGCCGCTTCCACGCCTGGTGGAACCGCGAGCTGACCGAGTCGCATCCGGAAGCCGGGGAGAACGAATGGAGCGTCCTTGCGCCGGAAGGCAAGAACACGAGCGATGCGAACAACTACTTGTTCGCCGATATCGAAGGCAAAGGTCATTTCGTCGGGGTTAATTATTACGTGGATAGCCCGGGCCCGATGTGGTACGGCGAAGGCGACGACATGTGGCTCGTCGACGGCGAAGACTGGCCGGGCTCGCTGCACGGCACGGGGACGGAAGACTTCTTCAACAGCTCCTGGTGCCCGAACGAAGTGTACTTGCATCCGTACTTCGGCTACGCCCGCGTGCCGGACAAGCTGGGCTGGATGGGCCGGACGCACTGCTACCGGTTCTTGCTGGAGGAGCCGGTCTACTTCGACAAGTCGCTGCGCGCGAGCATCGAGCACGGACACGACAACAACCTGACGCTGGATCTGAGCACCGTCTCGTACTGGTACCAGGTGGAGCCTCATAAGCCTTTCCCGGCGTTCCCGGCGAAGGAGAAGCGCCAGAACATGCCGGAGATTACGGCGAAGGACGTCCACCTCTGGCGCCACGAATGGCGGCAGGCGCTCGGCGGCGGCAAGAAGCTGTGGGGCAATGAACCGAAGGAATACAAGAACGAGGATGGCCAATAGTTGATCGGCTCCGTTAAGGAATAGAGAAGCATACAATCGCTGAAGAGCATGAATTTATTCATGCTCTTCTTCATTTTTTTTGGGATATGTTCGCGCTTCCCGCAACCAGCATATAGCCGGCCCCCCGAACCGTCACGATTCTCTCGGGATTGGCGGGGTCGACCTCGATTTTTTTGCGTCGCTTTCTTTTATTATTCTTTCATTGGTGGTCTTTATAATAAATCTATCTATTTGGAAAGGGGTTTTTATGATGAGATTACCCGGTTCTACGCAAATGCTGATAAAGGGATTTACGGTTCGAATCCTATTGGGATTGATGTTATTTTCATTGTTTTCTTCTTCATTTGCTTTGCCTGCGTCGGCAGACGCAGACAACGATTGGACGCACTGCGCGGATGAAGGAGGGACGTGCTCCCCTTCGGGAACGAAAGAGTTGCGATTCGGAGCGGATACCCGATATGTGACGAAAATCATTACCGGCGACGTCACTTGTTCAACGACGGGATTGGCCGTAAATGATCCCGCGGTCAATACCCTGAAAACCTGCGATATTCGCGATTTGCAACTGGATAGCGGGGTGACCGCGAACGGGAGCGGAGATCATCGGACCGTTACGGTTACGTTGAGCGTATATGCGGTACAAGCGGGCACGATAGAGGATTTGAGAAGCAAGATTACCGTGCGGAAGACGGGGGAGGCAACCTACTCGCCGCTGGGCATGAACGATACCGTCTCGAACGTAACGCCTGCAGCTTCGTCAAGCACGTTCTCCATTCAATTCGAGCAAGCGTTAGTCGGATCGGATAACTTCATCCGAATCGATGCCGAGGCATTCGAAGATAGCTCCGGGGATCTATACGATCAGATGCTGGTGATCGATAGTATCCGGTTCGGAGAAGGGACGGAGATCAGTCCATATGAGATTGCAACCGCGGAACAGCTTTTTAAGATCAGGGACGATAGGGGAGTCGGCGTTCATTATAAGCTGACGAATGATATTGATCTGAGCGGTTACTCCTCGGGAGAGGGCTGGATGCCGATCGGCGATCCTAATGCGCTCGTGTTCGAAGGTTCTATGGACGGGAACGGCTATACGATCAGAAATTTGACAATTAACAATACCAGCCGCATTGCCGTCGGTTTATTCGGTCAAACCGGCACGTCTGCCGTTATTACCCATATGAAACTTGAAGACGTCTCGATTAACGGAGATGCCTATGTAGGCGGATTGGTTGGATTTAACGAAGGCGCCATTAGCAACAGCAGCGTTACGGGTAGCGTTAACGGCGTCAATAACGTAGGCGGATTGGTCGGTACTAATTTCAATTACGCGCCGATCAGCAACAGCTATGCCGCAGCCGATGTTGGAGCCAGCACGCGCGGTGCCGGCGGACTCGCGGGTTCGAACGATGGAAGAATTAGCAGCAGCCACGCTCAGGGAAACGTGTCGGGGGGCAGTTACCTCGGGGGCTTGGTTGGCTGGAACTATGGGAATGGGTTCATTCGTGACAGCTACGCAACGGGAAGCGGGAGCGGAAACGACACGATCGGCGGTTTGGTCGGAATGAGTCAGGGCTATATCTTCACCAGCTATGCAACGGGGAGCGTAGCGGATGGCTGGGGGATGGGCGGCTTAGTAGGCGCCCAATCCGGAGGATTGATCAGCAACAGCTATTACGATATCCCTGTTGACAATGGTCTTGGTACGTACGTGTTAACAACCGAAGCTATGAAGCTTCAATCTACGTATGGAGGATTTGATTTTTCGAACGGCGTCGGGGCATGGGGAATCGATCCTGCTTATAATAACGGCATGCCATACCTTAAGGCATCGGTACCGTCAGCAGTTATTAGCGTAAGCGTAAGTCCGGCAACATCGATCGTGGCTGCGGGAGCAACGAAGCAGTTGACTGCCGTATCGTTAACGACGGGCGGAGCGGCTCAGACGGTAACCTGGACAAGCAGCGATAACGCGAACGTAACCGTCGACGCGAACGGATTGGTGACGGTTGCCTCGAATGCAGCGACAGGCGACTACACCTTAACGGCAACTTCAACCGCGGATACGAGTATAATAGGAACGGCAACGGTCAAGGTCACGCTTAACTTATCCGGAGTAGGCATTGACGTATTAGGCGGAAAAATAACCGGTACGTCGGCGGCCATGGAATATAGCTTGGACTCGACTGACGGAACGGATGGGACGTGGTTGAGCGCAAGCGATACGAGTACAGCCGTAACGTTCGAGGCTGGACAAATATATGTTCGCGAAGCGGGTGAGCCCACGAATGTTCGCCTCGTGGCGTCGATCGCTAGCGCAGGCGCGCCGAGCGGCATAGGAGTCGACGTGTCGGCTAACCGAATAACGGGAACGACAGCACTGCAAGAATATAGTACGGACAACGGCGCAATCTGGGCGAGTGCAACGGCACCTCATACGTCGCACGTTTTTGTTGGCGGAGAAGCGGTACGAGTACGCGTGAAAGCGACCGCCGGCGAATTGGCAAGCGCGGCCACGACGGCGATTCACGTAGCGACTGCTGCGGGAGCGCCGAGCGGCGTATCGGCGAATGTGTCCGGCGGGCAAGTTGCCGTGAAGCTTGTAGGCGCTAACCTAACGATGGAATACAGCAGAGATGGCGGCGCAACTTGGCAAGCCGTGACGTCCATGATCGCGGCAGGAACGGCAACGATAGACGTATCGGTATTTCCGAATGACAATCTGCAAGTTCGAACAGCGGCAACGACAAGTGCTCTGGCTTCTTTGGCAACGACGAAGTTGAATGTGGGATCAGTGACAAGCGTAACGGTAATTCCGGCAACAGCTACGGTCGTTCAGGGGGCCAATCGACAACTGACGGCTACCGTATCCGTCGTGGGCGGAGCACCGGGAACCGTAACTTGGACAAGCAGCAGTCCCAAAGTAACCGTCAATGCAGATGGATTAGTGAATGTAGCCGCAGATGCAGCGCCAGGCAACTATGCCGTTACGGCAACATCAACCTTCGATACAAGCAAATCCGGATCGGCAACGATTACCGTAAATGCAGTACCGGCTGGGCCGTCGGGCGGCGGAAGCAATCCGACGATCCCAACGCCTATAACCTCCACCTCCACGGACGGTACATTGACGCTTCCAATCGGAACGCAAGGCGAGGTTAGTCTGGAGGATGAAGTGAACGTCTCCATTCCGGCAGGCGCAACCAATCAAGAACTGCAAGTAACGATTACCAAATTGCTGGATACGAAGGCGTTGCTAACGAAAGATGAAGTTCTGGCTAGCTCGATCTTTGAGATTCTGAAAAACGTAACGGGCAATTTCAACAAGTCGGTAACGTTGACCTTCGCTTTCGATCCGGCAACCTTAACAAAGGATCAAAAGCCGGCGGTGTTCTACTACGACGAAACGAAGAGAGTATGGGTGGAAGTCGGAGGAGTCGCCGAGGGCAATCATATTTCCGTAGAGATTGATCACTTTACGAAGTTCGCCGTCATGGCGGCGGGCGGGCCAGTCGAAGAGATCGTTAACTTGAATGATATTAAGGGACACTGGGCTGAGGCGAACATCAAGCAAGCGGTAAGTAGCGGAATCGTTACGGGTTATGCGGATGGCACGTTTAAGCCGGATGTCGCCGTGACTCGTGCGGAGTTCGCGGTCATGCTGATGAATTCGTTAAAGCCTGCCTTAGATGGAGCGGCATTGACGTTCACCGATGCGGCTAAGATCGGAGATTGGGCCAAGAAGGCGATCGCGCAAGCCGTCCAATTAGGCATCATTACAGGCAATGTCGATGGTACCTTCCGTCCGGGAGCAACGATTACTCGCAGTGAAATGGCAGTCATGGTTACAAGAACACTCAAACTATCCATCGATGAGAATGTCGTAACCGGCTTCGCGGACGACGAGACCATCCCGTCATGGGCGAGAGGCGCAGTAGCGGCAATGGAGAAGATCGGAATTATGCAAGGTGCAGGAGCGAATACATTCAAATCCGATGCAACAACGAACAGGGCGGAAGCCGTTACCGTACTGTTGAGAATCTTGGAGCGGCTTAACTAAATAGGTTAACAAAAATGGAGGGATACCCTGAAGCCGGTGAACAGACGGCTTTAGTGGTATCCCTTTCAAATGATCGACATCGGAATGGTCTTTCGTAAAGCGGCATTCGTGAGCACTACCAACCTAATCGCTATGTTCGCGCGTGCTGGCAACCAGCATATAGCCGGCCCCCCGGATCGTAACGATTTTCTCGGGATTGGCGGGGTCGACCTCGATTTTTTTGCGCAGATTACTGACGTGTACGGCGACCGTTCTCGTATCCTCCAGACTCTCCATTCCCCAGACGAGCTGGAACAACGCATCGACGCTGACGACGCGATTCGCGTGTTGCGCCATGTAGGACAGGAGACTGAACTCTTTCTTCGATAGGAAGACGGTATCGCTGCCCATGTTGACGGACTGAGCGTAGTAATCCAGCGTCAGCCCCGGCAGCTCCAGCAGTTGTTCCCTTCTGCCCGTCGAGACCCTGCGAAGATGAGCCTTGATCTTGGCCATGAGCACTCCCGGACTGAACGGCTTCGTCACGTAATCGTCGCCGCCGTAGGAGAGCGCGCTGATCTTCACTTCGTCTTCCTCGCGGCTGCTCAGAAACACGATCGGCGCATTCGTGTAGCCGCGCGCGTTCCTGCACCAGTCGATGCCGTTCTCGTTAGCCAGCAGGACATCCAGCACGATCAAGTCCGGCTCGAAGGACGCAAGCAGCTTCATGGCTTCCGTCCCGTTATGACTGTAGACGGATTGGAACCCTTCCCTCTCGCAATACGCCTGAACAATCTCGCAGATATGGGGGTCGTCGTCTACGATCATGATTTTGCGAGCGTCCGCCACGCCTTCACCTTCTTTCATTCGCGATACAAGGAAGCGATACGTAGAAGATCGACCCCGTCTTGCCGTCGCTCTCCGCCCGTACCGTCCCTCCGTGCGCTTGTACGATTTCCCTGCAAATCGCGAGCCCGAGCCCGCTGCCTTCTACGCCCGTCTCCGCGTCCGGCCGTTCATACCTGTAATTGCGATCGAAGATTTGTTCGAGCTGTTCCGGAGGAATACCCATGCCGGAATCTTGTACGCTTATGATCGCATGGCGGGTATCGTTCGCCTCGTCCACGGATAACGCAATGCGCACCATTCCGCCGGACGAGGTGAACTTCATCGCGTTCGACACGAGATTGAACAACGCCTGCTCCATTCTCTGCGCATCCATCTCGACGACGGGCAGGTCGGGACTTGGATCTTCCGCGTCTCCGATATCCAGCTTGAAGTCCAACCCCGCGTCGCGCACGACCAGCTCGTATTGTTCATAGAAACCGCGCAGGAAGCGAATCGCCTGAACCGGCTCCATTCGGTACGAGACTTGCCCCGTCTCCAGATGAGATAAGAAAGACAACTCCTCGATCATGCGGTTAATCCGAACCGTGTTATCCCGGATATACTTCAGGTACTGCTCGCTGCGTTCCGGCCTGACCCTGTCCTGCACGGCTTCAACATAACCGAGCATGCTGGACAGCGGCATTCGCAGATCATGCGTAATATAGGCGAGGAGCTTCTTCCTCCCTTGCTCGGAGCGAAGCAACCGGTCATACGAGGCGCGGAGATCGTCGTGAGCCGCGGATAACGCTCGCGTGCGTTCTTGCACGGTCCGTTCCAAGTTCATATTCATTCCGGTCAGCTTGTCGTTAGCGTCCTGCAGCTCGCGCGCGATTCTCTCTTCGTTCGATGCCGCCCTCGTGAATCTGGAAGAGAGCAGCATCATCTGCGCGATCGTGAATACCAACAGACCAAGCGGAGCGGTATTCCCGATCGGCGACCATTCGTTGTAATACATGAAGTCGTTGATAACCGTAACCAGAGTAATGATCGACACCGAGAGGAAGGTCAGCGCTCCTTCTTCGCGCCTCGCGGCCGCTTGGACCAGACCGACCATCAGATACACCATTTGCAGAACGACGATCACGCCGATGATCAATAACATTTTCGAATAGATAATGGCAGGGGTTACCAGAACGACGAGACAGAGCGCGCCGGTTGCGATCCGGGTGCCCAGTCGGAACCATCGCGACACGTAATTCGGGAATATGCAATCGTAATACTTCGTGATGACGTAACCGCTGACGCAGAGGATCAGATACTCGATCTTGAACTGCAATTCCCACGGAAAATGAGAGAACAACTGCGTTAACAGGAGCTCGCCGACCAGCAAGGTTCGGATACCGAACAACACGGCGAACAGACCGAAGTACAACGGCGCCCTATCCTTGCGTCGCTGCAAGAACAAGAGCAGATTATAGATGCCGATTACGAGCAGGCTTGCCGTGATGAACATCTCCGAGGCAACGCTAAGATGGGTCTTGACCGTCAACGCTTCGCTGCCGCCAAGCTCGATAGATTTGGTGATGCCGCCACGATGATGATGGAAGTTCGCTACCTGCATAACCAGCTCTACCGTCGTGTCTTCAGGCTGGAAGAATACGAGCTTCGTTGCCAGATGCGGCGTCGCGTCGCTCTTGTCCGGACCGACCGCGCCGACTTCGGCCAGCAGCTCGCCGTTCACCCATAACTTATACGCATGGAAAATGGTGGGGATACGCAAAGCAAGCCGCTCGTTCCGATCCTGCTCGCTAAGCTCGACGACCATCCGAAAGGTTGCGAAGCCCGTACCATCCAACTGCCGACCATCTAATAAATAGCCAAGCCAGGAGCTGGGGATGGTGATCCATCGGTCGTGATTGCCGTCCGTGGCGGAACGAGTCCGTATGTCCTCGGGCGTCAGCAGCTCTTGCCAGTAGAACGCCCACTCCCCGTTCAGCTTCACCGGATTCTCGCCGACATGAACCTGCGTTACATCGAGAACGCCTTCTTCGCTCTTGAACTTCGGGGAGAACGGCGCGGAGATGACGGCATAGCTTGCCGCCAAACCGACAACCAAGGCGGCGGCGATAATACGGGAACCGAATCGAAGAATGCCCCTCATCATGAAGTCGACCCCAATCTACAAGATGCGCTACGAACCTGTCGATTCCTTCATGATAGCAAAATAGTGGCTCAGGGAGTAACTCCCCAAGCCACTATTTTTATCGCGCAGATGACGTTCGACAATGCTTGTCCTGATCATTATTGGATCAAGTAAAGGTCGACAACGTCCTGAATGTCTTGTTTCGTAGACATCGGCGTTCCGAAAGGATCGTTCCTGGAATCTTGATAGGTAAATACAAGGGCATTTATGATATCGCTTAAGTTCGAAGCCGTCACGCCGGTGATACCGGCAAGAGCGAATACTTCTACGGTAGGGGCGGATCCTCCGCCGAAAGGATTCAAATAGGCATAGATCGCATCTACCGTAAAGGCTTGAATAGACTCGTCGACAATCGCTTGAACTTGAGCCAACGTTCTCGGAAGCGGCGTTGCGCCGGTTTCCAAGTAGTATTGGACGGCGGACAGGTTATCCGACGTGACATCCGTAACGCCCGCATCGGCGAAAGTCGTTGCATCGACATCGTCCCAGTCGCCCGAAGCCGACGCTTCATTGATCAAATCCAACGGTGTTGCGGTTATTACGGGCGTGATCGTACCCGTGTATGGCATGGATGCCGTTGCCGGAGGCGTTGCCGAATCCGTCGCGCCGATCGTGAAGCTATAAGAACCGCTCGCGCTTGGAGTCCCGGTAATCGCTCCCGTGCTTGGATGTAAGGTCAGCCCCGAAGGCAGTGTTCCGTTCGTCACCGCGTAGGTAACGACGCCTGTTCCTCCGGATATCTTCGCTACGCTGCCGGTATAGGGCTGTCCCTCGGTCAACGGCGCAATCGAGCTTGGCAGTACGATCGGCAACGCGACCGTATATTCGAAGCTCGCAACCGAGCTATTCGTCGAGCCGGGCTTAACGGCGATGGCTTTGATCGTCGTACTGCTCGTAATGATGATCGGTCCCGTATACGGCGTGCTTGACGTAGTCGGCTCGCTGAGATCCGTCGTATAGTAGACCGCCGCGGATACGGTCGCCGAAGTCAAAGTAACTTGCGTTCCCGAAGTCACGGCGCCGCCCGCGGGAAGCGCGGCAGGCGTCTCGACGGTAGCCTGTACCGGCTGCGGAGTTGGATACCATGCCGCCTCTTCCTGCTTCTTCTCTTCTTCCTCTTTCTTCTTCTGTTCTTCCTGCGCTACGTATTGCTCCTTGGCTTCGAATGCGCCCGTAACGAGCAGATCGCGCGTTGCGTTCGTTTGACCGCCGAACTTTCCATCCGCTCCGTTGTCCACCAACTTGAGATTCAATGCCAAGGCGACATACCCCTTCGCCCAGTCAGAAACCGTAGAATCGTTCACGCCCGGCGTTGTCTTGGCTTCCTCGTTCTTGCCGAGTCCGCGAACGAGGAACGTCGCGAGCTGCTCCTTCGTCACCTTGCCGGCAGGATCGAATTTCCCCTCGCCCATGCCATCCGTGATCCCTGCCGCTTTCACCGCCTCGATGTACGGCAACGCGTATCCGTTCGCAGGATCGTCGGCTTTGACGTCTTTGAACGAAGAGGTTTGTAAGTCCTTGTTCACCTCCAAACCGTAGATCAACGCAGCAACCTTAGAGAATTGCGCCCGGTTCATCTCTTCCCCGATACCGAATTTGCTTTCGCTAACGCCGTCGAATACGCCGGCGGAGATCAAGGCATCGAATTTGGCTTTCGTTGCGGCATCCAGATCCTTCAAGTCCGTAAAGTCGGTCGAGGTCTTCGTTGCGCCTGCCGCAAAGCCGACGGAAAGTTGAAAGCACAGTAACGCCGCCATCCCTAATCCGACCACTTTTTTTCTCATCGTTCGTCCTCCTGAAGCATGATGATAGCTATCGATTTTCCTACTTTCGATTTTAGCATGGTAGATTCGTCCATCTAGGAAACCTAAAGAAAACTTTAAGATAAAATGCAGAAAACCAGCTTGGAGGGCCGTGAAGGCTATCCAAGCCGGTTTTTGGCGAAAGATGTTGAAGGATTGCGGAGCTTTACGGAGAATGTTGTGCTATGGTGACTTACGATTTGCCCGCCTCGAACTTATAACCGAAACCTCTGACCGTATGGATGAATCTCGGGTTCATCGGATCGACTTCTATTTTTTTGCGCAAGCGATTAATATGAACTTTGATAATATCGGACGAATACCCGGCCGGATCGATCCAGATTAACTCGTAGAGCTGCCTTGGATGATACACCCTTCTCTGGTTCTGCGCGAGCGTGAGCAGCAGATGCATCTCCTTGGCTAGCAGAACGACGGGTTGATCGTTCGCGATAACCGTCATTCGGTCCATATCGATCTCGAGTCCGGCGAAGATCAGCTTGCGGCCGGGTGCCCTCGTATCGGAGAGAAGCATCCCCCAGCGCAGATGGGAGTTGACTCTAGCGATCAATTCCAGAGGTTCGAACGGCTTGGTCATATAATCGTCGCCCCCGGACTGCAGGGAGTTCAGCTTATCTTCCATCCGCCGCTTCCCGGTCAGGAACAAGATCGGAAGCCGATACTGGCTTCTGATGCGGCGGCATAACGTGATGCCGTCCAGGTCCGGCATCTGAATGTCCAGTAGAATCAGATCCGGTTGCGTATTCCCCAGATGCGCGAGGCATTGTTCGCCGTTATAAGCTTGCAACACCTGGAAGCCCGCATGGGTCAGAATGAGATGCAGCATCTCTTGTACTGGAATATCGTCGTCAACGGTTAGAATAGTTGCCGTCATGGCTATGGACGTCCCTCTCTGCAATAGGGATAGGTTATGCCTCCTATCATATCAATTATGTCCGAATAAAAGAAGAAAGAGGGAAAATGACGATGCGGCTCCTGACGATCATGCTCATGATCTGCGGTATCTGGGCGTTAGCGCTCTCTCCCGCCGTTAGCGCCATGGGAACCGCGGAAGGAGCCGAGCTATCCTTAACGGATAACGCAAGCAATTATTCGATCAACGCGCGAATGGAAGTGTTGGAAGACGCCGGGCGAATATGGACGATGAGGGATGTGCAATCTCCCGCGATGCAGGAGCAGTTCCAACCGGCGGGAGGGAAGTCTTCCTTCGGCTATTCGTTATCCGCGTATTGGGTCCGCGTCACTCTTAACAACGAATCCTCCAACGATCAATGGGAACTCACCGTCATGAATTCGCTGATGGATACGATCGATATCTATCCTCCGCAACCGCTGATCACGAACAACCGGCTATATCCCTCCTATGAGATCAACTTGCCGCAAGGGCAACAAACGACGATCTACATGCGCTTCGAGACGTACGGTTCGATGATCATTCCGCTTCGGTTAACGGCGCAATCGGCTTTGTATGACACGACATCCAATGAAATGCTGTTCTATGGCATCTACTACGGGATGATTACGGTTATTGCGATGTTCCTGGCCGTGCTCTACTTGTATACTCGCAGTAGCGCTTACTTGTACTACATGCTGAACGTGGCGGTCTTCTGCGCGGTGTTGTTAATCTGGAACGGGTTTACGCTGCCCTTGTTCGGAACGGGTCGATTGACGGGTCAGGGGCTGGGAGCGGGAATATGGCATAGTCCGTCCGCCGTCTACGATTTCTTCTACGTGCTCGGACGCTGGTTCGGGACCTTGTTCCTGGCCAAAATGTTGTTCCCCCGCAATGACTCGCCAACGGCGAAGTGGATATGCCGCGCGATGAACGCGGCTTGTCCGATCCTTGCTATCGGAATCCTATTGTTCTATCCGCTGGGCATGGCGCAATTGTTGTTCTGGTTCAAGTATGTCAGCTTAGTGTTGGCGTTAGTCGTTATCGTTCTCTGCGCGAGACGAGGGGACCGTATAGCTATATATCTAGCGATTCCGAAAATTCCGGTCGTTGCATTCGCGATCGTGCCGAAAGCGCTGCTGCTCTACGGCATTCTGCCCAACAATGTGTTCACGCGGTTCGCTTCGCAATTCGGATTGCTCGGCGACTTCGTATTCATCGCGATCTTGATGTATGCGCTCATGAATCAAATGCGCAAAAAGGAAGAAAACGCGCAGCAAGAGCTGGTGCAGACGCTCTCCGATTGGAACGTGAATTTGAAGAAGACGGTGGACGAGCGGACGGAAAGCTTAAAGCGCGCGAACGACGAACTGACGGCATCGGAAACGTTCCGTTCGCAAACGCTGCAAAATATTTCGCATGACGTTCGCAGTCCTCTCACTTATGTCCAGAGCGGCATCGAAGCGCTCATTCATAAGTTCGAAACGAGACCGGAGCATCAGGAGCGCATATTGCGAAACGTTCATGATAAAGTTCTGGATATCAACCGGTTCATCGACGATTACTTGGCTTTAAGCCGCAGCGAGGTGGCTGCGGGAAGCGCCGATCTGCAGATGGTTATCTTCTATGATTGGTTCGAGGAGATCGGCAAGGAGCTGGCGGCAGACGTCGAATATACCGGACGGCGATGTACGCTGAACATTGCGCCGTTCGGAGCGGATGCGGATGTCTGGATGGACCCGTTCCTCATCAAACGCGTGCTATCCAATCTGGTCGACAACGCTTGCAAGTTCACGCTGCCGGACGGCACGGTCACCCTGCAGGCTTCGCTTGAGAACAATTCGGTCCGGATCATGGTAGGAGATTCCGGTTACGGAATCGGGGCCGAGCAGGCGACGCACATTTTCCGACGGCACTACAAGGATGGCGACGCCAGGGGAAGCGGGCTTGGCCTTGCGATTGCCAAGGAGATCGTCGAACGTCATGGCGGGGAGATTTGGGTGGAGAGCGAGCTGGGTATGGGAAGTCGGTTTTATTTCACGTTGCCAGTCGTCGGGGAAGGGAAATAAACTTGCGCGAGACCGAAAGTCCTTAGGACTTTCGGTCTCTTTTTATCGAATCATGCCGTCGTTTTACCGCGATTTTACCTGAGGCGATTAGGATGTACTCGAACGAATGTCGGCATTTATAGACCAATACAAAGGAAGTGCCAAGTTGAAGAAATCTTTACAGGTTGTAATCGCTATGTTGTTATCTATTGCTTGCTTGTTCGGCGCATCGGGGTTCGTGCTTGCGAAGGCGCCATCGGACATCGAGAATAGCTGGGCGAAGGAAGCCATCACTTCGTGGATGGAGAGAGGATTGGTTAACGGGTACGCGGACGGCAGCTTCAAGCCGGACCGGACGATTACCCGCGCGGAGGTCGTGGCGTTAATCAACCGCGCCTTCGGGATCAAGGGCGGATCGTCTTCGGCATTCACGGACGTACGATCGGCCGATTGGTTCTATAAAGACGTGGTAGCCGCCGCGGCAGCAGGTTATCTGTCGGGCTATAAGGACGGAACCTTCAAGCCGAACGCGAAGGTAAGCCGCCAAGAGCTGGCCGTCATTACGGCGAAGCTGTTGAAGCTGCCTGCTTCGGAATCCTACAAGAGCTTCGATGATACGAAGAGCAGCCCGGACTGGAGCAAGGGCGGCATTGGGGCGGTCATCGACGCGAAAGTGATGAGCGGATTCCCGGATCGGACGTTCCGGCCCCTGAAGCTCGCGACCCGAGCGGAGGTCATCTCCATTCTGGACAAGGCGCTGAAGCTTAGCGGGAAAGTTGTCGCGACCTATGATAAGGCGGGTACTTACGGGCCCGCGCAAGGCAATGAAGTCATCGAAGGGAACGTAGCGATCACCGTTCCCGGCGTCATCCTGCGCAATGTGACGATCAAGGGAGATCTGTTGCTGGCAGCCGGCATCGGCGAGGGAGAAGCGTACCTGCAAGGCGTAACCGTCCATGGCACGACGACCGTAGAAGGCGGAGGCGCGAACAGCGTCCACGTCGAGAACTCGGTGCTGGCGAAGGTTATCGTCGACAAGAAGACCGGTACCGTACGTATCGTCGTGGAAGACGGTACGACGACGGTTCGGGAGATCGTCCTGCAATCCGGCGCGAAGCTGGAGTATAAGGGAGCGGACGGCACCGGTATTCGGACCGTCACGCTGTCGGAAGCGTTGCCGGAGAATAGCAGCGTCATTCTCGTAGGTACGTTCGATGTCGTCAATATTCTGTCCCCCGGGACGAACGTCTCTGTTCCGGAGGGATCGGTGCAGCAGATGAACGTTGCGCCGTCCGCGTCGAACACGAACGTGGATCTCGGCAAGGGCGCGAATATCGTCGCGTTGATCCTGGACGCGATTACGAAGGTGGCGGGAGAAGGTCAAGTCGACAAGGCGACCGTTAACGCGGACGGCTCCGAATTGGCGAAGAAACCGATCACGATCGAGATCAAGGACGGCGTAGTCGCGACCGTAGGCGGAGAGAAAGTCGGTTCCGTGCCGTCGATCGTGGTGCCGACGGGTCCGACTGCGCCGCCGCTGACCGCGGAGGAGACGGCGGCAACGGCCGCCGTAGCCGATGCGGAGTCGACTGTAGCCGGACTGGCAGGGGACGGAACGGATACGCAAGGCGCCATCGATGCGGCTCAGTCTGATTACGACGCGGCATCGGACTTGGTGACGGCGTTGACGAGCGGCACGGTGAAGACGTCGTTGACCAGCAGGCTGAACGCCGCGCAAGCCAAGATCGACGATGCGCAGACCGACTTGAACGCCGTCGCGGCGGCAACGGCGTCGGTAACGGCCGTAGAGACGGCGGCGGCCGGACTGGCGAGCGACGGTACCGACGAGCAAGACGACATCGATGCGGCGCAAGCGGATTACGATACGGCGTCGGATCTGGTGACGGAGCTGACTAGCAGCACGGCGAAGACGGCGTTGTTGACGAGATTGACCGTCGTGCAGGCCACGATCGACGACGCGCAGTCCGACCTGGATGACGTAATCGCGGCAACGGCAGCGATAGTCGCCGCCGAGACGGCGGCAGGCGGTCTGGCGGGCGACGGAACGGACTCGCAAGGCGATATCGATACGTCGCAAGCGAAGCATGATACGGCATCCGGCCTCGTAACGGCGCTGCCGGGCAGCACGGCGAAGACGGCGCTGGCAGCCAGATTGGCGCCCGTTCAAGACTTGATCGACGATGCGCAAGCCGTGGTTGATACCTTCGCGACGGCGTCGGCGTCGGTCGTCGCTTCCGAAACGGCGGCGGACGGATTGGCGGGAGACGGTACCGACGAGCAAGACGACATCGACGAGGCACAAGGCGATCTCGATACGGCATCGGACTTGGTGACGGTGTTGACGGACGGCGCGACGAAGACGGCTTTGGCGACGAGATTGACGGCCGTTCAAGGGATGATCGACGAAGCGCAGTCGAATCTGGATGCAGTAATCGCGGCTGCCGATTCGGTATCTGCCGCGGAGACGTCGGCAGACGGACTGGCGGGCGACGGAACGGACGAGCAAGACGACATCGATGAGGCACGGGCGGATTACGCTACGGCATCGGGCTTCGTGACGGCGTTGCCGGGTAGTACGGCGAAAGCGGCATTGACGACGAGATTGACCGCCGTGTTGGCCACGATCGACGACGCGCAGTCCGACCTGGATGACGTAACCGCGGCAACGGCATCGGTAGTCGCCGCCGAGGCGGCGGCAACCGGATTGGCTGGCGACGGATCCGACGCGCAAGCTTCCGTCGATTCGGCACAGGAGGACCATGATACGGCATCCGACTTGGTGACGGCATTGCCGGCAAGCGGGCTGAAGACGGCGCTGGCGGCAAGACTCGCCACGGTACAGGGTGCAATCGACGCGGCCCAGGATGTCGTCGATGACGTCGTTGCGGCAACCGCATCTGTAGTCGTTGCGGAGACGACGATAGCCGGATTGGCGGGAGACGGAACCGACGCGCAAGGCGACATCGACGAAGCGCAAGTCAATCTCGATGCGGCATCGGCCTTGGTGACGGCGTTGCCGAGCAGCACGGCGAAGACGGCGTTGGCGGGGAGATTGGCGGATGTTCTTGACGCCATCGACGGCGCCCAGAACGGAGCGGACGACGTTATAGACGCGACGGCGTCCGTAGCAGTCGCGGAGACGACCGCGGGCGGGTTGGCAGGCGACGGAACCGATGAGCAAGACGATATCGATGCGGCGCAAGCGGATTACGCTACGGCGTCGGGCTTAGTCACGGCGCTGCCGGGCAGCGCGGCGAAGACGACATTGGCGGGAAGACTGACCGCCGTGCTGGCGAAGATCGACGACGCGCAGTCCGATCTGGATGACGTTATCGCGGCAACGGCATCGATAGTCGTCGCCGAGACGACGGCAGGCGGTCTGGCGGGCGACGGAACGGATACGCAAGGCGATATCGATACGGCACAAGCGAAGCATGATACGGCATTCAGCCTCGTAGCGGCGCTGCCGGGCAGCACGGAGAAGACGGCATTGGCAATCAGATTGACGATCGTTCAGGCGACGATCGACGGCGCGCAGTCCAAGCTGGACGACGTCATCGCGGCGACGGCGCCGGTCGTGGCCGCCGAGACGGCGGCAGCCGGCTTGGCAGGCGACGGTACCGATACGGAGAGCGCCATCGATACGGCGCAAGATGCTCACGACGAGGCATCCGACTTAGTGACGGCGTTGACGAACAGCGCGGCGAAGACCGCGTTGGCGGCGAGATTGTCGGCCGTGCAAGCCGCGATCGATGATGCGCAGACGGATCTGGACGACGTCATCGCGGCGACGGCGGCCGTCGTCGCGGCGGAGACGAGCGCGGACGGATTGCTGGGAGACGGAAGCGACGCGCAGAGCGCGGTCGATACGGCCCAAGCGAAGCACGATACGGCATCGAGTCTGGCGGCGGCGCTTCCGGCCAGCGCGACAAAGACGGCGTTGCAGGCCAGATTGGCAGCCGCCGAATCGACGATCGACGACGCCCAGGCTGTCGTGGATCTCGTCGTCGCCGCAACGGCTGCCGTAGTCGGCGCCGAGACGGCGTCGGGCGGATTGGCAAGCGACGGAACCGACGAGCAAGACGATATCGATGCGGCGCAAGCCGATCATGACGATACATCGGCGCTCATGACGGCATTGCCGGGCAGCACGGCGAAGACGGCTTTGGCAGGCAGGCTGGCGACCGTTCAGGCGTCGATCGACGACGCCCAATCCGATCTGGATGACGTCATTGCGGCGACCGCGGCGGTCGCGACCGCAGAGACGTCGGCAAGCGGACTGGCTGGAGACGGAACGGACGCGCAGGGCGCTATCGATTCGGTTCAAGGGAGTCACGACACGGCTTCGGGCCTCGTCGCGGCATTGCCGGGCAGCACGGCGAAGACGGCGTTGGAAGCGAGACTGGCTACCGTCCAGTCGACGATAGATGACGCTCAGTCGGATCTGGACGCCGTCATCGCGGCGACGGCATCGGTCGTAACCGCCGAAGCTGCAGCAGCCGGATTGCTGAGAGACGGCAGCGATTCGCAAGGCGCCATCGACGCGGCGCAAGTGGCTAAGAATACGGCATCGGGCCTGACGACGGCTTTGCCGGGCAGCACGACCAAGACAGCGCTGCAAGGAAGATTGGCGGCGGTGCAGCCGAACATCGACGGCGCGCAGGACGCCTTGGATCTCGTAGCCGCGGCCGCCGCGAAGGTAACGATCGCCGAGTCGACGGCGGGCTTGCTCGCGGGCGACGGTACCGATACGCAGGCTGCCATCGATGCGGCGCATGTCGACCGTGGCAACGCGACGGTCTTGGTGCTGACGCTACCTGGCAGCACGGCGAAGACGGCGTTGGAAGCTAGATTAACGGCCGTACGATTGACGCTCGAAGAGGCGGAAGCGAATCTGACCGCCGTCATCGCTGCTACGGCTTCCGTCGCGGACGCTGAAGCGGGAGCGACAGCGCTGATCGGGGACGGCACCGACGCGCAGGGTGTCATCGACGCGGCGCAGGCGGCCCAGAATACGGCATCGGGTTTAGTCGCGGCTCTGCCTGGCAGCACGGCGAAGACGGACTTGGAGGATCGATTGACCGTCGCGCAAGCTCTAATCGACAATGCGCAGGGCTCGCTGGATATCGTCGTCGCGCTGGCGGAAGCGCTCGATGATGCGAACGCGCGCGTACAAGTTCAATACACAGCGGCGAGCTGGACGGATCTGCAGGCCGCGTTGGCTCTTCCGGATACGACGCTGTCGGAGAAGGCGGCCAAGGGCATTGCCCTGAATGCCGCGCTGGATAACTTGGTCTTGAGGGTCGTCACGAGCATCGTCATCACGCTGTACTCCGGAAGCAACCCGTTCTTCCTGTCGAGCATCACGGGAGGATTCTACCACCTTACGTTCGGTGCGGCGGTGAAGGACCAGTTCGGCGTGGATATGACGACGGAAGGCATAACGTGGAGCCACGTTAGCCCCACGCCCAACGATCGATTGGAGGATGCTTCCTTCGGCGGAACTCGACCTAACTTCTACGACTTCTTCATCTACGAGAATCTGACTGCTCGCACGGCTACGATTACGGTAACCTCGGTATCGACGCCAAGCGTGCTTGGAACGTACGTCATCGATATTCGGCGGTAATAAAAGTATAGAGCTTCTTAAACAAAAATTAGGAGCCGTTCCTTAGTCATCTACTTCGATGACGTTTGGGGCAGCTCCATTTTTTGTATTTATACGTCAATATTATTCTTTGAGGTAGCCACTTCACTATAACTATCTAGGTCTAGAGTAGTGTGAACTTTATACCTATCGAAATATCAGAAGTTCTGGCAACGACAAAGTTCTACAGTATTCATATTTTTCAAATGAAACTTTATGACTAGTTTGATATGATGATAAAACAATCCATTTATATCCTGCATATGCAACCAACTAGAAATGAAAGGCAGTGATTCGATCATGCGGTTTTCGCTTAGGCGTACGATTCAATCAAGGTTAATGCTGCTAATCCTTGTGTTATGTATGGTAAGTCCAATGATTGCTCCGAAGGTCGCGGAGGCTGCAGTGAGTAATGAGAATTTCGATTCACGATCTCTGAACGTTCTAGTAGGGGGAACTAGCTATACCGTTGACGACTGGGTATTTGGTTCTGATGTAGCGACAACCTTCGCAATGGCGGACTCCCTAGATTTTACCACCTTTTTCAATGTGACCAGCGGAAGGACTTTAATCGTAAATTACTTGGGAGAAGAAAACGTTCAAACTTATTCGATGCGTACATTCGATGGTTCGGCATTCGATCTATCGTCCTTCGATTTAGAAAATTTATTCGGAGGTTCTTCTATTGCACTTACGATTTCCGGATGGCTCGATAGCAGTAAAGTGGCAGAAGAAACCTTTAATCTATCGATTGCCTCCGTTCAGGGGAATGTAGACTATTCCAACGTTGTTCATGATATTGCTAACCGCTATGGCGGGTCGTTCGACTTCGGAGGAGAATTTAACAATATTGATGAGGTCAAATTCGAGTATGTCGGAGCGGCCGGGCTGGGGCTGGACAATATTGTTGCGTCGCCGGCGGCCAGCGGCGGTAGCGATCTAACGGTCTCTGCAAGCGATGTAACGGGAGCCGGAACGGATGGCAAGACAGAGATCAGCGTTGTTGAAACCGTAGGAGCGGGAAACAAATTCGTATACAAGAATTTTGCGGGAAGCTCCGTAATTGTACCGAATGTCGGCAATACGTTGGCGGGCTATGCGGATTTACCCGTCGATGGTATAATCTCCGCTTCCAACGGTGATAAGATTGCGGTTTCGGAAGTCGATACGGCTGGCCAAGTCGTGAAGTTCGGGCAGACGACGGCAGTGGTGGCTGCGGAACCCGGCATTGTGCCGGGCACTGTCACTTTCACAGGCGACGATACTACGATTAATATCGGACAAGTTATCCACGACGGAGACTACGGTTCGACTGACATCGTCGGAATTCTGCTAGATATCTTTAATGCGACTTCGGCTGCTCCGGGTACGCCTACAGGAAGCTTCGTATATGTGAAAGACCTGTATGCTAATCACCCGGGCGATCAATCGGTAGTCGTTCCCATGTCTGAATCTCCTCCTGCAACGACTACAATCTCTAACCCGCCGGATTATACGATTATTACAAGCAACGACGGGAGTTCATTCAGTTTTAAATCTATCTATGTATATGACTACCAAGCCGGTGAGTCGAAGATTAAATTCGAGGGCTTCCGTGATGGCGTATCGACGGGGTCCGTAATCCTAGATATCAACCGGACAAACTATATGGAGACTTTTACGAATTCGAATGGACTTACAGCTTCGATTTTCCAGAATGTTGACGAGATCAGAATGTCCAATGCAGATCCGGATTATGCGAGATCGGGGTCTTATGGCTCCTTTAACGATATTGAAATCGGCGAGCCGGTAATAGAATCGTCCGATAATGAAGCGCCAACGGATATCGTGCTGAGCTCGAACAGCATCGCTGAGAATGCATCGGCGAATACGACTGTCGGCACCTTGACCGCGACGGATCCGAACAGCTCCAGCACGTTCACGTATTCGCTGGTGAGCGGCACCGGTTCGGACGACAACGCGAGCTTCAACATCAACGGCAATGCGCTGCGCGCGACGAGCGCGTTCGATTACGAGACGAAGAACAGCTATAGCGTCCGGATTCGTGTAACGGACAACGGAACGCCGGGGCTGACCTATGAAGAAGCGTTCACGATCAACGTGACGAACGTGAATGAAGCGCCAACGGATATCGCGCTGAGCTCGAACAGCATCGCGGAGAATTCGGCTGCGAATACGACTGTCGGCACCTTAAGCGCGAGCGATGTAGATGCTAGCAGCACGTTCACGTACGAGTTAGTGAGCGGCACGGGCTCTGACGACAACGCGAGCTTTAACATCAGCGGCAATGCGCTGCGCGCGACGAGCGCGTTCGATTACGAGACGAAGAACAGCTATAGCGTCCGGATTCGGGTGACGGATAACGGCACGCCGGGGCTGACTTATGAAGAAGCGTTCACGATTGGCGTGACGGACGTGAATGAAGCTCCATCGGATATCGCGCTGAGCTCGAGCAGCATCGCTGAGGATGCGGCAGCGAATACGATGGTCGGCACCTTAAGCGCGACCGATGTAGATGCTAGCAGCACGTTTACGTATTCGCTGGTGAGCGGCACAGGTTCGGATGACAACGCGAGCTTCAATATCAGCGGCAATGAGCTGCGCGCGACAAATGCGTTCGATTACGAGACGAAGAACAGCTATAGCGTCCGGATTCGGGTGACGGACAACGGCACGCCGGGGCTGACCTATGAAGAAGCGTTCACGATCAGCGTGACCGGGGTGAATGAGGCGCCAACGGATATCGTGCTGAGCTCGAACAGCATCGCTGAGAATGCATCGGCGAATACGACGGTCGGCACCTTGACCGCGACGGATCCGAACAGCTCCAGCACGTTCACGTATTCGCTGGTAAGCGGCACAGGTTCAGATGACAACTCGAGCTTTAACATCAGCGGTAACGCGCTGCGCGCGACGAATGCGTTCGATTACGAGATGAAGAACAGCTACAGCGTCCGAATTCGGGTAACGGACAACGGCACGCCGGGGCTGACCTACGAAGAAGCGTTCACGATCAGCGTGACGGACGTGAATGAAGCGCCAACGGATATCGCGCTGAGCTCGAACAGCATCGCTGAGGATGCGGCAGCGAATACGACTGTCGGCACCTTAAGCGCGACCGATGCAGATGCGAGCAGCACGTTCACGTATTCGCTGGTGAGCGGCACCGGCTCTGACGACAACGCGAGCTTCAATATCATCGGCAATGCGCTGCGCGCGACGAGCGCGTTCGATTACGAGACGAAGAACAGCTATAGCGTCCGGATTCGGGTGACGGATAACGGCACGCCGGGGCTGACTTATGAAGAAGCGTTCACGATTGGCGTGACGGACGTGAATGAAGCTCCATCGGATATCGCGCTGAGCTCGAGCAGCATCGCTGAGGATGCGGCAGCGAATACGATGGTCGGCACCTTAAGCGCGACCGATGTAGATGCTAGCAGCACGTTTACGTATTCGCTGGTGAGCGGCACAGGTTCGGATGACAACGCGAGCTTCAATATCAGCGGCAATGAGCTGCGCGCGACAAATGCGTTCGATTACGAGACGAAGAACAGCTATAGCGTCCGGATTCGGGTGACGGACAACGGCACGCCGGGGCTGACTTATGAAGAAGTGTTCACGATCAGCGTGACCGGGGTGAATGAGGCGCCAACGGATATCGTGCTGAGCTCGAACAGCATCGCTGAGAATGCATCGGCGAATACGACGGTCGGCACCTTGACCGCGACGGATCCGAACAGCTCCAGCACGTTCACGTATTCGCTGGTGAGCGGCACCGGCTCTGACGACAACGCGAGCTTCAATATCAGCGGCAATGCGCTGCGCGCGTCGGATGCGTTCGATTACGAGACGAAGAACAGCTATAGCGTCCGGATTCGGGTGACGGACAACGGTACGCCGGGGCTGACTTACGAAGAAGCGTTCACGATCAGCGTGACGGACGTGAACGAAAACATCGGCTCAGGCTTTCCCCCTGTGACAACACCAGTGGATACGGGAGTAGACGTCCTTGTCAACGGCAAGATCGAGAGCGCAGGAACGGCAACGAAGGGTGAAGTGAACGGGCAACAGGTGATCACTATTGCGGTGGACGAGAATAAATTGCAACAACGACTTCAGGCAGAAGGCAATGGCGCAACGATTACGATACCTGTCTCGACGGGCAATCAAGTGGTTATCGGCGAATTGAACGGTCGCATGGTTAAAAACATGGAGGACCAGCAAGCGATCGTAGAGATCCGCACCGCGAAAGCATCCTATATATTGCCTGCGGGCCAAATTAACATCGATGCCATCTCCGATCGATACGGGACAAATCTCGCCTTGCAGGACATCAAGGTGAAGATTGAAATTTCCGAGCCGGTTAGCGATACGATTCGAGTGGTCGAGGACGCTGCCAACGTTAACGGCTTAACGCTGGTCGTTCCACCGCTCAACTTCAAGGTAAGCTCAGTATATGGCGATCGCACCGAAGAGATTTCCAAGTTTACTGCCTACGTGGAACGGATGGTGGCAATTCCCGAAGGCATCGATCCGAATCGCATAACGACAGGCGTCGTCGTCGAACCTGATGGAACAGTACGTCACGTCCCGACGAAAGTCGTTCAGATCGACGGCATGTACTATGCGAAGATTAACAGTCTGACGAATAGTACCTATTCCGTGGTATGGCATCCGCTGGCATTCGCGGACATGGCGAATCACTGGGCGAGTGATGCAGTGAATAACATGGGCTCGCGGATGGTCGTGCAAGGTGCCGGCGATGGAATGTTCAACCCCGACCGAGATATTACCCGCGCCGAGTTTGCGGCGATCGTTGTGAAAGGTTTAGGTTTGCGGCTGGAAAAAGGGCCAATCAGCTTCGAGGATGTAAAGCAGTCTGACTGGTATGGCAGCGCAGTTCAGACGGCGTACGAGTACCGGTTAATTAACGGATTCGAAGATGGTACGTTCCGTCCGAATGACAAGATTACTCGCGAACAGGCGATGCAGATCGTCGCCAATGCCATGAACCTTACAGGCCTAAGCGATCGAGTTCAGGGTCAACCTGCAGATGTCATGCTTCACTCCTATCGCGATGCCGACGATGTTGCTGCATGGGCGGCGATCAGTACCTCGAAGAGCGTTCAAGCCGGCGTCGTGACGGGAAGAAGCGGCAACAAGCTCTCGCCGAAAGCGAATATAACCCGAGCCGAAGTCGCGGTGATCGTCGAGCGTTTGTTAGAAAAGTCTGATTTGATTTAGAAAAAAATACTGTCACTTTTCGCTGGTCAAGCCCCCATTTAAGGGACAATGAAAAAATACCTAGGCTACAAGCTGGCGCCGGTACTCAACCGGCGTCATTTTTTTGAGTTTTTGTTGCGGTCTAGACTCGTTGTAGAACTTGATGTATATCTCAATTCTCCTTTATGCTCAACAATACTTCGTATATCATACAAGTAGAGCCCTTCCGTTTTGAGATGCGAGAAGAAGCTCTCCATTGAGGCGTTGTCATAACAATTGCCTCGGCGTGACATGCTGATTTGGGCGCCAACCTGTGGCAGCGTGTCGTGGTAAGGGACGTGTATTGGGATCCTTGATCGCTGTGAACGATCAACCCAGACACGTCTTTATGCTTTTCAAAGGCCTTCTCGAAGGTGCTCAGGACGAGTTAATTGTCGTTGAGTACGTCCATGTGGTGGGCGATGATCTCGTTATTGAATAGGTCTTTAATGGTCGAGAGTTAGAGCCAAGTGTCCGCAACGCTATATTGTGTAATATCTGTAACCCATTTTCGATTCGGCGCGTCGGCTTTAAAATGTTCGGTAATGTCCATTCTAAGGGGTGCACTTCATCGCAGGGTGGCGGCTTTATTTTGTGATTTCGACTATATCAATTCCCCGTCCACTCTCCATGAAGGACACTTGATATATTGCTAGATCAGATTGGCGGTGTCGGTCTACGGAGAGTATAAAGTGTTCGCGTATCTGCTCCAACATGCGAGCGAATCCATAGAGGGATGGGCGGGGCAACGCTAGAATTATTTATTTTACGCCAGTACGATTCATAGAAGGAGCTCCGTGAATGTCTGAGAATAAGATGCAAGCCATCATCGGCGATTCGTATACCGACAACCCGATCGTCAATTATTTGAAGTATTGGAGCAATGCGTTCGGAAAACCGACTCACCGCGATGATTGGCGAAGAGAGAATGAACTAGACGTCGTCTGGTTACGCGGAGACCCGCATGACTTGCATGCAGATACGATCTTCTCTCTGTGGATGCCGTTGAAGATGTGCTTGCAATGCGTAGCGGGCGATGTCTTTATCCGCAAAGGGAATAGAGGCATCCCCGCGAAAACACAGGAGCACTATGACGATATCATAGCCAACATAAACAGCTATTTGCCGCGCGCGGATCCGTTAGTAAAAGAGCTCTATCGATTCGCCGAACTAGCATCGACAAGAGCGAACGTGATGCGGTTGCCGAAGAGACGAATGCAAAGCCGCGGCGTGTATTACTTCGATCAAATGCCGAGAACGCTTCATGAATGCTTCGAAGGCGGAAGATTCAGCCCCTATTTTACGAATGACGATGGGGTAAGGGACTGGGTGACATCAGAGAAGTTGTGTATGTTTTTCGCCGGAGAGATTACGCAGGTTAACATCAAACCGTTGATTCCCGGAATGCAATCCTGCGAATCCAAGTGGCTTGTAGAGAGGAATGAAATCCTAAGAATGCTTATTCGGTTTAACGGGATTCTGCTTGCAAGGAACATAGCGCTATCAATCGAGCGTGACAAGAGGGATAAAATGATCCCTAAAAAAATGGACCAACAAGCAGCCAGCGAAATAAAGTTTATCTTACAAAACCTCAACATTAATAATTCGCGCGTTTTGATTGACCTTGAAAAACAAACAGTAAAGGCGCAAGAAGAAGACTATTCGATTGACGATCTATTGGAGGCAGCCGGAACATTAACTCCTGAAAGAGGGAAAGAACTTCTTAATGAAGTAAACAGATCTCGCGAGGACTGGAACTGATGAGTAAAGGGTATCTCTTCGATACGAATATTGCGATTGCAAAGAGATACCGACATGACCTTCGTCCGGAAGGAATTGGATATACCGCTTTTAAATATTTGAACTAAACCAATTAGTGGGCTCTATTCGTTGAATAGGGTCCGCTTTCTTTTTATATGAAACAGAACGCACCCCAACAGAATGCCATTTTCCCGCAAGAGAAGGCACGGCTCCCTTGGTAGACTTACCTTATCACATGGGTCTCCAAGGAAGGGCGAACCAGATTGAGCGAACCGAAAGTTAGATTAGGAGTCATCGGATGCGGGGTCATCGGCAAGCATCATATGCAAGCGGCTCGGGAAGCGGACCGGGTTGAGCTGGCGGGCGTAACGGATCTCGACTTAGAGACGGCGAGGCTTGCAGCCGAGCATTACGGCGCGGATAAGGTGTACGGTACGCCGGAGCAATTAATCGAAGACCCGGGCATTGACGCGGTGGTCCTGGCGGTGCCTACGAATGTCCGTCTGGCGTTGGCTTTGCATGCGTTACGCTGCGGCAAGGACATCTTGGTAGAGAAGCCCGTCGCCATGAAGGAAGAGGAGCTGCACCGGCTGGCGGCCGCGCAAGGGAATCGAACGATCGCCTTCTGCTCGTCTCGGTTCCGGTTCCTGGAGCATGCCGCGGCAGCCGCGAGGTGGATCGAAGAAGGCCATCTCGGGGACATCCGTCTCGTCCGCTGCAGGGTGAACCAACCCGCGGGACGGAAGCCGGAAGCGCCGCTTCCGACCTGGAGGGTGCACCGATCCATTAACGGCGGGGGCATCGTGGCCAATTGGGGGACCTACGATCTGGACTATCTGCTCGGTCTGACCGGCTGGACGTTGAAGCCCCGTTACGTGCTTGGCAATGCATGGGGGATATCGGAATCGATCGCGGATTATTGGCCGGCTGGCGCGGATTCGGAAAGCCACGGAGCCATGTATATCCAATGCGAGTCCGGTGCAGTCCTCGCGTATGAACGTGGAGAGTATATGGCGGCTCCTCGCGAAGAGTCGTGGCAGATTATCGGAAGCGCGGGTTCCGTTACGCTCAAGATGACGTGGCCTAGCGAGAAAATCATCGTGGGCACGACGCTTGATCCGGATGGCGGAGCCGTAACGCGCACGATCTGGGAAGGTACGGAGGATGACGCCTTGATTCATAGCGGACCCGTCTTCGACTTCGCCGGAGCCATTCTGGACAACCGCCCTCCCGCAACGGGGTTGAAGGAAGCGCTGGTCATCCAACGAATCATGGACGCGTTCTATCGATCCGCGGCAACGGGCGGCCCGGTTGCTATTCAAGAGGAAAGGGAGGCGGTCTAGCATGAAATATGCATTCACGACGTTCTCCTGTCCGGATGCCGGCTTGGACGAGGTTCTGCGCATGGCTCGCCGGTATGGCTATGCCGGCATCGAGGTTCGCTGCGGCAGGGAGCAGCGGCACGGCATCGAATTGTCGCTCGCGCCGGAGGAGAGAAGCTCCGTCAAGCATGCCATCGAAGCAAACGGAATCGAATTGGTCTGTATCGGCGTGTCCTGCGACTTCTCCAACGCGGAAACCGTCCGGAACCATATCTCCGAGACGACGGCCTACTTGGAGCTGGCTCGCGATCTGGGCGTACCGTACGTCCGAGTCTTCTGCGGTATCATCCCTCTCGAATCGAGCCGCGCGGAAGCCAGAGAGCGAATCGTCGGCGCTCTGAAGAGTTTGGCGCCCGCGGCCGAGGAGGCAGGCGTGATTATCGCCGTCGAGACCCACGATGACTGGTCGGATCCGCAAGAGATGTCCGCGATCATGAGCGCCGTTGACCATCCTGCCGTAGGCGTCGTATGGGACGTCATGCACACGCTTAGAACCGGACGCGCCTCGATGGAAGAAGCTTACCGGGCGCTGAAGCCTTGGCTTCGTCATGTCCATATCCATGACGGGCTGCTTGACGAGTCGAGGTTGACGTTCCTTCCGATAGGGTCCGGAGAGATCGATCACCGGGCGGTCGTCCGGATTCTAGCAGACCAACAATACGAAGGCTTCCTCAGCGGGGAATGGCTCGATTGGGAGCCGGCCGACATTCATCTCCCCAGGGAGATCGGCGCGATGCGGGCCTACGAATCGGAACGGCGGAATTGAAGCGGTGTCTTGCCGTAATATCTCTTGAACGTACGGACGAAGTAGGATTCGCTCGGATAGCCCGTCTTCCGGGCGATTTCTTGTATGCCTAGGGACGAGGATCGCAGCAGCAAGCCCGCCATGCGCATTCGTTGGGCCAACACGTATTCGGTGATCGTTACGCCGGATGCTTCCTTGAACACGCGGGATACATAGTAAGGCGATAAGTGGAGCGCGTCCGCCAGCCGTTCCAATCGGAATGCCGCATGATAGTGCTCGTCCAACCATTCCCGGATTCGCTCCGCGTGATTGCCGGGCCGTATTGTCTCCTGATCGCGTTCGGACAAAGGAATGATCGTCTTCAGGTGCTGCAGCAGGTACATGAGATAGATAAAGGAGGATTCGGCGGGCGCTTGTCGATCGAAGGACGAATGCGTCCGTCTTTGTTCCGACCACTGCTCGAACAGGAGCTCCAGACTGCGATTGAAGCGCTCCGAACCGGCCAACGCCAACGGGCGATGATCATGATCCAGCAAGCTTCTGAAGAAGGAGCGCAGCTCGGGATACATGCTCCAATAAGGCTCCAGCACCCCCGGGTCCAGAACCAGAACCGTTCGAACGTAAGGCGACTCGGACGAAGCCTTCATCCGGATATGGTGCAATCGAAGGGGTTGGAAGATCGAGATCATCCCCTGATTCAGCTCGAACGTATGCCCGTCGACCTCCAGCATTCCTTCCCCGTTATGCACGTACAAGATCTCGAGTCCCGCATGGGCATGGAACGCCTCGAAGCTAGTATCCGACGATAGTCGATAATGGAACTGCAGCGGCCGCCCCAATAAGTCCAGATGCTCGATCCCTTTCATATGCAGCCACCTCCGTCTATCCGCGCATTTTCAATGTACCAGACGAGAAGACGTTTATATAGAAAATATCATAAAATCAAGAATCGAATCACGTCCTCCGATAGAGCGATCCGGTGCGCTGAACTATAGTTGAGGGGTATACCATGCGTACTCATCGCTTTTACGAAACCGGGAGGCATCGGAGACAATGACTCATCCTTCGATATACGAGCGACTGGCCGACGGCATCCCCGAATTCGGCCATTGGCTCTTTCGCGAAGATCGGGAAGCCGTACGCGGCCGAATTCTGTCGGAGCCCGAATTCGAGCCGATCCTCGAACGATTGGCCGCGGACGGAGAACGGTTCCTCGGGCAGCCGATTGCGGAATTACCCTGGACGCTATTCCGCCGGGTGTGGGAGGACGGCTTCCGCAAAACCTATGAGCCCGTCTACTTCTCCAGAAGACAGCGGCTCACGACGTTCGGCATATTAAGCTGGCTGCAGCCCGATCGCACCGATTACCTGGACGGACTGCTGGATACGGTATGGGCGATCTGCGGAGAGTTCTCCTGGTGCATACCGGTTACTTTCGACAGCCCGCCCGTACGCGGAGACGTTCGTTACTCCGTGCATGAGCCGGACGCGCCGGACTTCGGAATCGCTATCGAGCTGTTCGCGTCGGAGACCGCGTTCGCGCTGGCCGAAGCGATGATGCTGACGGGTCATCGTTGGCCGCAGACGATACGCGATCGCGTGCATAGAGAGGCGAACCGCCGCGTGTTCGCGCCTTTCTTAACGAACGGGTACTTCTGGGAGCACGTGCGCAATAACTGGGCGGCGGTGTGCGCGGGTTCGATCGGCGCTGCGGCCATCTACTTGATCGAGGACAAGCGGGAATTGGCTCTCGTGTTGGACAAGGCGCTGCCGACGGTCGAATTGTTCCTCGAAGGCTACGGAGAAGACGGCGCTTGCTTGGAAGGGTATATGTATTGGGGGTACGGCTTCGGATTCTATACGTATTTCGCGGAGCTTCTCTGCCGGAGAACAGATGGGGCGGTAGATCTGCTCGCCGTTCCCAAGGTGAAGCAGGTCGCCCTGTTCCAGCAACGATGCTTCCTTCAAGGCCGCAAGGTCGTTAACTTCTCCGATTCGCCCGAGGAAGCCGACGTATACATCGGGTTAACCCATGAGATGGCGCGGCGGTTCCCGGAAGCGCAACTCCCGGAATATACGTTCGAAGATAAGCCGGTCTACGACCATTGCGGCAGATGGGCGCCCGCGTTCCGCAATCTGATCTGGTACGAGCCGAGGTCGCGGGGGGCGGGTTGGAAGGAAGAGTCGATCTATCTGGCGGATGCTCAGTGGATGGTGTCGCGTGTCGGAAAAGCGGAAGGGAAGTTCTGCTTCGCCGCCAAGGGAGGTTACAACGACGAGCCCCATAATCATAACGACGTCGGGCATTTCATCGTCATGGCCGGGGAAGAGACGTTCCTGGCCGATATGGGCGCCGGGTTGTATACGAAGCCGTACTTCGCGCCGGCTACGAGGTATTCCTTCATCTGCAACAGCGCCTTGGGGCACTCGGTCCCTATCGTGGACGGGGCTAGCCAGCAGGCTGGGAAGGCTTATCGTGCGACGGTGAGGCAGGCCGAGATTACGGCAGACGTCGATTCGTTCGTCGTGGAGCTGCAGGATGCCTATGAGAAGATCGAGGGACTGGAAAAGCTGCGGCGAAGCTGGACTTGGCGGAAGAGCGGCACTATGCCTAGGTTGGAGCTGGAGGATCGATACGTGTTCTCGGATCGGGCCGGCGCCGAGATAACCGAGCGTTTCATTTGCAAGGTGCAGCCTAAGGCTGCGGGAGCCGGTCGGATCGAGCTGGCGGGCAACGCGTTCAAGCTCGTAATGAGCTATGACGAAGCGCTGATGGAGCCGGTCGTGGAGCCGCTGACGTTCGTGAACCATTTTGGCTTGGAGAAGCCGTACTATGCGTTGGACATGAGGGTACGCGCGACGGGCGAATCGGAGCGAACGCTGCGGTTCGCGTTTCAATTCGAACCGACGGCTTAACGGGCCCCGCGTTTTCTCCGATGGTACACGAACCAGCCTAATCCGATTAGCAGCAGCGCCAGCAAGCCGCCGAGCGCGATAATATAAGACATATGGACGAAGCGTTCGCTCATAGCATGGCCTCCTCGCCGATGAGGATGATTTAACCAATAGGATGGAACGCCGGCGAGGGGATTATGCAAGCAATAAGGGTATTCCCGCGACAACCGGGAATACCCTTGTTCATTACACGCTAAGTTAGAGCGCCTTCGTTATTTCCTTGTAGATCAATCTAATGTTGTCGTCATGGAAGTTCCGAATTCCGATCTCCACGGGCTTGCCTTCGTACACGAAGTCCCGGCCGGCCTCCACGATCCGTTCGAGGGACAGCCCTTGGCGGATGCCTTCGTTCGCGAGCGTCCGGATCCGGGCGATATAATCGTACGATACGGCGATGCGCCTGCGGATTTCGTCCGGTCCGTCGGCGGCGGGGCCGTGCTGGGTAACGACCTTCGAGATGCCGTAGCGGCCGATCATGTCTTCGAACTTGGCCAGCGTCTGCTCGTACGTTCGCGAAGAGGTGAAGATGAACGGGAACTCGACGTCGGACAGATAGTCGCCGACGATCGCGACGTCTCCGTAGACGGACACGATGCCGTCATCGGTGTGACCCTTGGCCTCGAAGAACGTTAAGCCCGCGATCGTATCCCCGTCGGTAACCTTGTTGTCGATAGGTACGCGCGGCATGAGGCCGGTCCACGGGCGATCGACGTAGAACTCGCTGTCGAATACGTATACCTTATCGATCATCCGCAGCTCGTTCGCTTCGTCCCACGACTTCGACGCAATGATCTTGTACCCTTCGAAGTCATGCACGCCGGCAATATGGTCCCAATCCGAGTGAGTCAGAATGAGGTAGCGCTCTTGATCGGGCGCTTCGAGCCGCCGCGCGAACTCCCGGATCTCGGCGACCTCGCTGTCGAAGTAGCACGGGTCGAATACGTATAAGGCGTTCTCGCCTTGGATAATGACGCTCATCATCTTCTGGATGTGGCTGGACCGGACGTAGACGCCGGGATACAGCTCTTGGATCATGTGCAGCCTCCTCCTCTACTTACCGATATAAGAAGCCGTCGAGCAGGGAAGCGCCGTCGACCGGCGTCTTGATCAGATCGCGCTGCAGGAAGAAGTCGGAGAATTCCGCCGTCCGCTTCGCGAGCTCGTCTTGCTTGTCGGTCAGCCAAGCGCGGCCTTCTTCTTCCGACGTCAGCTTGACTCCGTCCATCATCGCGATGACGTCTTCCTTGGTCGCCGACAGCTTCTCCGCGACGATCTGCGCGGCTTCGTCCGGATTGGTAAGGTAGAATTGCGTGCCCTTCTCGATCGCCTCGGCGTACTTGCGAAGCGCGTCGGGGTGTTCTTCGATCAGCTTGGCGGACGTCATATCGCCGTCGATGATGAGGTCCGGCGCGTCCTTGGTCGAGTACAGGATGTTGCCGCCGGCAGCGCCGGCTTCCGATAGATACGGCTCCCAAGTGACGGCCGCGTCTACTTTGCCGGTGAGGAACAACGGACCGGTCTGCTCGGGTCCCGTGCTCGTCAGATTGACGTCGGCGTCGGTGAGACCTACGGTTTGCAAGGCGTGGCTAAGCAGGAAGTGATTGACCGCCCCGATCGTAACCGCGACCGTCTTGCCCTTCAGATCGGCGATCGAAGCGATGCCGTCCTTGGCGACGAGGCCGTCGGCGCCGGCCGATTGGTCGGAGATGCGGAAGAACTTCAAGTCTTGCCCTTCCTGCTCGCTGCTCTTGACCATGACGGCCGTATCGAACGTCGTCGAGGCGATGTCGACGTTGCCGGTGAGGAGCGCTTGCGCCGACTCCGTCGGGCTCGCGAATTCGGAGAGCTTCACGTTAAGTCCGGCTTCCTTGAAGTAGCCTTTGGCGTCTGCGATGTATAACCCGGCCGAGCCCACCCAGAGGTTGTAACCGACTTTCAGCGATACCTCCTCATCGTCTTTGCCCGAGGACGAGCAAGCGGTAATAGCGATCGTGCTCATGACGGCGACCAACGTTAGCGACAGTTGTTTTCTCCACTTCATCCTTGTTGCCTCCTTTGTCTATGGGCGAAAAAAATAAAAAACCCGAGAGAGGAAGTGTAAGCTTCTCTCCCGGGTTTTTATCCCTCCGTGTAGCCGATGCGTCATCGGCCGTCCTCTCTCGGTCCAGTCCCCGCCAGGCGGGCGGAACCCTAGAGAACTTTATGTCATGTATTATTACACGTAAGTTTTGAGATTGGCAATATGTTTCTTTAAAAATTCATTTTTGCGTGAATTATGTGTAATGTTTATTGACATATAATTTTCGAAGGTGATAGGATGTCGCTACAACGTTAACGCAAAGGAGAACCCCTTATGACCTCGATTCAAGGGAAAGCCGCGCTGCTCATCATCGACGCGCAGAAGGGCTTCATGCCGACCGTGTTCGACGCGGACGCCACGGTGGCTCGCATCTCCCGGCTGCTCGCCGCCGCACGGGAAGCGGGCATACCGGTCATTCAATCGCAGGAGATGCATCGTAAGGAGGGAGTCGACTTCGGACGGGAGCTTGACGGCTCCGAGGGCATTCATTGCCTCGAGGGTACTCCAGACGTCGACATCGTCGACGAGCTTCGGCCGATCGACGGGGAGTATTCCATTATCAAGCGCCGGTACAGCTGCTTCTTCGCGACCGATCTCGATCTGCTGCTTCGGGGGCTGAACGTCAGTACCCTGATCGTGTGCGGATTTCTAACCGACGTATGCGTGCACTACACGTGCGCGGACGCCCATCAGCACGATTATCGCGTGAAGCTCGCGCGAGACGCCGTCAGCGGATCTTCGCGCGAAGCGCATGAAGCGTCGCTGAACGCGGTCCGGTACCTTCAGGCGGAAGCGCTCGTATCCGTGGACGACATCGTTGGCGCGCTGAGAGATTGAGAGCGTATTCGCGGATTAGAATTTTCTCAAACTTTTCTAATGAACGGCAATTTTTCCTGTCATGGCGGCGTTTTTCCTCTCCATGGTAAAGTTTAGGCTGCAACATTTGTGCTATCGTTGGATTGCGCATTAGCTAACCATGGAGGGATTAACAATGTTTGCACCTAAGCCTATATTCAGACAACTGACGACGCTGGGCCTCTGCGCCGCGATCGGGTTCGGAGCCATCGGCATCGGACAAGCCCAGCTGGCGCCGACGGCTTCCGCGGCGACGACTTTGGAGACGAAGGTTACGCTGGGCGTCAACCTGCGCGTCGGACCGAGCGCGAGCACGGGCGTCATTCGCATGATCAAGACCGGAGAGAAGGTACACGTCGTCGGTCAAGCGAACAGCAACTGGCTGCACGTATTCGATAAGTACGGCAATAGCGGTTACATATCTTCCGCCGACAAATATACGAACTACGCCGGTCCTAGCGGCGGCGGTTCCGCACCGAGCAGCTCGAAGGGGGCCCAGGTCGTCTCGATCGCCAAGAGCTATAAGGGGCGCGTCGACTACGCGTTCGGGGTTCGCAATCCGTCCAAGCTCATCTTCGATTGCTCGTCGTTCACGGAGTTCGTCTTCGCCAAAGTCGGCGTGGACTTGAAGTGGGGCACGGGCGCGCAGAAGAAAGCGGGCTCCTTCGCAAGCAAGAGCAGCCTTCGCGCGGGCGACCTCGTCTTCTTCGATACGGTGGGCAGCAACAACGGCGTCATCAACCACGTCGGCATCTACATGGGCAACGGCCAGATGGTCCACAACACGCCGTCCAAGAACGGAGTGACGACCAATTCGATCACTTCCGGCTATTGGTCGCAGCATTACGTGACGGCTCGCCGCGTGTTGTAAGCGGTCTTGCATACGGCGATAACCAAAAAGAACGAAGGCCCTGGGCCTTCGTTCTTTGCTTTATATGAGATTAGCGGTTCTTCAGCCGGTCGACTTCCATCTCCACGTTGGCGATTCGCTGATTCAGAAATCGGATATCCCCGCGCAGCTCCGTAGTCTCCGCTTCCCGTTCGATCGCGCTTCTGGCGACGGTGCCTTCCAAGCGCCGGACATCCAGCGTAAGCGCCTCGAGCTTCGCGTGCGTCAGCTCCTGCCCGTGCTTCAACGCGGCGGTGATCTGATACAGCTCGGCTTGTCCCGCGTTCAATCTTCCGATATCCTCTTCCACTTTCCCGAAACGATCGTGCAATCCTTGAATCCCATCCATAATCCGTTGCAATGCTTGTTCGCTCATCGTTCGTTCCCTCCGACCAGAGTATAGGATAACGTTCCGCCGGATTGTTCCAGAGGTCGATAGCTGGCGGATCGACGTGAAACTTCTGTTCCTAAGGCGATTATACAGGAACTTGCGTTCGCCCTCAATGGAAATGTTCTTGGTGCCTCCGTCTCATTCGTCGCCTAGATAGAAACCGTTTTACATGTATTTTCCAGTCTAAGATATGTAAAATACAGGGATTCGTCTTTAATTCCCGCAGTGAGATGTATGCGCTTACCTCTTATAATCTACTCATGAAGGAGGTGATCGTCGGAAGAGCGAACGGGCGAGAGTCAAAGGGAATAGGCAAGTAGCGGGTAGGCGAGCAGCGACGATATTCCAATCTCACATTTTCGGGAGGTAGATGATGTTTACGTTCAATAAGAAGATCGTATCGGTATGTCTTGCGGCGGCAATGGGCTTCGGCGTCTTCGCGGCGACCTCGAGCGCGGCGACGGATTACTGGCAGAACTGGACCGACGGCGGCGGCACGGTGAACGCGGTCAACGGATCCGGCGGCAATTACAGTGTGACGTGGACGAACACCGGCAACTTCGTCGTCGGCAAAGGCTGGAATACCGGTTCGGCCAATCGAGTCGTCAACTACAATGCGGGCATCTGGCAGCCGTCCGGCAACGGCTACTTGACGCTTTACGGATGGACGAGAAATTCGCTCATCGAATATTACGTCGTCGACAGCTGGGGGACGTATCGTCCTACCGGATCCCACAAGGGCACGGTGTCCAGCGACGGCGGCACGTACGACATCTACACGACGCAGCGCGTCAACGCGCCGTCCATCGACGGTACGAAGACGTTCACCCAGTTCTGGAGCGTGCGTCAGTCGAAGAGGCCGACCGGCAGCAACGTCGCGATCACGTTCGGCAATCACGTGAACGCGTGGAAGAGCAAGGGCATGAACCTGGGCTCGAGCTGGTCTTACCAAGTGCTCGCGACGGAAGGCTACCAGAGCAGCGGCAAATCCAACGTAACGGTGTGGTAATAAGGCGCCTTATGACCGCCTAAGCATCGGAAGCATTGCGCTAGCGTTCGATTAACGCTGCCGCCTACCTGCTACTTGCCTATTATCTTGGCGGAATCGTCCGATCCGGCAGTCCATGCAAGGGAGAATGCAATCATGACGATACGATGGGTTGTGCTGATCGTCTCCGCGATGGTTATCGTCAGCGCTTGTTCGCAAGAGCGGCCCGAGAAGACAGGCGAGCCCGAGGCGATAGCGATATCCGATCGCTTCGTATACGTCGAAGGCGGGCCTTTCGCGAACGCGAAGTCCAACTATTATGGACAGCGGGTAGCCTTGAATAGCTTCTATATCGGCAAGTACGAGGTCACCCAACGAGAGTGGACCGAAGTCATGGGGAGCAACCCTTCTTCGTTCCAAGGTGACGACTTGCCGGTAGAGAAGGTGAGTTGGTACGAAGCCGTGGCGTACTGCAATAAGCGCAGCGAGCAAGAGGGCTTGCGGCCGTATTACGCGATAGACAAGAATCGAATCGATCCATTGAACCGAAGCGAATTCGATACGCTCAAATGGACGGTTACGATCAACGAAGGCGCTAACGGTTATCGGCTGCCTACCGAAGCGGAGTGGCAGTACGCGGCCGGCGGCGGGCAGAAGAGCAAGAGCTACGCCTACAGCGGGAGCGATGACGTCGACGAGGTCGCGTGGTATTGGAAGAACGCCGGGGACAAGCCGCTATCGGGAGATTGGAATTGGCCCCTGGTAGAGAACAATCGGAACCGGACGAAGCCGATCGGTACCAAGCTGCCGAACGAGCTCGGACTGTACGATATGTCGGGCAACGTAAGGGAGTGGTGCTGGAACGGGTACGGGCCGTCGGAGGACAGCAGCAACTCGACCCGGATCGTGAAGGGCGGGAGCTGGATGGGCGAAGCCGGCGTGCTGTCGTACTTAAGCGATTTCGAGGCGAACGGCGTAGGCCCCGATCAGGGGTTGCGAATCGTGCGCGACGGGTAGAACGCAAGTTGAATACGAACCCCGAGGCCGTCCTTAACGAAGGGCGGCCTTCGCGTTTCATTAAATTTTGCACGATTCGTGCGTATTCGCGCCGTCAATGCGTTAATGTTAAGGATAGGCAGTCCATTAACGTCGCAAGGGAGTCGTGTCGTATGCCGCAAGGCAAGTGGTTTCGCATCGGTTATGGCATCATCGTCGTCCTGTTGATCGCCTACTTGGCTTCGAAGGTCGACTACGTATTCGATCCGATCGGCAAGGTGCTGGCCGCGTTGTTCGTACCGCTGTTGATCTCGGGCATGTTCTATTATCTGTTCCGGCCGTTCGTGAGAGTGCTATCGATCAAGCTGCCGAAGACGTTCGCTATCGTGATCGTATACATCGGCGCCATCGGCGTCTGCTACTTGTTCTTCCTCATGATCTGGCCGCCGATCCGGGAACAGTCGATCAACCTCGTGGACAACTTCCCGACGATCGTCGAATCGGTCCGGTCGTGGCTCGAATCCGCGCAACAGCATCAGTGGCTGCAGGAGATCGGGCAGAAAGACGCGCTCTCCACCGAGAATCTCACGTCCAAGCTGACCGGGTCGCTCGACGAGATACTCAATTCCGTCGTGGGCAGCGTACGCGGCATGTTCAACGTAATCATGAACTTCTTCTTCCTGCTCGGCCTCGTGCCGTTCATGATCTACTACTTGCTGAGCGAAGGGGATAAGTTCCCGAATCTCGTCCTGCGCATGCTGCCGGATCGCTATCACGGCGAGATGAGAGGGGCGCTCAAGGAGATCGACGCGTCGATCGGGTCGTTCATCCTGAGCAAGGTGCTCACTTCTCTGGTCATCGGCATGCTGACTTTCATCGGTTACGTGCTGATCGATATCCCTTATCCGCTGCTGCTCGGTCTAATCGCCGCGATCACGAACTTCATTCCGTACATCGGACCGCTGATCGCCTTCATTCCGACGGCGGTCGTCGCGCTCACCGTCTCTCCGACGGCCGTCCTATTGGTCGGCGTCGTGCTCGTCGTCTCGAACCAGATCGAATCGAACGTGATCGGTCCGCGCATTATCGGCAAGCAGATGAAGGTGCATCCGCTCACCGTCATGCTGCTCGTCATCGGCGCCAGCGCGATCATCGGCCCCGTCGGCATGATCATCGTCGTTCCGGTGTACGCGATCGTCAAGATCGTCGCGGTCCGGGCGTATAAGCTATATAAGCTGAATCGAATCGTATAACGGCTTCCTCGTAACCGTCGACGATGCGCCATCCTTCGCCGAGCCCCGATCTTTCGCGGGCTCGGCGTTTTTTTATTTTGATGCGCTTCCGTACCCTGTTGTATACTGGTAATTATAGGACAGCATTCGACAGATTCCGAGATTGGGGAGGGAAGCTTCTTGCATCACATTCATGGCTCTTACGATACGTTGCTGATCGTGTTCTCGTACGTGGTCGCGGTCGTCGCTTCATATACGGTGTTGGATTTGGTAGAGAGAATCATCGCTACGGACGGATGGAGAAAATGGACGTGGCTGACGTTCGGAGCGGTGGCGATGGGGATGGGCATCTGGTCGATGCACTTCGTCGGCATGCTGGCGTTCACGTTGCCGGTGACCGTCAAGTACGAGCTCGGAACGGTGCTGCTGTCTATCGTCGCGGCGGTCGCCGGCTCGTTCGCCGCGCTCTGGATCGTGAGCGCGGGCGCGTTGAACGCGCGGCGTCTCATCGGGGGCGGCGTCATGCTGGCCGTCGGCATCTGCGCGATGCACTACATCGGGATGGCGGCCATGGTAATCGATATTACGTACGACCCGCTCTATTTTACCTTATCGGTCGTCATCGCGTTCGTCGCCTCGGTATCGGCGCTGTGGCTATCGCTATACTTCCGAAGGGGCGGGAAGACCGGCGCCGGTTGGATGAAGATCGGCAGCGGGCTCATCATGGGCGGGGCGATCGTCGGCATGCATTATACCGGGATGGCCGCGGCGAACTTCCACGTCGGCGCGAAGGTGCTGACCGATTCGGGCGTCGAGCTCGATCAGAGGTGGCTCGCGTACTTGATCTCGGGAGGCACGCTGTACACGCTCGGACTTAGCATTCTGGGCATGTTCATCTCGAAGAAATTCTCGAACAAGGACTCGGAGATTCTGTCCAAGACGAACGAGATCCATAAGATGAACCTCGAATTGCGGCTGATGAACGACCGTCTGGAAGATCTGGTGGCGGAGCGCACCGCGCAGTTCGAGCAAGCGCGGGACGAGGCGGTCCGGGCGAACATGATCAAGAGCCAGTTCCTCGCGAACATGAGCCACGAATTGCGCACGCCGCTTAACGCGATCATCGGGTACAGCGAGATGCTCGGAGAGGAAGCCGCGGAGCTCGGCGAGCCGATGTTCGTCGACGACCTGGGCAAGATCAGCAAGTCGGGCAAGCATCTGCTGGCGCTCATTAACGACATTCTGGACATCTCGAAGATCGAGGCCGGCAAAATGGAAGTGTACGTCGAGACGTTCGAAATCGCCGATCTCGTGCGGGACGTGGTCGAGACGGTGAAGCCGTTGATGGCTGCCGGAGGCAACCGGTTCGAATACGAAGTGTCGCGGGGCGAGATCTCGACCGACATGACGAAGCTCAGGCAAATTCTGTTCAACCTGCTCAGCAATGCCAGCAAGTTCACCAAGGACGGCAGCGTGGTGCTCGAGGTAGCCGGCGAGAACAGGAACCGGCAGGACGGGTATCGGTTCACGATTCGGGATACGGGCATCGGCATGAGCGCCGAGCAGGCGGACAAGCTGTTCCAGCCGTTCATGCAGGCGGACGCCTCGACGACGCGCAAATTCGGAGGCACCGGACTTGGCCTGGCGATTACGCGTAGCTTCTGCCTCATGCTGGGCGGCGATATCGAAGTCCGCAGCGAACCGGGCGCGGGCAGCACGTTCACCTGCTGGCTGCCGGCGGGGACGGAAGGACAAGAGGAATCTTCTTCTGCCGTCGGCATGCCGTCGACTGAGCCGAGTCAAGTCAGCGTGCTGCTGATCGACGACGAACCGTTGAACGGGCAACTGATGAAACGATACTTGGACAAGGAAGGCTGGACGCTGGCGTTCGCGAGCAGCGGGCAGGAAGGACTCCGGCTCGCGAAGGAACTGCGCCCGAAGGTCATCTGCCTCGACATCCTGATGCCGGGCATGGATGGGTGGAGCGTCTTGCAAGCGATCAAGAGCGATCCCGAGCTGCAGGATACGCCGGTCGTCATCTGGTCGATGACCGGGGACAAGTCGATGGGGTACGCGCTCGGGGCGTCGGAATTCCTCATGAAGCCGATCGACCGCAACCGCTTGCTCGGGATGATGGACAAGTACGTGACGAGCCGCTCCGACCAAGCGGTATTGGTCATCGAGGACGATAGCGCGACGAGCGAGCTCATGGCGCGGCTGCTGCAGAAGGAAGGCTACGCCGTGCTCCGCGCGGGGAACGGGCTGGAAGCGTTGGCCTGCATGGAGAAGCGGACGCCGCGGCTCATTCTGCTCGATCTGATGATGCCGGAGATGGACGGCTTCCAGTTCGTCGCCGAGCTGCGCAAGCGGGAGATCTGGGACGACATTCCGATCGTCGTCGTGTCGGCGAAGACGGTAACGCCGGAAGACCGGATCAAGCTGAACGGTTACGTGAAGGGCATTCTTCGCAAAGGCGAGTTCGACCATCGGGCGCTGCTGCAGGAAATCCGCAAATTCGTGAACGTTGAAGGAGGCCGGCCGGGATGACCGTCGTCTTGCTCGTGGAAGATAACGAACTGAATCGGGACATGCTGTCGCGCCGGCTCTCCCGCCGCGGCTACGAAGTGGCGACGGCGGAGGACGGAGAGCAAGGCATCGAGCTGGCGACGCGGCTGCGTCCGGACGTCGTCCTGATGGACATGAGCTTGCCGGTCATCGACGGCTGGGAGGCGACGCGCCGGCTCAAGCGGGCGCCGGAGACGAACGGCATTCCGATCATCGCGCTGACGGCGCACGCGATGGATGCGGATAGAGCCAAGGCGCTAGAGGCCGGGTGCGACGACTTCGATACGAAGCCGGTCGACTTGGAGCGATTGTTGGGCAAGATCGAGGCGATTGCCGGACGAATCCGGCAGAATGGGGAATGACAGTGGACAGATTATCGACAACGGACGCTTGCATATTGATTGTCGACGACCAGGAATACAATATTAGCTTGCTTGCTAGAATCTTGCAGCGCGCGGGATTCGCCAGGGTGCACAGCACGATGGACCCGCTGCAGGTCGACGCGCTCTTGGCGGAGCACGATCCGGACATCGTGCTGCTCGACATGCACATGCCCGGCATGGACGGGCTCGAGGTGCTGAAGAAGATTCGGGAGCATGCGGGCGCGGACAATTATTTGCCCGTGCTCATGCTGACGGCGGATACGACGTCCGACGCGAGGCAGCGGGGGCTGCAAGCGGGGGCCAACGACTTCCTGACGAAGCCGTACGACCGGACGGAAGTCGTGCTGCGGATGAACAATCTGCTGAAGACGCGATTCTTGCATTTGCAGCTTCAACAGCACAACAACACGCTGGAAGAGAAAGTACGCATACGGACGGCGGAGCTCGAGCAATCGAAGCACGAGATTCTGCGGCTGCTGGGCAGGGCTTCCGAGTATCGGGACGACATGACCGGGCAGCATACGCTTCGCGTGGGAGAGCTGGCCGGCGTCATCGCGGAACGGCTCGGCCTCTCTTCGCACCAAGTGCAGCGGATCCGGCTGGCGGCGCCGCTCCACGATATCGGGAAGATCGGCGTGCCGGACGACATCCTGCTCAAGCCCGGCCGGTTCGAGCCGGAGGAATTCGAGCGGATGAAGACGCACACGACGATCGGGGCGGACATGCTCGCCGACAGCTCGTTCGACGTGCTGATGCTGGCGGGCATTATCGCCCGTTCGCACCACGAGAAGTGGGACGGAACCGGCTATCCGCACGGGCTGCGGGGAGACGAGATTCCGCTCGAGGCGCGCATCGTGGCGCTCGCCGACTTCTACGACGCGCTGACGCACGAGCGTCCGTACAAGCGGGCTTGGACGCAAGAAGAGACGTTGGACGAGATTCGGCGCCAGCGCGGCGCGCACTTCGATCCGCGCGTGGTGGACGCGCTGCTGGAGTCGTTCGGGCGGGTGGGATAGAGTAGCCGTCCAAACCCTGGATCTCGCCCCGCAGGGGTGCGCAGAAGGAGGAGATCCCCGTCGTTAACGGTTACTAGGTTCAAAGTTAATGTAACGAACAATGGCGACGTCAAGGAGATTATCCTTGCGTCGCCATTGTTCGTTACGGAGTCCCCGGGATAAGAGATCATTGGCGAAGGAACGCCACGATCAATTTGTCCAGCTCGCGGAATTTGTTCGACGTGGCCGGGTCGGTCTCGGCGAATAGCCGTTCCGGCTGTCCCTCGACCTCTTCGTGCAGTCTTACGATCGAATCGAGCAACCGGCGTGCCTCTTCTTGAGAAGCTTCCTCCGGGGATATCGGACGCCGGTGAGGCGAGCCGTTCATGTATTCGACGATTAGATTGTCCAGTCGCTGCGAGACGCGAATGACGAGAGGATCCTGGATGCCGTGTCGTTCGGCCAACCGATGCATCGCCCTGCGCAACCGTTCGATCTTTCTTAGCAAGCGCCACACTCCCTTTTCTCATATGCTGCGTTAAGTATGAGAAAAGGGATGCCTAGGCGGAGGCGTCGGCGGTTCGTTCCCGCGCTTCGAGATCAGTTGCCGCGTGTTCTTCGCGTACGTTTTCCTGCCGATCAACCGAATCGCGGCGCTCTCGGCGACGATCGCGTCCGAATGCTTGGCGTACGTAGCGCCGCCGCTATGTCCCGCCGCCGGAGGCTGCGGATTCGGCGCGGCGGGAGACGCGACCTCGAGGATGACGTCGCTCGCCCGCGGCGCCTGTTCGTCGCGGGTCGTTCGTAACGACTTCCGCGCGTGCTTCGGACTTGCGTCGTCGTTAGCGATGGCGTCGCACTTCTTTCGAACTTGCTTCGCGAACGGAGCCTTGGCGGGCGCCGAGTCGGCGAGCGTACCCGTTGGAATGACGGGCTTATTGTCGCTCTCCGCTACGAGCAGCCCGGCTGCGGGCGAATCGGGTTCGAGCGCCCGTTCCTGAGGCTGCTCGGATGCCGTCTGCTCCGCTTGCGGACTTGGCGTCGGCTCCGTTGCCGGCTCGCTTGCCGGCTGCGAAGGCGTAGTCGGCAATGGCGGCGATGGCTGCGGCAGCGTCGGCGCCGGAGTCGGCGGCAACGGCGGAGGTGGCACCGGCAGAACCGGCAGCTCCGGCAGCGGTAACGATCGCGTTACATCTTCGATCGTCGTCTCCGCTAAGTCGACGACTTGCTCGGCAATGTCCGACGTTCCGCCGACTACGGTACCTACCGCTTCCGTTACCGGGGAGAGCGTGCCGTCCAACGTATTCGCGACGATATCCAATCTAGTCGCTACGCCTTCCGCCGACAGCAACGCCTCGTCCACGGTCAGAAGTTCCGTAACGCCGTTAACGAGATTGCTCGGCGCTTCGACCGTCGTCCTTACGGTTTGATCGAGCAGGGTAACGACCGTGCCCGCGAGGTCGAAGAGACCGCTCGTCGTTCTCTCGGTCGGCAAGTCCGGCGGCAATCCGGCTTCCGCTCTGTCGCCGCCGCAGAACAGGGCGATGCAGAAGAGGGCGCCAATGCCCAACGTTCCGATCCCGAGCTTCATTATTGTCACCCCCTTTCCCGTTGAGTCGGACTACGACGGGCAGAGTGAAGCCTGCTGACGAATAGATGTGGACTATTATAGAGGACTGTCGACGAGATGTCCTAAGGTAAGAGGCAAAAAAAGCCAAAATGCCTACGAAATCGGGCGAATGAGCCTATAGCGACAACATTCGCGCCGGGAATTCGACAGCGATGATTTTCAATGGAACAGGGCGGAGAAACTATACTAGGGAAGTGGATCAAGAGAAAGACAACTAGCGAACTCGAAGCGAGGTTAACGGAAGATGGATGCTTCTCGTTTGATGGACTTGCTTCCAGGGATGACCAACGAGATGGAAGACTCGATCTATATCATGGAAGCGGATCGCGGGCAGTTCCGCTACGTCTTCGTTAATCGGGCGGCGACCCGGTTGAGCGGAATCGCGATGGACGCCGCCGGCAAAACGTTCTTCGAAGCGAATACGCCCGAGATGGCTGCCTATCTGCAACCGAAATACACGCGAGTCGTGCAAGAACGACGGACGATCCGGTTCGAGGACGGCGTGGTTCTCCCGAACGGAATCGTCAGCGGCGAGAGCATACTGAATCCGATCTACGGAGACGACGGGGAAGTGCAATACGTCGTCTGCATTACGAGGGACACGACCGAGCGACGGGGTTACGAGGATAAATTGCTGCATTTCGCGTATCGCGACGATCTAACGCAGTTATATAATCGAAGGTACTTATTCGAGAACATAGCCAATCTGGAATCGATCTATCTATTCGATCTGGATTACTTCAAGAAGATCAACGATACGTTCGGCCATGGCGCCGGGGACGCAGTGTTGGTCGAGGTCGCCTCGCGCATGGAGCGCGCGTTCGAACGCGACCATCTGCTCGTCAGGCTCGGAGGAGACGAATTCGTTGTCGCCAAGTCGGGAGGCGAGCTTACGCCGGAGGAAGTCGTCGCGAGAATCAAGGGGATGTTCGACGACACGTTCCGGGTGCACGACCGGCAAGTGAAGCTGAGCGCAAGCATCGGCGTCGCGCTTCGCCGCAGGGACGAGGATGCCTATACGCTGCTTAAGCAAGCGGACATCGCGCTCTACCGGGCGAAAGGCAACGGCAGGAAGACGCACCACGTCTACGAGCTCGATATGAAGTACGAGCACGTCGAGAACTTCATTCACGAACTGGAGCTATCGAACGCGCTCGAACGCGGGGAACTCGGCCTTGTCTATCAGCCGATCTATAATTATCAATTCAAGAGAATCATCGGTACGGAGGCGTTGCTGCGGTGGAATCGCGGCGGCGCGGATTTCATCCCGCCCGCGGACTTCATCCCGATCGCGGAGGAGACCGGGTTGATCATCCCGATCGGTTACTGGGTCATTCACGAAGCATGCAAGTTCTGGCAACGATTCGGAAGCTCGTTCGGGGAGCCGTTCAAGCTCTCGATCAATATCTCGAGCGTTCAATTGAACGATGCGGATTTCGTCGATAATCTGTTGCTGATACTGAAGCGCGAAGGGATATCGCCTCGCGTGTTCGAACTGGAGATTACGGAGAGAACCGTCATTCACAACGTGGCGTCCGTTCGGCAGACGCTGGGGAGATTGAGAAAAGCGGGGTTCACGGTGGCGCTCGACGATTTCGGAACGGGTTATTCCTCCTTGAACATGCTGACGTCGCTTCCGCTCGACAAGCTGAAGATCGACAAGTCGTTCATTCGGGATTCGAACGTGCCGTTCATTACGTCGATTCTCATGATGGCTAACGCGCTCAAGCTCGAAGTCATCGTGGAAGGCGTGGAGGACGAGTCTCAATTCCGGATGCTGTCCAGCATGAACTGCTGGGGGCTTCAAGGGTACTACATCAGCATGCCGCTAGGGCACGAGCAGATCGCGGCGACGATAGAGCGCCGAGATTGGCGGGAGAGACTGTCTCCGTATTCATGATTCGTGCTTAGGCGGAGATGTGTTAAACTCGATAATTCATGTTTATATAGCGCTGATTGGAGCGAATGGGTTATTTTAATCGAAATATCGCTTATATTAGACCCCCATCCCGTTTATTTGGAGAATGGTATTTGAATAATCAAATACAATTGCCTCACAGCAGCAAAACTGCTTAAATCTATTCAAAATATCGTATACATGCAAGAGCCAGCGTCAAACTACCGCGAAAGATAACGGCGATAAACAAAACGATGGCGGCCCTGGGTACACCCCGAGGCCGCCAGTTCGTTATAACCTAGAACGCCCAATTGCCGCCCCGGAACACCGGCTCGACCCGGCCGTCCTTCGCGATGCCGTCGATATCCATCTCGGCGGAGCCGATCATGAAGTCGACGTGCAGGATGCTCTGGTTCAGGCCGGCTTGGACCAGCTCCTCGCGGGACATGGCCGTTCCGCCCTTCACGCAGGTCGGATAAGCGTTGCCGAGCGCGAGGTGATTGGAGGCATTCTCGTCGAACAGCGTGTTGAAGAAGACGAGATTCGAATCGGAGATCGGCGACCGGTGCGGCACGAGCGCGGCTTCGCCGAGGTATCGCGACGTATCGTCCAGATCGAGCATCTCCTTCAAGGAGTCGTAGCCCCGCTCGGCGGAGAAGTCGACGACGCGTCCGTTCTCGAACGTCAGGCTGAAGTTCTCGATCACGTTCCCTTGGTAACTGAGCGGCTTCGTGCTGCGCACGACGCCCTTCGTGCCTTCCCGATGGGGCGCCGTGTACACCTCTTCGGTCGGGATGTTCGGATTGAACGTATTGCCCGACTCGTTATGGGAGATGCCGCCGTTCCACAGGTGATCGTCCGGCAACGCGATGACGAGGTCCGTTCCCGGTCCCCGGTAATGCAGTTGCTTGTATTGCTTGCCGTCCAGATAGGCGCGCTTCTCCAGCAAGGCGTTGTTGTGCGCTTCCCAAGCTCGCACGGGATCGTCCTCTTGGACGCGTACGGCGCGGAAGATCGCTTCCCATAACGCTTCGACGGCGGCCGGCGCGTCCAGGTCCGGGAACACGAGCTTCGCCCAGCCGTCCGATGGCGCCGCGACGATGGACCAGGTCATTCTTTTCGAAGACATGTACTTGCGGAACGTGGTTAACGCGGCCGAGGAGACGCGCGAGTAGTCCGCGATTCGCTTCGGGTCGATTCCCTTCAACAGCTCGGGATCGTCGGACTTGATGAGCAGATAGGCGCCGCCTTGCTCCGCCAGCTCGGTCATCGCTTGCGCCCGCCAAGCGGGGTAACGGGCGAACGCTTCGTCCGGCGCGAGGCCGTAAGTCAGCTTCGTTACTTCCTCGTCCCGCCACTCGACGTGGACTTGCTTCGCTCCCTCTTCGTAAGCGCGCTTCACGACGAGACGCACGAGCTCCGGAAGATGAACGGGGGCGTTGATCCATAGCTCCTGCCCGGGCCGGATATGTACCGCCGTGCGGACGATCAGGTCCGCGTATTTCGTCAGATCGATTGTCGATGGCATCGGATATTCCTCCTGTTCTATGCCGAGTGTAACACTGGAGGAGAGTCGAATCCAAGTATGCTATAGTGAATAGTATGAGGACACAGATCTCGGTAGAAGGAGCGAATCCGACATGAACGTGACAGAGGTCATGCAAGAGCTCGAGTCGATGGGCAAGGATCGACTGAAGAAGATGTACATGGCCAACGGAGCGCAAGAGCCGCTATTCGGCGTGGCGACCGGCGAGATGAAGCCGATCCTCAAGAAGACGAAGCTGAACCAGAAGCTGGCGGAAGAGCTGTACGCCACGGGCAACTACGACGCGATGTACTTCGCGGGCGTCATCGCGGAGCCGAAGGCGATGACCGAGTCGGACTTCGAGCGCTGGATCGATGGAGCTTACTTCTATATGGTATCCGATTTCATCGTCTCGGTAACGTTGGCGGAGGCGGATATCGCGCAGCAGGTGGCCGACAAGTGGATCGCCGGCGACGACGAGCTGAGAAGGTCGGCAGGTTGGAATTGCTACTGCTGGCTGCTCGGCAACCGCAAGGATAACGAATTCGACAAGGACAAGCTGGAGGGCTTGCTGGAGTTTGCGAAGAACACGATTCACGACGCGCCGAAGCGCGCGAAGATCGCGATGAACCAATTCGTCTACACGGTGGGCATCTCCTACGTTCCGCTTCACGAGCGGGCGATCGAGATCGCGAAGGCGATCGGCCCGGTCGAGGTGGTCGGCAAGGACCGGAAGCCGAAGCTCTTGAACGCTCTGGAGACGATCGAGAAGGAAATCGAGCGCGGCAAAATCGGGTTCAAGCGCAAGCACGTCCGGTGTTAACTTATCTGAGGACCTTCGCGAATAGAAATCGCGAGGGTTTTCCTGTTTTCAGAGGATTTTACTGTCGAAACGTGGAAATAAAATGAAGCCGGCTACGTCATGACAGAGGAGAACGATTGATGAGGATCTATAGAAGAGTATTGTCCGTCTTGTTCATGTTATCGCTGCTATTCCCCGTAGCGACCGTCTCGGCGGAATTAAGCGAAGCCGAACCGCTAGTCGTGGTCGACAACAAGAAGATCAACTTCCTGCATCCCCCCGTATTGGTCAGAGGTACGCTACTTGTTCCATTGAGGGAACTATACGAGGCCGTCGGGGCTAAAGTTACGGAAGTGAAAAAGGCGAGCGTATATAAGGTCGTTAGAAACGCGCAACAGAGCGGCACGTATACGATCGGCAGCGTTACGCTGGTCACAGCCCGATATAAAGCAAAAATGTTGGAGCCCGCGCAGCTCATCGACGGCGTTGCGTATGTACCGATCCAGTCGTTCGTCAGCGTTATTCCCGCCATCGAGACAAGTTACGGTTATTCGAACTATTCGTTATCTACCTATCGCGAGGCCGAGGAGAAGGTCTATTATACGGATCTGAAAGGCAAAGCGCTTACCGAAGCCAAGATCAAGAAGATGGCCGCAACCGAGTACATGACGTTCAAGCAGAGGCTGACGGGATTTACGCTGGATTACCGTTTTCCATTCTACGAACTAACCAGCTCCCGGGTCATGAAGCAGAACGGCGCGTTGAAGAACGCGCAAGTCACCTTCCAGGGAAGCATCGTCCAAGGTCAAGCGATCGGTACCTACCATATCACGGTTCGCGACCAGAAAACCAAACAAGATGAGCTATACACGCCCCGCATGGCGTTAACGCTACCGTACAAGAACGGTAAAGTCGATTTCAACATCGACCAGGCGCTTAAACTGTACCGTACGAATCCCGCGTCCATTTCCGTCAACGATAAGCCGATTTCATTCCATAAGAAATTGATCATGGAATCCGACCATCTATTGTTGCCGCTATTGGAAGGCGCGCAACAAATAGGTTATCGGGTAGAGGAAGTCGAAGCGGGCAAAAGATACAAAGTGACGGGAGATTCGGTCAATACCTACGAACTGAACGTCGGAAAAAATACGTTGATTACGAGCTTCGGCGAGGAGATCAACATTAATTACTTCGTTCCGAACGTACGGGTCGTCGATAAAACCGTGATGATCCCTTTCGACTTCATTAGCTGGTTTACGGACAAAACGGTCGAGGGCGACTTCCCGAACTATCGGATGTATTCTTCGAGCTACGATTTCCATAACGAGATCAGAGATGAGCACGGGAATGCGGTGGAAGAGTTGTCGAGCGGACAACCCGGCTCGGAGGCATTCCACTCCCTGACCGGCTATGCCGTACCGGGCAAGGCATCGGATTATCGATTGGAACTGAACCGGTACTCCGAAGGAAACGAGGATTGGCTTACGCACGAGTCCGCTACTTACACGGGCCAAGTCATCGGAGGGTTCGCGTACGGAACGCTGACTTATACGTCGTCCGATCAATCTTGTTCGGGTTATTTCAAGTTGCCTATTCAATCGGGGAAAGTCGAACTGGACTTAGACGAAGTCAGACGCCTGTTCGGTCTATAAGTCCTCCAGCAATCGGCCGTCGTCGTGCCATTGCCCGTATAGCTTGCCTTCGCGGGTATTCTCGATGAACTTGTCCAACCGGGAACGGAACAGCGCCGCATCGCCGCGCACGGACTGAATATTGTCGATCCGGATTCTGACATAGAGCGGCGGCAACGCCTCGTAATGGCGATAGAGCGCTTCGTCCCGACGCAGCTCCGCCATGATATCTTCGTCGACGACGAAAGCTTCGGGACGCATGTCGGGCAGCGCCTTTCGGCCGGCTTCCGTCATGAGACCGAGTCGCTCCATCCGGCGGACGCGCTCCTTGTTCAGCTCCGTCCAATTGCTCTTCTTGCTTCGCGGAGAGTAGCGTTGGGCCGACCGCCCGTCGTCCGTCCGCTTGCGAGTGCTGTCGACCCAGCCGAAGCAGAGCGCTTCCTCTACGAAGTCCACGTAGCTTTCGGGCTGCTCCTTGCTCGAGATCAGCCATACATATTTCTCGGTCGCGTGGTTGTCGCTTAGCCAGTCGCGCCATTGCTGCCTTGTCGGCGTCTCTATCGTTCGATCGATAATCATGCGGTTCACCGGTCCTTTCTTTCATAAAAGCATTGTAACCTACTTTCGCTGACAACAGCATGTCAGCATTCCAACGGAGGCAGCCGGCATGGGGGCACTAGAGAACGTTCAACCCGTCATCCACATCGTCGGAGACATGCTCATGCAGACGGGCGCCGAGCTTGGACCGAGACGAATACCGGATTACGAGCTCGTCTTTTTTCCGGAAGGGACGGGAACGGTGTACGAGCTGGAAGGGAGCCCGATCGTGCTCGACAAGCCCGGCTTCCTGCTCACGCGTCCGAACGAGGAGCACCGCTACCTGTTCGATCCCGCGAAGAACGTCCGCCATCTGTTCGCGCACTTCGACTTCGCGGCGTTCGACGATCCGGATGGTCCGTACCGCGCTCTGCTTGCGCAAGGAGATTGGCTGCCCGTCGGAACGAGCCAGCTCGTCCCGGGCTTGATGAAGCAAATGCTCCGAATCGCCAGCGCGCAAGGCCCCCGGTGGAAGGAACGGATGACCGCGCTGCTGCTCGCGGCGATCGAGGAGCTGCAGGCGGCCGCGGACGGCACGGCGGGGGAGCCGTACCGGATCATGCCCGCCCAGATTACGCGCGCGATCGCGTACATGGAGGACCATCTCGCGGAGCCGATTACGATCGAGGAGATCGCCCGTCAATCCGGTTGGTCCCATGAGCATTTCACCCGGCTGTTCGTGTCCTGCGTCGGCCTGTCGCCGAAGCGGGCGCTGCTAGACCGCAGACTGCGCAAGGCCGAGCAGCTCATGATGACCGGCGCTTGGACGTTGAAGCAGATCGCGTACAAGGTCGGGTTCGGGGACGAACATCATTTTTCGAAAATGTACAAGAACGTCAGAGGAATGACCGCCACCGAATACATCGCCCGGTGCAAGGACCCGCTCTTCCGCCATACGGCGCCGGCCGCGGCGGACCCGGACACCCCTTACCCGCTTAATTGGTATATCGTCGTGAATTAACAGATCAAAAAAACACATCGGATGAAGGGTTCGTTCCATTGAGCTCCCGCGTCGTTCCGTTCACAATGGGAGTATAACAACCGACGGAGGGAACGCTCGAATGCAGATCGCATATCGTCCGAAGTCCACGCACCGGGAAGACAAATATCTGGTCAGCGTGAAGGAATACGCGCACTATCATCGCGATGGGTACCTCATCGTCAGAGGATTGGTATCAAAAGAAGACATCGCGTCTCTCTATGCGCTGGCGGAGGAGACACGGCTCGACGTGCTGAATAAAGCCAAGGCGAAGAGCGAGGCCGACGATGCGAACGTGCTGAAGGAAGAGTTCGCCGCCGCCACGCGCGTCCACATGCTGTCCCGGATCAACGAGTCGGCCGAGCGGGGCTTACTGAACCCTCGCATCCTCGACGTCGTCGAGGCGCTGGTCGGACCGGACGTATACGCCCTGCAGTCGATGATGTTCCTGAACCCGCCGGGCCGAGGCGGACAAGGCTGGCACCAGGATGCTTGCTATATCAAGACGCATCCGGATACCCTGATCGGCGCCTGGGTCGCGCTCGAGGAAGTCGACGAGGAGAACGGCTGCCTCTGGGTCGCGCCGGGCTCTAACCACGAGCCGGTATACCCGCCGGCGGAGTTCGGTAACGGCGGGGGCAACGTGCACGCGGTGGAGGCGTTCGCCGACCTGCACGACGTGCATAACGTCAGCCATATCGACGACGAAGTGAACACGCTGTCCAAGGTGGTGGCCAACTATCCGCCGCCGATCTCGGTGCCGCTCAGCCCGGGAGACGTCCTGTTCTTCCACTCGCACCTGTTCCATCGTTCGTATCCGAACCGGACGCAGGACCGGCACCGCCGATCGTACGTGCTCCATTATTGCAACGCCAGATCATGGGTGCCTTGGGATCATGACGGCTATGAAGGAGATTCGGGCAACTATCGCCAGATTCTCGCGCGCGGCCGCACCCATCAGCCCTACGCGGAGCCGGTGTTCGGCACGAAGGTGTACTTGCACGACGGGGACGAGAGCGCGGCGGACAGCGTTAGCATGATGGGCATGGACAACGGCATGATGATGCCGGTCGCGCAGAAGAAGGGATAACAGGCAGGCAGCAGAACAGGGCAGTCCCGGCGGGACTGCCCTGTCGCGCGTCTGTATCTCGAATTACGAATAAGCGCGAATCCGGTAATCGATATACTGCCTCGCGATGATCAAGTCCTGCAACGCGTCCTTCGCGTCGCTCGGCGCAGGACGGTCTCCGCGAACGGCCGCGAGGAAGTTCCGCGCCTGGTTGCGCATTGCGGACACGTTCGGCAACGACGGGGAGAACGTCGAAGGCTGCTCGATATCGTTGGCGTCCTTCGCGACTGTCACTACGCCGGCGCGCTGGCGCGCGAGCGGAGGCGGGAGGTCGACGCGCACGAAGCCGTGCGCGAAGGCGACGAGTATGCTCTCTTGCCAATCGAACGTATTATGATACGGCGCCATCTCCAGAGCGACGGTGACGCCGCCGTCGCTCTCGCCGGCGAGCAGCACGCCGGCACGGTCCGCGTACGTCACGCGGAAGCCGTCTCCGAGGAAGAACCGGATCGCGTTCACTTGATGGATGTAATAGTTGACGAACGTATCGAGCTCCTGCGTCCGCGCTTCCGAGTAGTCGGCCGGTCCGGCTTCCCGTTCGATCGGCGGTACCGGTTCGTCCGTCGAGATCGGCCGGTCCGCGTCGTTCCACCAATCTCCCGGAGGCATCGTCATCCGAATATAGCGAAGCTCCCCGAACTGTCCGGAAGCTTTCCATTCGTCGACGATCCGCTTCGCGTATTCCATCGCCGGATCCGAGCGCTTATGGTAGCCGACCATGTGCAGCGAGCCGTTCTCTTCGCCGATCCGCACGAGCTCCCGACCGGCTTCGACGGTGAGCGTCAGCGGCTTCTCGGTGAAGACGGGAACGCCCGCGCGCAGAATATCGGGAATGATCGCCATGTGATTGCGGTATTGCTGGGGAGCGACGATCGCGTCGATCTTCGCCCGTTCCAATAACTCCGAGTGGGAGCCGTACACTTCCGGCACGCCGTACCGGTCGGCGACGAGCCGGGCCATGCGAGGGCGGGGCTCCGCCAAGGCGACGACCTCGCATGCGTCGCCGAGCGTCGCGTAATTGCTCAAGTGCGCGATCTGGCCCATGCCGCCGACGCCTACGAATCCGATTCTAAGCTTAGCCATGTCTATTCTCCTCCGGTCCTAGATTCTCGAACAGATACAAGCCGTCCTTGCCCGGGGCGACGATGTCCGGGAACCCGTTCCCGTTCAAGTCCTGCACCCAGAAGTAGATGCCCGCGCCGGAAGCTTCGCCGGCGGCGCCGTAGTCGATAACGTGCTTCTCGAACGCGCCTCCGCGGATTTTGTAATAGTACAAGCCGATCGGGTCGTGGGCGCCGGGATCGCCGTCGTTATGGGCGCGGTAGCGCTTGCCGGTCACGAGCTCGGCTTCGCCGTCGCCGTCCAGGTCCGCGAGCCATAAGTCGTGGAACTGCGAGCCGCTGCCGTCAATCAGGTGCTTAATCCAGCTTCGCGTGCCGTCCTCGGCGATGCGCTGCTCGTACCAGTGCAAGCCGTAATCGTGCGCCTGGCCGACGATCAGATCGGTAAGGCCGTTGCCGGTCACGTCGAAGCCGAGCACCGGCACGCTGGCCGATCCGAGCGACCATTCGCGGTGGAACGTCCACGGTCCTTCGAACGGATCCTCCGGCTGCTCGAGCCAGCCGCCAGACAGAACGACGTCCATGCGCCCGTTGCCGTTCACGTCCGCGAAGCCCATGCCGTGCCCGCTGTTCTCCTCGCCGATGACGATCTTCCGGAACGTCGCCGTCCCCCGTCCTTCCGCATCACGAATCAGCTTGTAGAACGCTTGCGGCGCGCCGGGCGTGTTCGGGAAGATCTCCGGAACGCCGCACCCGTCGATGTCGAGGAACCGGATCGTCTCGATCGCGCCGCATTCGTCGATGTCGAACGTCTCCCAAGGCACGCCTTCCTTGCCGGGGTTCTTCCGCCAACGGAGCGTCGCTCCCCACCATGCGCCGGTGACGATATCCAGCCGGCCGTCGCCGTCGACGTCGATCGGATAATCCGAGAAGTCGTCGTGGTACCCGTCGATGGCCATGACGTCGCAGACGTCATGCTTAGTCGCGTAATCCGGCCCCTCGTACCAATACGCCCCGCTTACGATATCGGGAACGCCGTCCCCGTTCACGTCGAACACCGCGCAAGCCTCGTAGCGTTCGTCGGACAGCTTCCTTCTCGCGAACCGCGTCATTCGTATCCCTCTCCCCGTATTCCTTATTGAGTCTTGCAATCTAGCTCCGATCCCTAGTACAGTTAGAACAAAGATCAAAGCGTGCGATTTCCTTAAATTTATTCCATGGATACGGTTGCAACAATAATGCCGATTGCGCATCTCATTATCGATTATTGCGGAATTGCGGGGAGAGAATCGGATGACGGTATTCATCGGGGCACCGCGCATGACGGGGGGACAGGCGTTCCATCGGACGGAGAGCGAACCGTTCAGGTTCGACATGCACCGGCACGATCTGTTCGGCGAGCTGCTGCTCGTGGAGAAGGGAGCGGGCGTCTTCGACATCGGGGGAACGGCGGTCGAGGCTTCCGAGGGGACGCTGCTGTTCTACGAGAAGGGGACTTGGCACAAGGAAAAGTCGGTGAAGCATCCGTTCCAGGCGCTCTATATCAGCTTCGACCGGCTGCGCGTTCAAGGGCTGGGGGAAGACCGCTTCTTCATAGAAGGCGCGGTCACCGCTCTGAGGCTTGGCGAGCACTATCCGGCGATTCGCGCTTCGATGAGGGAATGCGTCGACGCCTTCTACGGCCCGGAGCCGGAAGCGCGCACGATCGCCGACCATCTGCTAGGCATTCTGTTCGCCAAGCTCGCGCGTATCGTCCATTACGCAGGGTCAAGCGCACCGCCGAGCCGCGCGATCGGGGACGCGGTGCTCGTCGCCCGCAGGCACATGGAGGAGCATTACCGCGACCCCATCACGCTCGAGCGGCTCGCCGAAGTCGCGTTCGTGAACAAATACCACTTGGCGCATTCGTTCAAGGAGCGGCTCGGCCAGAGTCCGATCCAGTTCCTCATCCGCTACCGGATGGAAGTCGCCTGCCACTACCTCCGGGAGACGGACCGTCCGATCGCCGCGATCGCGGAGGCGGTCGGCTACCAGAGCGAGCCGTCGTTCTTCCACGCCTTCCGCAAGGCGGTGGGCATGACGCCGAGGCAGTATCGGGAGGGCGGGGACGAATCGCGTTAACGGTACGGATCGAAACTCGCTTAAAGAAACTCACTTATACATGAAATATCACATATATTTAGCCGAGATTCGGATTATTAAGGCATTCTATATGAAAATTCGAATTTATTAAGCGTGCGCTTACGGATTATGAGAAATATATATGATTAATCAAGCACATTGGACCAATAGCTCGATTACCGGCGAATTCTATTCGAATAATCGAATATATGCGCATGTTGCACGCACAGCTGCTGCGCACAGCTGCTACGCACAGATGTTGCGCGAAAAGAACAAGCCTCCAATCCTTAGCCGGAATGGAGGCTTGTTCTATACCGAAGGCTTACGCCTCCATCTTCTGAGCCGAATGCAGCTTGTAATACCGACCGCGGCGCGCCATGAGCTCGTCGTGCGAGCCGCTCTCGGCGATGCCCTTGTCCGCGACGTACATGATGCGGTCGCAGTTCTTCACCGTCGACAGGCGGTGGGCGATGATGAACGAGGTGCGGCCTTTCAGCAGCTCGTTCAAGCCCTTCTGCAGCAGCCGCTCCGTCTGCGCGTCGATGGATGAAGTGGCTTCGTCCAAGATCAAGATGCGCGGGTCGGCGAGCAGCGTGCGGGCGAACGAGATGAGCTGCCGCTGCCCTTGGGACAGCTTCGAGCCGCGCTCGTTGACCTCGGTCAGGTAGCCCTTCTCGAACTCGCGGATGAAGTCGTCCGCGCACACCGTCTTGGCGGCCGCGATGATCTCTTCCTCGGTCGCGTCGAGCTTGCCGTAGCGGATATTGTCCATGATCGTGCCGGAGAAGATGAAGCTGTCCTGCAGCATGATGCCCATCTGGCTGCGCAGCGACTTCAGCTTGACCTCGCCGATGTCGTGACCGTCGATCAGCAGCTTGCCCCCGGTAATATTGTAAAAGCGCGAGATCAGATTGACGACCGTCGTCTTGCCGGCGCCCGTCGGACCGACGAGGGCGACGCTCTCTCCCGGCCGGATGTCGAAGCTCAGGTTCTCGAGAATGTTCACGCCGGGATCGTAGGCGAACGTGACGTTATCGAACGTCACCCTGCCCTTGATCGGCGGCAGCTCGCGCGCGTTCGGCGCGTCGCTGACGGTCACCGGCTCGTCGAGCGTCTCGAAGATGCGCTCCAGGTAGGCGACGGCGTTAATGAAGCTGTTGTAGATGTTCGACAGGTTCAGGATCGGCTGCCAGAAGCGCCAAGCGTAACCGCCCATGGCGAGAATGACGCCGAAGGTCGCCGCGCCCGGCTCGAGCGTCAGCAGGCCGACGAGATAGATCGCCGTCGCGACGACCGTCGCCAGGTTGTCGACGGTGAACGGGACGAGGAAGTTGAGGTACATCGTCCTCATCCATTCCTTGCGGTAGTTCGTCGCGAGGCGCGTGAACGTCGCTTCGTTATGCTGCTCGCGGGTGAAGATCTGCGTGACGCGAATGCCGCTGATGCTCTCCTGCGTGTACGCGTTCAGGTTGGAGCTCTTGTTGGACACCGTCTGCCATGCCCGGCGCTGTTTGTTCTTGATGAGCAGCATGATGGCGATGAACACCGGCAGCCCCGCGAGAATGACGAGCGACAGCTGCACGTTGACCGCGAACATGAAGATCGCGATGAACACCAGGTTCAGAATTTCCAAGATGAAGTTGATGATGCCGTTGGACAGCACGTCCGACACGGAGTTGACGTAGTTGACGACGCGGATCAGAATCTTGCCCTGCGGGCGGTCGTCGTAATATTGGAACGGCAGCTCTTGCAAGTGCTTGAACAGATCCGTCCGAATTTCGAAAATAATGTCCTGGCCGACCCGCGTCATGATGCGCGAGCGGATCGTGGCCAGCACGACGCTGACGACGATGGTCGCGAGCGTAAGCGCGGACCACCAGACGAGCGCCGTCTTGTCCTTGGCCGGAATGGTCACGTCGATGACGTGCGCCAGGATGAGCGGAGCGGAGAGCCCGATGCCCGCCGACAGGGCGCTCAGCACGAGCGCGACGATCATCGGCGTCTTCTGCCGCTTGATGTATACGAGAGCGCGTTTGAAATGCCGGATGTCGAAGGGGGCTTCCAAACTCTCGTCGATGTCGAATTTATTCCTTGCCATGCGCGGTCGCCTGCCTTCCGATGCCTTCGTTCTGCAGCATGAATACGTCGTAATAGTAGCCGCGCGCGGCTAACAGCTCGGCATGGGTGCCTTGTTCGATAATGCGGCCGCCCTCGAGGATAAGAATGCGGTCGGCATTCGCCGTCGTCGATACGCGCTGGGCGATAATGATCTTCGTACATGGGTAATCGAGCTCGTTCAAGCTGCGCTGGATGTGCTCTTCCGTCTCGAGGTCGACGGCGGACGTCGTATCGTCGAGGATGAGAATCGGCGGCTGCACGGCCATGGCGCGGGCGAGCGCGATGCGCTGCTTCTGCCCTCCGGACAGGCCGACGCCGCGTTCGCCCACGATCGTGTCGTAGCCGTCCGGCATCTTGCGGATGAAGTCGTGCGCGGCCGCCTTCTTGGCGTGCTTCACGACGTCTTCTTCCGGCATGTCCGGATCGCCGTAGGCGATGTTGCCGTCGATCGTGTCGGAGAACAGCAGCACGTCCTGCGTCGCGATGCCGATATTGCCGCGGAGCTCGTCGAGCTCCAGCTTCCGCACGTCGGTGCCGTCGACGAGCACGCGGCCTTTCGCCACGTCGTAGAAGCGCGGAATCAAGTTGATGAGCGAAGTCTTGCCCGAGCCGGTCGCGCCCATGATGGCGATCGTTTCCCCGGGAGCGATGGAGAAGTCGATATCGTGGAGCACCATTGCGTTGTCGTACTTGAAGCTCACGTTCTCGAACCGGATGCGTCCGTCGTAACGCCGTTTAGCGACCATTTGATGTTTGTTGGCGATATCGGGCTGCGAGTAATAGACTTCGATGATCTTGTTCAAGCTCGCGAAAAACCGCTGCAGGTCGTTGACGATGATGCCGATGTTGCGCATCGGGTTCGCCAAGCCCCAGACGAGCGCGGAGAACGCGGAGAATTCCCCGAACGTGATCTGCCCGTCCATGACGAGCAAGCCGCCCGCCAGCATGAGGATGACGCTGAACGCTTGGGAGAACGTCTCCAGATACGGGAAGTAGTCGAGCCATACGAGCGCGGCCCTCTTGTTCGCCTGCGCGTAATTGACGTTCTTCTCGGTGAACTTCCGAACTTCGAACTCTTCGCGCGCGAACGCCTTGACGACGCGATTGCCCGCGATGTTCTCCTGCGTCGTCGTGTTCAACTGCGAGAGCCGTTCCCGGAGGTCGATGTACATCGGGCGAACGCGCCGGGCGAATACGAACGCGACGATGAATATGGGAGGCGCCAGTATGAGCAGCCATAGCGTCAGCTCGACGTCGATATAGAAGAAGTACGCGACCGCCGCCGCGAATACGGTGAGCGACTCGATGATCGTTTTGATGATCCACGCGAGGGAGTGCCGCACCATGTCCAAGTCGCCGGTCATCTTGGTCATCAGATCCCCGGTCCGGTTGCGGTCGTAGTACCTCATGTCTTGGCCTTGAATCTTGTTGTACAGGTAAATCCGCACGCGGAACAGCAAGTTCTGCGAAGCGCGTTCGTACATCAGGGTCGTGAAGTAAGCGAGCCCCGTCCGCAGCAAGGTAAAGCCGAGCATGCCGATGCATAGGAGGATCAACAGCGACTTCTCTTCCTTCAGATTGCCGATCGCGTCGTCGCCCGCGATGAACGTATCGACGATGCGCTGGCTGATGTACGGGTTGATGATCGTAAGCGCGGAGCCTACGACGGACAGGAACAACGCGACGACGTATCGCGTACGGTCTCCGAGCAGATTGTGCCATAACCACTTCAGTTGAAACATGTAATCACCGGCTTCTGTAGGTTTCTAGATACGTAGGGTAAAAACTATGGAAATTATAACACTTATGAATTTGAAAACTAGTGTGGTTCTTGTCATTTTATAATCCAATCTTTCGCTCCTTTCAGAGCAAGGACGACCATCTTAGGCGCTGTCGTTTATTTATTTCCCCTCTGTGTTTGCTGGAAGATAAGAAATATGTGTGAATAGACGGCATATATTAGCCGTTTCTATGTCCCTTATTTTCCATATGGTGCAAGAGGAGGGACAAACGATGGGGAAAAAAGCTGAAAACAAGCGATGTGCTAGTTGCAAGGATAGGCATTGCGAATGCGATAAGAGTGCATGTTCTCATTGCGGCGGAAAGCATTGCATCTGCGTAAAAGTACGATGCGTTCATTGTGACGGTAAACATTGCGAATGCGAAAAAAAGCGATGCGTTCATTGTCATGAAGAGCAATGCAAATGCGGAAAAGAACGATGCGCTCATTGTCATGATGAGCAATGCAAATGCGATAAAGAACGATGCTCTCATTGTAAGGAGAAGCCTTGCAAGTGCATTGAAGTCATCGTGAAATCAGAACGAGGCGCTACCGGAAAAACCGGTCCGAAGGGAGCCAAAGGCGCAAAGGGTAAGAGAGGAGAAAGAGGCAAAAGAGGCAAGCAAGGTGCGACGGGAGCCAGAGGCGCAACCGGCGCGCCTGGAGCTGCGGGTACAACTGGCGGCACGGGCGCGACAGGCGCAACGGGCTTAGCCGGCGATGCGGGCGCAACGGGAGCAACGGGTGTAACGGGAGCAACGGGTGCTGGCGATACGGGTGCAACAGGCGTAACAGGCGTAACAGGCGTAACAGGCGTAACAGGCGTAACAGGCGTAACGGGCGTAACGGGCGTAACAGGCGCGACTGGTGCAACGGGTACTGGTGTTACGGGTGCTACAGGAGCTACAGGAGCTACAGGAGCTACTGGCGCGACGGGCGCAACCGGTGACGCGGGTGCCACAGGCGCAACGGGAGAAACCGGTGATGCAGGTGCCACAGGCGCAACGGGAGCAACGGGAGCAACAGGCGCAACCGGTGACACGGGTGCCACAGGCGCAACGGGAGCAACGGGAGCAACCGGTGACGCGGGTGCCACGGGTGCCACGGGTGCCACGGGAGCCACGGGAGCAACGGGAGCAACCGGTGACACGGGTGCCACAGGCGCAACGGGAGCAACGGGAGCAACAGGCGCAACCGGTGACACGGGTGCCACAGGCGCAACGGGAGCAACGGGCGCAACCGGTGACACGGGTGCTACAGGCGCAACGGGAGCAACGGGAGCAACCGGTGACGCGGGTGCCACGGGAGCCACGGGAGCAACAGGCGCAACCGGTGACGCGGGTGCCACGGGAGCAACGGGCGCAACCGGTGACACGGGTGCCACGGGTGCCACGGGAGCCACGGGAGCAACGGGCGCAACCGGTGACACGGGTGCCACAGGCGCAACGGGAGCAACGGGAGCAACAGGCGCAACCGGTGACACGGGTGCCACAGGCGCAACGGGAGCAACGGGAGCAACCGGTGATGCAGGTGCCACAGGCGCAACGGGAGCAACGGGAGCAACCGGTGACACGGGTGCCACAGGCGCAACGGGAGCAACGGGAGCAACCGGTGACGCGGGTGCCACGGGAGCCACGGGAGCAACGGGCGCAACCGGTGACGCGGGTGCCACAGGAGCAACGGGCGCAACCGGTGCCACGGGTGCCACGGGAGCAACCGGTGATGCAGGTGCCACAGGCGCAACGGGAGCAACAGGCGCAACCGGTGACACGGGTGCAACAGGAGCTACAGGCGCGACAGGCGCAACCGGTGACGCGGGTGCCACGGGAGCAACGGGAGCCACGGGAGCAACCGGTGATGCAGGTGCCACAGGCGCAACGGGAGCAACAGGCGCAACCGGTGACACGGGTGCAACAGGAGCTACAGGCGCGACAGGTGCAACCGGTGACGCGGGAGCCACGGGAGCAACCGGTGATGCAGGTGCCACAGGCGCAACGGGAGCCACGGGAGCAACAGGCGGGGGGCTAGCCCAATACGGTTACATTTACAATTTAAGCGCCCAAGTCGTAGCGATAGAGGCTCCTATCTTATTTGATTCAACGGGTGTAGCTACAACCGGAATCACCCATGCTCCAGGTAGCTCAACGATTTCGGTTACCGATGCGGGCGATTATGAGGTTACTTTCTCCGTTTCCGGCGTGGAACCTAGCCAATTTACGTTATTTTTGAACGGCGCTCCGATAACCAATACCGTATACGGTTCAGGCGCCGGCACGCAGCAGAACAACGGGCAAGCGATAATTACCTTGGCGGCGGGCGATGCGCTTACTTTGGTTAACCATTCTTCGGCGGCCGCGGTTACTCTTCAGACTCTTGCCGGCGGCACGCAAGCAAACGTTAACGCTTCTATCGTTATCAAAAAATTAAACTAGCATAGAACCCATGGATTAAATAGGAAAACTCAAGTCGCGCGCGACTTGAGTTTTTCGTACTTCTATAGGCGATAAGATTAAGCCGTTAACTTGATTATTCTAAGCGGCGCGCTCGCGATCGGCTGATCACGGCCAACCCGGACGTCGCCGCGGCAAGGATGCCGCCCGCGTTGACGGAGCCGGGTTGATCGAATCGGTTGAAGAGAAAGCGGAGCCGCGGGCTCCGCCTTATCTCTTCCTTCCGTATTGCTTCGAATAACGCGAGATTCGCTTATACAGGCTCCGATAGCCTAGTCGCCTCAGCGGATAGTATTGGGGTCTGGTGTTCACCTCGAGAATCCACGATCGGCCCGTTCCGTCCAGCGCGACGTCGAGGCCGAGCTCCTTGAAGCCGGAGATGCGCCGGTCGAACAGCCGGCCGACCGATCTGCCGAGCCGCTTCAGCTCGGCTTCCTTCTTGTCGATGCGCCCGTTGCCGTAACCCGCGCCCCGAAGCGTCGAACGGAGACGCCCGATCTTGCCGCCTTGGTTATAGTTCGTCGCGATCTTGCCCGGCCGGCCGATCTTCGCGAACATCGCGGTGCTAACCCAATCTCCCTCGTTCGACTTCTGCACCATGACGCGAATATCGAAAGGCCGGCCTCCCGTCTTGGCCAGACGGATGCCCTTCTGGAGCAAGTAGGAGCGGCCGCCTGCGCGATTGCCGAGCCGAGCGTATAGCGAGTCGAAGCTCCCGTAATACGACTTGGTCGCGTTGTGACGGAGCTGATAGCCGCCGTCCGCGAGCGTCTTGATGCGATAGATGCGGAATCCGCCGGATCCCCCGGTCGGCTTGAAGAAAACGGTGGAATAGCGGTTCAGCATCGTCCGCAGATTGCTCCGCGTGAATAGCTTCGTCCGCGGTACGAACTTGCTCGTATAGGCGTTACGGAGCAACCACTTGGTTTTGGTCCACTTGCTCTTGACCGAAGTGCTCTTGTACTTCGTGTTCGGCATCCGCGATTCCCCCTCATCGCTAGATTATTGCCGGGGATCGCGGCCCGCTCGTGCGATCGTCTAGCCTGACGCGGATTTGGACGCTAGCCCGGTCAGCTCGGCCCGGTGCGTATAGGCAAGCAACGCGAAGCTTCCGGCCCACGTCCATAGCACGGGCTCCGCGAACCCGCGCAGCGCCAAGTAGCCCCCGACGAGGAGCATGCCGAAGACGACCTGCAGCGCGTCCGTTCGCGCGGACGAACGCCATCGGCTGCTCGCAACCCGGCGCGAGAGCGTCATGGCGGCCATCACGATGGCGTAGGCGAGGGAAGCCTCGAACGAGGTGAGCGCGCTCCAGACGCCGAAGGAGACCGCGATCGCCTTGCCTCCCTTGCCCTTCAGGAAAGGCGAGAACGCGTGTCCCGCGATCGCCGCCAGCGCGATCGGCGCGAGCGCGTACCCGTCGACGTCTTGGAGGGCGAGCAGGACGGGGACGTAGCCCTTCAGGAAATCGAGCGCGATGCCGAGCAAGCCGAACTTCATCCCGGACGTCTTCCACAGGTTGATCGCCCCGGGGTTGCCGTCTCCGACGGACGTAATGTTGCGGCGAAGCAGCCGGCCGATCCAATAGGAGAACATGAAGGAGCCGCTCAGGAACGCTCCGGCGGCGTACAAGGCGACGATCATCGCTCTCGGTTGCCTCCTCCTACCTCGATGTGCCTTCCTTTCCAGACGACGCGCCTCAGCACGAGCACTTGGAATAACGAGACGAGCATGACGGCGACGAAGAACAGCGAGGATAGCGCGTGCAGCAGGGGGATGGCGAGACCGAACCTGCCGACGGAGCGGGCGAAATAAGCAAGCTGCAGCGTGCAGAGCGCGTAAGCGGCGAATAGCGGCCACGACCATGCGTAAGCGAGCGCGAAGAGGGCGAACTCGCTTGCGAGCAGGCCGACCGTCCAGACCGCCGTCGGCAGCACCGTCCATGGGCTAAGGGTCGACGTGCTTAGAGCGGCTCCCTTGCTGAAGCCTTCCACCTCGCTGCGAATGCCGTGCGGGTACATGCGGAACGAGACGAGTCCGCCGCCGAGATAATTGGATACGGGAACGCCGGCTTCCATGAACCGCGAGCCGAGGAACAGATCGTCGAGCACCTCGGACTTGACGCTCGCGTGCCCGTTCACGTTGTCGTAGTCGGCTCGGGACGCGACGATGCATGCGCCGTAGAGCCCCTTGCGGGCGTTCGTCCGCTCGAACGGGGAAGTGAACGCGAACGCGCCGAGCACGTTCGTGATCATAGAGAGCTTCTCGTAGAACCGAACCGGGCGATGATAGGGGACGACCGAGACGACGCCATGGCAGGCGTCCCTTGCCCGTACGAGCGAAGCTAGCGCGCCCGGCTCGAGCCGGACGTCGGCATCGAGGAACACGAGAACGTCTCCCGTCGACGCGGCGTAGCCGTTCCACACGGCCCAGTTCTTGCCCGTCCAATCGGGCGGAGGGGGACTGCCCGCGATAACCGTCGCGCCGTAACGCTCGGCGATTTGTCTCGTCCGGTCCTCGGAGCAATCGTCGACGACGATGACCTCGGTCGGCCGAAGCGTCTGCGCGGCCAGCGATTCCAGCAGATGGGGCAGATTGACTTCCTCGTTCCGAGCCGGAACGATGACCGTCAGCGTTCGCGCCTCCGAACCGGGCGAGGGGGAAGCCGGGGGCAACGTCTTGTTCCGGAACAGCAGGAAGCCGCATAGGCAGCCGCAGACGACGACGATCAGGATGACGATTCCCATATCAATCGCTCCTTTGCTTGTATGGCTATATATATGACGGGAATGCGCAAACAAGCTGAGGATCGTGATGATTTTCGCGTAGCGGGAGAGGCTGGAATCGGGGATATGCAACAAGTTCGACCGCGGGAGGACGAATCCCTCTAAGCCGACCGGACCGTTCGGGACCCGGGCCAGGACTCTCGACTGTCTCGCGCGAAAATGGTAACATTTGAGATTGATAGGTAGCGTCTAAAAGGAGGTATTATTATGGAAACGAACAAACCGGCAACGATTACGATCGAAGCGCTCATTCACGCACCGGCGGACAAAGTATGGAGGATCTGGACGGAGCCGCAGCACATCACGAAGTGGAACCAAGCTTCCGACGATTGGCATGCGCCCCGCGCCGAGAACGACCTGAGACCGGGCGGCGCGTTCACGACGAGAATGGAAGCGAAGGACGGCAGCTTCGGCTTCGACTTCGGCGGCATCTACGACGAGGTCGTCGAGAACGAGCTGATTACGTATACGCTCGGAGACGGCCGAAAGGTGAAGATCGTATTCGCCTCCCAAGGCAACGACACGAAGGTGGTCGAATCGTTCGACGCGGATGCCACGCATTCCGCCGAGATGCAGCAAGCCGGTTGGCAGGCGATCTTGAACAATTTCAAGAGGTACGCGGAGTCGGTATAACGAGGTTCGATCCATAGTCGATTAATAGAAGAAGCGCATGCCGCGAGGGCATGCGCTTTTTTATATGCCGCTGTTTACCCGGTCGACAATAATTACCATAATTCGGCAATTCTATTTTATCCCTCCGAATCGAATCTTCTACCTTACCGTTTCGTCCGATATGACCCATTATAATGTTTGAAAGCGTTTTATACATTTTATGCCATTAAAAATAGCACGGTGGTGATCGATGCGCGATGGCGCGTGGAGGATGATCGAACGTTACTCGCTAGCCCCATTCTATCGAAAGAGGTGAAGCTATTGAACTTATCGTTAATGAAGAAATACGCCTCGTCGCTTCCGGTCTATCTCGTGCTTGCCCTGCTAACCGGTCTATTCGGATTCGCGTCCGGCGCAAGCGCCGACGACGAGCCCGTTCGAACGGGGCCGGCGAATTTGCGCATCGCGCAGGACGAGAACGGCGTAGACCAGATCACGCACAACACGGTCAAGATCGCATGGGATCTGATCGGCGACGAGACGAACAACAACGACATCGACATCTGGAACGCGGACACGAACGCGTGGATGACCTGGGGAGACCGCGGCAAGCAGACGATCGGCGGATTGACGCCGGAGACGACTTACCGCGTCTATCTTACTTGGTTCGCGGATCGGCCGTCGCTCGCCTATAAGAGCAACGTGCTGGAATTCACGACGAAGGCGGATACGAGCGCATACCCGGAGCCCCCGCTCGTGCCGCCCGGCCATCTGCGCACGACGGCCGTAACCGAATCCGGCATCACGCTCGCTTGGTCGGGAACGCCGGGGGCGAACGGTTACGACCTGTATGTCAACGGAGGATGGAAGGGGGGCATATGGGACGGCTCGAACACCGTAACGTACGCGTTGCCGGAAGACGCGAGCGTCACGGGCGCCGTCTATAAGTTCGAGGTAGCGGCGCAGAACTTGCCGAAGACGTCGGCGAGCAGCAACGCCGTTACGATCACATGGGGCGAGCTCGCCGCGCCGCGAGACGTGCAGGCGATTACCGCGACCCGGACGGCAGTGTCGCTCGGCTGGGCGGAGACGCCGGGAGCGACGGGGTACGACGTCTACGCGGACGGCGCGCTGCTCGGGTCCAGCGCGGCGAATCGGTATGTCGCGACGGGGCTGCAGGAAGGGCATGCCTACGCGTTCAAGGTCGTCGCGAAGAACGCGCTCTGGCGATCCGCGGACAGCGCGTCCGCGACGGTTACGCCGGGGGCCGACTATAGCCTCGTGACCTACTACGCGCTCTGGTCGGCCAGCGAGACCGGACGCGACTTCAAGCCGTCGGACGTGGACGTTTCTCAAGTGACGCATATTAATCTCGCATTCTCCGATCTGTGCTGGAGAGGGTTCGGATCGGGCGCGGCGGCGTGCCAGAACGCCGCGGTTCCGTTACAGCAAGACTACGTCTTCGACGGCGAGATGATCGTAGGCGATCCGACGGCCGACTTGGCGCTCTTCTCGCAATGGGCGGCGATTCGCGACGCGAATCCGCACTTGAAGCTGCTCGTCTCCGTCGGCGGTTGGTCTTGGTCCAACAACTTCTCGCATATGGCGAGAACCGAGGAGACGAGGCGCGCGTTCGCGAATTCCGTCGTCGAATTCCTGCGGGCGTACGAATTGGACGGCATCGACATCGACTGGGAATACCCGGTGGAAGGCGGGGAGGAAGATAACTCGCGCGGCCCGGAAGACCGGGACAACTTCGTGCTGCTGACGAACGCCGTCAGGGAAGCGCTGGATGCAGCGGGTTCGGTGGACGGCAAGTACTATTTGCAGACGATCGCTTCGTCGCAGGGGGATAACTTCGTCGCGAACGCGAACTTGGCGGAGTCTTCGAAGGCTCTCGACTTCATTAATATTATGACCTACGATTACAGCGGCAGTTGGGAGGCGCTGGCGCATCACAACTCTCCGCTCTACTACGACAAGAACCATCCGCAGGCGACGGCGCCGCGGAATCACGCGCTCGGAGGCGTCATGGGAGAATTGAACGGCGGCGTGCCGGGCTACAAGATCAATATAGGCATTCCGTTCTACGGCAAGGGCTGGACCGGCTGCGCGGCGGACGGCCAGTATCAAGCGTGCCCGAGCGCGGCGTTCGGCACGTGGGAGAACGGGGTATTCGATTACGCCGACATAAAGGACCATTATGTGAATCAGGGCGGGTACGCGTCGCATTGGAACAACGCATCCAAGGCCGCCTATCTGTATAATCCCGACACCGGGGTATTCATTACGTATAACGATGAGCGGTCGATGATGTACATCGCCTCCCTCGTGAAGTCTCTCGATCTGTCGGGCGCGATGAGCTGGGAGATTAGCGGCGATCGCAACAGGACGCTAACGACGCGGCTGGCGAACGACTTGCCGATCGGAGGAACGCCTAACGCCTCGGCGCTCGCGGCGCCGTCGGGCTTGCAAGTCGTATCTACCGGCGTTAGCGCCATCGAAGCGCGATGGAACGCGTCCGCGCGGGCGACCGGCTATGAAGTGTATATCGGGAAGACGCTGGCGGGAACGACGTCCGATACGCGATTTACCCTAACCGGACTCGCGCCGGATACGAACTACGTCGTCGAAGTGCTCGCGGTCGAGCGGGAAGGCGAGACGCTTCGCAACGTATCGGCGTTCGGCAACGCGCTGGCCGTCAAGACGGACCCTACGCCGACTCCGTACGTGCCGTACTTGCCGCCTGCGTCGCCGGCGAAGGCCGGGCTGGAGACGCGAACCGCGAAGCAAGGAGATAAGCTGACCGTCGATATACCGACGGATCCGGCCTTGAAGGCGATCGCGGCTTCCTCGTCGACGGCCATCGAGATCGTCGTGGAAGGCGAAGCGTCCCAGATCGAGATCGTCGTGCCGAAGGAAGTCGCGGCGGCCGTCTCGGGCAACTCGGGCAAGGATCGCGCCGCGACGCTCGTCGTCCGATGGAACGGCATCGCGTTCGAGATTCCCGCCGCGGCGTTGCCGGCCGGCGCGGACGTACGCATATCCGTCGGGGTGCCGGGACAGGATGCTTCTGACGCTTGGAAGAAGCTGACGGAAGCCGGGGGCTTCGCGCCGATCGTATTCCCGCTCGACTTCAAGCTGGAGAGCAAGCAAGCGGACGGTACGTACGCGGAAGTCGAAGATGTCGGAGACCGCTTCCTGACGCGGTCGTTCAAGCTTAAATCTTCGGATGTCGATAAGGGCCATACGGCGGGCGTCGTATACGTGCGGGAATCGAACGAGCTGAGACCCGTTCCCGCGACGTTCGCGGATAACGGCGACGGAACGGTGACCGCCAAGTTGATGCGGAAGGGCAATAGCGTCTATGGTCTCGTGAAGACGAGCGCCTCCTTCGGCGACGCTTTGCCGGACTGGGCGAAGACGCTCGTCGAGCTCGCGGCCGCGAAGCTGATCGCGGAGCCGGAACAAGACGGCACGTTCGGAGGCTCCCGCGAGCTGACCCGGGCGGAAGTCGCGTCCCTGATCGTCAGGGCGTTCGGCATCTTGCCCGAGCCGTCGGCGGCAGGTTCCGCGTTCGCCGACGTCGAAGCCGATTCCGCGCATGCCGGCGACATCGCGGCGGCGAAGAAGGCGGGACTCGTGAACGGCAGAGGGGACGGCATTTTCGATCCGGACGCGTTCGTCAGCCGGCAGGAATTCGCCGTCATTCTGGCTAAGGCGCTCGCCTATGCGGGCGAGACGAAGCAGGCGAATGTTGCCGCGTTGGATCGCTACTCGGATAACGCTGCGGTGTCAGAATACGCAAGGGCATCGTTTGCGCTCCTGGTCGAACGCGGCATCTTGTCCGGCGTATCGGCCGATCGGCTCGCTCCGCAAGCGAACGTCTCCAAGTCGCAAGCGGTCGTACTTGTCATGAGGCTGTTGAAGGAAGCCGGATTATCGAATTAACGACGACGTTTCGATGGGGCACGAGATGAACGGAGCAAGAGACGATTTCTATTCCGCCGAATCCGGAATGGAAGTCGTCTTTGTTTTTATTTTCAAGCATCGCGAGGCTATTTATGGTATATTGAACAACGATGCCGTTACGCAACGGGAACCGGCGAGGAGCGGACGAATTGGTTAAAGTTGCTTTTTTCGGCAATTATATAAATCAACGAAACCGAAATGAAGAACGGGATGGGATCGCTTGAATAACAAGGAAGAAACGACCGGATTGCCTGCGGACTACGAGCGGTTGAAGGCAGCGGCGAACCGGACTTCGAGCTGGAGAGAACGCCTGGCGGCGGTGGAAGAGCTGGGACGGTGGAAACAGAAGAAGACGATCGACGTGCTCACGCATAGAATGAATAACGACACCGTGTTTCAAGTCAGGGAGGCCGCGTTCCGCAAGCTCGAGCAGTTGGGCGAAGCCGTTGAAGCGCCGACGAGGAAAGCGGGCGATCTGATCGACGGACTGACCAAGACGTTGGTGAGAATCAAGAAGAGCTTGCCGAAGGATCACTCGATCGACGCGTTCAAAGAGAAATTGCATAAGATGAGGCTCGATATCTACGATGCCTACGAAGGCGAAATGGGCGCGGACTTCGACAAGTGGCTTACGGACAAATGGCAATCGTTATCGATCAGGTAGATTGGACCTAAATTACGAAACCCGAGGTGGATGTATTGAGAAGAAATAAACCGATGTCTTTCGACGACTTGCTGCTGGAGTTGCAAGGACAAAAAACGATCCAAAAAGATCCGAATCATGTCGCGTTGGAAGAGTTGTTCAACGACGACTTCATGAGCAAGCATTCGAACGTTAAGAGTTTCGCAGAGTTTCTTCAGAAAGGCAACTTCCAAGTCCAAGTCCAAGAAGACGTCGCGAACATTCCGGATGAGCTGTTCGATCGCCACGTCGCGAGGGAAACGAAGTTCGCCGATTGGAAGACGATGCTGGAGACGGCGAACGCGGAGTATAAGAGCAAGTAAGCACGGACGGATAGACGGATGAATAATCGAACGTAAGATGACGCCGGGATAGGGATGCCGAGCGTCATTTTTGCGCATACGGACCCGCGTGCGGGGAAGAGACGGACGGAGGAGATGTCGATAATGAAATATACGGGCAAGACGGTAGTCGTTACAGGGGCGGGCAAAGGCATCGGAGCGGCGCTCGCCGCGGCCTACGCGGCCGAAGGGGCATCGGTCGCGGCGATCGACCGGGACGAGCCGTCCGTCCTGCAAGTCGCGGAAGGCATCGCGCGAACGGGAGGAAGCGCGATCGCTCTGACCGCGGATCTACGGTTGCCGGAGCAGATCTCGGCCGCTTTCGATTCGATTCGGGACCGATTCGGCCGCATCGATATTCTCGTCAACAACGCCGGATTGTCCGTATGGAAATCCCCGCTCGACCTGGAAGCCGACGAATGGGATTTCGTGATCGATACGAACTTAAGGGGCACGTTCCTGTGCTCGCGGGAAGCCGCGAAGCGAATGCGCGAGACCGGCGGCGGAGCTATCGTGAACATGGCTTCGACGAGGGCGCTCATGTCTGAGCCGAATTCGGAGGCGTACGCCGCTTCGAAGGGAGGCATCGTCGCGTTGACGCACGCGATGGCCGTATCGCTCGGTCCGGATCGGATTCGCGTGAACGCGATCAGTCCGGGATGGATCGAGACCGGGGATTACGAGGCGCTCCGGCTGATCGATCACGAGCAACATCCGGCGATGCGCGTAGGCAAGACGGACGACATCGCCAGGGCTTGCATGTACTTGACCGATCCTGCGAACGACTTCGTGACCGGCGTCAATCTCGTCGTGGATGGCGGCATGACCCGGCGAATGATCTACGAGGAATAGGAAGCCGGAGAGGAACTATTTCCTCCCGGCTGCGTTATTAATAGGGTCGTTCTACGATTCTATTCTATTAACGCAGTCACGGGGAAGGAAGTACCGGCATGTGGAAGAAGGCAAGCTTGATAGGCTGCGCCTTGACGGTGCTGATGACGGGCCGCGCGTACGCGTACGACGCCCAGCTTCAGCCGTTCAAGGACGAGCAGAACGATTATTCGCGGGAACCGATCTATACGTTGTCCGCGCTCGGCATCATCGACGGTTACGAGGACCGGACGTATCGTCCGAACATAGACTTGTCGCGGGAAGCATTCGTGAAGCTGCTCGTCATGGCGAGCCGTATCGATACGGGGACGGCGCGGGCGAAGACGCCGACGGACGTCGCGGCGACGCGCTGGTCCGCGCCTTATATAGCTGCCGCATTCGAGAGACATTGGATCGATAGCTTGCTAGACAAGAAGGGGCAGTTCCTTCCGGCGCGAACGATTACGAGACAGGAAGTCGCGATGCTCGTCGGCAGGTCGCTGCTCGATCAAGAGAGCGCGGAAGCGCGCAAGCAATGGTTGGAAGCGGAATGGAAGAAGGAGCGGGACGAGAGAGCGTTCAAGGATGGCTCATCGATCGACGCGGCGATGCAACCGTATGTATACTATGCGGCGCGCCGCGGCATCATGGAAGGCGATCAGACCGGCTTCAAGCCGAAGGAGCCGCTCATACGCAAGCAAGCGGCGGCGGTCGTCTACCGCATGATCGACAAGCTCGTGTCCGAGGAGAGCGTCGATTTCACCGGTTATTACGCCATAGAATCTTATCCGGCGCTTCATCAGATAGACAAGCTGTCCAACGTGATCTTAGGGTGGTCCCGATTGGCCTATAGCGGGTCCGGAACCGCCAAGCTGGACGTAAGCACGCCTGTGCATTACGTTCCTCCCGGGTACGAGGAAGTGACGGCGGCCGCCGATGCGGCAGGGATTCCGAAGGAGCTCATGGTCTTCTACGAGAAGAGCGACTTGAAAGACTTCCTGAAGGATCAGCACGCGCAACAAGCGTTCGTCGATTCGTTGCTGACGACGTTGAACGATCCGGCCTATGACTTCATTGGTGTCAGCATCGATTTCGAAGGGCTGAGGGAAGCGGCTAGCGCGCCCGACTACATTCGTTTTCTTCAAGCGTTGAAGGAGCGGCTCGGCACGCTGTCTCTGTCCGTTGCCGTACCGCCGACCGACTACTATAAGGGCTATGATCTGGCGGCGATCGGCAAGCTGGCCGATACGGTCGTTCTGATGGCTTACGACTTCACGCATGACGTCGGCAAGCTGCCTTCCGCGCCGTTGCCTCTCGTCAACGAGACGGTACTCGAGGCACTCCAAGCGATACCGAAGGAGAAGCTGGTTCTCGGAATCTCGAAGCAAGCGAACCAGTGGATTACGGCCGGCGGGGCGACCGGTCCGGCGCTGTCGCCCGAGATCGCGGCCGTGGAACGTAGACTGGCGATGCCCGGCGTCGCGAAGACGCGGGAGATGCCTTACTTCCTCGGAAAAGCGACGTACGTCAGCGAGCTCGGCAGCAACGTGCTGTATTACGAGGATACGGCGAGCATCGCCAAGAAGCTCTGGCTGGCGAAGTTCTATGAACTGAAGGGCGTCTCGCTATGGTTCATGGGCAACTTCACCGCGGCGGATTGGGAGCTGGTCGGGCAACAATCGGCAAGAGGGAGGCAAGCGCCATGAGCGAGAAGGAAGTCATCGAACGAACCCTCCTGCCGGTCACCGTCGGCAGTCTGCTGAGGGATCTCGGCAGTCTGGGCCTGAACGAAGGGGACACCGTCATCGTCCATTCGTCGTTGTCGCGTCTCGGTTGGGTGTGCGGAGGCGCGCAAGCGGTCGTGCAGGCGCTGCTGCGGGCGGTCGGCCCGGAAGGGACGCTGGTCATGCCCGCGCATTCCGGCAACTGGAGCGATCCCGCCGGGTGGGCTAACCCGCCCGTTCCCGCAGCGTGGGTCGATACGATCTACGAAGAGATGCCCGCGTTCGACCCGGCACTGACGCCGACGTGGGGGATGGGGCAGATCGCGGAGACGTTCCGCGCGTTCCCCGGAACGTTGCGGTCGAATCATCCGCAAGTGTCTTTCTGCGCTCAAGGGAAGCATGCGGCGACGATCGTCGCGGAGCATCCGCTTACTCCGCAGTTCGGCGAGAGCTCTCCGCTCGGCAAGTTGTACGAGATGGACGCGAAGATCGCGCTGCTCGGCGTCGGGTACGATTCGTGCACGACGTTCCATCTGGCGGAAGCTTCGCTGGCGGGCATGCCGGAGAAAAGCATGGGAGCCGCGATCGCCGAAGACGGCCGTCGCGTATGGAAGCGGTTCGAGGACTACGCCTACGACTCGGACGATTTCGAAGCACTCGGCTCGGCATTCGAATCCGAGGGCAACGTCGTCCGCTCCGGGAAAGTCGGCGAAGCGGACTGCAAGCTCCTTCGCGCGCGCGACGTGGTCGATTACGCGAGACGCTGGTTAAGCGACAATCGGCGATTAACAATAGAATAACGACAAGCAGCCCTTCGCGTTCGCGAGGGGCTGCTTGTTGCATGAAGAGGTTACGTCACTCCGTTACGCCGATTAGAAGTCGAAGTTGTCCGGATCGGGACCGACGCGCCGATCGCGGTTCATCGCGTCGATCTCGCCCATCTCGGCTTGCGTCAGCTCGAAGTCGAAGAGCGAGCCGTTCTCGATGATCCGCGCTTCCTTCGTCGACTTCGGAATCGTGACGACGCCGTGCTGAAGATCCCAGCGCAGAATCACTTGCGCGACCGACTTGCCGTGACGGTCCGCGATCGCTTGGAGCGTCGGATCGTTCAACAATTCGCCCTGCATGAGCGGCGACCATGCCTCGAACTGAATGCCTTGCTCCCGCGTATAGGCGAGCAATTCCCGCTGCGCCAGCAGCGGATGGAATTCGACCTGATCGACCATCGGCTTGATCTCCGCCCCGCCCATCAGATCCTTCAGATGATGCACATGGAAGTTGCTGACGCCGATCGCACGAACGCGTCCGTCGTTGTACAGCTTCTCCAGCGCGCGCCACGCTTCCTTGTATTTGCCGGCGACGGGCCAATGGATGAGGTACAAGTCCAAGTACTCGAGGCCGAGCTTGGCCAGGCTCGTCTCGTATGCGGCCAACGTCGATTCGTAGCCGAGATCGGAATTCCACGCTTTGGACGTGACGAACAGATCTTCCCGCGACAAGCCGTTGTCCTTCAACGCTTGCCGAATGCCTTCCCCTACGCTCGCTTCGTTGCCGTAGATGGCGGCCGTATCGATGCTGCGGTAACCGAACCGGACCGCGGCGCGTATCGCGTCCACCAGCTCGGCTCCTTCCTCCACCTTGAATACGCCCAGGCCGAGCCAGGGCATCTTGACGCCGTTAGCCAGCGTCGTCGTGCCGTGCAATGAGTGTGTCATCGTATTACGCCTCCTGATTATGTTCGTTAGTATGATCGTTCGGACCGGGAGGCTATCCCTGTCCATACGGCCGCGATCGCGACCAAGATGCCGCCGACCCACGGCGTATGACGAAGCCCCATATGATCGACGACGAGACCGCCGGCGATCGAACCGATCGCGATGCCGACGTTGAACGCCGCGATATTGAGCGCGGAAGCGACGTCGACCGCGGACGGTACGTGACGCTCTGCAAGCTTCACGATGTTAAGCTGCAAGCCGGGCACGTTCATGAAGGCGAACAAGCCCATGAGCGCGATTGAGATGAGCCCGGCCGTCCGGTACGGGATCATGAACGACATCGCGAACATGACGGCGGCATGCAGGATGAACATGCGAAGCAGCGCGCGGAGCGGGTTCCGGTTCGCCCATCTGCCTCCGATCTCGTTGCCGATCGCGACGGCGACGCCGTAGCCGAGCAACACGAGCCCCACCGTATGCGGACTCAGTCCCATGACGTCTTGCAGCATCGGCGTCAAGTACGTGAACGCGACGAAGGTGCCGCCGTAGCCGAGCGCCGTAATCGCGAATCCCGACAGCAGCCGCCCGTTCGCCGCGATCCGCAGCATGTCGTTCAGCTTGGCCGGCGCGGCTTGCTTCAGGTCGCTCGGGACGAGCCTCGCGATCGCGGCGATGCCGACGACGCCGAGGACGGCGACGCCCCAGAACGTCGCTCGCCAACCGAACGCTTGGCCGATATACGTGCCGAGCGGCACGCCGGTAACGGTCGCGACGGTCAGCCCCGTGAACATGAGCGCGATCGCGCTGGCTTGCTTCTCCTTCGGCACGAGCTGGACGGCGATCGTGGAACCGATGGAGAAGAAGACGCCGTGCGAGAACGCCGTAATGAAACGGGCGACCAGCAGCATGCCGAACGAAGACGATATCGCCGCCGCGGCGTTGCCGACGATGAACACGACCATGAGGCCGATGAGCAACGTTCTGCGCGGCACGCGGTTCGTGAGAGCGGTCAACAGCGGAGCCCCTATGGCAACGCCGATCGCGTATCCGGAGATAAGCAAGCCTGCCACCGTGATGCCGATATGCATATCGTTCGAGATTTCCCGGAGCAATCCGACGGGCACGAATTCCGTCGTGCCGATGCCGAACGCGCTGACGGCAAGCGCCAGCAAAGCCAGCGTACCCGTTCCGCGCCTGTCCGGCGCCCGGACCTTATGTTGTATCGATGCGGTATTCATCGCAATCGTATCCTCCTTCATGGGTGCGTATCTTGTTGCGTGCGACGCTGCATGAATGCTAGTATAAGTCGAACGGATCGGATGCGTAAGTACGCACTCCGAAGTGATATAGATACATTCGGGTAATATAGATACTTTTCAGTACGATAGGTACTTCCAAGTGCCTATGAAGGAGGCAAGAGCGATGGCTTATAACATTCCGGTAGAAGCGACGCTGGACGTCATCGGAGGCAAGTGGAAGGTCGTCATCTTGTGCCATCTGGACAAGGGCGACAAGCGAACGAGCGAGCTGAAGAAGCTGATTCCCGACATTACGCAGAAGATGCTGACGCAGCAGCTGCGGGAGCTGGAGCAAGACGGCATGGTCAAGCGGACGATCTACGAGCAGGTGCCGCCGAAGGTCGTCTACTCGCTCACCGAATACGGCTGGTCGTTCAAGCCGATTCTGGACGCGATGTGCGCTTGGGGCGAGAAGCACGTGGAGCAGCAGGGCGAAGCTTGATCCTATAAGAGAGGCGGAGAAGATCGATGCCATCCGGTACAATCCCGTATTCCTCGATAGACGACTACATCTCCCGATTCACGCCGGAAGTTCAGGACATCTTGCAATCGATCAGACGATTGATCCGCGAGGCGGCGCCCGAGGCGACGGAGAGGATCGCTTACGACATGCCCGGCTTCGCGCTGCACGGCAGCTTGGTGTATTTCGCCGCGTTCAAGAAGCATATCGGGTTCTACCCGGCGTCCTCCGGACTGAGCGACGAACTGGTTGCCGAAGTCGCGCCGTACCGAAGCGGCAGGGGCACGCTGCAATTTCCTTACGGCAAGCCGATTCCGTACGACATGCTGAGGAGAATCGTCGCGTTCCGGGCGGCGCAGAACAAGGAGTCCGCGGAACGGAAATCCGGCGGCTAAATTTCCCCCTTGAACCTTACGTAACGTAATGATTTATGGTGAAGAAGTTAAGTTCCACTTCAATACTTTCGAATCGGGGGAGAACTGGATATGAGAAAACTCGTGTTGTTCATGCATGTGTCGCTGGACGGGTATGCGTCGGATTCTAACGGAGGATTGGGTTGGATTCCGTACAACGAGGAATTGCAGCAATACGCCGAGGAGGTCGTGGCCGAGGTCGGCTCTCCCGTATACGGACGCACGACGTATCGGATGATGGAGAGTTACTGGCCCACGGTGCTGGATGATCCGAATGCGCCGAGTCACGCGATGAAGCATGCGAGATGGGTGCAGGACGTGAAGAAGATCGTCATTTCCGGCACGATGGACAAGGCGGAATGGAACAATACGGTGCTGATCAAGGACAATATCGCGGAGGAAATCAAGGCGCTTAAGGAGCAGCCGGGCAATAATCTCGTTATTTTCGGCAGTCCGGGAGTCTCGAAGACGTTGCTTGAGCTCGGTCTGATCGACGAATTCTTGCTGACGATTTGTCCGGTCTACCTAGGCAGCGGAAAATCGGCATTCGACGGCGGCGAGCCCATCAAGCTCAACTTGCTGTCCAGCCGAACGTTCAAGTCGGGCGTTATCGCGACCCGATACGAGTTGGCGAAATAGTCGAAAGTTAATCATGCACGACGCGGCCATCGGCCGCGTCGTTTTATTTTGCCGATTGACATGGGGCATCCGATCATGATATTAGTTAATTACTAAATTAGTAATTTAGTAAATATCGAACAAGCGAGAGGATGGACATGGAACAATACGGACGACAACGCGACCCTGCGCCGCATCGATATCTTCTATCGCCGAACAGACGGCTGACCGAGGAAGAGCAAGCGCTCGTATGGAAGAAGCCCGAGTCTCATCGGGAGAGCGAAGAAGAGCTCCGGATCTGCCAGGAAGTGAAGCGCAATTGGGAGCGCGGGGAGATGAAGATTGCCAACGTCCTGCTAGAGGGAGACGCAGGCTCCGGCAAAACGCAGCTCGCCAAGGCGCTGTCCACGGAATTTGGCTTGCCCTATACGAAGATTACCTGCTTCGCCGATATGGATAAGTCGGACGTTCTGGGCGCGATCCTGCCGGTTATCAAGACCGAGCAGGGCGACAAGGACGGAGACGAGGAAGAAGCGGTCGAATATCGCTATTACCCGTCGGAGATCGTGAACGCTTACCGCAACGGGTATTTGCTCGAGATCCAAGAACCGACCGTCATTCGGGACGCGGCCGTGCTCATGGCGCTCAACTCCGCGCTCGAGCCGGACGGCAGCATCAACCTGCCGACGGAAATCGTGCGCAGACATCCCGACTTCATCGCGGTCATTACGACGAACCGAGGGTATGCTGGCGTCAGGCCGCTGAACGAATCGTTGCGCGATCGCGTGCAGCATACGGAGAAGATGGACTTGCCGACGAAGCAAGCGATGGTCGAGCGGGCGATCGCGAAGACCGGATACGGCGATATCGACGCGCTGAACCCGATGGCGGATATCATTATCGCGCTCGATCGGGCAGCAAGAGCGAACGCGATCAAGGGCGTGGCCGGCATGCGCTCCTACTTCTATTGGGTGGACGCGGTCGCTTGCGGCGCACCCGCCAAGCAGTCTCTCTATCACAAGGTTATCTACAAGATCACGACCGACGAAGAGGAGATCAAGCTGCTGGAAGAGGCGTTGGCGCGGCATGGCCTTCTCGAAACGTTGGGCACTATCGACGAGAACGTAAAAAAAAAAGCCATGACGGCGCGGTCGAGATAAAAATGTGGGGTCGGATCGACGATTCGGCGTACGACTACGGCCGCGAAGAAGAGGGAGACGGAATTCCGCTCAAGAAATCCGCCGACAGCGAGGACGGTCGTTCGGTTCGCTCCGACGAACCCGATACCGACGAGACGAGGAGCGAGCATACCGGCGAAGACGGCTCCCCAAGCTATCACGGCGGGAATCCGGAACCGATGCCGGAAGAGGAACGGCGAAGGGAGCGGGAGTTCCGCAAGCGGCTTAACGATGAGGCGAGGGAGGCGGTGGCCGACTCCATTCACCGGAAGGTGAAGCTGATCGTGCACCGCCCGGCGTTCGACGAAGCGCAAGCGGACGAATACGAGAAGCTCGGCCGTGAGCTGTTGCCGCTCGTGCGTGAAACGGCGCGGAAGACGCTGCCGCTGCTCGCCCGCGAAGCATCGGCCGAATGGTCGCGCAATCGTTCCTACGGAGGCAAGTTCCAAGCGGACGCCGTCGCTCGAAGAGACTATCGGGTGTTCGCCAAGAAGCCGCCTCCGAACGATGCCCCGGCGCTCGCCGTCGGCTTGCGAATCGACGAATCGGCGTCTATGGCGGCCTACGGCAGATTGGAAGCGGCGCGGCGAGCGGCGATCGCGGTATACGAACTATGCCGGCTGTGCGACGTTCCGGTACTGATCTACGGGGATACGGCGGACGTCTCCAAGCTCGAGCGGATGTCGATGTACGCCTACGCCGACTTCGACCGCGCGGATCCGAGCGATAAGTACCGGCTTATGAACATCGGCGCGCGCAGCAACAATCGCGACGGCATGGCGCTGCGGGTCATCGCGGACCGGCTAGCGCGCGCGCCGCAGGCGAAGAAGCTACTCATCAGCATCGGGGACGGCCAGCCCAAGGCGATGGACGATTATGCGGGGCCGACTGCGATAGAGGATATGCGACGGACGATCGCGGATTACGAGCGGAAGGGCGTGGCGTTCCTGGCGGCCGCGATCGGTCAAGACAAGGAAGTGATCGGCGGCATCTACGGCAAGGAGCGGTTTCTGGACATTACGGACTTGGAGACGCTGCCAGCCCAGCTTGTACGGGTCATCGCCCGCTATCTGTAGCGTAAGGCCGGGGCGCTGCCGATTCATGCAAGAACGAGAAGAAAGCGTCCGTTAATCGGACGCTTTCTTCTCGTTAGCCAGCGGAATATAGTGGCGATCCGGCATGAAGAACGGTTCCCGCGAGACGACGTCGGACGGGTTGTAGCCTAGCTGATCGATCTCGAAAGGAGAAGCCGCGATGCTCCACTTGGCTCTGAACTTCTCCGCGTTGCGAACCGATTGTATGCGGGACTCGAGCCCGTTCGCCTTGAAAGTGCCGCTTCCTTCATGATAGATGAACGCGTCTCTGGCCACCCATAACCGCTTGCCGCTTATTCTGGCGCGGATGCTGAAGTCGTCGTCTTCGTAATTGCCCGGGAAGAAGCGTTCGTCCATGCCGCCGATCGCGTCCAGCAGCTCGCGGCGGAACAGCATGCAGTAACCGATCAGGCGGTGCGCGTAGAACCCGGCGTTCGCGTGAATCATGCGCCATTGCTCGGCGAACGGGTCCAGCGTTGCCGGAGTAACGGGCGCATGGACGCGTTGGATCGGAGCGACGTTGTTCGAGACCGGTCCGACGATGCCGATCGACGGATCGCGGTCCATGCAGGCCAGGAGAGTCTTCAACCAGGCGGGCGTCACGATCGTATCGTTGTTCAGCAGGACGATATGGGTGCCCGAAGCTGCCGTCATCCCCTGATTGCACGCCGCGGCGAACCCTCGGTTCGATTCGTTCCGAATGACGGTCGCGCCGGGGATCTCCTCCAAGTATTGCTGCGTGCCGTCGGAGGAGCCGTTGTCTACGAAGACGAATTCGTAAGGCTCGCTCGTATGGCGGATGACGCTGTCCACGCAGCGCCGCGTCCATTCGATTCCGTTGTACGTCGCGATGACGATGGAAGTGAAGGTCATGCGCATGATTTCTCCTTAATCCTCTATTTTACAATCCCGACGAAGCTAGAATGTAGGGCAGCGTGCGATGCAGCTCGGAATCCCGAGGGATGAGAACGCCAAGACCGTTGTTCGACTTCAGCTCGAAGTAGTCCAGTTCGAACGAACATTGCTTCGCGAAGTCCTCTATGGCCGTCAGCACGCCGTTGCGCTCCCCGTGCTCGTGAACGGCGTTCAGCGCGATGCTGTTGAAGCCGCCCGTCTCGAGCAGCTCGGACTTGCCCGGCTCCATGCCTTTGCGTTCGTAAGGCTGGCGATAGCTCTCGGGAATCGATTCGGGGAAGTAGTACATATCCCTGCGCCCGTACGGCCATCCCGTATCGTGGAACAGCACGGTCGGGAACCGGCCGGTACTCTCGGCCATCCGCTCGACTTCCTTCAGCTCGTAATAGACCGTGTACCAGTTATGGTCGCCGTCGATCAGAATCAGATCGTACTGCCGAAGGGTCGGAAGCGCGTCGAGGCTGAATTGCCGCAGCACGCGCACGTGGCGTTCGTAATAGGCTTCGAGCAACTCGATATTGTACTGGGGTCCCGGATCGATGACCGTGCATTCGGCGTCGCACAGCTTGCAGTAGTCTAGCAGCTTGAACGTGTTCAGTCCGCTGAGCGAACCGATCTCGACGATCGTCCGAGGCTGCGCGGCGATTAAGATCGGCCTAATGACTTTGTCCCAAAAACGGTGCATACGATTCTCCTCGTCTACGTAACTCGATCCCGGATCGGAAATCGGATTGTATATCGTATGCCAAGCATGGGGAAATCCAACGGCGCATTCGTCTATTTCTCGCGTACAAAAATAACCCGATTGTCCCGTCGGGCTCTCCGATTGACATTCCGAGGACGATCGATTATCATCTATTTTAACAAATAACTAATTAGATGTTCGTTAAATTGATGCGCGAAGGAAGGAAGGAATGAGATGCAGCTCGATAAAGTCGTCAATTACCATAAGGCGCTCGCCGATCCGACCAGAATCCGCATGCTCATCCTGCTTGCCGCCGGAGAGCTGAACGGACAAGCGCTGGCCGACAAGCTGGGGGTGACGCCCGCGACGGTGACCCACCACGCGGCCAAGCTGCGGGGAGCGAGCCTCGTGAACGAGCGCCGGGACAAGAACACGATCTACTTCTCCCTGAATCATTACTTCATTCGGAACAACGCCAACGCGGTCGTCGATCTCGTCTACCGCTCGGCCGAGGGAGGAGAGCAACCGATGGAAGACAAGCACGAGAGATTGCGGGAAGCCGTATTGAAAAATTTCTTCACGTCCGCGGGTAAGCTGAAGAGCGTTCCCGCCCAATTGAAGAAGAAGTTGATCGTTCTCGAGCATCTCGTCTCCAAGCTGGAGAAGGGGCGGAAATACGCCGAGCCGGAGATCAACGCGTTCATCAAAGGCTATCACGACGATTACGCGACGTTGCGAAGAGAATTCATCATGCACCAGTATATGTTCAGAGACAATGAAGTCTACGAATTGAATCCGAGGGAATTGTGGACGAAGTGGGAGAAGCTGTCGTAGCCGTTCACGAATTCGCCTTGATTACGCGCTGGTCTTTCGTCATCGGATATGTTACTATAATGGCATTGGACGGGTCTGTAGCTCAATGGCAGAGCAACCGGCTCTTAACCGGTAGGTTGTGGGTTCGACCCCCACCGGGCCCACCATAATGAAGCGCGCTTAGGCGTTCGAAGGGATTTCCCTTGCGAACGCCTTTTTTGTCGTTCCCAGCGGAATAACGGATGGGAATCAGAGGGAAACTACGGGATGCCATTCCGTGCCATTATCGAGGCTGCTCAGTGCTGGCCTTGAGCCGGGGGCTTCTTGTTCTTCTTATTCCGTTTGTTGAGGTAGTACCAGAGGAGGAAAGGCGCGGCGACGTTCGTGCCGAGCGCAGATAAGACGAGCGTCCACATGAACCATTCGGTATTCAGCATGTGCACGTAGATCCAAGCGTGATAGACATCCATGGCAAGCGCTCCTTGCATTCGGATAGGTAATCTGACGTTGCTAGTGTAGATCAATCGCCGAATGGCTATTCCGCCGACGAATAAGGAGCTGACGATGCCCATGAACATAGACAAGCTGAAGGAGCCGTTCAAGCCGGCATTGTCCGACAAGACCGCCGCCGTCGAAGGCATTCTCGGGAATAGCGTCGACGTGCAGAAGAGGGATTTCGCGCTGTGCGGTCATCCGGAGCATCCCGGCGAATGCTTCTTCCTCGACGGGATGGCGGACGCGACGGTCGTCGAATCGATTCTCAGGGCGCTGGTCGTCGCCGGCGGCGAGCTGCGTCTGGATCCGGCGACGTTGAAGGACGCCGATGCGATTCGAACGCGGCTGCTCTTCAATGCTTCCGCTAAGGTCATCGACAAGGTCGGCGACGGCATAGCGGGAATCGTGAGCGGAGACACCCTGGTCGCGATCGACGGAGTCGAAGAAGCGATTCTCGTCAGCACGAGGGGCTGGAAGGACCGGGGCATCGAGGAGCCGTCCACGGAGAACAACGTGCGCGGTCCGAGAGACGGCTTCACCGAGAGCATTCGAACGAATACGACGCATATTCGCAGACGAGTCAAGGATCCGATGCTGCGAATCGATTCCATGATCATCGGCGCGAGGACGAAGACGGACATTAATATCGCCTACGTGAAGGATCTCGTGAAGGAAGGCCTCGTCGACGAAGTGAAACAGCGACTGGGCCGGATCAAGATCGACGCGATCTTGGAGAGCGGCAACATCGAGGAGCTGATCGAAGACGCGCCGTTGTCCCCGTTCAATACGATTCAGAGCACGGAGCGTCCGGACAAGGTCGCCTCCGCGCTGCTGGAAGGACGGGTGGCCATCTTCGTCGACAACACGCCGGTCGTTCTCGTCGTGCCGACGTCGTTCTGGCAATTCATCCAAGCGCCGGACGACTATTACGAACGCTATTGGGTCGGAAGCTTCTTCCGGTTCATCCGGTACATCGCCTTCATGATCAGTCTGCTGCTGCCGTCGATCTACGTCATGCTCGTGTCGTTCCACCACGAGATGATCCCGACGTCGCTGGCGCTGACGATCGCATCAGGCAGGGAGGTCGTGCCGTTTCCCGTGCTGCTCGAGGCGTTGCTCATGGAGCTGGCCTTCGAGCTGATGCGCGAAGCGGGCTTGCGCATGCCCAAGCCGATCGGCCAAGCGGTCAGCATCGTCGGTTCGCTCATCATCGGCCAAGCGGCCGTGCAGGCGGGACTCGTGTCGACGTTCATGGTTATCGTCGTGGCGATCACGGGTATCGCTTCGTTCGCGATTCCAAGCTACACGTCTTCGCTGGCGATCCGCCTGTGCCGGTTCCCGATCCTGATCGCTTCCGGCCTGTTCGGCTTGTTGGGCTTCGCGACGACGTTCTTCGCGCTTCTGCTCCACGCGCTCTCCATCCGCTCGTTCGGAGAGCCGTACCTCGCTCCGGTAAGCCCTTACGTCCATTCCGAACAGGGGGATCTGATGCTGAGGCTGCCGATGTGGATGCAGGACGAGCGGCCGAGCTTCGCGCAGGATCAGGCGCGCATGGGCGACGACCAGAAACCGCGCCCTCCGAAGGAGGGGCGACATGAGTAGCCGGGTGAGCGCGGTTCTGCGGCTGTTCGTCTCGTTCGCGTTGCTGACGATGTGCGTCTCCTGCATCGGACAACGGCAGATCAACGAGCTCGCGATCGTGACGGCCGTCGGCCTGCAAATGGGGGAGAAGCCGAACACCGTCAAAGTATCGGTCCAGATCATTCGCCCGTCGGACGCGCGCGGGCAGACCGGGGCGCCGTCGGGCGGCACCGGCCAGCCGATCTATTCCGCGGAGGCGGAAGGCGAATCCATCTTCGCCGCCATTCGCAATCTCGGACGGTTCGTCTCCCGAAGAGTGTACTGGGCTCACAATTTCCTGATCGTCATGCACGAGGATTACGCCAAGAACGGGATCGGCGACATGGTCGATTTTTTCACCCGGAATCACGAATTGCGCATGGACACGTGGGTTGCGGTTACTTCGGACGTCCCGGCGGAGCTCATCTCGACCATTACGGGACTCGAAGTCGTGCCGGGAGAGGGGATCGACAGCCTGTTCCGGGATAACTCGGTCGTCGGACAAGCGACGGGAAGCAACATGAGGAACTTGGAGGAGGCGGTCTTGAGCCGATCGTTCGATCCGGCGATCGCCAGATTGCAGCTTAAGCCCAGAGGCATCTCGAACAAGAAGCCGGAGGAGCATGGCTCGCTCATGCAGGTCGAACTAGCGGGAGCCGCCGCGTTCAAGGGCGATATTATGGTGGGGTGGCTAACTCCAATGGAGGCGCGGGGGCTGTTGTTCTTCACCGAAAGGCTGGAGAGCGGCATCGAAGTCTTGTCGTGCCCGAACGTAGGCAAGAACATCTCGCTGGAATTTCGCGACGCGAAACTGAAGGTGAAGGCCTCCTACGCGAATCAACGTCCGGCGTTCGCCGTCGGTCTGAAGACGCAAGCGGACATCGTGGAGTCCGCCTGCGGGACGAACCTGGCGAACATACGCGAGGATGTCGAGCGGGCGCTGGAGGAGAAGTTGAAGGAGAAGATCGTCGGCGTCGTCGGCAAAGCGCAGCAACGGTATCATACCGACTTCCTGAAGCTCGGAGACGTGTTCCGCAATCGGTTCCCGGCCGAGTGGCGGACGCTCGGCCAAGATTGGAACGCGGCGTTCTCCGAAGCGGAAGTGACCGTCACGGTCGAAGCCAAGATCAAGAGCGCCGTAGTGAAGGCGGTGGGAAGAATCCAATGAACAAGACTATAATCGGCAACGGAATGTTCGTCGCGATGATCGTGAATCTAGCTTTCGTCAAGTCGATCGGCGTCACGCAAGGGACGCTCGCGCGCATCGTCGGCCAGGATATGTGGCTCGCCACGCTGCTCGGCACGCTGCAGGGCATCGTCATGATGTACGTCACTTACCTCGTCATCCGTCGGAAGCCGAACCTCGATTTCATCGGAATGGGCGAGAAGCTGCTCGGGAAGTGGTTCGGCAAGATCGTGGCCGTCACCATGTTCGGCTTCTTCCTCGCGGCGTCGGGGCCGATCATGCTTACCTTCGTGTACCATTTGCGGGATTACTTCCTGCCTGAGGCGCCCCTCACGCTATTCCTCGTCTCCGCGCTGATCGTCGGTGCGCTGGGCTGCTACTACGGGCTGGAGGTCATGGCCCGGTTGGCGCTGCTGGGGTTGCTGTTCATCTTCATGCTTAACGTGTTGATCATCGTCGGCTCGACGCAGGAGTTCGACATCCGTAACCTGCTGCCGATCCTGGAATCCGGATTTTCGAAGGTGGCCGGAGCAAGCCTGCAATACGACGCGGATTGCGCGCTGGCGATCATGATGGCAGCGCTCGTCATGCCTCATCTCAAGGACGTCAAGCGGCGAGGAGGCAAGCTCGGGATGCTGGGCGTCGCGGCGAGCGGGTTGATCATCCTCATCTGGTCGTTCCTGCAAGGAGCCGTATTGTCGGCCGAAGTGACCGCGCAATACACCGTCTCCTGCATGAAGCTGGCGCGCAACGCCCATATCGGCATGTTCCTGCAGCGCTACGAAATGATCATGATCGCGCTGTATTCCGTTCCGATCCTGTTCGAAATCATGTTCTGCATATACGGAACGTCCCGCTGCGCGTCGGCGCTGTTCGGCTTGAAGAACGACCGGTGGACGATACTGCCTGCGGCGCTGATCATCGGCGTGTTCAGCTATTGGGTCATCAAGGATCACTTCTTCGCGTTGGATTATCTCGAGAACGCATGGCCGAAGATCGGCGTGTCGATCGCGTTCGGGCTGCCGGTAGTGCTCCTCGTCTTGCAGCTTCTGTTCGGGAAGCGGCTGAAGCGGGCGAGATAGAGGCGAACGAGCGCCGGACGATCGCTGCGCATAAGCCCCGAAGCGGACGCTTCGGGGTTAATGTCGTTCGTTCGTATTGACAGAGGATGGCGATAATGATACAAAAATAAGTATTGGCACTCGAGAGTGAAGAGTGCTAACTCACGTCGCAAAGGGGTAATCGCAATGTCCAAGCAACAATTCAAAGCCGAGTCGAAGCGGCTGCTGGAAATGATGATCAACTCGATCTACACGCAGCGCGAGATTTTCCTCCGGGAACTGATCTCCAACGCGAGCGACGCCATCGACAAGATTTACTATCGGGCGCTGACCGACGATAAGATCGCGTTCGAGAAGGACAACTACTACGTTAAAGTAACCGCCGATAAAGCCGCCCGCACGCTCGTCATTCGCGATACCGGCATCGGGATGTCCCGCGAGGAGCTCGAGAACAATCTCGGCGTCATCGCCAAGAGCGGCTCGCTCGCGTTCAAGAAGGAGAACGAATCCAAAGACGGCCACGACATCATCGGCCAATTCGGCGTCGGCTTCTACTCCGCGTTCATGGTCGCCGATCAAGTGACGGTGATCAGCCGCGCGCTGGATAGCGATCAGGCGTTTAAGTGGGAGTCGGAAGGCGCGGAAGGTTATACGATCGAGCCTTGCGACAAGGCAGAGGTCGGTACCGAAGTGATCCTGAAGATCAAGGAGAACACCGAGGACGACAGCTACGACGAATTCCTGGAAGAATACCGTTTGCGCGCGATCATCAAGAAGTATTCCGACTTCATCCGCTACCCGATCAAGATGGACGTCTCCCGCAGCCGCAAGAAGGAAGGCGAGGAGAACGAGTACGAGGATTACACGGAAGAGCAGACGGTCAACAGCCTCGTGCCGATCTGGAAGAAGAACAAGAGCGAGCTGACGACGGAAGATTACGACAGCTTCTACAACGAGAAGCATTACGGCTTCGACAAGCCGATCAAGCATATTCACATCAGCGTCGACGGCGCGGTCCGTTACAACGCGATTCTGTACATCCCGGGCTCCACGCCTTTCGACTACTACACGAAGGAGTTCGAGAAGGGACTCGAGCTCTACTCCAGCGGCGTGCTTATCATGAACAAGTGCGGCGACCTGCTGCCGGACTACTTCAGCTTCGTGAAGGGACTCGTCGATTCCGAGGACCTGTCGCTGAACATCTCCCGCGAGATGCTGCAGCACGACCGCCAGCTGAAGCTGATCGCGAAGAACATCCAGAGCAAGATCAAGAGCCAGCTGCAGAGCTTGCTCAAGGACGAGCGCGACAAGTACGAGGAGTTCTACAAGGCGTTCGGCCGCCAGCTGAAGTTCGGCGTGTACAACGACTACGGCGCGCACAAGGACGTGCTGCAGGACCTGCTCCTGTTCGTCTCCTCCAAGGAGAAGAAGCAAGTATCGCTCGACGAGTATATCGCGAGAATGCCGGAAGACCAGAAGTTCATCTACTACGCGTCCGGCGAATCGGTCGAACGGATCGAGAAGCTGCCTCAGACGGAGATGGTCGCGGACAAAGGCTACGAAATTCTGTACTTCACCGACGACATCGACGAGTTCGCGATCAAGATGATCGGCAAGTACAAGGATAAGGAGTTCAAGTCCGTCTCCAGCGGCGATCTCGGCATCGAAGCGGACGAGAAAGAGACGGAAGAGGATGCGGCGCAGCATAAAGACTTGTTCGAAGCGATGCAGTCGCTGCTCGCGGGCAAAGTCAAGAACGTGCGCGCTTCGAAGCGTCTGAAGTCCCATCCGGTCTGCTTCTCCACCGAAGGCGAGCTGACGATCGAGATGGAGAAGGTTCTGAAGGCGATGCCGAACGGCGGCGACATCAAAGCCGACAAGGTGCTCGAGATCAACGTCAACCATCCGGTGTTCAAGTCGCTCGAGGACGCGTTCGCGGGCGATAAGACGAAGCTCGACCTATACACGACGCTGCTCTATCATCAAGCGCTATTGATCGAAGGGTTGCCGATCGAGGATCCGGTCGCGTTCACGAACGATATTTGCAAAGTGATGGTGTAAAACCGAGAGGAGTCCTGCGGACATGAGCCAGGCGGAGACGAACGGAGCGTTCATCGCGCTCAAGACGGATAGGCTTGCGGTAGAGATCGCGGTTCCCGGCGCGAATTACCGGAGGACGCGGTTCGATTGGACCGGTTGGATCCAGCAAGTGACGCTCGACGGGGAGTCGACGTTCTGCGTGGACGAATCGCTCGTCCCGGGCGAAGGCACGGGAGGCGGCGGCCTGTGCAACGAATACGGCAACGGCGAACCGATCGGGTATGCCGAGTGCGGCGTAGGCGAGCGGTTCCCGAAGCTCGGCGTCGGGCTGTTGACGAGACCGGACGACGGTCGTTACGATTTCTTCCGCGCGTTCGAGCTGGAGCCGTTCGAGACGACGTACGAGATGTCCGCGGACGGTCGCTCCGTCCGGTTCCGCACGGCGGCGAAGCCGTGCAACGGCTATGCGGCGGACATCGTGAAGAAGGTCAGCGTGGACGGCAACCGGCTGAACGTCGCGTACGAGTTGCGCAACGTCGGCGACAAGCCGATCCGGACGAGCGAATACAACCACAACTTCGTCCGGATTAACGGCGCGGACATCGGCCCGGATTACGAGCTTACGCTGCCGATCGCGTCCGCGTTCGACTACACGAAGCCGGAGGAACGTCCGATCGTGGCGCAGGAAGGCAACAAGCTTCGTTGGCTCAGAACGCCGGAAGCGGGCGAGTCGTTCTACGCCCTGGCGCGCGAGTTCGAGCCGATCGGCGCCGACCGTCCGTCCTGGACGCTCGTGCACAAGCCGAGCGGGGCGGGCATGACGGAGACGCTCGATCGTCCGCTGTTGCGGCTGGCCGTCTGGGGACAGACGCACGTGGCGAGCCCGGAGATGTTCATCGATATCGACGCGCAGCCGGGCGAGACGCTTCGTTGGAACAGGGCTTACGAGTTTTTCCGAGGGTAATGCGATCGCGTATAAGATTGAAGGTTCCCGCATCCGCGGGGACCTTCTTTTATTCCATTCCGGGTAAAGCCAGGATCAGTCGGAGCGCTCGAAGGAGTACATTATTCTCCTCCGGCGTGCCGATGGAGATCCGTACATGCTGCGGCAACCCCCAAGCGCCTCCGTATCGCACGATAACCCCTTTCCGCATCAGCTCGACGTAATGCTGCTCCGCGTTCTCGCCAAGCTTAACGAGAATGAAATTACTCATGCTCGACGTATAATTCAAGCCGAGCTCCTCGAATCCGCGATACATCCGCAGACGTTCTTCCTTCACCAGCCGGCTGGATTCTCGGACATGATCGTCGTCTGCAATCGCCGCCGCAGCCGCTGCTTGAGCAAGAGCATTCACGTTGAACGGTTCCTTGACTTGAAGTACCGATCTAATAATCGAAGGCGAAGCGACCCCGAAGCCTACCCGGATCCCCGCTAATCCATAAACCTTGGAGAAAGTTTGAAGAACGATGACGGGATAACCTGCTTTCACGAACTCGATGCCGTCCGAATAATCGTCTTCGGTTACGAAGTGACTGTAGGCGGAATCGAGCATAACAAGCACGTACGAAGGTAAGCGATTCAGCAACTCCGTTAGCGCCGATTTGGGCAGGATCGTTCCGGTAGGGTTATTGGGAGAGCATAGATAGAGGACCTTGGTGCGTTCATTTACGGCTTCGAGTATGGCGGGAATATCGTATCGGTAGTCTTCCGTCAAAGCGACCGTCCGAATGACGGCCCCCATCAATTGGCCCCCGAATTCATATTCGCTGAACGAAGGACCCGGTACGATGATCTCGTCCCCCGCTTCGATGAAAGCCTCGGATACGAGCGTAATCAATTCATCTCCGCCGTTGGTGACGATGATCTGCTCGGATGCAAGCCCGTATCTCCCGGCTATCGTTGCGCGTAAATCCACAGCCTGCGCGTCAGGGTACCGATGAAGATCGACCAGCAAGCCCTGTATCGCTTCCACTGCTTTCGGCGAAGGACCGAGCGGGTTCTCATTGGAGGCAAGCTTGACGACGCGATCGATTCCATGCTCGCGCCGTACCTCCCATATCGGTTTGCCCGGCGAATAAGGCTTCATGCGTTTCAGTATATTCCGTGTTCGAACGTCAGACTTCGTTGAGGACACTTAGATTCACCTTCTCTTTTAGAATTATTTCTATACATTAATGTAATAATACAATAACGCGTTAATGTAGTAAAGTAATAATTACAAAAAAAAGAACCGGCGAAGGTGATCGCCGGCTTGTTCACGATTACGTATGCTGTTCAATGCTCGCATAAGGTTGGCTAGTCCGCGTACTGTTCCCGAATCTCCAGCATCCCCTCCAGGTTCTCGAAGAAGATGTCCACGAGCGTCGGATCGAAGTGCCGTCCGCTCTCTTCCTTGAAATAGTCGAGAATCTGCTCGAGAGGCCAAGCCTTCTTGTATACCCTGTCGCTGCCAAGCGCGTCGAATACATCGGCGATGGCGGCGATTCTGCCGTAGATGTGAATGTCCTTGCCCGCCAGCCCGTTCGGATAGCCGGTTCCGTCGAACTTCTCGTGGTGCTGATAGGCGATGATCGCGGCGGTCTGGATAATGTCGCGCTTCGAATGGTTCAGCATCGCGTAGCCGTGGTTCGTATGGTTCTTGATGATGTCGAACTCTTCCGCCGTCAGCTTGCCGGGTTTGTTCAGAATCGCGTCCGGAACGGCGACTTTGCCGACGTCGTGCATCGAAGAGGCGAGCCTGACGATCTCCGCTTCGTCTTCGGAGATGCCATACTTGAGCGCGAGCAGCTTGGAATACTCGGCGACGCGCTTAACGTGCTGTCCCGTCTCCTTGGAGCGCGTCTCCGCGATCTCGCCGAGCGTGAAAATGATTTCCTTCTGCGTATGCTCGACCTCTTCGTTCAAGTAGAGGCTCTCGAACGCGACCGAGACGTTGGAGCAATAGATCTCGATCAAGTAGCGGTTCCATTCGTTCAGCTCGCTGGCGCCTTCGAAGTAGATGACGTTCTCCTTGTCGGTCTTGCTTCGGAAGTAGCAGGCGAAGTATCGGTCGCTGAACTCGCTCGTCTTGTTCCGGAACGTCTGCTCGATAACCCGGTAGACGTGCGGGGGGACGACGTCCTCGATGCGCTCGTTGCCTTGGAACGAATAATCGCCGGAGGACGCCAGGATGTAGATCTCCTCTTGTCCTTTGGCGGCCGCGAAGCTGTTGCAGTGCAAGGCGTTCTTGTTCAAGTTGAGAATCGACGTGAGCTGCGTCAGAACGCCGGAAGCGAACTTGCGCATCGACTTTACCTCGAACAGGTCGGACGACGCGCCGATGATTTTCTCCAGGCCGATCTTGTTGTTCTCGATGATCATGATGTCGCGGTAAGAGCGAAGCGCAGCCATCATCGTCGTGAACAGCTTCTGCGAAGTAAGCTCGGTCTTCTCCTTGTAATCGTTGATGTCGTAATTCGTAATGACGAGCCGCTCGGGTGCTTGACCCGGCTGACCCGTACGGAGAATGATTCTGACGGACGTCCGCTTCAGGTTCTCCCGGATATGCTTGACGATTCTCAGTCCGGTATCGTCGGCGTCCATGACGACGTCGAGCAGAATAACGGCCGCGTCCTCATGCTTCTCGATGAGCGATAGCGCGGTCGTCTCGTTATAGGCGCTAATGAATTCGAGCGGTTTGCCATCGAAGGCGAAATCGCCGAGCACCAGCTTCGTCAAATGGTGAACTTCCTGCTCGTCGTCAACGATGACGACCTTCCATCGGTCTTGCCGGACGGGTTCGGTCCGCGCCGTGTCCTGTACTTCGTCCGCGAACACGAGCAGATCGTCTTCATGGTTGCTGATCATGGTTTACTCCCCTTCCTTAAGCGGCATCTGAATCGTGAAGCTCGTGCCGTGCCCCGGGCTGCTCTCGCACGCGATCGTGCCGCCGAGCGATTGGACGAGATTATATACGATGTGCATGCCGAGTCCCGTTCCCCCGCCTCCGCGATTCGTCGTGAAGAACGGGTTGAAAATCTGCGCGACGACTTCGGGAGGCATTCCTTTGCCGTCGTCGGCATAGCGGAGCTTGACGTTGCCGTTGCGCTCCGATAGTTCGATATCGATGCGGCCTTCCTCGTCCGCTTGGAACGCATGGATCAACGAGTTCATGATCAGGTTCGTGAGCAGCTGCGAGATCGCGCCGGGATCGGTATGCAGCTCGATCGCTTCCGAACCTGTCACCGTCACCCGGATCTTGGTCTTCTTCAAATTCGGTTGCAGGCTGACGAGCACCTCTTCGACGTACGGCTTCAGCCGGAACCGCCGTTTCGTCTGGGCGCTGCGGTCGACCGCGACTTGCTTGAAGCTGCGGATGAGCTCCGAGGCGCGGACGAGATTCGATTGAATCATGCCGGTCGTTTCTTGTATGAGGCGGATATACTCCTCGAGATCGGAACGCTTCATCGCTCCGGAGGCGTATAACGCTTGGAATTCCTTCGATTTCTCGTCCATGTAGGTCACGGCGGTGACGCCGATGCCGATCGGCGTATTGATCTCGTGGGACACGCCGGCGACGAGATTGCCGAGCGCGACCATCTTCTCGGACTCGACCAACTGCTTCTGCGTCTGCTTCACGATGTCCATCGCATGCTTAAGTTCGCTATACCGCCCTTCGAGGTCGGCTACCATCTCGTTGAAGGCGGAAGCCACCTCGGTAACTTCTTGGCTCGAATCGAGCGCGATTTCTTGGTAGGGCAGTCCTTGCTTCACGGACACGGCCGCGGCGCGTATCGTGAGGAGCGGGCGCAAGAGCAGCCTGCGAATGATATACGACAGCGCGACGAGAAGCAGAACGGTTATGGCAAGGCCGACGACGATAATGATTTGCACGCGGGTCCGGATGAGCTCTTTGCTGTCCGACGTATCGATAAGGAGCTCGATGGCGCCGATCGTCGTTCCGTCTTCCTTGAGGGGGGCGGTCAGCCGGTCTTTCGGGATGCCGTCGGATTCGTCGCTCAGATGATCGACGAGCGTGCGATCGCCCTCGAGCAAGGCCAGCAGGCCTTGAGGGGACGGCGCGCCGATCCGCTCGCGGTCGGTGGAAGCTTGCACTTCGGTTTCGCCGAACAGCGTCAGCTGGAGCACGTTCGGATTCTTATACTGGATGTAATCGAAAATTTGCTGCACGTCCTCGATGGAGTGCGATTCCTCGTACCGTCCGTTAATGGCGGTCGTCATGCCGTCGAGCTGGCTCACGTACGTCTCCTCGACGGATTTGCGCAAGGTGTAAGTGTCGAACCAGACGATAATCGACATCAGGGCGACGGTCACGACGGAAACAAGCAAGAGCAGCCGGAGTTGCAGGCTAAGACGGCGGGGCATGGAGCGTTGGCGCGTGTCCGTCGTCATTTGATCTCGAATTCCACCGTCTGGGTAACGTCGTACGGCGTATGGTCGTTGTTGTGCAAGCTGACCTTCAGCTTATGAGGGCCTGCCTCGAGATCGGGAAACGCGTATACCCTTTCCTTCACGCCGATCTTGTCTTGGTCGTCGAGGTACATGTGAATATGACCTTCGCCCGACTCCCGGGCCATCCCGTAATGCTCGGGGGAGACGGTCATGTCGGTCTCGACGGTAACCGTCGCGCTGTTCCCTTCGATCTTCAGCGACACGTCCAGGCTCGGCTTATAGCCTTTTCCGTGATTCTTATCCGAACTCGACGCGTTATTCCCGCATGCCGCCAGCAGAAGACAGCAAATGATCGCGATAACCCCTTTTTTCATGTCGACACCTCGCTAACTATGTTGAAAAAGATCGATATATAGCAATTCGATGCGGAGCGTCGGAATTCCTTCCATTTTCCGGTTCCGAAGCCGGCATGAAAAGGAAAGTTCCGCTATGGTATACTAGGGGCAATCAGCGACGAAAGGTGAACGAATGCGATGGATGAACAACCGAAGAAAGTCAGTCTCGGCGACGCGATGAAGGCCATGCTCGAGAAGAAGAAGCAGGCACAGCGCCAAGCGGGCAATCCGCAGGGCCACTACTCGACGGACGTGAAGGCGATGTCGAGCCAGATCAAGAAGAAGCCGAACAATCAGAAGAAAAGAACGGGCGTGTAGCGCGGATGGCGGACGCGGGGAAGCTGCTGGCGCGGACGAGCTGGACGATCAAGCAAGATTGGTTGGACGACTTGCTGAGCCGAGCGGAATCGGTTACCGTGGACGCGATGCAGGCCGGATTGGAAGCTACAGTCCATAAGGTCATGCTAGACGGCGGAAGCTACGTGCTCAAGGTATGGGACAAGCATTCGAAGCCCGATATCGCGTATCAATACCGGCTGCTGCTCGCGCTATCCGAGCATGGAATTCCCGTATCCAAGCCGCTGGGCTTCGGCCTGACGGAAGACGGCAACGGCGCGTTGCTCACGTCGGACGACGGAGCGCCCCTGACGAAGCTCGATAAGCGCGCTCACGCGAGTATAGCGGGCTTAATGGCGGACGTGCATCGGTTTCCGTACGATCCCGCGGGGGACTTGCGCGTCGACAAGCATGATTTCGTCTCGTACTTCTATCCCGGCATCGCGGAGCAGCAGGATCTTCGGCAGGCGCTGCTCGAGTGGATCGGCGAAGTCGGCATTCGGCAAGACGCGGTCATACACGGCGATCTGCATCTCGGCAACCTGGTCGAGGCGGACGGGCGCTATACGGCCATCGATTGGACGAACGGTCAGCTAGGCGATCCGAGGTACGATCTCATGTGGATGGTCGTCATCACGAGGCTGTACGTCTCGGACCGGCATGCGGACGGGCTGCTCCAGGCTTATTCGGCGCTGATCGCGTACCCGGAGGCCGAGCTTCGCGCGTTCGAAGCGATCGCGTTCGCGAGATGGCTGCTGCTCCATCGGCAGGGCGCGTTGCCTGTCGACGCGAAGACGAAGAAGAGAATCGCCGCCATGATCTCGAATAATCCGTTATTAACGAACAAAAACCTGTTTCCCGTCCGCGCTTGATGCGCGGCGAGGGAACAGGTTTTTTGTGTTGTGCGAAGCAGAAGCGTACGAAAGGGATTAGCCTTCGATCAGGAGCGTCTCCGGATCTTCGAGCATGTCCTTGATCTTGACGAGGAACTGTACCGCTTCCGCGCCGTCGACGATTCGATGGTCGTAGGAGAGGGCGATGTACATCATCGGACGGTTCTCCATGCGTTCCGCGTCGATCGCGACCGGACGGAGCTGGATCTTATGCATGCCGAGAATGCCGACTTGCGGCGCGTTCAGAATCGGCGTCGAGAGCAGGGAACCGAAGGTGCCGCCGTTCGTGATCGTGAACGTGCCGCCTTGCAGCTCGGACAGCTCGAGCGTGTTGGTGCGCGCTTTGCCGGCGAGATTCACGATGGAACGCTCGATTTCGGCGAAGCTCAGGCGGTCCGCTTCGCGAACGACCGGTACGACCAAGCCTTCTTTCGCGGATACCGCGATGCCGATGTCGTAGTACTTCTTGACGATAATGTCATCGCCGCTGATTTCCGCGTTCAAGTGCGGGAAAGCTTTCAGCGCGCCGACGACCGCTTTCGTGAAGAAGGACATGAACCCGAGGCCGACGTCGTGCTTCTCTTTGAACGAGTCTTTGCGGCGCTTGCGGATTTCCATGATCTTCGTCATGTCGACTTCGTTGAACGTCGTCAGCATGGCCGCGGTTTGCTGCGCTTCGACGAGGCGCTTCGCGATCGTGATGCGGCGGCGGGACATCTTCTTGCGCTCTTCCGGCTTCGCGAAGTTCGCGACGGGGGTCTTGTCCGATGCCGGGCTAGGAGCTGCCGCCGGAGCGGGAGCCGCGGCAGGGGCGCTGCCCGCGGATTTCACGTCGGCGGAAGAGACGCGGCCGAGCACGGCGTTCAGGTCGATGCCTTGCTCGCGCGCCAGCTTGCGCGCGGCAGGGGAAGCGAGCGTGCCGGCAGCCGTTGCGGCCGATGCCGCCGCAGGTGCAGGTGCGGGTGCGGGAGCTGCTGGCGCCGCTGCAGCCGCGATAGGAGCCGGAGCAGCAGGTGCCGCCGCTGGCGCTGGCGCTGCAGCAGGAGCCGGAGCGGCGCCTGCCGCTCCGAGCGTGCCGACGGCTTCGCCGATTTTCACCGTGTCGCCTTCGTTCGCGAGAATAGCCGTAACGACGCCGTCGTGCTCGGCGCTGATTTCCAAGTTTACTTTGTCGGTTTCCAGCTCGAGCAGCAAGTCGCCTTGTTTAACGGCGTCTCCTACTTTGACGATCCACTTGGAAATCGTGCCTTCCGTAATGGATTCGCCCATCGCTGGTACGATAATGTCATACATTCGAAGTTACCTCCCGGATTTAACAGCCGATTTCTTTTTGTTCTGCAGCGTCTGCGTAACGATGTACTGCTGCTCGAGGACGTGCACTTGCTGGAAGCCGCTCGCGGGGCTGGAGCGCTCCGGACGTCCGATGTAGCTGACGGCCGCTTCGGAAGGAGCGACTTCGCGGATGCGCGGCTCCATGTAACTCCATGCGCCCATGTTCTTCGGTTCTTCCTGAACCCATACGATCTCGTTCAGTTCGGGATAGCGATCGACGATCGCTTGAATTTCTTCTTTCGGGAACGGATACAGCCGTTCGACGCGCGCGATATGCAGCCAGTCGCGGTTCGCGTCCGGCGTCTTGGAGATCTCGTCCGCAAGGTCGATCGCGACTTTGCCCGTGCACAGCACGAGGCGCTCGACGCGCTTCGCTTGCTGGCCGAGTCCCGGCTGCTCCAGCACCGGCTGGAACGAGCCGTCGCTGAGGGCGGAGGCCGGCGATGCGACGTGCGGATTGCGGATCAAGCTCTTCGGCGCCATCAGGATGAGCGGACGCGCCGCTTCGGTGTTCGTGATGGCCGCTTGGTGGCGGAGCAAGTGGAAGTATTGCGCCGCGCTCGACAAGTAAGCGACCGTCCAGTTCTCTTCGCCGCAGAGTTGCAGGAACCGTTCCATGCGCGCGCTGGAATGCTCCGGTCCTTGGCCTTCGTAGCCGTGCGGGAGGAGCATGACCAAGCCGGAACGCTGCTGCCACTTCGAGCGTCCAGCGGAGATGAATTGGTCGATCAGCACCTGCGCCACGTTGACGAAGTCGCCGTATTGCGCTTCCCAGATCGTGAGCGTCTCCGGCGAGTATACGTTGTAGCCGTATTCGAAGCCGAGCACTCCTGCCTCGGACAACGGGCTGTTATGGATCGCGAACGATGCTTTCGCTTCCGGCAGCTCGTGCAGCGGGCAGAACGTGTCGCCGGTCGAAGGATCGTGCAGGACGAGGTTCCGATGCGCGAACGTCGCGCGTTCCACGTCTTGGCCGCTCAGGCGGATCGGCGTGCCGTCCGCGAGAATAGAAGCGAACGCGAGCGTCTCCGCATGGCCCCAGTCTACCTTCTCGCCGTCGTTGAGCGCGTCGAGGCGGCGCTCCAGAATGCGCTGCAGCTTCGGATAGACGTTGAAGCTGCTCGGGAAGCTGAGCAAGCCTTTGTTGATGCCTTGAAGCTTGTCGGCGGCCACGGCGGTAACCGGCTTCGCGGCGAGCGCGTTCGCTTGCGGCATCGATTGGTGAACCGGATCCTTGTGCTCTTGCGCTTTCACTTGGTCGTACGCGGCCTTCAGCTTGCGAAGCACGTCTTGCTTGATCGCTTCCGCGGCTTCGGCCGTCAGCGTGCCTTCGTTGACGAGCTTGTCGGCGTACAGGCGCGCGACCGGCTTGTGGGCTTTGACCTTCTTATAGATCAACGGCTGCGTCGTTTCCGGATCGTCCGTCTCGTTATGGCCGTAACGGCGATAGCCGATCAAGTCGATGAGGAAGTCTTTCTTGAACAGGGTCCGGTATTCGCTCGCCATGCGGGCGACCGCGATAACCGCTTCCGGTTCGTCGGCGTTCACGTGAACGATCGGAATCTCGTAGCCTTTGGCGACGTCGCTCGAGTAGTGCGTGGAACGGGAGTCGAAGCTCTCAGTCGTGAAGCCGATCCGGTTGTTGACGATGATGTGCACCGTGCCGCCGTTCGAATACCCGCGAAGGTTGTTGAAGTTCAGCGTCTCGGCGACGATGCCTTCCCCGGAGAACGCGGCGTCGCCGTGCATGATGATGGACGCCGCGGAATCGAAGTTCTGCTGCGGGTAACCCGGGTTCGAGCGATCGTCTTGCGCCGCGCGGGCGAAGCCGGCCACGACCGGATTGACGTATTCCAAGTGGCTCGGGTTGTTCGCCATCGTCAAGCGGGTTTCCGCCGTCTCGCCGGATTGGATGGAGCGGTTCGCGCCGAGATGGTACTTGACGTCGCCGGTCCAGCCGTAGTTGATGCCGATCGAGCCCTCGGACGGGATCAGGTTCTTGTTCGGCGAATGATGGAATTCGGAGAAAATATTGCCGTAAGGCTTGCCTAATACGTGCGCGAGCACGTTCAAGCGTCCGCGGTGCGCCATGCCCATTGCGATGTTGCGCGCGCCGTCGTTAATGAGTTCGTGCACGATCTCGTCGAGCAACGGAATAAGCGCCTCGTTGCCTTCGACCGAGAAGCGCTTCTGGCCGACGAACGTGCGTTGCAGGAAATCTTCGAATTGCTCCGCTTCCAGCAGCTTGCGCAGCAGCGCTTCGCGTTCGGACGCGAGCAGCTTGCCGGACGGAATGACGGATTCGGCTTGCTTGTTCAGCCACTTGATCTCTTCCTCGTTGTGCACGTGGCCGAATTCGAACGCGATCGGACCGGTGTACACCTCGAGCAGCTTCTTGTAGGCTTCCAGGCTGTTCTTGAGCGCGTACGGCGCGTCTTCCCAGACGCACTCGGGCGGAAGGTTCGCGAGATCCGCTTCGGACAGGTTGTACGTCGCCGGCTCGATCATTCTCGCGCTCGCTTTGAAGTTCAGTTCGAGCGGATCGATGTCGGCGGCCAGATGGCCGAACGCGCGGATGTTATAGGCGAGTTGCCCCGCGGCGATCGCTTTCTTCAAAGTGACCGTATCGAGCGGCGCGGCGCCCGCTCCGGACGTCAGCCGGGCTTCGGCCGCTTCGGCCAGCGCTTCCGAGCGCGGCGGAGCGCCCCAAGTCGCGAACAAGTCGCGGTAAGCTTGGCTCACCGCGTTCGGATCTTGCGCGTACAGTTCGTACTGCTCCTGGATGTATCCCAGGTTGGGACCGTAAAATTGCTGCCATTGTCCTTGCGGGCTTGCTTTCAATTCTGACATCAGCGCATCCCTCTATGTTCATGTTGGATTACCTAGTGACGCATCTTGTTCGATGCATTGTTCAGCATCTATTTTAACGCTTTCGAGTCAGATATAAAAATGATGATTAAACATGATAACGATCTAATATGTAGATTAATCGCCGAAATGGCCGAGCCGATGGAAATGACTTTCTACATTATGCTTCAAAATCCGATTCTCTATCTCGGGGTTGCTCATCTTTCAGGCGATTGCCCTCATGAGGGGCGAGTTGCGATAGGTTGAGAAAAATGGGCGGGTTACTGTAGGGGCGCGGGGAAAAAGGCTACGCTCTAGCGGTGTCTCGTGCCGTTGGAGCGCGGGATTCGGCGGATGAGTTGCTGTAGCGGTGTCTCGTGCCGTTAGAGCGTGGGAATCGGCGAATGAGTTGCTGTAGCTGTGTCTCGTGCCGTTGGAGCGCGGGATTCGGCGGATGAGTTGCTGTAGCGGTGTCTCGTACCGTTGGAGCGCGGGATTCGGTGGATGAGTTGCTGTAGCGGTGTCTCGTACCGTTGGAGTATTTTTCGAGCGCGCCGCACCCAAATAACGCTATGTCATAACGCTATTGCTCGAACTTTCGCGTCCGCACCCAAATAACGCTATGTCATAACGCTATTGCTCGAACATGCTTAACCGCGCCGCAATAAAGGTTTGTTAAAAACTTTGACTGTAGCAAATATGCAACAAAATGTAACATTTACATTGATACAAAGTGTAACCATGGTGTATACTTATCGTAACATTAACCCGGAGGGTGGCGTTACGATGGTCCCATCGACGATGTACGCGAATGCCATATTGCCTGTACCGTGGACGGTCGCGCAGCGCGAGTACATTCAGCGTCCGAGAAGGCAACTGCCGGCGAAGCCGAACCGGCTGCCGGTTCCGAAGCTTCCGCAAGACCGAGAGGCCGCGTTCGCGGCTAAGCGCATCGAAAGCTTGCTAACGGCAGCCCGCACCGCGGTTGGGGAAGCCGGACGACTGCTCGCGGACATCCGCTTCGCGTCCCGCCCGTTCGGGGCGACGGCATCGCAACTGTCGTCGATCGTCTCCGAGATGTCGGCCGACATCGTCGCGAATACCCGATTGCTCGTCGACGCCTATAACGATCTCCAACTGAGGTTCGAGGCGGCGGGAGAGGCGCTGCTTCCGAAGCTTCGCCAGACGTTCGATCGCTTGATGGACGTCTCGATCTACGATTGGCTTGGGATCCGGCCCGCGGAGGACGGCAGCCTCGCGGTAAATGAAAGCCTCCTTCGCGATTGTCTGCAAGCTCACGACGAGCCGATCAACATCTCGTTCGTCACGCTGGCCGGGTTCGCCACCCAGATCGGCAAAGCTGGCGAGCGATTGCTCGACGAGCCATCGATTCGACTGCTCCATACGCAGACGAACGAGCTGCAGTCATGCACGGCATATAGAGCGACGAAGCAAACGTATCTGCTCCTGCCGCTGAAGGGACTCTTAGTGAACGCGATCGGCTAGCCGCTCCCTTAACGACAACACCTTCCCATATCGCCGTCTCGGCGGCGATATGGGAAGGTGTCTTCGTTCTCGATACTTGTATTCGCGTATTCGTATTCGCTTATGCGCGCAGCTTCGCGAGATCGAACGTCGGCACGACGCCCGATTCCATCGCCCGGCGCAGCAGCGTCTCGATCGCCGCATAGCCGGCGTCGCCGAGATCCGCGGTGAACGAATTCACGTACAGCTCGATGTGCTGCTTCGCGACCGCGGGATCCATCTCCTGCGCGTGCTCCCTTACATAATCGCGGGAAGCCTCGGGATGCGTCCACGCATAGTCGACCGACGCGCGAATCCAGCCGGCGATCGCCTTCGTATCCAAGCCTCGCCGCGCGATGATTGCGCCGAGCGGGATCGGCAGGCCGGTATCGGATTCCCACCAACTGCCCATGTCCTCGAGCATCGACAAGCCGTACGAGCCGTAGGTGAAACGGGCTTCGTGGATGACGAGCCCGGCGTCCACGCGGCCGTCCCGCACGGCGGGCATGATCTCGTGGAACGGCATGACGACGATGTTGCCGACGCCTCCCGGCACGTTCTTCGCTGCCCACAACCGGAACAGCATATAGGCGGTGGAGCGTTCGCTCGGCACGGCGACGGTCGCTCCGGACAACTGCGCGGGATCCTTCGGATCCGCGGCGGCTCCCGACGTCAGAACGAGCGGACCGCAGCCTCTGCCTAGCGCGCCGCCGCACGGCAGCAGCTCGTAGTTGTCCAATACCCAAGGCAGCGCGGCGTACGAGATTTTCATCACTTCGGGGCCTTCGCCCTTAATCGCCAAGTTGTTCGTAATATCGATATCGGCATAAGTAACGTCCAGTTCCGGAGCTCCCGGAATGAATCCATGCGCCCAGGCATGGAAAACGAACGTGTCGTTCGGGCAAGGCGAGTACGCGATTCTCATGATGGCAATCCCTCCGATAGTCGTGCGAATGCGAGCTCAAGCGACGCGAGCGCATCCCCGATGCGCCAGGCGTCGCGGTCGCGAGGCCCTACGCGATTGGAGATCGCGCGAAGTTCGATGACCGGCACGCCGCGCGCTTCCGCGGCGGCCGCGACGCCGTAGCCTTCCATTCCTTCGGCCGCGACGCCGGGAACGCGAGCCGCGTTCCGCGCCTCGGTTGCCGCCGTGCCCGTCGCCGTGCTGACGGTGACGACCGAGCCGCGGACGACGCGCAAGCCGTCGCCGGCGGCGATCGCGGCGACGATCCGATCGACGATAGCCGAGTCCGCTTCGACGCGCGAAGTGCCGAAGCCGAGCTCGTCCACGCTGCTGAATCCGTCCGGCGTCTCTACGCCGAGGTCCGCGGCGATCATCGCGGTCGAGACGACGACGTCGCCGATGTCCGCCCGGCCTTGGAAGCCGCCCGCGATGCCGGCGCTGATCACAAGTCCGTATTCTCCGCTTCCTTCTATTAATGCAGCCGTCGCGTTGACGGCCGCCGAGACCGGTCCGACGCCGGCCAGCTTCACGTCGAAGCGCGCATGGCCGCCCGACAGTCCGCGCAGCACGGCATCCCGTTCCGCCGCGACGGCCGTCATGACCAATATTTTATTTGTCATCGATTATACCTTCTCCTTCGATTGCCGTCCCTAAGACTTACTTCATTATAGTCCCTTGCAATAGGAGAGTACAAATGGAAAGGGCCGACGGATAAAGTCATCCATCGACCCTTGCTATTATTCGGCTACCGCCGGACCGCTGACGGCGGGCATCGGCATGACGTTGATCGCCGGTCCTCCGTACGGGTAATATTGGCCTTCCGGAGGCGCCGGATACGAGATCGAGCCTTGATCGCTTAAGCTGCCGAGAGCGTTCGCCTTGAGCATGCGCTCCGACAACGTGTACAGCGTATCGTTGGCGTACAGGATGCGCCGCACCGACTTGCCGTAATCGAAGCCGTACTGGCCGCTCTTCGCGAGATCGTCCTGCGACAGGTGGGTAATCCGTCCCCGCAGCGTGAAGCCGTCGTCCAGATCGACGCCGTATACGTATGCGCCTTGGTAGACGAATTGGCCGTAAGCAGGGAAGCCGCCTTGCTCGATCGGTTCCTTGTTCTTGACCTCCATAAGCTCGACCGGGAACGCCATCAAGCCTTTCGACTTGTCGAAGAGGAGCGCCTTATGGTTGTAGAGTAGCTCGGAGCCGGTGCCGCGGTCGCCGATGACTTCCTTGAACAATTCCTTCGGATTCGCGACGTCGGTGACGTCGAACATCGCGATCTTTATGCCTTGGTAGAACGCCATCGTCGCGTCTTGGCCCATGCCCTTCGACGGCAACTCGACCGTCTCCTTGCCGAAGCCGATGAGATGGTTGTCGTCGTAAGGATGCAAGTAATCGCTGTAACCTGGAATCTTGAGCTGGCCGAGCACGGCCGGCTTCGTCGGGCTGAGAAGATCGATGACGAACAGCGGATCGACGTTGCGGAACGTGACCATGTACGCCCTGTTCCCCATGAATCGTACCGAGTAGATACGCTCGCCCGGCGCGAGGTTCGCGAGCGTGCCGATCGTCTTCAGTTGCTCGTCGAGCACGTACAGGTCGTTGGTCGAACGGTTCGCGCCGGAGTCCCACATGTTCCCGTTCGTCGTCGCGATGCGGAAGTAGCCGTTGTGCTCATCCATTGAGAACTGGTTCAGGACGTTGCCCGGCACGCTGCCTTCGCCGACGTACACGACGTTGCCTTGATCGAGGCGGAATTTATAGACGTGCGTCTCGTTCTTGTACTTGTCGGCGCCGTCAGGCACCGTCCGCGCGATCGCGACGTACAGATGCTTGGAAGAGGCGTAGATCGTCTGTCCCGAGCCGAGATAAGCGGACACCTGGAACGCTTGCTCCGGCCGGTCGAGGTCGAGCGCGCCGATCAGCATCGTGCTGTTCTCGATCGCGTTCGGGAAGTACCGAACGTCGCTGAGCGACAGTCTCTTCAATTCCTTGGACGTGGCCGAGTCGGAAAAAGCGGGTTCGAACGCGTTCGCCGGCGAATCCGACGCTGCGGCGTTGCCGTCCGATTCAGCGCGCTTCTCCATCATCGGATAATAGTTGTAGTAATTGTACTTGTTCGAGATAACGTAGAGCGCGCCGTCGATCTTCCGGGACGACACGTAGTTGCCTTCGAGCTCGGTCGTACGGGTGAGCGTCGGCTGGCCGTTATCGTCGATCGCATACACTTTCGTCTGCACGGTGCTGATCGCCGGAACGACCGGGACGACGGGCATGATGCTCATCTTCTCGTCGGGAGCGGGCGCTTCGGGCGAGCTTGCCGCGCCCGAAGCGCTCGAGCTGCCGCTCGCTCCCGCGCCGGAGCTCGGCGTTGTCGCCTCGATCGGCGGCGGATCGACGATCATCGTCGGCACCCATGAATTGCGCTGGCCGATGACGACCAACCGGCCTTCGTCCACGTACATTTCGAGCGGAGAGAAGTTGTCTTCGGCCTTGTATTCCAGCGTAGCCGCTAGTTTCGGCGAAGAAGGCTCCGATATATCCGAGATGAAGATCCGGCTCCCGCTGATCTGATAGACGAACTTGCCGTCCGTCTTGGCCCAGTCCGCCTCGTCGACGCCTTGTACCTGCACGTTCGTCTCCGAGTGGTCCGCGCCGCCGGAACCCGCCGAGGATTCCGCGGCCGACTCGGCGGCGGGAGCGGCTTGCGGCGCGGACGCGCCGTCGCTGGAATCCTTGGATACGACGGTGCCGCCTTCCAGCGTGTACATGACCCCGGTCTGCTGCTGCATCTGCTTCAACAGCTCGTCGAGCTTCTTCTGCGTGCCGATGACGGGGAGCTGCTTCGGATCGTCGATGCGGATGACTTTGCCGACGCCGTCCCAAGCGACGATCGTGCCGAGCGCTTCGGAGATCGCCCGCAGCGGAACCATGATCGTGCCCGAACGGAGTTCCGGCGCGACGCCGAGCTTGACCGCGCGGCCGTCCGCGACAATGGACGCGACTCCCGCCGTGATCGTCGCGGAGCGTGCGCCCCGCGTCAGCTTGGCGAAGGTTCGGCCTTGCGCGTCCGTTCCCCAATCGACGGCGGCGCCGAGCGCCTCGGCGATCTGTCGCAGAGGCACCATCGTCATGTTCTTGACGACGTAGGCCGATTTGTTCAGTTTCAACGCGGCGCCGTTCACCATTATGCTGCCGCTGGCCGGAGCCGCCGTCGAAGGCGGCTTCGCGGGCGCGGCTACGGACGTCGTAGCCAGCATGACGCTGGCCAAGAGCGCCGTAAGAAAGATTTTGTTACCCATCGTTATTTCCCCCTAGGAAATAAAAGTAGTCGTCTGTTTACGCGGTTCCGAAGAAGCCGCGTACCTTACATCCATAGACGCGAATTGGTTGGATTTGGTTGCAGAAGAAGATTTAAAAAATGTGCCGAGCACCCTCCGTCATACAATAGAACCATACGTGCCTGATCCGCTTAGCGAGGAGGTGATTCGCATGACAATGCTTCACGGCTTGTCCGCGTTCGACCGGGTACCGTTCCAGAACCAATCCGAGCGCGGACTCGGACTGGACGACGTGCTCGAGCGGGTCGCGCGGTTCGTATCGGACGCTCCCGCGGACGATTACGACTTCATCGTCGGCACGGACAGCCAAGTGCACCGCGGCCATACGAAGTTCGCGACGGGAGTCGTCGTCCATCGGATCGGCAAGGGAGTATGGGCATGTTACCGGCAGTTCGCCGTCCCGAGGGAATTGACAACGATTCGCGAAAAGCTGATGCTAGAGACGGTATTATCGCAGCGCGTCGCCGCCCGGTTCGATCCTGAAGCGCTGCGCGAATTGCTGCGGCAGCCGGTCGCCGGCGCGAAGCGGTGCCCGACGCTGCAAGCGTATATCGATATCGACGCCGGCACGGTGACGCACGTGAACAAGACTTCTCCGTACGTGCAAGAGATGGCCGACCGGGTCGTCGAAACGGGCCGATACGCGCCTCGGGTGAAGCCGTTCGCTTATGCCGCGTCCTCCTATGCGAACCGGTATACGAAGAAACCGATCTCGACCATTTCCTGAACATTACATGAAGCAAGGGGTATCGATTTGCATACGACGGCCATTCGCATCCTGCGACATCTGAATCGGTTCCGAATCCTGTATATCGCCTGCGCGATCGTCGCGATCGCCATCGCGCTCTTATCCCGTCTATCGATTCCGGATACGGCGCGGCCCGAGCCGACGAGCACGAATTACGATTACGATAGCTTCGTATCGAACGAAGGCGTTTCGCTGCATATTTTAAGAACGTTGCCGGACCATATCCGATTGAACAAAATCGACAACAACGTGACCGCGTCCGGCGTCGTCGGCGTGAACGGCGGTTTCTTCTGGGAGAAGCAGCTTCTCAGCGTGGCGGTGGAAGACGGCGTGCCGGTCGGCGGCCAGCCGGGAGCTCGCGGCTCGGGCTGGTTCAACGCCAAATACGCTCGGGGCACGCTCGTCTACGACCGAACCTCCGGCAATCTGTCGGTGCAGGTCGTTAGCGACGCGAGCGAGCTTGTCCTATCGGACGACTCCCGTTATTGGGCGCAGGGAGGAATCAGCTTAAGCTTGCGGGACGACGCCGGATGGCGCGAGCAGGCCGAGCTTGAAGCGATTCCCGTGCCGGACGAGTACCGGCTGCGCAGCGGGATGGCTTACGACGACGGCGAAGTCTACTTGATCGTTACGGACACCCGGTGCACGGCCGAACAATTCAGAGACGCGATTCGCGAATACGGCAACGCGGAACCGAGGCGGCTCATCGACGGTATTTTCCTGGACGGGGACGGTTCCTCGCAACTGCTATCGCGCGAAGCGAAGCTGGCGGGCGACGGGCGTCCCGTGCTCCAGATGATCGGAGTGGACTGACGGCAGGAGAACGGCGGCTCGGCGTGGAACTATTAAACCTATTCCAACAGCTTACGAACGCGGGGGATTATAGATGAAGGACAAATCGATCACGGTACGAAGCCTGCAGCAGAAGTTCAAGCTGGAGGTGCTGTCCGGCGGGGAGCGGCTCGATCGCGAGATTACGAAGGCGAAGGCGCATCGGCCGGGGCTCGAATTCGTCGGGTATTTCGACTTCTTCCCGATGGAACGGGTTCAGGTGCTGGGACGCAAGGAAATCAACTATTTGCATAAGCTGACCGAGGACGAGCGTAATCTGCATATCGGCAACGTCGTGAAGTATCACCCGCCTTGCTTCATCGTGACGTCGAACCAGGAAGGGCTTAAATACTTAACGATCTATTGCGAGCAGGAAGGCATTCCGCTGCTTCGGACGAAGGATACGACGACGGAATTCATCGGGAAGCTGGACTCGTTCCTGATGAAGGCGCTCGCCCCGGAGATCGCCATCCACGGCGTCTGCGTCAACGTGTCGGGCATCGGCGTACTGCTGCGGGGCAAGTCCGGCATCGGCAAGAGCGAAACCGCGCATACGCTCATCCGGCGGGGCCACCGTCTCGTCGCGGACGACATCGTCGTGCTTCGGAAGCTGAGCCCTCAGACGCTGCTCGGTTCGCATAACGAAACGACGCGGGAGTTCTTGGCGCTGCGCAGCATCGGATTGGTGAACGTCGTCCGGCTATACGGGCGCAAGGCGTTCCAAGACGAGTCGCGGATCGTGCTCGATATCGAGCTGACGCATTGGCAGGACAACGCTTTGAACAACGACCTGGAGCTGGAACAGAAATTCTCGGAATATATGGGCGTCAAAATTCCGTATATCGAGATTCAGCTGCAGCCGGGGCGGGACGTCGCCGGCATGATCGAAGCGGCGGCGAACAACTGGTACTTGAAGCAGCAAGGGTACAGCGCGGCGGAAGAATTCATGAAGCGGCTGGAAGACGAGATGGGCAGCGGCGGTTGACGGAATGACGGCTGGTACCTCGTCCCTACGCGATATGGAGAGTTGAAAATAGAGAAAAAAGAGTCGAAGCGATGCTGAGGCCACTGAAAAAGTCCAAGTGAATGAAAAGGTACAGACTCTCTTTATTTTGAGGGACTGTACCTTTTTCTTGATATAATGAAAGCATTACGTCGGAAGGATGAAGACCATGTTTCAACCCCAGA